>CAVXCJ010000002.1:3385000-4359072 GCA_963760215.1 Terriglobia bacterium
TGCGCGTAAGCCGTCTCCGGCAGGCAAATCCGCCGGGGAGTTATCGGTGAGGCGCAAAGCAGTAAGCCGTATGGCTGAAAGCCGCCGAGTTCACGCTGCCAAGAAAAACCTCTAAGGAGAACTGAAGGGAACCGTACCTCAAACCGACACAGGTAGACGAGGAGAATATCCAAAGGCGCTCGAGAGAAGGCTCGTTCAGGAACTCGGCAAATTAGCTCCGTAACTTCGGGAGAAGGAGCGCCCCGGTAGGGTTCATAGCCCGAGGGGGCCGCAGTGAATCGCGTTCGGCGACTGTTTAACAAAAACACAGGTCTCTGCAAAGTCGAAAACGACGTATAGGGGCTGACGCCTGCCCGGTGCCGGAAGGTTAAAGGGAGAGGTTAGCCGCAAGGCGAAGCTTCCAACTGAAGCCCCGGTGAACGGCGGCCGTAACTATAACGGTCCTAAGGTAGCGAAATTCCTTGTCGGGTAAGTTCCGACCTGCACGAATGGCGTAACGATCGAACGACTGTCTTAACGAGCTTCTCGGCGAACTTGTAGTACCGGTGAAGATGCCGGTTACCCGCATCTAGACGGAAAGACCCCGTGCACCTTTACTATACCTTCACCATGAACTATGGCACTTGCTGCGCAGGATAGGTGGGAGGCTTTGAACCCAGGCTTTCGGGCTTGGGGGAGCCAACGGTGAGATACCACCCTGCGAGTTCTGTGGTTCTAACCTACTCCCGTGATCCGGGAGAGGAACATGGTGAGGCGGGTAGTTTGACTGGGGCGGTCGCCTCCTAAACGGTAACGGAGGCGCGCGAAGCTACGCTCAGGCTGTTTGGAAATCAGCCGTCGAGTGCAAAGGCATAAGCGTGGTTGACTGCGACACCTACAAGTGGAGCAGGTGCGAAAGCAGGCCTTAGTGATCCGGTGGTTCTGTATGGAAGGGCCATCGCTCAACGGATAAAAGGTACGCCGGGGATAACAGGCTGATCGGAGCCAAGAGTTCATATCGACGCTCCGGTTTGGCACCTCGATGTCGGCTCATCGCATCCTGGAGCTGTAGAAGGTTCCAAGGGTTAGGCTGTTCGCCTATTAAAGCGGTACGTGAGCTGGGTTCAGAACGTCGCGAGACAGTTCGGTCCCTATCTGATGTGGGCGAAGGAGATTTGAGGGGGCCTGTCCTTAGTACGAGAGGACCGGGATGGACGAACCTCTTGTGTTCCAGCTGTCCTGCCAAGGGCACGGCTGGGTAGCGAAGTTCGGTTGTGATAACCGCTGAAGGCATATAAGCGGGAAGCACTCCCCAAGATGAGATCTCCCAACCCGTAAGGGTCAAGAAGGGCACACGAAGACTACGTGTTTGATAGGCTGGGGGTGGAAGCGCCGTAAGGCGCGTAGCTTACCAGTACTAATCGCCCGTTCGGCTTGACCATAAAATTTACCCGGTGCAGTTGAAGTCCTCAGCCGTCAGCTTTCAGCCCTCAGTCGAACCTGGCTGACCTGAAGCGATGACTGAGGCTTCCGCGCCGCAAACCTTCTAATGTAAATCCCAATCTATTCAGTTGTGAGGCATCGCCCTCATGCTCTTTGAAAACCTGGCGTGAAGAGATCCTTCGCCGCTACGCGGCTCAGGATTTCGGCAGCAGGCTCCCGGCGCTGGCGCGCCTCACGCCTGCTCATACGCCTCAAGTTTCCGGCGATCACACCGCGGGGGCTCCACCCGTTCCCATCCCGAACACGGAAGTTAAGCCCCGCAGGGCCGATTGTACTGCATGCGAAAGTGTGTGGGAGAGTAGGTCGTTGCCGGATTAAATAAAGGCCACACGTCAACCACGTGTGGCCTTTTCCGTTTGTCGTGTATCTCGACTAGAGCGGTTCCGGAGTTGGTGTAGCCGACAAGAAACCGAGATCCCTCGACTCGGGTTTCCCGCGCTGGAGACAGCGCGCGGGAACCCTCCCTCGCTCGGGATGACAACCGGATACGGTAATTGAGAATCCAGTATAAATGGCAGAGGCTTAGCCTCTCCCGCGGAGTATGGCTGCGATCACACGAGGATTTCGGCGGCCATGCAGTACGGCGATCACCGCCATCGGATTTTCGTCGGGCGCGTAGGCAACCACATAATTTCGCACTGATTGAAACCGCAGAGGGCGCGACGTGAGGTCGGGACGACTGTGGGCCTGGTGAGGGAAGGCTAGGAGGGAGCGAATGGCTTCGTAGATTTCTTCGCGTACGCGATCGGCGGCGTCCACATTTTCTGCAGCGATGTATTCCCAAATTTCGTCGAGGTCTTTGTAAGCCTCCGGGTGGAGGACAAATCCCCTCACCTATGGCCGCCGCGCCGGTCCTCGCTCTTGCGTCGCAGCCTGGCAAAGGCCTGTTCGCCATCCAACGGCTCCACGCGGCCGCTCTTGAGGTCATCATACCGGCCATCAAGCATCTCCCGTGCCTGGACCAGTTCTTGCAGATAACCTGCCATCGCATCCTCGACCAAATCGTCAGGGGCGCATCCCGTTTTCGCAGCCAGCTTTTGCAGGCGGGACTCGGTTTCCGGCTTGAGGTGGACTTCCATACCCGCAAGTGTAGAGTTGGGGAGCGGCGGTGTCAAAGCCCCTTCAGGTGGTGTGCCACCGCGAAAAAGTCCACCGCTGAACAACGGTGGTTTTTCCCTGCTCGGAACCCTCCCATCTGCGTTAATCTGCGGTTACTCCAGTGGGGGAGCTCCCATGCGCAAGCAATTCAAGGTCACCCTCTTCGGCTGCGGCCGCAACTCCAAGGTCGCCGGCATGAACATCCCCTTCGACGTAAAAAAAGTCTGGGGCAAGGCGCGCGTTCCGGTCACCGGCACCATCAACGGATTCAAGTTCCGCACCACCATCTGTCCCATGGGCGGCGAGTACTTCGTCTGCGTCAACCGCTTTATGCGCGAGGGTGGCAGGTGCGGCGTCGGCGACACCGTTAAGATTGTCATGGAGCCCGACACCGCCCCGCGCATCATGGCAGCGCCGCCCGACCTCAAGAAAGGCCTGAAGTCCAATCCGGCCGCGCAGGCCGCCTGGGACCGCTACTCTTACACCTGTCGTAAGGAATTCGCGCAGTGGATCACGGAAGCGAAAAAGCCGGAAACGCGCGTCCGCCGGCTGGAGAAATCCATCGCCATGCTCGCCGCCGGCCGCAATCTCAGCCAGCGCTAGCGCGCCGGGGTTGCGGCGCGTACAATTTCGCATCCGGAATTGATGCCGGGATACCTTTCATGCTTCGCGTTCTCATCCATTGGATCCTCAGCGCGCTCGCCCTCCTGATCGTCGCGCACGTGGTTCCCGGCTTCTATGTGCGCGGCCTGGGAACGGCGCTGTGGGCCGCGGTCATCATCGGCCTGATCAACGCCACCATCGGCGCCCTGCTCAAGCTCATCACCCTGCCGCTGACCATTCTCACGCTCGGCATCTTCTGGATCGTCATCAACGCGCTGATGCTGTGGCTCGCCACCGCCTTTGTGCCCGGATTCCGCATCAGCGGCTTCGTCGCGGCCTTCGTCGGGGCCATCGTGCTCATGCTGGTCAACATGCTCTTCCGCGCGCTCCTGCCCAAGCGGCGCGACCAATACTGAGCACCGATGACCGACGACCGAAAACCGATAACCGTTTCTACTGGTGTCCGAGGATGATCGGCAGTCCATTCTTGCTGTTGCCCATCACCACGATCTTGGTGTTCTGGCTCTTCGCCAGCGCCTCGGTGGCTTCGATTCCTTTCCACTCCAGCAGCGCCGGGCTGATCCCCTGCGACACGATCTGCTGGAAATCGCGTACGCCCGCCGCCTCGATGCGCTTGCGCTCCGCTTCCTGCTTTTCCTTTTGCAGCCGGAACGACATCGCCAGCGACTCCTGCTCCGCCTGCTGCTTGGTCTCAATCGACGCCTTCAAGGCCGCCGGCAATTGGATGTCGCGCAGCAGGACCTGCTCCACCGTGATCCCGCGCTTGTTCAGCTCCGTGGAGAGTTGTTCGTGAATCTCGCGCGCCACCTTTTCCCGCTCCCCGGTGTACAGCGCATTGGCCGAGTGCGACGAAGTCGCTTCGCGGATCGCTGCCCGCAGGCTCGGTTCCACGATTGTGGCTTCGTACGCCGGACCGATTTTCTGGTACACGTCGGCGGCGCGATCCGGGTTCAGATGAAACAGCAACGACGTGTCCAGAGCTATCACCAGCCCTTCGCTGGACGGCACGCTGGCCGATTCCTTCACTTGCTGCGTGCGGATGCTGAGGACGTTGTTCTCCTTGAACGGGTTCACCAGGTGCATGCCCTCGGGCAGGGTTTCGCCCGTCACCCGTCCGAACAAGGTGAGCACGCCCACGTGGCCCGCCGGCACTCTCGCCACCGCTGCAAACAGCAGCAGGATGACCAGCAGCGCGGCCACCGCCACGCCCGCCAGCCGCAACACGTTGGAACCGCCGACGTCGATTACCTTGTCTTTGTCGAAACCATAGTTCGCCATTCGCTTGTGCCTCCGCGAACGATTGTATGCGTCGTCGCGCAATCGATTGGGATAATCAGCGCCTCCACGATGCTGCCCAAAAAGCGAACGCGGCGGCCATCCTCGGCTGCCGCGCTCGGTACTCAGTACTCGGTTCTCGGTACTACCAGCCCACCTTCACTCCATTTTTCGCGTTCTGCTCATCGAGCCACTTCTGCAGCGGCGCGAAGTAATCCAGGATTGCGGTGGCGTCCATCCGGCGTTCGCCCGTCAACGCCTCCAGCGCATCCGGCCACGGACGGCTCTGGCCCATCTCCAGCATCTTTTTCAGGCGCGCGCCCGCGACCTTGTTGTTGTAGATGGAGCAGCGATGCAGCGGGCCCTGGTAGCCGATGGACTTGCACAGCCCGCGATGGAACTGGAATTGGAGCACGTCCGCCAGGAAATAGCGCGAGTACGGCACATTGCCCGGCACGTGATATTTCGCCGCCGGATCGAAGTCCTTCTCGCTCCGCGCCACCGGCGGCGCCACGCCCTGGTACTTCAGCCGCAGATCCCACCACGATTTGTTGTAGTCGGCGAGCGCGATCTGCCCCGAGAACACGCCCCAGCGCCACTGGTCAATCAGCAATCCAAACGGCAGGAAGGCGATCTTCTCCAGCGCCTTGTGCATCAGCAAGCCCAGGTCCTCGCTCGCCGGCGGCGCCTGCTGGATCAGCCCGATCTCCTTCAGGTACCCGGGCGTGATCGAGAGCGCGATCGTGTCCCCCACCGCCTCGTGGAAGCCGTCGTTGGCGCTGTTCTGGAACAGCGGCGGCTGCTTCTGGTAGGCCAACTGGTAGAAGTTGTGTCCCAACTCGTGATGGATGGTGCGGAAATCCTCGTCGCGCACCTGGATGCACATCTTCAGCCGCACGTCGTTCTTGTTGTCCACGTCCCACGCGCTGGCGTGGCAAACCACGTCGCGGTCGCGCGGCCGCACGAACATCGAGCGCTCCCAGAACGTCTTGGGCAGCGGATCGAAGCCGAGCGACACGAAGAAGTGCTCGCCCGTTTTCACCATCTTCTGATAATCGAATTGTTGCTGCTCCAGGATGGGCGTCAGGTCAATCCCGCTGCCGTTCCCGGGAACGTTGAGCAGGTAGTAGATGTTGGTCCAGTCCTGCGCCCAGATGTTCCCCAGCAGGTGGGCCGGAATCGGCCCGTTCGGCGGGACCACTTGCGGCCCGTACTTCTTTACCAGTTGCGAGCGCACGTAGGCATGCAGCGAGAGATACAGCGGGCGCAACTGGTTCCACAGCCGCTCCAGCTCGGCGCTGAACTGCTCCGGCGTCATGTCGTAGTTCGACCGCCACAGCACGCCCGTGTCTTTGAACCCGATCTCCTGCGCGCCCTTGTTGGAAAGCTCAGCGCCGCGCGCGTACCGCTGCCGCATCTGCGGCGCGAACGCGTGCCAGCCGATCCACAGGTCGCGGAGCACGGCCTCGTCTTTCGTGGTCGCGAAGGCCTGCTCCATTTCGCTCTGCCCCAGGCACTTCCCCGCGAACGGCCCGGTCTTCGGGCAGTACTTGCCTTTGCCGTACGTCCCCTCCAGCCAGGTTCCGATCTCCGCCAGCTCCTTGCGTTCCGCGGGATTGTTCGGCGCGGGCGATGACAGAGACAGCTTCAGGAGCGTGAATTTTCGCTGCAGCACGGGCGAGAGTTGCGCGCCCTGGAATCGCTTGCCCTCATTGACCAGTTCGGTCGTTGTGGCCAGAACTTGTTCATTCGCGCTGGCCGAAAGCGCCTCCGTGTCGTCGGTGATGTAGGTGGACTGCACCCAACTGGCGCGGCTTGCCTTTACCACGACATCATCGAGCCGCGTTTCGGCGCCGCGCATAAAGCTTGCCGCGTCGGCCGGCGCAGAGCTGGTGCTCGGATTCTGGCCGACCATCAAGGATGAACCAAGCAGGATGATGCCGATGATAGTGCTGATGCGCTGAACCATGTGTCCTCCCGGGCCGGATTGTACCCGAGGAAGCGCGCGGATTGCAGTGTGGCCGGAGAAGGAACAGCGGGATTCGCGTTATATAATTCTCGCCGGTCGGGAGTCACCGTTGGTGACACGGAATCTTGGCAAGGATTCAGCGCTGAAGCGATACCGCCTTTATCGCGGGCTGTACTCTCGTGTCGCTCGCCAGCTCGCGGTGGACCGCTCCTACGTCAGCCGCGTCGCGCGTGGCGAACGCCGCTCTCCGCGCGTGGAAGCTGCGCTCAGGAACGAGCTGCGCCGCATCGAACAGGGCTGACGGCCGCCAACCAGGCTGCGGGAAATTTCATGGCGCCGGTTGCAGCGTGGTGTTGACCAGAAAAGGATCATCGAATTCGGTGCGCTCCCCGGCTCTTTTCCCCGCCACCGGCAGCAGCCGCGCCGAAAGCGGCTTGTTCCACTTCCGCGCCAGCGATGCCACATCGCTGAGAATGCGCCGAAGCTGCTCCGCCGTGATGTCCCCCGGCAGAGGAATGGTGTCGAGCCCGGTGCCGCACACCGCCGAGTAAGCCAGCAGCGCGTCCATCGACACCGCTCCCTCGCTCCAGCGCTGCGCCAGCAGGCTGTCTTCCAGGATCGGCAGCATCAACCCCGAATAGCCTGCCTGCTTCACTGGGATGGCCTTCAACCCCGCCGTTGTCGCCGCCACCGCGCTCATCGTCCCGCTGGAGCCGAAGCGGGCATGGGTCAGCTTCTCGATCGCCGCCCCGATCGAGACGTCCTTCAGCGGCGCGGGCGAGAGGTCCAGTCCGGCGTAGCTCCAGCCGGTTTGTGTGGCGATTCCCTGCGCTCCCGCTTCGATGTCCTGCGCGAAGCGGCCCAGCCGCACGGTGAGTTCCTGTGCGCCTGCCTCGTAGCCGGTGGATGCTGCGAACGCCTCGCCAACAACGTTGGCGGATTCCAACCCGACCGCGAACTGGTGGCCGGCGCCGGTGTGGTACGAGCCGGGATAAAACGGCGCCAGCGGCGGCAGCATTGCCGTGGCCGCGAAGTTGAAGTTCGCCTGGCTGTGCGGACTGTGCTCTTCCAGGTACTTGATCACCTCGGCGGCCGCGGCAATCGCCTTCCAGTGGATTCCATCTGCCGCCGCAATGATGATGCTACCTTCCAGCGTCTTGGTCCCTGCCAGAGCTTCGGCCAGCAGATGCGCCGCCGCCGGATCGTCGGAGTCGGAGAGCATGGCGGGGCCGATCGAGGTGTCGAAGTTCTCCCTCTGCGCCAGCTCGTCATAGCTGCGCAGGAACGCCAGAGCCTCGTCGTGCTTGAGCCCGCGCACCAGGTCCGGGAAGGGCTGCGTGGTGATGCGCAGCGATTCCACCTCGTATCCGCGCTGCTTGAATGACGCCTTGGCGCGCCGCAGGAAGACCAGCGTGTCGCGCACCTCGTCCTGGTAGTGCGCGCGCTCCAGGCGCACGAACGCGGTGATGGCGCGCACTTTCGGCTTCTGCTGCGCGAAGGCGGGTGCGATGAGGACCAGCGCGGCAAACATCAGGGGAACGAACTTGCGCATGAGCAGCTCTCCACGTTGGTCTATCAGTCTATCGGTCTTTCGGTCGTTCGCTGCAAGCCGCGGCAGGCGACAAACCGAAAGACCGAAAGACCTACTTCGCGTCCTTTGCGGTGGCGATGTTTCGCAACCGCGCCACGACCTCCGCGACATCGTTGTCCTGGAACAGCCGAATCCCCGCAATTCCCGCGGCTCCCGCCTCCCGGCAGGCCTGAGCATTGTCCAGCGTCACTCCGCCCAGCGCGAGCACGGGCAGGGTCACCGCCGGTGAAGCTTCCGGAGCGCTGGCCTCGTCAATCCGCGGCAGGCCGCGCGCAACCCTTCCAGGCCCACGCCGCGCTGTCCGCCTTTCTCGAACACCGGCGCGAAGACCACGAAATCGGCGCCATCGGACTGGGCGCGGCGAACCTCGCCGGCAGTGTGGCAGGAGCACGCAATCAGGCAGTCGCGAGTCGCGAGTCCCGAGTCCCGGGCAGATGCAGCTTTCATCCAGGCGGCGCGAGCGTCGGCGGCGGAGATATCGTCCGACCTGAGATGAACCCCGTCGGCGCCGCAGGCCAGAGCTACATCAATGCGGGAGTTGATCAAAAGGCGAGTTGCGAGTTGCGAGTCCCGAGTTTCGAGTCCAGAAGTCGCGAACTCTGAAATAGCGTTCCGCGCGTCTTTCGCCAGCTCCAGCAACTCGCGCGCGGTCAAGTCTTTTTCGCGGAGCTGGATGTAATCGACGCCGCAGCGCGCCGCCTCTGAAATTTTCCGCAGCAGCGCCGCGCGCTGCTCCGCCGCGGAGCCGGGAAACTGGCGACGATCGGTGATGTAGTAAAGGAGCATGTGAAATTCTGGAACTTGAAATTGCAAATCGCAGACAATTGTATGCAATCCCGGCGCTCCGGGCGGCGCATCCAGGCTGACGTGCTGGTTCGCTTCCGATGGCGAAGCGGTTCAGGTAGAATGGCGCGCCACATTGCAGGACAAGTGCAGCCATGGCGAAAGTATCCGTGAAGAAGGCAAAAAAGAAGACAAGCGGCGCCGCCAAGGCGAAGAAATCCACGGCCAAGAAGGCGAAGACAGCCGCCCGGCCGGCGAAGAAAGCAGCTCCGCGGGAGCCGGCCTTGCTACCGGGAGGCGACAAGCTCAGCTTCAATCACGCGATGGTGTACGTCAAGGATGTGCAGCGCGCGCTGGATTTCTATCACCAGCTTCTGGGATTCAAGCAAGTGGACGAGTTCCGCTACGAAGGCAAGCCGGTGTACGCGCGGCTTTGCGCGCCTGGGGGCGACGGCACGATCGCCTTGCACCAGGCGGGACCGGGAGCGTCGGTGGCGAGCGAGGGCGTGCGTTTGTACTTCGAGATTCGTGACCTCGACGGTTTTTGCCGCAAGCTGCAGGCCAACGGTTTCTACATCACGCAACTGCCGCAAATGATGCCGTGGGGCTGGCGGCACGCCTACCTCAACGATCCTGACGGCCACGAAATCAGCCTCTACTGGGCCGGCGAGAACCGCATGAAGAAGACCGTCATGCGCACCGCAAAAGAAGTGGAGAAGGTCCCGGCCGCACCGCGCGTCCACGGCAAGAACGCTCCGCATTGAAGTTGCGCTGCTACGGCCTGGTTTTCGCGATCTCCGGCGCTTTATGCGGCGGCTGTGCGTTGAGGTGATACCGGGTCAGGCCCTCCTGCAGGTAGGCGAAGGCGTCATCCACCGAGTCCACCATCTTGAAAGCGTTGACGTCGTTGGCCGAGATCGTCCCCGCGTCAACCATCGCCTGCAGGTTGAAGACGCTCTTCCAGTACTCGCTGCCGTACATCACGACCAGGATTTTCTTCGCCAGTTTTTCGGTTTGGGCGAGCGTCAGAATTTCGAACAGCTCGTCGCAGGTGCCGAACCCGCCGGGAAAAACGATGAGCGCCTTCGCCAGATAGGCAAACCACAGCTTGCGCATGAAAAAGTAGTGGAAGTCGAAGTTGAGTTCCGGGCTGATGTAGCGGTTGGGCATCTGCTCGTAGGGCAGGTTGATGTTGAGCCCGATGGTCTTGCCGCCGGCTTCGCGCGCGCCCTGGTTGGCCGCCTCCATGATGCCCGGCCCTCCGCCGGTGGTGACCACGAAGCGGCGCCGCTTGGACGGTATTTTCATGGCCCACTCCGTGAGCTTACAGGCGAGACGGCGGGCGTCTTCGTAATAGCGCGCCATTTCGACGGCGGCGCGGGCGCGCAGCACCCTGTCCTGTTCCTCGGGCGAGGCCAGCGCGCGCGACCCGGGCTTCTCCAGCAGCTCAAGCGTGCGTTGCGCGTCGTGGCGGCTGTGAAAACGCGCCGAGCCGAAGAAGACCACCGTGTCCTGGATGCGCTCGCGGCGGAAGCGCGCCAGCGGCTCGGAATATTCCGACAGGATGCGCAGGATGCGCCCGTCGGGTGAGTCGAGAAACTTCTTGTTCTCGTAGGCGAGGGGAGCGCGATTCAGGGTTTCGTCCATAAGATTTGCAATTGGTAATTTGTAATTTGAAATTTGCGGAGCGCGCAGTGCACGCACCCAGCCACTCGAGAGCAGCTGCAATTACAAATTACAAATTGCCAAATTACAAATCCTTCTTCTGCTTCCCCGGATCGCGGTAGTGGACGGCCTCCCAGATTCCGATCCAGACGTCCACCAGGCCGATGCCGGTGATGATGCCGCGGACAAAGTTGTCCTGCACCAGGGCGCGCCAGGCGGGATGTGCGGCGAGCAGGGAGTTGTCGGTCCAGATGCGGGTCCAGGGCAAAACGGCAAGCAGCATGCCCAGTTCAATGCAGAAGATGACGAAGATCACCAGCGAGAGGCGATGCAGCCAGATGCTGGTGCGCGAGACTTTGCCATCGGGCGGGGCGGCTGGAGCGGGCTGCGGTTTGCTCTCCACCGGCAAGCGGTCAGGCGGGAGAACCTTGGCGTCCGGACTCACCTGGCGTATTGGCTCCCTAGGATCGCTCGCAGGACCCATATATTTGGATTCTACGACTTCAAAGCTTTGATGCGCTCGGCAACATCCCGGTAGTCAATATTGCTGCCGTAAACCTCCATGAAGTGCTGCAGGGCGGAGGGACGGTCGCCGGCGGCCTCGTGGGCGTTCGCCAGGTCGTAGTGGAGCGACAGGCGCTGCTGCTCGTCGGTAGCGATGGTGAGCGCTTTTTCGTACCACCTGTAACTGGCGGCGGGGACTCCCTTGTCCACCAGGCACTGCGCCAGCCAGGTATAGGCTTGCATGGGCTGGCTGAAGGGAATGCCCTTGTCGATGGCGTGGCAGACTTTTTGCAGTTCGCCGATGGCTTCGTCCATCAGGCCCATCTCGCGGAAAGCCACGCCCAGGTTGTAGTGCGTGTCCGGGTCCTCGACTTCACTGGCGCCGGCTTCGGCATCCTCCTTGAATTCGGCGAACATGTCGGAAAGAACGGTGCTCGCCTCCTCGTGTACCTCCTGCGCAAGCTTGCTGGGTGCGGCTTCCATCGCAGGCGCGGGCGGGGGAGGTGCGGGAGGCGGCGCGGCGGGCTCCGCTGATGCTGGCGTCGTGCTGCCCACGGCAAAATCCGTGCCCAGGGATTGTTCGAGATCGGAGACGAAGGCGCCAAGAACGTCGGCTTTCACCGGCGCCGCCGCTTCGGGCGCGGGTGCAGCGGCCTCAGGCGAAATTTCCGCCGCGGGCGGTTGCTCAACTTGGGGTGGAGGTTCAATGCCAAAGTCGGCTGGTCCCTGGACTTCAATCACCGGGGCCAATGCGGCGGTAACCTGCGATTGCAGCCCGGCGAGTTCGGGATTCCCGGGCGCGATCGCCTGGCATCGCTCGCAAGCGACGCGGGCCTCGTTCCACATTCCCTGCGAGATGTAGAAGCGGATTTCGTCGAGCAGTTCGCCGGCCGAGGGAAGCGGCGGGGCGACGGGCGCGGCGGCGTGCGTCTCCCATTCCTCCGAAATATCAATCTCGGGCGCCGGTGCGGCGGGAGGCGCTGCCGGAGGAGCTTCGACCTCCACCGAGTACGACGGCGCCTGCACCTCAGTGGCGGGCGCCTCGGCGGCGGCGCGCTCATGATATCGGGCCGCCAGCTCGCGATACTGTCTCGCCTGATCGGGATGACCGGCTTGCAGGTAAACCGATTCCAGGGTTGCGCAGCACTGCGCGGCATCGCCAAACCGGTTGGCGGCGGCGTAGAGCGAGGCCAGCCGCTGGTTGAGGCGGAAATCGCGTGGGGCATGCGGCAGGACCTTTTCCAGCGGCGCCAGCGCCTTGGCCGGCATGTTGTAGGAATCGAGCAGCTCGGAGTCGGTGAGCGCCGACTTCACCGCATCGGCGATCTCGTCGGAATACTCCTGCGTGATCGCGGGCGCCGACATTTCCAGCTCATCCACCATGAACGCCTGCGAGCCTTCGGCGGCGGTCAGCGGGCGCACCGCGGCGTCCTCGCCGAGCTTGGCGAGAACCTGGCGGTATTGCTGCTCGTGCATGGGATTTTCGGGCTCGGTGTCGGCGAGTTCGCGATAGAGATCGCGGGCGCGCTTCAGGTCACCGGCCTGCACCAGCGCGTGCGCCAGCAGCTCGGTGGATTCGCTGATATGCGATTGGTCGCCGAGCTTGCGATAGAGGTCGCGCACGATTTCCAGCAAGGCCGCATCGTCGCTGATCTTGCGCAGCGCGGCTTCCAGCCCGTGCTGCAGCGACTCGGTGTTGCCGAGCGAGAGCTGGCCGGAGAATTCGCGGTAGAGCGCGAGGCTTTCCTGGTAGGAACCGGCCGCCATCAGCGTTTCCGCCAGCGCCTGGATGCCGCTGAAGTCTTTGTGCTGCGCCACCAGGTTGCGCGCCACCGTTTCCGCGTTCACCAGGTCTCTCACCTGCAGGTGAGCGCGCAACAGGATGCCGAGCGCGTCGGGATTGCTGTCGATGTGCGGAATGCACTCCAGGTGGCGGATGGCGGCGGCGCCGTCGCCGGAATCCACCGCGATCAGGCCGCGCTTGAGCAGCGCGCGGGGGTTGGCAGGATCGATGCTGAGGATGCGCCCCAGGGCTTCGTCGGCCGCGTCCATGGCAGCCCGCTGGTACAGCGATTCGGCCGCCCGGAAATAGATTTCCTTGGCGTCTTCCTTCTTGCCCATCCGAATGTAGAGATCGGCCAGCTTGCTCTGCATGGCGGCGTTTTCCGGATCGAGCTCCAGCATTTTCTGGAAGACACGGGCGGCGCCGTCCAGGTCGTTGGACTTCATCCGGTAGTCGGCGAGGGCAACGTATTGCTGGCGGGCATCGTTGTACAGGCCCTGCTGGGTGTAGAGGTCGGCGAGCTTCTGCAGGCCTTCGACGGAGTTGGGCGTCAGCTTGGTGAGCTTCTTGTACATGGCGATGGATTTGACGGTGAACCCGTCGGCCGCGTAGGCATCGCCCACCTTGCGGAAGTACGCGATGGCCCGGTCGGTCTGGCCGAGGCGCGCATAGAGGTCGCCGATGGTGTTGAGCACGGTCAGGTCCTTGGGGTCTTCCTTGACGACCTTTTCGTACTCGCTGATGGCGTTCTGCAGCTTGCCCTGCTGGACGTGCTTTTCCGCCGCGCTGAGGACCTTCGCCTTGTTGAAGCCAAAACCGAGCGCCATAAACCATGGACTCCGTGCTGAAAAATGCGCCGCCCTCCAGGGGGATGCGCCGCTTTCGCTCGACGCTCCCCCACCGGGCATGCCGTCGGCCCGAGGTTGGAGGCGCGGAAAAGCTGTTCGCGGACGGGTTTCGCCAGACTTCTCTGGAATGCGGCTAACACTATCACAGCGAGTCGCGAGATTGCGAGTCCCCAGGCGCCAGATCCGGGCTGCGCGCCCGGATCGGAACCCGAACCGGCGAGTACTGACCGATGGCGTACAATTTTTGTCTCATGCCCCCGCGGCCAAAGCTGATGCTCCCCTTGCTGATTTGCCTTTCCGGCTGCATTGCGCCATTGCCTGTGTGGTCGCAGACCGCCAGCGGCACGACGACGCGCCCGCGCATCCGCGACCTCGGCGTGCAGGTCGGCGTCTTGCCGCCCGGGCCGCTGAATGCGATTTCCGACGTTGCCGGCGTCACGGTCGGACAGACCACGATTGTGCGCGGCGACAATGTGCGCACCGGGGTCACCGCCATCCTGCCGCACGGCGGCAACCTTTTCCGCGAAAAGGTACCGGGCGCGGTGTTGATCGGCAACGCGTTTGGCAAACTGGCCGGTTCGACGCAGGTAAATGAGTTGGGCGAGATCGAGACTCCCATCCTGCTGACCTCGACTCTGGCGGTGCCGCGCGTGGCCGACGCGGTGATTGACTACATGCTGGCATTGCCGGGAAACGAGGATGTGTGGTCCATCAATCCACTGGTCGGCGAGACGAATGACGGATACCTGAATGACATTCGCTCGCGGCCGATCACCCGCGAGGACGTGCTGGCGGCGATCAAGGGCGCGAAGGGCGGGCCGGTGGAGGAAGGCAGCGTCGGCGCGGGCACGGGCACGATCGCGTTTGGGTGGAAAGGCGGAATCGGAACGGCGTCGCGGAAATTGCCGGCGTCGCTCGGTGGATACACGGTCGGCGTGCTGGTGCAGACCAACTTCGGCGGCGTGCTGACCATCGCCGGCGCCCCGGTGGGAAAAGAGCTAGGGAGGTATGTGTTTCGGGAAGAGCTTGAGGGCGCGGCGGGGTCTGGAAAAGCTCAACCACAAAGGACACGAAGGGGCACGAAGAAAGGAACGGAAGACGACGCAGATGGGTCGTGCATGATCGTGGTCGCCACCGACGCGCCGGTGGAGGCGCGCAACCTGAAGCGGCTGGCGGCGCGGGCGATTATGGGCATGGCACGTACGGGCGCGGCGGGGTCGAATGGGAGCGGGGATTACGTCATCGCGTTCTCCACCGCGCCGGCACTGCGGATTCGTCCCGGCGATGAGAACAAGCCCCGGCAGGTGACGGTGCTGGGGAATGAGGCAATGTCGCCGCTGTTTCTGGCGGCGATCGAAGCGACCGAGGAGGCGATCTACAACTCGTTATTCAAGGCGACGACGGTCACTGGGCGCGGCAAGACAGTGGAGGCGCTTCCGGTGGAGCGGGTCGTGGAGATATTGAAGGTGCACGGAATGATTCGGAAGTGAAGCACTGGAGCCGGGATTCTTGTTCGCGAATTGACGAGCTTCGGCGCGCTTCGGGTTGAATCCGTCAATTCTTCAATTCGACAATCCGTAAATTGTTCTAGTGCAGCCAGGCGCCGCGCGCGGCGATGAGGATGCCGGCAACGGTGCTGATGAACGACAGCCGCCAGAACAGACCTGACCCGGACAGCAGCGAAATCGAGCACAGCACGATGCCGATTTCGAAGAAGATCTCCGCCAGGTTGTAGTGGGTGGCCTTGCGCTCGGTGGCCTGTGTCTCCTCTTCCAGCTTTTCGGCCCCGGCGCGGATCTTCTCGGCGTCGCTGCGCTGCTTTTCGCTGCGCGACTTGAAATCTTCCGCCAGCTTTGCGCCCTGCGCTCCCAGGACTGCGGCCATCTGCGCATCGGCCTCGTACATGTGGGCGCGAATGTTTTTCGCCTGGTAGAACGCCCACTGGTCGGTAGCGCGGTTCTGCAGCAGGACGGACTCGGTGTGCATGCGGTGGCCGAGCATGGTGGAGACGGCGAGCAGCACCGCGACCACGGCCATGGTCAGCCCGATCCGCTTGGCGGAGCTGGTGTGAGCCTCGGAGGCGACCTCGTGCAGTTCTTCGTTCACTTCCATGGTGCTGCGTAGGATATCATCGGCGGCCTCCAGTTCTTGACCACGGACCGCCCAGACCAGGTAGCTCGTAGTTGGTCGCTCGGGGCTGCTCACCCGACTACCAGCTACCAGCGCGTTCCCCCCACGCGCTACAATCCTCTACACTCCTGAGGTGAGACTTTGGCACTGAGCCGCCGCTGGCACGCACTTCTATTTGTCCTGATCGCGACCATCGCCGTGGGGCAGCAGCCGGCGGCCAAAACGCCGGTCGAGAAACCCGCCGCAAGCGCCACTGTGGCCGATCTTGGCGAGCAGCGCACCGCGCGCTACCTGGATTCCATCCGCCACCAGCCGTCGCTGCTGCTGGAGTTTGTCCGGCACATGCCCAAGGGCGCCGACCTGCACAACCACCTGACGGGCGCCGCCTACGCCGAGTCTTTCATTGACTTTGCTGCCCACGACAACCTGTGCATCGAGCGCAAGACGCTGCGCGCGGTGGCGCCGGAAAAAGCCGCGGATGGGCAGAAGCCTGCCTGCGACGACGCCAAGGGCCAGGTGCCGGCCGCGCGCGCCTATAGCGACCCCGTGCTCTATCGGGACATCATCGATGCGTGGTCTATGCGGCACTTCACCCCCGATCGCAACGACCGGTCGGCGCACGATCATTTCTTCGATACCTTCGGCAAATTCTCCCTGGCTAAAAACGATCACATGGGCGAAATGCTGGCGGAAACGGTGTCGCGCGCCGGTCACGAGCACGTCACCTACCTGGAGTTCATCCTCAGCCCGGACAACGGCGCCGTCGCCAAGTTCGGCGCGGGCATGGGCTGGACCGGCGACATGGCGGGGCAGCGGCAGAAGCTGATCGAAAACGACATCGCGCGGGTGGTGGCGGCGGCGCGCGCCAACGTGGATCAGGCGGAAGCCAAAATGCGCTCCATGCTGCGGTGCGGCTCGATGGATGCCGATCCGGGATGCGCCGTGACCGTGCGCTACCTCTATGAAGTCCACCGCGGGCTGGGACGCGATCAGGTGTTCGCGGAGATGGTGGCGGGATTCGAAATGGGCTCCGCCGATCCGCGCGTGGTCGGCATCAACCTGGTAATGCCGGAAGACGGCCTGGTGGAAATGCGCGACTTCACTCTCCACATGCAGATGATGGACTACCTGCACCAGGTCTATCCCAAGGTGCGCATCTCGCTGCACGCCGGCGAGCTGGCGCCCGGCCTGGTGCCGCCCGACGGCCTGCGCTTTCATATTCGCCAATCCATCGACCTCGGGCACGCGGAGCGCATCGGGCACGGCGTGGACGTGATGCACGAGCGCGACGCGCTGGGATTGCTGCGCGAAATGGCGGCGAAGAACATTCTGGTGGAAATCTGCCTGACCAGCAACGACATGATTCTCGGCGTGCGCGGCCCCGACCACCCGCTGCCGATGTATTTGCAGTATGGTGTGCCGGTCGCGATCTCGACCGACGACGAGGGCGTGGCGCGCTCCGATCTCGATCACGAATACCTGCGCGCCATCCAAACCTACGCCCTCAGCTATGCAACGTTGAAGCAGATGGCTCGCAACAGCCTGGAACACGCCTTCGTGCCCGGCGCCAGCTTGTGGTCCGACACCCATCGCTTCCGCCGCGCCGCTTGCCAATCGGACCGCCCCGGGGCAGCGCAGAATTCGCTCAGCCTGGGGTGCCGGCGATTCCTCGAAGCCAGCGAGCGCTCCCGCCTGCAATGGAGCCTGGAAGAACAGTTTGCAGCGTTTGAAGAAGTCTTCCGTCGTCAGTCTTCAGGCGCCAGCCGGTGAAGCTCCGAGCCGACGACTGGAGACTGACGACGGATGACTTACCACTTCCAAATCGGCGCGCAGCGGGCATTCTCTCCGGGTGTTTGCGCTTGCGCAAGGCTAGTGACTGTTTAATAATCCTTCCAGCTTGCCGGGCCTCGAGCTCCCCTGATGAATTGTCCGCGATGTGGGACCAGCAACCTCGATAACCTGTCCGACTGCGTCCGCTGTGGCGCAGCGCTGGTACCTGCGGGCGAGGCGGCCACCTTTATCGGGGTAAGTTTGCCTCCGACGCCGGCAGCCAAAGCCGGCGCGGCGGCGGCGCCCGCGCCTGCGCCCCCGCCTCCACCCCGTCAGGGTGATGGCTCCAACGTTGCCACCGCGGGGCCGTGGGCGGCGCTGGGCATTGCCTCCAGCGCCGACCAGGTGGATTTCGGCCCGCGCTATCGCATTGACCGCCTGCTCGGCCAGGGCGGCATGGGCGCGGTCTACAAGGCCTGGGACAAGGAACTGGAGCGTCCGGTCGCGCTCAAGCTGATCCGTCCCGAATTGGCCGTGGATCCGGCGGTGGAGCAGCGCTTCAAACAGGAACTGCTGCTGGCCAGCAAGATTTCCCACAAAAACATCCTGCGCATTCACGACCTGGGCGAGGCCGCGGGGGTGAAGTTCATCTCCATGGCGTTCGTCGAGGGCAAGGACCTGCACCAGCTTCTCACCGCTGAAGGCAAGCTGACCCTCGAACGCACGCTGAAGATCGCCCGGCAACTGTGCGGCGCGCTGGAGGCGGCGCACAGCGAAGGCGTGGTCCACCGCGATTTCAAGCCGCAGAACATCCTGCTCGACAAGCAAGAGAACGTCTACGTATCCGATTTCGGCCTGGCCAAGTCGCTGGAGCACGATAGCGGCATGACCAAGAGCGGCGAGTTCCTGGGCACGCCGCGTTACATGGCGCCGGAGCAGGTGCAGGGCGGAAAAATCGATCATCGCGCCGACCTCTACGCGCTCGGCCTGATCCTTTACGAGATGGTGACCGGCGATGTCCCGTTCCACGCCGACACCACCCTGCAACTGATGTACAAGCGCGTGCACGAGATCCCGAAGAGTCCGAAGACCCTCGACCCCGGCCTGCCCGATTGGATCACGGGCATCATCATGAAATGCCTGGAGCGCAATCCCGACCAGCGCTACCAGAACGCAGCCGAAATCCTGCAAGACATCAACGCCGGGGTGGCGCCGCCCACCGTCGCGAAAACCGAAAGCCGCCAGTTCACCTTTGCATTGCCGGTGATGTCGCGGGTCCGCTGGGCAGGTGTGATTGCGGCCATCCTCGTGGTGGCGGTAGCCATCGGCGCCCTAATGCTTCGCGCCAGATTCAAGGCGGCCGGTCCGGGGTCCGGCAAGCCGGTGACCGTCCTGGTGGCCGATTTCAGCAATCACACCGGCGACCCGGTTTTCGACGGCACGCTGGAACCGATGTTCAACGTCGCGCTGGAAGGCGCCAGCTTCATCAACGCCTACAGCCGTGGCGACGCGCGCCGGCTTGCTTCCAAACTTCCCCATCCGACGGACAAGCTGGACGAGCAGTCGGCGCGGTTGATCGCCATCAGCCAAGGTCTGGGCGCCATCGTGACCGGCTCACTGAGCCGGCGTGGCGATGGCTACAGGATTTCAGTGGAGGCCATGGACGCGGTTAGCGGCAACACCATTGCGAGTGCGGAAGCCAGCGCCGCCACCAAAGACGAAGTCCTCACTGTCATTCCCAAGCTGGCGGCGCCCATCCGCAAGGCGCTCGGTGATACCACGCCGGAATCGGAGCAACTCAACAAGGCCGGAGGTACGTTTACCGCTGCGTCTCTGGAGGTCGTGCACCAGTACAGCGTCGCCTTGGACCAGCAGTTCGCAGGCAAGGTGGAGGAGGCGCTGAAATCCTTTGCCAAGGCCGCCGAACTCGATCCCAACTTTGCCCGTGCCTACTCTGGCATGGCCGCCATGGACAGAAACCTGGGCAAATTACAAGACGGCGAGAAGTACATCAAACTCGCCATGGAACACGAAAATCGCTTGACCGACCGCGAACGGTACCGCGTCCGCGGCGTGTATTACATGGGGACGGCGAACTGGCAGAAATGCGTCGAGGAATACAGCGAGTTGGTCAAGCTCTACCCAGCGGACAACATTGCATACACAAATCTGTCCGCATGCTATACCGCCCTGCGCAACATTCCCCAAGCGGTTGAGGCGGCACGGCGAGCGGTCGAGATCGTTCCCCAAGGCGCACTGCAGCATCTGGTTCTGTCTTTTTACAGTTCTTATGGCGGGGATTTCCAGGGCGGCGAGCGCGAGGCGCGGGCAGCGCTTGACCGCAATCCGTCCTACGGCGCCTATCTCGCTCTGGCTGAGGCCCAAGTGGGGCAGGGGCAGTTGTCGCAGGCCGCCGAAACCTATCACAAGCTGGAAACGGTCAGCGCGCTGGGCGCTTCCATAGCCGCTTCGGGTCTCGCCGACTTGGCTTCGTATGAAGGCCGCTTCGAACACGCTGTGCGACTCCTTGAACAAGGCGCGGCCGCCGACCTGGCAGCCAAGCGACCGGAGAACGCCGCCGACAAGTTTGCCGCGCTGGCCAACACGCAGCTTTTGCGAGGACAGAAGGGGGCGGCAGTTGCCGCCGCGGACAAGGCGCTGGCGAATAGCCAGTCCGTGCAAGTCAGGTTTCTGGCGGCGCAGACTTTTCTCGAGGCTGGAGATATTGCCAAGGCGCAAAAACTCGCCGCCGGCCTCGGTTCCGAGCTGCAGGCCGAGCCTCAGGCCTATGCCAAGATCATTCAGGGAAAGTCCGCTCTGAAGCGGGGAGACGCCCGCCAAGCCATTAAAGATCTTACCGAGGCCAACAACCTGTTGGATACCTGGATCGGCCGCTTCGAGCTTGGCCGCGTCTATCTGGAAGCCGGGCAGTTCGTGGAAGCGGATTCGGAATTCGACCGGTGTTTCAAGCGGCGTGGCGAAGCCCTGGAGCTCTTCCTGGATAATGTGGCCACGTATGCCTACTTTCCGCCGGTTTATTACTACCAGGGACGTGTGCGGGAAGGGCTCAAGAGTCCCGGCTTCGCGGAGTCGTATCGCACCTATCTGAGCATCCGCGGCCAGACTGGCGAGGATCCCCTGGTCCCCGAAGTACGCCGGCGCCTCGGTCAGTGAAATTCTGGGAAAGCTCTTGCCGCGCGCGCCGGCTCGTCCCCCCCGACCGCGCCAGACGCAAGCTTGAAGAAGGCAGGGCTCTGATCGGCGTGCACCGATCAAGGCCCCGGGCAATTCGGAATAAGGTGAACAATGCCCGGCGTTTGCCGGGCATTATTTACTACTCGTACACCCTCAATGCAGTCCTCTTTACCTGGCCATCCTGCAAATCCAGCTCAACAATGTAGCAACCGGTGCGGAAACGCTCGGCGTTCCACTTAAAGACGAACTGGTTGTGGATGGTGTCGTAGCTGAACCACTGGTACGGTGCAACTCCGGTTGACGGAGAGTACAGCGAAATCAGGTTGGTACCCGGCGGGACAGTAGAGGGCAGCGGGCACACGTGATTCGTTGGCAGCGGGCTGAAGTACACCCCCAACGTGTTGAAATTCAGCGCGCTGATGTAATTACCGCCGGGGCCTTTGATTTGCCACTTGATGGAAATAAGGTCATCCTCAAAGGCGCCCGAGTAAGAACTATCACCGGCCGTCTTGAGTGGTGACAGGAACCCGACGAAGATGCAAGGAACATTGATACTGGCAGTCGTATTCGACGGAACGCTCTCACGGCCATCCGCCGCCAGGACTGCAGTCACAAAATATGTGTAACTGGCGCAGCCCACTTGTGTGTCGAGGTAACTGGTTGCCGGAGGGGCGCCCGTGACCGTGGTGAGAAGGCTGGCAGTCCCGCCATTCACTGCGCGGTAGATTTTGTAAGCTGAAATCGTGCCGAAACTCGGCGCGGTCCAGCTCAGTTGTATGGCGCTCGCCGGGGTCAGGGTTGCGGTGAGGTTCCTGGGAGGACGGACAACGGAGTTGGCCACCTCGACGGTTATCTCCCCACTGCCCAAGCCGCCGCCCACGCCGAAAATCCCGCCGCCGACGCCGAAGATTCCGCCGCCGACGCCGAAGATCCCGCCGCCGACGCCGAAAATCCCGCCGCCCACGCCGAAGATTCCGCCACCGACGCCGAAAATCCCGCCGCCCACGCCGAAGATCCCGGCGCCCGGAATGTTGTTGCCGGTGGCGCCAATCTGCCGCAGGTCAATATGCGCCCAGTCATTGAAGCCGCGCAAAGGGGACCCGGGCGTCGAGGTATTGGGAATGCCGTCGAAATTAATGTCCTGACCGGCAAACCACTGAATCGAGGCGCTTGGACCCTCCACGCGGAACGTGTGGGGGTCGCTTAGCAGCAGCGGTGAGCCGTCACAATGGTGCGTGGCCGCACTGCCTACCGGTTGATTGGGAGCGTACCAAGTCGTCGTGCTGAACAAGGCGCCCGCCAGCACGTTGGAGGGCGACGCGCTGCTCTCGTCCAGTGGGCCCAGCTCTTGACTGGAATAATCCAGGACATTATTGGGACCCAACAGGTCCACTTGGAACAGGTAATTCATCACGCTCCAGAAGTTCGGTTTGCAGTTTTGCCCAACCGTTGCCACGGAACTACCTGGGGTGTCGAAATACAAGCCGCCATGGGTCAAAGCAAGTGTGTGCCCGAGTTCATGCATCATCGTTCCGGCTTGCACTGGCACGGATTGGCCGTCGGCGCCCCAACCACCCAAAGTAATGGTTGAGTCTGCCCCCCCGATGTCGGAATAGCCGGAAGTGGTGCCGGCCGTGCCCTTGCTGACGGAAAGGCTGGGGTCGGTGGTCTTGGTATAACTCCCATCGGTTACATTGGCGGTTTGGATCGTAAAACTGTTAGGGGACGTGACACTCTGGACAAAGTAAGTTCCACTCAGGCTGGGACTCGAGATTGCGTCGGCGATGGTAACGCGGTCCGTTCCCGCAGTAAGCCCGTGGGGATACAGAGTCGTCAATGTTGCAAGGTTACTGGCGTCCACCAGGCTGACCAGCGATCCGTCTTGCAAGGTCCAATTCGCCAGCCCCAGCGAATGGCCAAACAATGCATAGCGATAGCTATCCTTCCGCCCGTGCTGGAAACGCCGTATGCACGCTGGGCTAGTGGCGGCCTCGCACGAGGCTTCGTCCGGGTAATTGAGCGGCTGGTTCTTGAGGAATTCAAAACCGCCCTTCCATCCAACCACACCTGCCTGACCAGGGTATGGGCACAGCTTGGGCGGCGAGGTGGAGTAGTCGTCGGTGCACGCGGTTTCCGGGATCACATTGCCCGGCACTAGATGCAGATTGATGCCTTGCGCCGTGAACGCGCCGGTCATCATCGCCACAGCAGCCGGATCCGGTGCGTGCGAATGTCCATTGATCGTGTCGCAGGTACCGTCTGTTTTTACGACGCTGCACATGGAATCGGCTTGGATGAAGAGATCTTTCTGGCCAAGGGTTGCTCCCGCCAGATCCACCCATGAACCGTCCTTCACATCGGTGTAGCCATGGTTGGTCTTCCATGTGTTCAGCAGCCCGTCGTTGTCGGTGTTCTGAACCGTGCTGCTGAAGACGACTGCACTCCATGACACACAGCCGCAGTCCGGGTCCACGAATGTCGTCTCGGAAGAATCCTCGGCGTTGACCGCTGGGCCGTAGTTATTCACTACCCATGTCGGATTGTCCCAGGAGCCGTTGTACAACTTTCCGGAGCTGTTGTAGTACCCCGGGAACGGAGGCTTGGTACCGTAGAGAGAGGGAAGGGGAACAGCGATGTGGGTCTTGTCGTTTAGTAAATATACGCTTTCACTTTTATTACTCTGACCGTTGCCCACAATGTGGGTGATCTTCGCGACCGGGCCTGCAGCAGCCTCATAGAACCCCTTGATCCCCTGGATCATGTCATGCCGAGTGGTTGCTCGGAGTAAAGGCGCCGTCGTAGAGGACCACCGAGGTCAGTGGGACTGTCGGTGAGAGAACCCGGTAAATGATCACCAGGCTTGCGCCCAGGGTTAGAGGGGCTCCGCCACCATTGCTTCCACTATCGGCCAGGCGCACTACACCCTGGACGTGCCCATTCGAATCCAACTTTAGATAGGGACGCACATCCGCGCGATAGGACCTGATCGTCTTGGAACCGTTGGACCAGCCCGTACATCCACCCGAGCTCCACGACACGGGAGCGTTGGGATTGCCCAGCACTGCTCCCGCAATGGCGTAACCGTTGAAATATCCCTGCTGCCCGGCGAACGTCGTCTGCGAACTTTCGATAGTCTGCCAATAGAGGAACGCTGCGACGATGTCGGCGCCGGGAGGCACACCGGTTGCAGGAACTGAATTCGCGTCGGGAATGCTAATGGTTCCGGTCGCGTAGCCATTGACCCCCGACCCTCGCAACCCAACGCCGCCGACGACGTAATCGCCGGTGACAAAGTAGTTGTTAAAGAAATTCAGAGGGGGTGGAGACGGCGGGTTAGTCGCCAACGCTGATTGCGCAAACAGCGACAGCACAAGTGCTGCCGCGACCACAGCCGTGCGGGCCACAATGCGGCCCGCACGCGTTCCCGCGATACCGAAAAGCGACATGGAAATCCCTCTCTCTTTTTTCGTTGTTCAGTGCTGGGCTATCCCCTGGGTGGGCCGGAAACTTCTGCCATCCTGCTACTTAATGTGCAAGCATACTAATCGCGCGGCCCCACAAAAGCAAAGCGCCGCGAACCGCAGATGGAGTGCAGGCCAGCATTCTTGCTGCCACTCAGAACTCGGCTGTGGAAGCATAAGTCTTTGCCATGCTGCTGATTACGATTGGGAGGACGGCCGGGAGGCAGCCTGAGCCGCAAACTTCTGCGCATTCCAGAGAAAACTCCTGTACTTCCGCATCATGCAGCGAAATACAAAAAGGGCGGCCGAAGCCGCCCCGGATCGATCGCGCATTCCCCGATGTTAAACCGGCTGTACGTTTTCCGCTTGCCAACCCTTGGGTCCCTTGACGACGTTAAACTGCACCACCTGGCCTTCCTGCAAGCTGCGGAAGCCACCGGCCTGGATGGCAGAGTAATGGACGAAAACGTCCTCCCCATTCTGCCGGCTGATGAATCCATACCCCTTGGCGTCGTTGAACCACTTTACTGTTCCTTGTTCCATGGTAGTGCTGATTCCTTTTCTTCGGTGTTTGGACGTTGGATCTTGAATCGGAACCTCAGAGGCAGGAACGTGCTGCTAGCAGATACTGCTCTCGACCGCTTCAAAACCACGCAGCAATATCATACATCAAAGCGCTGAAAGGCACCGCGCTTGCCTGGTATCGGTCCAGGATCAGCTTTGTTTTCATGGATGTGCAGGAAAGTCCCCACCAACTGACGAACCCAGAGCCACAGAGGTTTTTGGATCTGTCATTCTCTGCGGCCTCGGTGTCTCCGTGTCGCTGTGTTTTTCGTTTGTAGACGGCGATTACAGAATTTTCTTGCCGAACGCCGAAAGCGCCAGTTCCACCGCCAGATCCGCGGTGCGGTTGTGCTCGTCAATGACGGGGTTCACTTCCACGATCTCGAAGCTCACCATGCGCCCGTGGTCGGCAATGATCTCCATCGCCAGGTGGGCTTCGCGGTAGGTGGCGCCGCCGCGGACGGGCGTGCCCACGCCGGGCGCGTCCTCGGGATCAATCCAGTCCATGTCGAGCGAGACATGGTATCCGGCAGTGCCGCGTCCCGCCATGCGCAGCGCCTCTTCCATCACGGTGCGCATGCCGCGCTCGTCAATGTCGCGCATGGTAAACACCTCGATGCCGGCGCGCTTGATGTTTTCCTTCTCGACGGTGTCAATGTCCCGCACCCCGATGAGCACGCAGTTCTCCGGCCTTACCTTGGGCGAGAAACCGAAAATGTTGGCCAGCTCTGACGGCCACAGCCCCATGATCGCCGCCAGCGGCATGCCGTGCACGTTGCCGCTGGGAGAACTCGCGGGGGTATTGATGTCGCTGTGCGCGTCAATCCAGAGCAGCCCGGCCGCCTGGTTTTGGCGGCGGTAAAACTCGGACACCCCGGACATGGTGCCGACCGCGATGGAGTGGTCGCCGCCCACCGCCAGCGGCACCTTCCCCGCCTCCAGCGTCTTCACCACCAGCTCAGCTTCCTTGGTGCAGGTTTGCGTGATTTCCTTCAGGTACCTGGCATTGGAGGCGCCGAACGATGCCTTGGTTTCGGCGATGGCGACGCCGATGTTGCCCGCGTCCTCCACCTTGTGGCCGAGCTGCTCCAGGCGCGCTTCCAGCCCGGCAACCCGCACCGCCGAACAGCCCATGTCCACGCCGCGGCGCGTCTGCCCCAGATCGAGCGGCACGCCGATCACGCGAATCTTCTTGGGAAGGATTGACGGCGCCAGGATCGGGCCGGGCGCGGGCGTCGTGTGTGGTGTCGTTGGGTCAGGCATAAAAGGTCGATGGTCCATGGTCTATGGTCGATGGCAACATCGTAAGCCGAGCGGCCATCGGCCATCGACCATCGACGGCGTTACGGGTACAGCCGGTGCAGCATCCGGGGAAACGGAATCGTCTCACGCACGTGTTCCAACCCGCAAATCCACGCCACCGCGCGCTCGATGCCCATGCCGAAGCCGCCATGCGGATTGCCGCCGTACTTGCGCAGGTCGAGATACCACTTGAACGCCGCTTCCGGCAAATTGTGCTCCTGGATGCGCTGCAGCAGCAGGTCGTAAGATGCAATACGCTGCGAGCCGCCGATAATCTCGCCGTACCCTTCCGGCGCCAGCACGTCCACGCACAGCGCCAGCTTTGGGTTCTTCGGGTCGGGCTCCATGTAGAACGCCTTCACCTCGGCCGGGTAGCGATGCACCATCACCGGCCGGTCGAACTGCGCCGAAATGTAGGTTTCGTCGGGCGACCCGAAATCGCCGCCCCATTCGAATTTCGTCTCCAGCTTGCCCTCGGCGTGTCCCTGGTGCAGGATTTCCACTGCCTGGTCGTAGCTGATGCGCGGGAACGGCGCGGCAATTTTTTCCAACTGGCTGACGTCGCGCCCGATGAATTCCAGCTCTTTCCGCCGCTTCTCCAGCACCCGCCGCACGATCTGCGAGAGCAGCCCCTCGGCCAGGTTCATGATGTCGTCGAGCTCGGCGAACGCCATCTCCGGCTCCACCATCCAGAACTCGGTCAGGTGCCGCCGCGTCTTCGATTTTTCCGCCCGGAACGTGGGCCCGAACGAATACACCTTGCCCAGCGCCATCGCCGTGGCTTCGATGTAAAGCTGCCCCGACTGCGTCAGGAACGCCTGCTCCTCGAAGTAGGCCACCGGAAACAGCGTGCTCGTGCCCTCGCACGCGGCCGGCGTGAGGATGGGCGGATCGGTGAGCACGAAACCCTGCTCGTCGAGGAAATCCCGTGTCGCCTTGATGATCTCCGCCCGCACGCGCAAGATCGCCGCCTGGCGTGGCGTGCGCAGCCACAGGTGGCGATGCTCCATCAGGAAGTCAACCCCGTGTTCCTTCAGCGAGATCGGGTACGGGTCGTCTTCCGGGACCTTCTGCACCACCTGCACGTCGGTGACGTCCAGCTCGAATCCGCCGGGGGCGCGTTTGTCGGCCCGCACCTTGCCGCGCACGATCACGCTCGATTCCTGGGTCAGCCCTTTGAGCGCCTCAAACGCCTGCGGCGCCTGGTTCTTCGGCACCACGCCCTGGATCACGCCCGACCCGTCGCGAAACTGCGGAAACAGCAGCTTGCCGCTCTCGCGCAGGTTGTACAGCCAGCCGCGCAGCTCGACCGTCTGCCCTTCGTATTTTCCGATCTCGTCAATGCGCGCGACCGGCGCTTCGGTTTTCAGTTCTTCGGTAGGCATAAAACAATCAAAACCCTGAACCGCCAAGGACGCTAAGGTCGCAAAGGAATGACTTTGGGTCCTTTGCGTCCTTTGCGGTTGATCTTCCTATCCTGTTTACCCTGCAGCGCCGGCTGCTTCCAGTTTCCTGAACGCCTCGCTCATCCCGCTCGCCACCTGCTGCCTGGGTCTTGCCGTCGCCTTCGATCTCCAGCAGCAGCGGCGGCGTATGCGGCGCCGAGCGCAGCAACCGCATCGTCTCCGCCCAGTCCATGGACCCCTCGCCCGGCCACAGGTGCGTGTCTTTGTCCTTCTTGTTGTCGTGCACGTGGGTGGAACGGATGTGGTCCTTCAGAATCGCGAACGCGCCCCCGACGTCGCCCATGATGTGCGCGTGTCCCACGTCGAAGCACACGCCCACGTCGTCGAAATGCGAAGTGTGCAGCATCTCCACCAGCCGCTCCGGCGTGGACAGCTCATTGGGTATGTTCTCCAGCAGGATCGTCACCCCGAGCGGCTTGGCGAAGGCGCGCAGGTGCTCGATCGAAGTCATGGCCGACTCGAACTTGCGCTCGTCGAATTCCTCGTTGCCGATGCCGACGTGCTGTACCAGGTAGCGATAGGGCACGTGCTCGGCAACCTCGATGGCGCGCTTGATCTCGTCCATGGCGTCAATGCGGCCCTTGCGATCTTTTTCCGCGATGTTCAGCGGGGCGACATCGCGGCGGCGCCACTCGTAGCTGTTATACATCGGCGAGTGCACCGAGTTGAGCTGCGCGCCCGTGTTCTTGAACCAGGCGGCGATCTCGATCACGTGCTGCTTCCGCTGCGCGTAGTCGAAATGTCCGCGGAAGGCGAAGATCTCGATCGCCTCCGCGCCCGCGCGCGCCAGTCCATCCAGCAAGCCCGGGTGCAGGCGCTCGCGTACGTATGCGTAAGTGGACATTGCTTTGAGCATAGTCTCCAGTCGCTAGTCTCCAGTCGCCAGCCGAGAAGCCCCAGCGTCTGCCTGGAGCCTGCCGCCTGGCGTCTGGCGCCTAGTATCCTACCGCCTTCCCATTATTTCTCGCGTCCGTCCCGCCCAGCCGCTCGCCGGTTTTCGGGTTGATCTCGATCACCTCGGCGTCGCCCCAATATCCGCTGGCCCACACCGGGTCTTCGGTCGCGATCTTGTGTCCCATGTTGCGCAGCAGGCTGAGCGTGTCCGGCGAAAATCCCACGCGCTCCACGTAAACCCAATCCGGCTGCCACTGCTGGTGAAAACGCGGCGCGTTCACCGCCTGCTGCACGTTCAGCCCGTAATCAAGGATGCCGAGCAGGACGTTGGCGACTGTGGTAATTATGCGCGGCCCGCCCGGCGACCCCAACACCAGCAGCAGCTTGCCGTTGCTGACCACCATGGTGGGCGTCATCGCCGACAACGGACGCTTGCCCGGCCCGATCGCGTTCGCCTCGCCCTGCAGCAGCCCGTACAGGTTCGGCGCGCCGGGTTTCGAGGTGAAGTCGTCCATCTCGTCGTTCAGCAGGAATCCCAGTCCCTCGGCCGTCACCGCGGATCCGAAGCTCTCGTTCAAGGTTGTGGTCACCGCCACGGCGTTGCCCTCGGCGTCCACCACCGAGTAGTGCGTGGTGTTCGATCCCTCGGCCGCCGGCGCCGGCTGCGGGTGCGCCGAGGCGTAGCGTTCCAGCTCATTGAAGATCGCGGGACGCTGCAGCCCGTTGCTGGCGCTCGCCTTGTCCGGGTTCACCGATTCGCGCCACGCCGCCCCATACTTCTTGTCAATCAATTGCGCCACCGGCACGCGCGCAAAGTCGGGGTCGCCCATGAATTCCGCTCGATCATAAAACGCGCGGCGAAAGGCCTCAATCGCCAGGTGCGTCGCTTCCGCCGAACCGGCGCCGTACTTCTTCAGGTCATACCCCTCAAGGATGTTGAGGATCTCCAGCAGCGCCACTCCGCCCGACGACGGCGGCGGCGCGCTGTAGATGTCCATCCCGCGGTACGTGCCGTGCACCGGCTCGCGCTCTTTCACCTCGTAATCCGCGAGATCCTTCGCGGTCATCAGGCCGCCGCCCTTCTCGACCGCGGCTGCCAGTTGTCGCGCCATTTCGCCGTGATAGAAGTCGTCGGGGTTTTTCGCGATCCGCTCCAGGGTTTGCGCCAGCTCCGGCTGCTTCAGCATCTCACCCTGCTCGTAAAACTTGCCGTCGCGCTGGAAGATGCGCCGCGACTCGGCAAACTCGCCCAGGTGAAGCTTGGGATTGCGCAGGTCCTGCGAATCTTCGTACGACAGGGCGAAGCCGTCGCGCGCCAGCCGGATCGCCGGCGCCATTACCTGCGCCAGCGTCAGCTTGCCGAATTTCTTCTGCGCGTATGCCAGCCCCGCCACCGAGCCCGGCACGCCGATCGCTTTGTACCCCACCAGGCTCGCGCTGGGAATCACGTTGCCGTGCGCGTCCAGATACATGTCGCGCACGGCGGCCGCCGGCGCCTTCTCGCGGTAGTCGATGAAGTGGAACTTCGCGGTGCCCCGCACCTGCCCGGGTTTGGCAGATGTGGTTGTCTCGTTCGCCAGGCGGATCAGCATGAACCCGCCGCCGCCGATGTTCCCCGCCTGCGGATGCACCACCGCCAGCACAAACCCGGTGGCCACCGCGGCATCCACCGCGTTGCCGCCCTGCTTCATGACATCCACGCCCGCCTGCGACGCCAATTCGTGCTGGCTGGCGACCATGGCGTGCGGCGCGTGCGTCGGACGCATCGGCGCCGACCATGCGCATACCGCGGCCACGGTCGCAAAAACCAGCGCGATCAATGATTTGCGGTGGAGTGGCATGGGAAGTTCTCGTCCGCAGCAGAATCTCTGAGGCTAGCGTAGGGGCGGATAGAGAGTCAAATGACCTGTCGGAGGGCTCGAGAGTCAGTAGTCAGGAGTCAGCAACTGCTCGACCGCGTAACAACCCTGACTCCTGACTCCCGACTCCTGACTACTTCTTCACCACCGTCGCCTTCGAATACGCCAGCGTGAACCCCATCCTCTCCGCGTTCCGTTGCGACGTCGTATTACCCAACGTGACCACCACCGCGAGATCGCATCCCTGGGCAATGGCGCGATTCAATCTGCGCCCCATCGCCGCCGTCTGAATCCCGCGCTCCCGATACTGCGCCAGCGTGCTGGTGCCGCCGAGCGCGATCATGCGATGCTGGCGCGAGATCAGCCCGCCGCAGCACGCCACCGGTTGACCGTCCGCCGAGACCAGCGTCGCCAGCGAATTCGGCACTTCCGCCATCGGCGCCAGCAATTTGTCCCAACCCTCGGGAATCTGATCTTCCGGGAAAAATCCTCGCAACATGGTGTGCGTCCAAAGCTGCGTCTCCTCCGGCGCGCACCCACGGAATTCAACCCCGGGCACGCTCTCTTCGAAGCGCTCACCCGGCTCCAGCTTTCGCGCCATCACGTTGTTCAACTCCGCCAGCCCATACCCGCGCGTCTTCAGCAGCTCCAGCAGCGAACCGTGCGCTACCGGCGTAATGTCCACCGGCGATGGCGCATTGTGCTGCTTGTAAAACGCTTCGACTTCGTCCAGTTGCGTCGCGCTGACCGGACCATCGAAGCCGAGCCCGATCGCGCGTCCGACCGGCGAGTTGACCCCGGCGAATACCGCGTGCCCACCGGCGATTTCCAGCATGTCCGCGCCAACCTCCGGATGGGTGCGCTGCAGCACGCGCGCGATCTCCATTTGCGGCACATCCTCGGCCGCCTCCAGCCGCCGCGCCAGGTTTGTATCCACGTATTTCATTTCGTCCTCTCGAAAAGGTCGCTCGGTCTTCCGGCTTATCGGTCATGTGCTTCGCTTAACGACCGAAAGCCCGATAGACCGACAGACAGCAAGAACACACGTATGCGTAAGCAGGAACTACGGAGAGAGGCGCGAATTAGAGGACGGCAGTCATCGGCAGAAGGTCACAATACTTTACCAAACGACGCTGGTCAATCGGGGATGGCAAGCGTGCGGCAGGTGTGCCAAAGACAATAATCTTGGAGCTGCAATCATCCTGCTAAACTGTTAAAAATGCGGCGTCCGGAGGGATGCGTGAGCGGTCGAAACGGGCGGTCTTGAAAACCGCTGTGCCCGAAAGGGTACCGGGGGTTCGAATCCCTCTCCCTCCGCCACTTCTCTGTTGAGGTCCCTCGCTGCGCTCGGGATTCCGGCACGCGGCTCCTGCTTCGCTCACGCCGCGTAAGCGCCTCAAGTTCGAATCCCTTCCTCTCCGCCAATGTCGCCAGGCCTTCACCTTCGCCCACCTTGCACCTTGAGCAGCCGCTATCTTCCTGCGGGCTGATGCTGACATTGTGCGCTTAGAGGTCTCGCCGCTCTCGTCGCCCACCACGCCTTCTGCGCAAGGCTAATCTTCCGACGAGCGGCTAGAGACAAACTCCTCTTGTGCCTTCCCCTTGGCCTCGTGCTGTTCCCGGATACCTTGGTTAATGCAGCCAGGACCGCGTCTAGGCGGTCGCGCTCTGCTCGGAGTTGTTGGAGATCTGCTCGATTGGCATGGCGAAGAAGTAGCACGTTACCTTCGTACCGTTGTCCCGTTACCCCGGTTCCTACAAGAATCGGGGTGTTTTATTTTGGAGGAAGCGATGGCGATGGATGACCGCAAAAGAAGAAGGACAATGAAACGGATTCTTATTCTGATGTTGACTATCACGATGGCCGCGCTGGCTGTCGCGCAAGACAAACCGCGAGTTTTCATCAGCGGGAGAGGGTCGCGGAATATGACAGCTTCTGGAAACAGCAGTGGTAATCGCTGGTTCAGAACGGGCAGCGTTCGAGCCACCATGGACGAACACGACGAGAGTATGGAAGTGGCCAAGGATTTGCAGAGGGGATGCTCCGGCGTAACAATCACCCTGAATCAATCCTTGGCAGACTACACGGTGATGCTTACCCGTGAGTCTAAACAGAATCGTGGGCTGCTCCGCACCAACAGTCAGGTGCAGGTAGTCAACCATAACGGCGACGTCCTTGACACGCACGCCACCCGCACGGTGAAGAACGCAGCCAAGGATGCTTGCGGCTTGATACTTGCCGACTGGTCACAGCACGGTAGGTTAGATGCCCCGGCTCCTGCCCAGACCACCCCGGCCCCGGCTCCCGTCGGAAGCATAGCAGAGGCAGCTGGCAGCGTGAATGACCCCGCACCTATGCAGATGTCGCCGATGTTTCGCCAGCCCGATACCAGCAAAACTTTCCAGCAGCCCGCCGCTGTACCAGTTGCTGTCCCGGTGGCGCAGGAGAGTTTGGGAGAGGCAGCGAAGCGCAACAAGCAGCATAAGGCTTGCCTGGTACTAGCTGCTGACAACCCCAGCATCACTTGCATGTGAGACGTTCGGTTTGATGGCGCAGTGTAGACAACATCTGACCGGAATTTGGATTGTCACTACTGCGTGGCGTAACTGCTCTCGACTTTTCCTGCTATCTTGCGTGAAAGCCCGTCGCATCCCGGGGCGTTAGAGAAAGCATTGTTTGCCGCCATCCGCAAAATCTCGTCTCGCCTACATCGACTGGATGCGCGGCCTGGCTTGTGTTCTGATGTTTCAGACGCACTGCTACGACTCCTGGCTCGCGCCTCCGGCCCGCAAAACCAGCCTGTTCATGTGGTCGCAGTTAGGCGGAACGCTCCCCGCGCCGCTGTTCTTGTTTCTGGCCGGCATCTCGTTCGCCCTGGTAACCGACAAGCTCCGCCAGCGCGGCGCCGCGCACGCACAAATCGCCAAAATCACGATTTGCCGCGGCGCGGAAATCTTCGGCCTCGGTTTGCTCTTCCGACTGCAAGCGTTTGTGCTCGCTTGGCCGTGGGCCCCCTGGACCGATCTCCTGCGCGTCGATGTGCTCAACACCATCGGCGTTTCCATGATGCTGATGGGCCTGGTCTGCTGGCTTGCCGCCGCCGCCACATCCGCCGTCGCGATGCGCCTGCGCTCGATTGCGATAGCCGCGCTGGTCGCGATCGCGATTCCGCTGCTGACGCCTCTGCTCTGGACCACCTGGCGTCTGCGCTGGTTGCCCTGGCCGCTTGAGTCCTACATTATCGGCGTTCACACCTACTCGGAACCGCAGGCTTGGCTTTTCCCGATTTTCCCCTGGACCGGCTTCGCCTTCGCCGGCCTTGCGGTCGGCTTTGTGCTGCTGAGCGACTGGGCGCGCCGCCGGGAAGCCGCCGTATTCGCCAGCCTGGCCGCTTGCGGAGTGGCTCTGATCGCGCTGGCGCGAACCCTGGACCACAGCCCCCGCCAACTCTACGCCGTGTATGATTTCTGGCACACCAGCCCGAATTTCTTCTTCATCCGTGTCGGCCTGCTGCTGGTGATCCTGTCGGCGATCTACGCGTGGTGCCGGTGGGGCGCGGCCACCTGGGGATTCAGCCCGCTAATCCAGCTCGGTCAAACGTCGCTGCTGGTCTATTGGGTTCATATCGAATTTGTCTACAGCGGACGCTTGGGCATCCTGCCCCGCCACGCCAACAGCATTCCCGTCGCCACGTTCGGCTTGCTTTTCATCACCGTGGCCATGCTGGTTCTGTCGCGCCTCCGGACAGAATGGAAAGCGCGCAGCGCTCTCACGCGTCGGGCCCCCGCCGCTGCCGCAGCGCAATGACGCCCCGCCGTGGCATGTTGCAGGTTCAGGCCCGGTCCGGTGGGAGCCGCGCGTGTCACGTCACATCAATCTGTGACCTGCGTCACAGACAGATGTGATTATCGAGAATACAGTTTGCTTCCCTTTTGCGCGATGCCGGTCACGCTTAAGAAGGGATTCGGTCAAACGGCACCTTCTTGATCCGGATTCATGCCGTCAGGATGATAGTTGGCGAAGTTCCCCTTGTCGCCAAACCCTGAGATTCGATCCGGCTGGGTAGAGATCACCGGGCCCGGGCCATCTGTAGATCCTGAGAAACCCCCTCATCAGGACGTGCAATAGGAGAAGCCATGTCTTCCTTCCCCGGCCACGGAAGCATTCGTGTACTTCTATTTTGTGCGCTCATTCTCCTCTGCCTATCCACCCTTCTCGCGCCCCCGGCCTTGCAGGCTCAAAGCCTGCCCTTGTCCTTGTACACCGTGCGTCACTTTGACGATCAACTCCAGACTGTCGACCCGCTGACCGGCGCCACGCTGAGTAACTTGACCATGCAACTGGCGGGCCAGACCATAGAGGGTCGGTGGGGCCTCGACCAAACACCCGACGAGCGGGCAGTTCTTCGCGCTCCTGCAACTCTCGGGACAGATAGGGCGAGAACTGGTAACCATCGACCCAAGCACGGGCATCGCCACCGACATCGGCAACACCGGACACAAGTTTGGAGCCATCACGTTTCGGCGTGACTCGCTCGGCGCGGTAACCCTGTACGGCGTCGCCGGTAACAGCGACCCCACCGATCCAGACACGCTTTTCACTCTCGACCTCTCGACCGGCGCACCCACCCTGGTGCTGGCCTTCGGGACTGGCAATATGGGAGAGACCATTGCCTTCAATCCGGCTGACGGTCTCATCTACCGCGCCTACGGAAGCGGCGTCCCCAATACCGATCAATTCCTGGTGAGCGTCGACCCTGTCACCCTGGCCGTGACCAATATTCCTCTCTCGGTGGACAGCTACAACCAGGCTACGGCGCTGACTCACTGGGCGGGGAACTTCTTCCTCATGGCGGATCACAGCAAGAACTTGTTTGTTGTTTCCAGCTCTGGGCAGGTGCGGCTGTTGAGCACGTTGCAGAGCGGGGTTGGCGACACCAAGGGGTTGGTTTTTTCCGGCACCCCGCCCGCCTGTCCGCCGCTGGCACCTCTGTACGGTGCAGCGAACCTAGCTCAGAGTGAGTCGTCGCATGGCATGAGCCTTCTCTACTCGCTGGATCCCGCGTCCGGGGCGCCCACGCTGATTGGGCCGATTGGTTTTGAGAGAGTGAGCGGCATTGCGTTCAATGCTTCGGGAACCCTATTCGGCACGGGTGAAAGGCGAGATGGGGGCGTTACGTCCGTCTTGCTGACGATCAATCCGTGTACGGGGGCAGGTACGGAAGTGGGCCCCACAGGAATCGGAACTCTGGAGTTCTCTACCATTACGGACATATCTTTCAGTCCTCCAGTCGCGCCGGACGCTCGCTCTGCACACCCGCAGGGCGCGGCGTCGGGAACCAGCACTCTGTTTGCCGTGCTGGCGCAACCGCCGACTCTGGGCATGCTGGACACCTCGACCGGGCAGGCCACGGTGGGGGACTGGTCTTCCTTTGCGAGTGGCAGCGGGAACGGCCTCGCATTCTCGCCGAGCGGCATCCTGTTCCACGCCGACAACCAGAATTTGAATCAACTGGATCCCGCCACCGGCAGTGTGACCATTGCGATACCCCTGACTTTCCCGGCGTCAATTGTGGAGAACTTCAACCGGGTCAATGCCATGGACTTTCAGCCCGGCACCGGTGTGCTGTTCGCCTCCGTCAACGCTTCAGCTGCAAACTACCTCGGCACAATCGACACGGCCACGGGAATCGTGAGTTTGTTCGACACGGAGGGAGGCCCGGCGCAAACGCAGCCGGGGCTCGATGCCATCGCGTTCTCTCCTGCTTTGGTGGGCCCGCCGACAGCGGTGAGGGTGGAGACGAAGGCGGACGGCAGCGGGACGGTGGTGCCGGCGCAGAACGTGACGGCCGGCAGCACGGTGACCGGGTACGCGATCAGCCGGGACAGCTCTGGGAACTTCGTAGCTAATGTGGCGGCGACGTGGTCGCTGGCGAACGCGACGGGCGGAGTCGTGAGTGGCGATCTAGTGACGGCCGGAGACAGCAAGAGCGCGACCTTCACCGGGCATCTGGTGGGCACGGCGGCGATGCACGCAGTGGTGAGCGGGCTGACCTCGACCGATTCGGGGACGCTGACGGTGGTGACAGGCGCGCCGGGGACGATCACGGCCACCGGCGGGACGCCGCAACGCGCGAACATCAACACCGCCTATACGGCAGCGTTGCAGGCGACGGTGAAGGACAGCGGCGGGAACCTTGTTCCGGGTGCAACCGTGACGTTTACGGCGCCGGGAAGTGGGGCCAGCGGCACCTTCGCGGGCGGCGCGAACACGGCGGCGACCAACGCCAGCGGCGTGGCCACCTCGGCCACATTCACGGCCAACTCGGCCTCCGGCAGTTACACGGTGAATGCCACGGTGCCGGGAGTGGCCACGCCGGCCACGTTCGCGCTGGCCAACGTGGACATCAGCATAGCGTCCGCCTCGGGAACGCAGACGGTCGCAGCCGGCGGCACCGCGAACTACACGCTGAACTTCACCGCGATTACGGATAAGTCGGTCAATCCCACAACGTTTGCCTGTCAGAACCTGCCGGCGAGCGCGGCCTGCGTGTTCAACCCAGCGTCCCTGCCCGCCGATTCCCCGAACACGCCGTTCGGGCTGGGGATCTCGACGACAGCCCGGCCAACGGCCGCCAGCATCGGCAGTGGTGGAGGGTTTGGCCTGCCGCTCGGGGTCCTGCCGGCGGCCGTGCTGGCTCTGTTGGCGATGATCGCGATGTCACTGGCTTCTTTCTCAAAACGCGCGCCGAGGTTCGCCCCATCGCGGGTCGCAGCCTTCGGCATGCTGGTTCTCATGGTGGGCTACATCGCCGGCTGTGGGGCCGTAGGCACCGGCTTCCCGGCGAGAGGAAGCGCTGGCGTGCAGGGCACGCCTGCCGGCACTTACACGGTGACCGTGGTAGCGACTTCCGGCACGTTGCAGCGGACCACGACCGTTTCGCTTACGGTGCAGTAGGGATTCGGCGGTCCAGGAGGATGCTCGATGCACAGAATCCGGTTGGGGCTGATTTTTGGCATGCTCCTCGCCGTGGTGCCCGTGGCCGCGCAGAGTTCTGCGCCTGACAACATCGCGCCGCAAGTGGAGGTCGCCTTCGGCTATACCTACGTGCGGGCCAGAACCGTGGTCGCCGCAGGCTGTTGCTTCAACATGAACGGCGGCAGCGTTTCGGCAGCCGTTGGCGTGAATCAATGGCTGAGTCTGGTCGGCGAATTCGGCGGCTATTACACGGGGGACGTGCGGAGCTCACGCGACTCGCTCAGCGTTTTCCCCTTCATTTTCGGGCCCCGCTTTTCCTATCGCCGCAGCCAGCGTGTCACACCTTTTGTACAGGGACTGTTCGGCGGCGGCCACGCGGGGGGCACACTCTACACGCGCACTTTTCGCGAAGGATCTGCCCCGCCGTCGGCGCGCAACGCCTTTGCCATGGCCCTGGGCGGGGGGCTGGATGTGAACCTCAGCCGGCATTTTGCGATCCGCGCTTTCCAGGCCGATTGGTTTTTCACACAATTCCCCAACGGCGCCACCAACCACCAGCACAATATGCGGCTGAGCGCGGGCGTCGTCGTGCGCTTCGGAAGGCGTTAGCCCGACTTCACCTGGTTCTCGATGCCCGCCAGCCGCGTCATTCCTGCTTTTTGGCCGTAGACCTCAAACGCGGCCCGGAGCTGCGATTCCCGTTCCCGGGCGGCGTCGGACCGTTGGTAATTCGCCAGCAGTTGCGCCACCCGCTGCCGCGCGCGGCAAAACGTATCCCGTGGCTTGCCCTCCTCCTCAGCTCCCGGCGGATTCCGGTCGATGACCTCCGACGGCAGGTACTGCTCGCTGCGAAATAGCCGCCGTGTTTCCGGCAGCTTCAGGAATTCGCCTTTCGGCCCGGCGGCGGCGAACATCGCCAGCGCCAAGGTTTCGGTGCGTGCCTCGATGCCCCGCAACAAGCGTTGCACTGACCCGATTGCCTCGGCGTCCACCACCAGCTTCTCCGCGCTTTGACACGCCAGAAAATCCAGCATGCCCGCGCCGGAAATCATGTTGATGCCCGCCAGCGCACCCAGCGTGGCCGTCATCCCGCTCTCCATGCCCGCTTGCGCGTCCACTACTTTGGCATCGCTGGCCCCCAGGTAGGCATGCGTCGGCAAACCGAAATGTTTGCCGATTTGCGCGCACGCCATGTCAATCATCGCGGTTTCCACCGCGCCCATGGGCGTGGTCGCGGTGCGCATGTCAACGATCGCCGGCGCGCCTCCCCACACGATCGGCGCACCCGGGCCGGCAAGCTGGTGGATGCAGATGCCGCTGATGCACTCGGCCGCATGTTGCACCACCGCGCCCGCCAGCGTCACCGGCGCCGCCAAACCCGCCAGCGGCATGGAGACGATTTCCGCCGGCACGCCTGCCCGCGCCAGCTCCACCAGGTTCTGCGCGCCGAATTCCGACCAGTTCAGCGGCGGGGTCGGGCAGACATCGAACACCGCCCGCGGCTTTTTCCTCAGCGTCTCGCGGCTCCCGCTGTCGGCCGCCAGCAAATCCAGCATCGGCTGCACACCCGCGGCGCTGAACGCACCCGTAACCACCGGCTTGTCCGAGTACCACAGAACCACCAGCAGCCGGTACAGATCTCCAATGTCGCGTGGAACGTCGCCGCAGACCACCGCGGTCGATTGCGCCGCGTACTGCGGCAGCATCTCGGTGACCTGCACCAGGTGAGCCAGGTCGGCCGCTTCCGCCGGCCGCGGCCGCTGCGTCTCTGGGTCAAGCACGTTCAGGCAAGACGAGCCGGGATCGAAGTGCACATCGTCGCCGCCGTAGTGCACCGCCGGACGGCCGGCCCGATCGTAGAGGAAGAATTCCTTCGGGGCGGAAGCCAGCAACGCTTCCGCGACCAGCCGCGGGATCAGCGCCGTCCCGTTCTCGACCTTCGCGCCGGCGCCACGCAACATCTCGATGACCGCAAGCGTTTCCACGCGAATGCCGGTCTCGGCCAGCAACTGAAACGCTTCGTCTGCGATTCGGCCGACGAACTCCCGGTCCAGCAGTTCGAGTTTCGGTCTCACCGGCATGCGCCCAACTTGGCTGTCATAAAATCCCGCGCCAGCGTCACCGCTTCCGAGGCATTCTTGGCGTAACCGTCGGCGCCGATCTCGTCCGCCCATTTGCGTGTTACCGGCGCCCCGCCGACCATGATCTTTACCCGTGGCCGCAGCCCTTCGCGGTCGAGCGACTCCACCACGTTTCTTTGCACGGTCATGGTAGTGGTCAGCAGGGCGGAAACACCCACGATGTCGGCATCCACTTCGCGGATCTTGGCCGCGAAAGCTTCGGTCGCAACGCTGACTCCCAGATCGTGCACCTGGAATCCGGCCGCCGACAGCATGATCGCCACCAGCGATTTCCCGATTTCGTGAATATCGCCTTTCACCGTGCCCAGCACGACCGTTCCGCGCGTCTTCCGCTCGCTGCCACGGCGACGCATCTCCGGTTCCAGCACGGCCACCGCCGCCTTCATCGCTTCGCTCGCCGCCATCACGTCGGGAAGGTACATTTCGTGGCATCCGAATCGTTGCCCAACGTAATCCATGGCGGGCACGCAAGCCTGATCGAGCGCCTGCCCGGGCTCGACGCCTTGTTCCACGGCCCGACGCGCCGCCTCGGCGGCACGGTCCGGCATGCCGTCAATGATCGCTTGCCTCAGCTCTTCAAGAAGCTCCATCCGCCGCCTTACCCCGCGTCTGACGCGTCCGTTTTCACCGTGTTCCGAGCGCCCTTGGTGTGCAGCAGTTCCACGATTGCCCGGTACAGCCGCGAGCGCATTTCAAAGCGTTCGTGCGCGCGCGTAATGTATCGCACCGTGATGTTCACGCCCATGTTGGTGGGCTTCACATTGATGGCGGGCGCCGCCGAGAACGATTGCAGCGCCTGGCTCCGCGCTACCTTTTGCCATTCCTGTTCCGCCTGCCGCACGTTTTCTTGCGTCTTCCGCCGTAACCAACTCCTGCACCGACTTCAGCACCCGGTACGGGTCTTCGCCGCTCGGGACCAGCACCTGGATCTCGTCCCACAGCCACTGCCCGGTGGTGGAAAAATTGAAGTAGTGCCCTTCCACCGCGAAGCTGTTGACGAACACCACCTTGCGCCCGGTGGGATGTCCCGCGTCGCTCCACTGCCCGGTCTCCAGCAGCACCGTGCGCAGTAACCCGATCTCCACCACCTCGCCGCCGATGCCATTGATCTCCACCCAATCGCCCACGCGGATGCCGTTCTTGCCCATCAACACGAACCAGCCGAAAAAGGCGACGATGAAGTCCTTCAGCGCCACCGTCAGCCCCGCGCCCGCCAGCCCGATCACCGTCGTCAACTGCCCCGGCGATCCCAGCAGCACGATCACGATCACCAGCACCGCCACCATCTGCACTGCCAGGCGCACCGCGAACTGCAGGCTGCGCAGGCGTTTTCGTTCCGCGTCCAGCGACGCCCCGAAGCGCCCGATCGCCGCCAGCGCCACGAACGCCACCAGGCAGATGAGCAGGATCCACAACAGGTCCAGGATGATTCCGTGCACGCTCGCGCGCTGCCGGATGGCAACCACTGCGCCCCAGTCGCGGTAAATCTCGCTCAGGTCCTGCTGGTCCTGGATGCGTCGGTCGTAGTCCGCCAGGCTCTTGGTGTCTTCGCTGGTGCGGCGGACCGCCGTCACCGCGGCGCTCATGCTCTTTTCTTCACCCGATTTCTGCTGCTCGACGCGCGCCTCCAATTCGTCGTGCGCCTTGGACAGCGCGGCGGCGGCCTGCGACGCCTGTTGCGATGCCGACGCCAGTTGCTGCAACTTGCCGCGTAGCAATTGCCAGGTACGCAGGTGCGAAGCCAGCGCCCACGATTCCGCAAACGGCGGCGCGTTCGGCAGATTCACCGGCGCATGCGTTGCCAGGTGCGCGTCCAGCATCCGCTTCAGCGCGCCCTGCAGATCTCCTCCGGCACGTATCAGGTCCTGCCGGGTGTTGGCGACATCCTCCTGGTTAAGTGCCAACTGCGCCTGCGCCAGCGCGATCTCCTGCTGTACCTCGGGGTCGTTCTTCGATTTCGACTCCTGCAGCGCCTCGATCGCATCCTGGTCGGCCAGTACACTGGTTTCCGCATCCTTCAGGTGCGCCGTGATCTTGCGGATTTCCTCGGTCGGCGGCGTGGGATGCGACGCGGCATCGCGCAAGGCCGTCGCGAACGCCAGGTCCACCGCATCATCGGCCACGCTCAAGGCACGCCGCGCCAGCGGATGTTCTTCCCGCGTCCACGCCTGTGCCGCCAGGGCGCGCGCGGTCTCCAGCGGCTTTTGGTCCACCAGGCTGCGCAGCCGCGCCCATGCCCCGCGAGGAGCGCGGAAACGGCTGGGCGGCGGCGCCGACGGCCGCGTCAACACCAGCCCCACCACCGCCGCCGCGATCAGCGCCAGCCACAAACCCGCGATTACCGCCTGTTTCCGCTTGCTGTGCCCCATCCGCCTGACCCGCTACCCCGCTACCCTGAAACAGCTATTTACTTTTTCGACGCGAAAGTAGACCATATTCGAATCCGGTCATGTTTGGAAAGCTGTCTATAGCCGTGTTCGCGCGGTTTCTTGTCGTCGTGCTGTTCTTGAGCGCGGCCGTGAGCTTGGGCGCGCGCGGGCGTACGCGCGGATACCAGGCCGGCGGTGGCGCTCATCATGCGCAGGCGAAACTACGCGCCAAGCAGCCAAAAGACAAGCAGAAGAAGCCTGCGCCTCCGCCCGAAACCAAACCCGACCCGCCGGCCACCGAGGCCCGCTAGCCCCTTCCCGCCCCGGAACACTCCGAATTGCGGAATCCCTCACTCGTAGCGCAGCGCTTCGACCGGGTCCAGCTTGGCCGCCTTCCACGCCGGATAGATGCCGAAGAACAGGCCGACACTCATGGAACAGCCGACGCCCAGCACGATCGCCCAAGGCGGCACGGCGGAGGGAAGTTTCGGCATGGTCAGATTGATGATCACGCTGATGCCGACTCCGATCAAGACGCCGATCGCGCCGCCCATGCCGGTGAGCGTGACGGCCTCGATCAGGAACTGGCGGATGATGTCGCCGCGGCGGGCGCCGACGGCTTTGCGCACGCCGATCTCGCGGGTGCGCTCGGTGACCGACATCAACATGATATTCATGACCCCGACCCCGCCCACCAGAAGTCCGATGGAACTGACGACCACCGTGATCAAGCCGATGGCCCCCATGATCTGGCGGAACTGCGCTGCCATGGCCTCGGCGGAAGTGACGGCGAAGTTATCGGGCTTGTCGAAAGGAACCTTGCGGAAGCGGCGCAGCAGGCCGCGCACTTCGTCTTCGGCCGCCGCCTTCTGTCCGGGAAAGGCTTCGACGCCGATGAAGTGCTCGTCGTACGTGGGATGGTGCTTGCGGTAGCTGTGATACGGGACCTGGATGGTCTTGTCGGCGGACTCGTCGCGGAAAAACTGTCCCTTGCGTTTCTCCAGCACGCCGACGACGCGGTAGGAAACGCCGTCGACGATGATTTCCTTGCCGATGGGGTCTTCGCCGGGAAACAGGCCGTCCTGCAGGTCGTAGCCGATGACGGCGACATCCACGCGGTGGAGGTCTTCGCCATCATTGAAGAACCGTCCCTTCAGCAGGTGCCCGTTGTACACCTCGGTCCAGGACGGCAGCGTGCCGTTGTGATCCACATTGAAAACTTCGTTGCCCTTGTAGCGCGCGCTCACCGGCCCGGTGCGGCGGTCGAAGCGCTGGAACACTTCGACGGTGGTGTTCTTGACCGCCGGGCACTCCTCCTTGATGGCGAGCGCGTCCTCCAGCGTGAGCGGCTTGCGCATGCGTTCCTCCGCGGTGCGGCGGCCGACGTGAAATCCGATGTCCCAACGGAAGACAAACAGCGTGTTGGTTCCGTAGTCCTCGAGGAACGCACGGACATCGCGGTCGAGACCGACCACGATGGAACCGACGGCGATCAGGGCGGTGACACCGATGATCACCCCGAGCACAGTGAGCAAGGAGCGCCTTTTGTGCTCGCGCAGGGTGGTGAACGCCATGCGGGCGTTCTCGCCCAGATCCAGGTGGCGCAGGAAGAGTCGATTTGTGGTTGTATGGCGCTCATCGGCAAAAAGATGAACACAGAGACACCGAGGCACAGAGGGCCCCAGAAGAACAAATCCTCTGGCAACTCTGTGTCTCTGCGACTCTGTGTTTTTCGTTCACGTTTCAAACCTCAGCGCCTCGATCGGATCGAGCTTGGCGGCCTTGCGTGCCGGATAAATTCCAAAAAACAGGCCCACCGCGGTGGAGACGGTGAGGGCAATGATGACGGCAGAGATGGGTACGGCCATGGGAACCGAGGTGGTGTTGCGCAGGATCACGGCGCCGGCCCAGGCCACGGTGACTCCGATGGCGCCGCCGACGGCGGACATGACCGACGACTCCACCATGAACTGCAAGAGGATGTCGCGGCGGCGGGCGCCAATGGACTTGCGCACGCCGATCTCGCGGGTGCGCTCGGTGACGCTGGCCAGCATGACATTCATGATGACCACGCCGCCGATCACCAGGAAGACGCTGACGATCCCCACCATGCTGGAGGCGAGCACCGCCGTCAGGTTCTTCCACAGGCCCATGATGGTATCGGAGGAAATGATGCCGAAGCTGTCTTCGCCGCCGGGAGCGAGGTGGCGGCGCGCCCGCATGAGCGCGCGGACCTCGTCCTTAGTCTGCTCCATCCATTCCGCGCCCCGGCATTGAATGTTGACCGACAGGCTGCGGTCGTGCCCGTAGTGTTTGAGATACGTCAGGATGGGTATATAGACAAAATTGTCCTGGGACTGGCCGAGGACGGTGCCGATCGCCTTGGCGACGCCGACAATCTCGTATTCGCGGCCGTCCACGGAAACCAGCTTGCCGATGGGATCGAGGTTGGGGAAAAGCCGGTTGGCGGTTTCGCTGCCGATGAAGGCAGTCAAGGTGCGGTGATCGTTATCGCCATCGGTGATATAGCGCCCGCTCTGCGGCTCCTCGATGTCCATCTGCCCGATGTTGGCGGTGACACCGCGGATGGAAACGTCTTCCAGGCTGTCGGTGGCACTCTTGACCTTGCCGTTCTTCCTCACCTCGACTCCCACCTGGTTGGGGAGCTTCAAGCCGTCATGCATCGCCTCGTAGTCTTCCCAGGTGATCTTGCGATTGCGGCGCTGCGCCTTCACGAAATCGGCGGCGTTGGTGATGATGGGAAACTGGTGGACCAGGAAGACGTTGGAACCCATGTTGGCGACGCGGTCGGCGATGTAGCGGTTCGTGCCCTCGATCAGCGCGACCACCAGGATAAGGGTGGAAACCGACAGGATGATGCCCAGCAGCATGAGAAAGGAGCGCAGCTTATGGGCGCGCATGGTTTGCAGCGCGACCACAGCCGGCTCGCGCAGACGAAAGCCGCTGTGCATCCTGCTCACAACCGGGGATACGCACATCGGGGCGGCAAAGTTTCGTCAAACAGCCGGGGTGGCCATGCGTCACACACTATTGTGACAAGGCCGTTTTGTGCTTGGGCTTGCCGCCGCCGGCGCATATGGTTGAGAGAGCACCATTCGATTATCGTTGGGCGATTCCCATTCGATGAGGAGCGTATTAGTGGAAACCCACCCCAAGGGCTCTCGGGCCAAAGTGTTGCTCACCTCCGTATTCGGGCCCTACGCGCAGGACGACGAGTTCGGCAGCCGCGCCATCAACCCCATGGAGCTCTATCACAACCAGGTGACGCGCGCCCAGGGCAGCTTCTCCTTGCGCATGTTCCATCGCTCCTGGGGCATCACCATGATCCAGCACAATATCTCCGCGCCGTGCACCGTGCTGGACTTCCCGACGCTCGAGCATTTCCAGCGCGAGGTAACGAAGGAGCAGTACGACATCGTGGGTATCTCGGCCATCATCCCGAACATCGGCAAGGCCCGCGAGATGTGCCGGATCGTGCGCCAGTTTTCGCCGAACTCGAAGATCATTGTCGGTGGTCACGTGGCAGGAATTCCGGGCGTGGAGGACATGCTCGACGCCGACCACATCGTGAAGGGCGAGGGCATCGCGTGGATGCGCCGCTATCTCGGCGAGGATGCCAGCGCGCCCATCCAGCATCCGCCGATCATGTCGGCCTTTCAACTGCGCGTCATGGGCTTGCGCGTGCCGGAATCGAGGAAAACCACCGCCGCCACCATCATTCCCTCGGTCGGCTGTCCCATGGGCTGCAACTTCTGCACCACCTCGGCGTTCTTCGGCGGCAAGGGCAAGTCGGTCAATTTTTATGAAACGGGCGACGAGCTGTTCGAGGTGATGCGGCAGTCCGCGGACGCGTTGCACACCCGATCGTTCTTCGTCATGGACGAAAATTTCCTGCTCAACCGCCCGCGCGCCATGCAACTGCTGGCGCGCATGAAGCAGGAGAACAAGCCCTGGGCGCTCTACGTGTTCTCCTCCGCCAACGCGATCCGCAAATACACCATGGAGGAGCTGGTGGAACTGGGCGTCTCCTGGATGTGGATGGGCCTGGAATCGGAAACGTCGGGCTACGCCAAACTCAACGGCGCCGACACCCTGAGCTTGACCCGCGAGCTGCGCCAGCACGGCATCAAGACGCTGGGCTCGACCATTGTCGGCATGGAGCACCACACGCCGGAGAACATCCGCGCCGAGGTCGAGCACGCCATCGCCCACCAGACCGACTTCCACCAGTTCATGCTCTACACGCCCGTCCCGGGCACGCCGCTGTTCCAGCAGATGACCGACGAACACCGCATGCTCGACGTGGACCTCGCCGACATCCACGGGCAGTACAAGTTCAACTTCCGGCACGCGGCCATCTCGCGCGACGATTCCAAGAAGTTTCTCGACTGGGCCTTCTGGCGCGATTTCGAGCGCAATGGCCCCAGCGTGTTCCGCATCTGCCAGACCATGCTGCAGGGCTGGATGCGCTACAAGAACTACCCCGACCTGCGCGTCCGCGCCCGCTTCGAGTGGGAAGTGAAGCAGTTGAAGAGCGCCTACAACGCCTCGCTGTGGGCGATGGAAAAGCGGCTGAAGCACGCCAACCAGAGCATCAGCCAGCAGATCCGCACGCTGCGCAAGGAAGTGGAGAAGGAATTCGGCCTCGCCGCCCGCAGCACCCGCGCCTTCCTCGGCCCGGTGCTGTTGTGGGCTTCCAAGCGCGAAGATCGCCGCCTGGCGAGGGGCCAGACCTACGAGCCGCCGACGATTGTGGAGAGAACGAACTGGGTGGAAGCGTAAGGCGGTCGATGGTCGATGGTCGATGGTCGTTGGTCGATGGTCGTTGGCCGGAAGCAACCCGAGATGGCAGCTCTAACCGCGATCGGCGAACGACCAACGACTAACGACTCTTCCACGCCATTGCGTTCCCTCTCATCCCGATTTATTTTTCCATCATGGCAAAAAAGATTCGCGTAGGCGTGTTGTTCGGCGGGCGCAGCGGCGAGCACGAGGTGTCGCTGCTGTCGGCGGCATCGGTGGTGGAAGCCATCGACAAGAGCAAGTACGAGGTCGTGCCCATCGGCATCACCAAAGACGGCCGCTGGCTCACCGCCGATCATGCCGATCGCCTGCTGCGCGGCGAGCATAAAGAGGAACGGCATTTACGCGCCGGTGATCCCGACTCCACCCCCGGAGCTGCGGTGCTGGCCAAAGGCGAGTCGGTGATGGTGCCGCCGGTGCCGGGGCACGATCTGGAGCCGTTCGAGTTGGACCTTCCCCACCGACGCTCCAGCGATCGCGCCATCAACGTGGACGTCATTTTTCCCGTGCTGCACGGCACCTTCGGCGAGGACGGCACCATCCAGGGGCTGCTGGAACTGGCCGACATTCCCTATGTCGGCGCGGGCGTGCTCGGCTCCGCCGCCGGCATGGACAAGGACGTCATGAAGCGCCTGTTCCGCCAGGCGGGGTTGGAGATGGTGAAGCACGTCACCGTCCTGCGCTCGCAATGGGAGGGTAATCCGAAAAAGGTGCGGCGCGAGATCGAGAAGGCGCTGAAGTACCCGGTGTTCGTGAAGCCCGCCAATCTTGGCAGCTCGGTGGGAATCTCCAAGGTCCACGACCGCAGCGAGCTGGCTGCGGCCATGGACGAGGCGGCCAAATTCGATCGCAAGATCGTCGTCGAGCAGGGAGTCGGCGGGAAGGCGGGACGCGCCAGGGAAATCGAGTGCTCAGTGCTGGGCAACGACGACCCGCAGGCGTCGGTCGCAGGCGAAGTGGTTCCGGCGGCCGAATTCTACGATTACAACGCCAAGTACATCGATGAAGGTTCCAAGCTCATCATTCCGGCGAAACTGACGCGGGCGCAGCAGAAAAAAGTGCAGGAGATGGCGGTAAAGGCGTTCCTCGCCGTGGATTGTTCCGGCCTGGCGCGCGTGGATTTCCTCATGGACCCCAAGTCCGGCCGCATCTTCGTCAACGAGATCAACACCATGCCCGGCTTCACCTCCATCAGCATGTACCCCAAGCTGTGGGCGGCCTCGGGTATATCGTATCCCGACCTGATTGACCGCCTGATTCAGCTTGGCTTGCAGCGCTTCGACGAGAAGAAGAGGAACAAGTACACCAAGGATTGATTATTGCCCCTCACGGAACCTCAAACCATCCTCACCGCCATGCAGGTGATGTCGTCGTGCTGGCTGGCCTGGCCGCCGAAAAGTTTCAGCTCGAACGTCAGGCTGTCCACCAATCCCTGCGCCCCCTTGCCGGAGCAGCGCTCGACCAGCGGGATGAGACGGCTTTCTTCGTACTCCTCGCCGCGCTCGTTGACCGCCTCCACCACGCCGTCGGTAAAAATCACCAGCATGTCGCCGTGGCGCAGGATGCTGCTGCCGCATTCGTAGGCGTATTCACTCTGAATGCCGAGGGGAATGCCGCCGACGTCGAGGCGCTCCAGCGTTCCTGAGGCGCGCCACAGCAGCGGCGCATTGTGGCCGGCGTTGGTGTAGATCAGCTCGCCGGTCGCCGGATTCAGGCGCGCCAGGAAGGCGGTGGTGAAGCGCTGCCCGCCGAGGCTGTGCGCGCACGAGTAGCGGTTCACGCCGCGCACCAGTTCGGGCAGCGAGCGCGCGGTGGTCGCCAGGGTGCGCAGGCTGGCCTGGAAGGTCGCCATCAGCAGCGCCGCCGGCAGGCTCTTGCCGGCCACATCGGCCACCGCCAGCAGCACGTTCGGGCCGTCGCCATCAAACTGCATCGGCACAACGTCGTAGTAATCGCCGGCGACAGTGTTGGCCGGACGCGACACAAATGCCACCTCCAGACCCGGGATCTGCGGCGGTGTTGCGGGCACCAGCCAGTGCTGGATCTCGCGCGCGATCTCGAGGTCGCGCTTCATGATGACGCGGTCGGCGATTTCCAGCACCAGCAGCAGAAGCAGCAGCACGCCGCCCCAGAATGCCAGGCTGGTCCCGCCGACGTTCACTCCCTTGTTGGAGACCTGGAACTCGATTACGGGAATCACCAGCAGCGCAACCGCCGCCAGCAGGATTACGCGCCGGGCAGGCGAGAGCTTCATCAGGACAGCCCAAAAAAGCTGCTTGCTGACGGCCCAGGCGCGGTGGCGGCGGCTCAGTCCTTCCACGTTGTCGCTCTTGAGCTCGCGCGAGTAGAGCCCGTAGCTGGTGCGCGCCTCGTGCACGAACTGCGACCAGAGCTGGTTGAGCTCCAGGCCTTCGCTGACGCTCGCCCAGAAATCCCTGGCGCGCTGCTGGAACCGCGGCGGAGGAGGCACGGAAGGCGTGCGCGGAGGCGTGGCGGTGGAGGACATGCCGGATATCGCAATTATAAAACCTGGCGGAATTGGTGATGGGTGACATGCGCCGGCGAGCGCTACTGCTGCGGCCGGCGCTGGCGGCGCGAGTTCGACGACTTGCCCTTATGCTTGGTCACCGCCTTCTTGCCTCCCTCCGGCGCCAGCTCGTCGGCGGTGACGAATACGGGCTCAATGTCCACCGGCACGTTGTCGAGTTTGGTCAATTGCCGGGCGACGTTGGGGCGGATCACCGCCAGCGCCAGCATCTTCTGCGCGCCGGCGTAGTCGCCGGTCGCTTCCACCGTCAGCAGGTCATGGGTAAGGCCTCTGACCGCCTGCTTGATTTTCATGAAATCCACGGCGAAGGTGCCGTCGGGCTGCTGCACGAATCCGCCGCGGTCAACGATGTAGTTGAACTGCATCGCCATGCCCTTGCCGTGGGCATCGCCGCTGCCGAAACGCAGCGAGCGGAATGACGACGCCAGGAAAGTGGTGTAGAGCTGGCGCTCGGCCGCCGGTCCGGTGCGCAGCACACTGGTGAGATTGAGCTCTTTGGCGTGGTCCATCATGTACTGCAGCGCCCACAGGCCGGTGGCATCGGCCTTGGCTTCTTCGATCGCGCTGTACAGCTCTTTGAGTTGCTGGCGGGGATTGGAAGGCTGCCCGTTGATCGTGATCTGGTGCGGGCCGAGGCCGTGCATGAGCTCGTGTGCCAGGGTGTGGGTAAAGAACTGTTCGAAGCTGACGTCGGCGCGCTCCCGCTCCATGATCATGCGCGTGGCGATGGGGATCAGCACGGTGCGGAACTTGGCTTGCTGCACGTTCTTCAGCATCACGCGCTTCGAGCCCTTTTGCTGCACCACGCGCTCATCGTTGGGCAGGTTGTAGGCGGTCGTGGTGATGCCGTGCGCGCCGTCGCCGCTGGCGATGATCTGGTTGACCACGCGGATAGGAGCGCCGGCGCCGAGCTTCGGGTTGCGGTACTGCGCGTCCTCGGGAAGATTGTTCTCGACCGTCTGCAGCGCGTGCCCGAAGGCGGCGAGCTTGGCCGATTCGGCATCGTCGCGGACGTTGATGTAGGCCTCGTACGCGGCCTTGTAGCCGAACAGTTCGTCGGTGTAGGTCTCGTAGGGGCCAATGGTGATATCGAGCGGCGCGTCCAGGTCCATCCAGGCGACGTCGCTCTCGTAGTAGTCGTTGGAGAGGAAGGCGTCGGCGCGGCTGGCTGAGAAAGTGCTTGAGCGATGGCGTTGTCGGTGAGCGCGGCGGCCTCGCGGAGGAGCGCGGCGCATTTTGCGAGGTCGGCGCCGTACTCCAGGTGATAGGGCATGAGGCTGATGTACGCGCCGCGCTGATGGATGACAGTGAAGAAGCCCTTGGCCTGCTCCTGGTTCTCGGGCGGGAGCGCGGCGGCCCATTTTTCGAAGTCGGCCTTGGTCATGCTTTCGGGATAGAAGTTGGCGCCCAGCGGCTTGCGCGCGGGCACGCCGGGGATGAACGCGCGGTATTCGTCCAGATCGGACCAGGGGCCCTTGTTGATCCAGAAATAATGCAGGCGCGCCTGGCCCAGAGGAGTCTTGTCGGCCTGGAGTTTCTTGTAGAGGGCGAGGTCGCCGCTCCACAGCTGGTTCATGAAAATGGGATTCAGGATGCGCGCCGCCTCGATCAGCTTGACCAGCGCTTTCTGGTCGCCGGAAGAGAGGCGGCTGGTGTCCACGCGCAGCGGCGTGGGCGCAAAGCGCGCGGCCATGGCATTGAGCTGCGGCAGGCCGGGAATTTTTTCACCGGCGTTTTGCGCGCCGGCGGTGATGGCGGCGAACAGAAGCCCGAACAGGACGACACGAATTCTCATGCGCGACCTCGGCGAATTGGAAGCATAGCAAAAACCTTGTCCGGCGCTGGCCCGTCACTGCCCCGCCCATGTAAAATTCAGGTACAGTCCCGAGAAAGCGGAGTAGGTTGTAGTTTCCCATGAGAATCAGCATAAACAGATCCGCAATCCTGTTGGCGGGCGTGTGCATGGTGTGCGCCGCCGCTTTCGCCGCCGATACCGTGATCGAGGAGATCATCGCGCGCGTCAACGGCGCCATCATCACCCGTTCCGAGTTGATTAAAAGCCTTGACCAGACGAAACAGGAAGTGCGCGAGAAGTTCGGCACCGGCGCCGCCTCCGACCAGGAGCAGTCCAAGCGCAACAAGGACATCCTGCGCGACATGATCGACCAGCAATTGCTGGTGCAGAAGGCGCAGGACTTGGGCATCACCGGAGACACGGAGGTAATCAAGCGCCTGGACGAGATCCGCAAATCCATGAACCTGGACAGCATGGAGGCGCTGCAAAAATCGGCCGAGTCGCAAGGCGTCTCCTATGAGGACTTCAAGCAGAACCTCAAGAACCAGATCGTGACCCAGCAGGTCATCCAGCGCGAAGTCGGCTCCCACGTCCAGATCAAGCCGGAAGAGGTGAAGCAGTTCTACGATGAGCACCAGAAGGAATTCACGCGGGCGGAGACGGTGCGGCTGAGCGAGATTCTGGTCTCGACGCAGCAGCCCAGCGTGGACAAGAACAATCCCGCGCTGCCCGACGCCCAGCGCCTGGAAGCGGCGCAAAAGAAGGCCGACGAGGCGCTGGCGGCCATCCGCAAGGGCGAGTTCTTTGAAGAGGTGGCGAAAAAGTATTCCGAGGGGCCGTCGGCGGCCCAGGGAGGCGACCTGGGCGAGTTCAAGCGCGGCACCATGGCCAAGGAACTGGAAGACCGTACCTTCGCCATGAAGCCCGGCGACGTCACCGGCGTGATCCGCACCAAGCAGGGATTCGTGATCCTGAAGGTGACCGAGCACTTGCCGGCGGGCGTGCCTCCGATGAAAGCGGTGGAACCGAACATCCAGGAAGCGCTCTACTACGAGAAGCTGCAGCCCGCCCTGCGCGAGTACCTCACCAAGCTGCGGGAGCAGGCGTACATCGATATCAAGCCGGGCTTCGTGGATTCCGGCGCCAGCTCCAACCAGACGGCGCCGGTTTTTACCACCGCGGAGGAAACCGCGGCAAAACAGAAGCTGAAAAAGAAGAAAAGGTTCATTCTGTTCTGAGTTTAATCAGTTTCAGTTTCAGAAAAAAAGCCCGGCATGCCGGGCTTTTTTCATGAAGCACGAGCGGCTGTTACCAGACGCGGCAGGCGTTTTCGCGGACCATCGGCTGACCGGCTTTGCAGCCCCAGGTCTGCTGGAATTCCGGCATGTTTGACACCACGCCGTTCACTCGGTACTTCCCGGGCGAGTGCGGGTCGGTGAGCGCGCGCAGCCGCGACTGAGCGGGAGAAACGTTCTGGCACCACACCTGCGCGTAGGAAATAAAGAAGCGCTGTTCCGGCGAGAGGCCGTCAATCGGTTTGGGCGTGTGCTTTTCCTCCGCCATCTTGTTCCGCAGAGCCATCAGGGATATGCGGATGCCGCCGTTGTCGGCGGTGTTCTCGCCCAGGGTGAGCGCCCCCTTGAGGTGGACATCGTCCACCGCGACGAACTGGTCGTACTCGTCGGAGATGCACTTGGTGCGCTGCTGGAACTCCGCCTTGTCGGTCGGCGTCCACCAGTCGCGCAGGTCGCCGGCGGCGTCATACTTGCTGCCCTGGTCATCGAAGCCGTGCGTCAACTCGTGCCCGATCACCGCGCCGATGCCGCCGAAGTTCACCGCGTCGTCCATCTTGTTGTCATAGAACGGCGGCTGAAGAATGCCCGCGGGAAAGTTGATGTTGTTCTGCGTCGGATTGTAATAAGCGTTCACCGTGGGCGGCGACATGCCCCACTCCAGCTTGTCGGTGGGCTTGCCGATCTTGTTCAACTGGCGATGACGCTCGAAATTGTCGGCGCGTTCCAGATCGGTGAGGAAGTCGCCGCGGATGATGTCGAGCTTGGAGTAATCGCGCCACTTGTCGGGATATCCGATTTTATTGCTGATGCCCGCCAGCTTGACGGCCGCGGCTTTCTTGGTTTCCGGGGTCATCCAGGAGAGCATCTGCAGGTCTTCGCCCATGGCCTTCTCGATGGCCTGCACCATCTTGAGCGTGCGCTGCTTGCCCTCCACGCCGAAGGTCAAATCCACGTAGGGCTGTCCCAGCGCTTCGCCCAGCCGGAAGTCGGTGATCCGTACGCAGCGCTTCCAGCGCGCCTGCTGCTCCTGCTGCCCTTCCAGGTAGTGATTGAAGAATCCGAATTGCTCGCTCACAAACGGAGCGGAGAGCCAGGGCGCGTAGACCCGCACCAGATGCCAGCGCAGGTAGGTTTTCCAGTCGCCGAGCGGCACGCTGTCGAGCTGCGCGTTGACCTGCTTGAAGAAATCGGGCGGGACTACGTTGACCTTGGTGATTGCCGGAGCGCCGGTAGCGGCGAAGTATTGTGTGAACTCGAAGGCGGGCGCCAGTTCCGCCAGTTGTTTCGGGCTCATGGCATGGTCGCGGTTCTCGGGCTTGCGCATGGCGACGCGGTCCAAGGCGGGCTTCGCCAGCATGGTCTCGATATTCATGACCGTTTTCGCCTCGGCCGACGCCGTCTGGGGATTGTCGCCGAGCAGTTCGAACATCTTGCCGACGTGCTCGACGTATTTCTGCCGGGTTTCGACTGACTTGGCGTCTTCCTTCAGGTAGTAATCGCGATCGGGAAGACTCAGGCCGCCCTGGTAAACGCCGGCAATCGTCATGGTGGAATTGTGCATGTCCGTCTCCGGACCGAAGCGGAACAGCGCGCCCACGCCGATGCTCTGCAGGTGGGCGATGGTCTTGATCAGGTCCTGGCGGCTGGCGATCTTGCTGATCGCGTCGAATTCGGGCTGCAGCGGCCTGGCGCCGAGAGCGTTGGCCTTCTGCTCATCCATGCAGGAGCCGTAGAAATCGCCGATCTTCTGCATGACCGCGCTGCGCTTGGGGTCGGGCTTGGCGGCAACTTCCAGGATGGCGCGCAGGACGTCGCGATTGCGCTCCTGGAGTTGGCTGAAGCGTCCCCAGATGGCCTGGTCGGGAGGAATGGGGTTCTTCGCCATCCAGCCGCCGCAAGCATATTGGTAGAAGTTAACGCAGGGATCGGCCGCCTTGTCCAGGGCGGTGATGTCGAAGGCGGGAATGCTGGGCAGGTCCGGCGGAAGCGCCAGGCCGGTGGGGTTGGCGGGAGTTTTGGTCTGCTGCGCCAGCGAGACGGCAGCCAGCAGCAGGAAAACAGAAAGAAATCGAAGAGTGCGCATCTGGGACCTCACTGTGGATTCTGCAAAACTAACGAGTTTACGGTCGCGGGAACGACGGGCGCAAGGACACAGCGCCCGGGCTGACAAATCTTTACCTGCGCCGGCGCGGTGATTCTGTCGCGCGACCCCGGTCACCAGATGCGCTTGATGCCGTAACTGTCAAACACGGTGTCATTGCTGACGATGGGAAGATGCTCCGCCTGCGCCTGCGCGATCAACATGCGGTCAAACGGATCGCGGTGGTGCTCGGGAAGCGCTCCCGCCCGCAGCCCGTGTTCGATGGAGATGGGCAGTACCAGGAAGCCTTCCTCCTCGATTTCCTGCGGCAAGCGATCAAGCAGGTCCTGAACGTCCAGCCTGCCTTTCTTGTTCTTGATTGCCAGCTCCCAGACGGAGGCTGCGGAGACGAAGATTTCATTGTCGGCCGCCGTGATTGCGCGGCGTGCTCTGGCCGACAGTGACGGATCGTCTGACAACCACCAAAGCAGCGCATGCGTGTCGAGCAAGGCTTTCACTCGTAACCCCAGTCCTTCAACTCCTCGGGAGTCATGGGGTCGAAGAACGAGGGCTTAATGGAGATGCGGCCCTTGTATTTTCCGGGAACGCGCTTCTTGCGGCTGCTGCCGACCGCAACCAGCTTGGCAACCGGGGTCTTGCCGCGCGCAATCACCACTTCTTTGCCGTTTTGGGCTTCGGCAATGAGGCGAGACAGGTTGGTTTTGGCCTGATGAACCGTGTACATACTTAGCTAAGTATATTAGCTAAGTTACCCAGCGTGCAAGCTCAGAACACCTTGAAGTGGATGGTCAGGTACTTCTTGGGATTTTCGCGAATGGCTTTCACCAGGTTGCGGGTCTCCACCAGCATCTGATCGGTGTTGTTGTAAACCTTGGGATCGGTGAGGAACAGTCCGGCGGTGCCCTTGTCGGAATCGATCTTGTCGGCGATCGAGGAGAGCTTGGTCATGGTGTTGTCGAGCTTGCGGGCGAACTCCGGATCGGCGGCGAACTTGCCGAGCGCGCCCTTGCCGGCGTTGATGTCGCCCATCAGCGTGTTGGCCTTGGCGATGGTCGCATTGGCGTTGTCGAACAGCGACGGATCCTTCAGGAACTTGCCCACGCTGCCCTTGCCCTGGTTGATCTCGTCAATGATCTTGTCCAGGCTGTCGAGGGAAGCTTTCATTTTGTTGTAGAGCTCGTCGCTGTTGATGAGCTTGCCGACGCTGCCCCTGCCTTCGCTGATCTGCGTCACCATTCGCTGCACTTCGGTCAGCGTGGTATTGAGGCGTTCGTAGAGCTTCTCGTCGTAGATCAGCTTGCCGATGGAACCGTTGCCGCTCTCGATTTGGGTGAGGATGCGGTCCACGCGCCGCACCAGGATGTCCACGTTTTCCAGCGTGCCCTGGCTGGCGCGCACCACGTCCTGCAATTGCGGGCTGACCTTGGTGGGGAGCGTGTCGCCGTTCTGGGCGGGGGCGCCGGAGGCGGCGCGGCTGTCAACGTCCACAAAGGTTTCGCCGAGCACGCCGGCGGTGGAGAGGCTCGCGACCGAGTCCTTCTTCAGCGCGCCGTTGTACTTCATGCTCAGCTTCAAGCTGGCCTCGACCGGTGTCAGGCCGTGACTGGGGACCACCGTGATGGCGGTAATGTTGCCCACGTCAACGCCCTCCAGGCGCACGGGGGCGCCGACACGCAGTCCGCCAGCGTTGTCGAAGTACGCCTTGACCACGATTTTCTTGGTGAACATCCCGCTCGGGCCGGTCATCAGGAAAACCAGAACCGCCAGCGTAATGCTGGCGAAGATGACGACCAGACCCACGCGCAATTGCGCCCATCTCACCTGTCGCTGGCTAGGCAAGTCTCCCCCATAGCAGTCCCGATGTCGGGAAGCCCGCAATCATAGCAGAAGGGGGAAGAAAACGAATAGGCGACCTGCTAAAATCCTGCCGCACTCCTCAAGGAGGCCGAACATGGCTTTGAAACGATTTCTCGTGTTTGCCTTCGATCCTGCCGCGGCCGCCGGCGGCTGGCGCGATTTCAAGGGCGATGCCGAAACCAAGGAAGAGGCCGAACACCTCGCGGAACAACAGCACGGCCGAATCCAGATTGTCGATACCTCCTACCAGGAGAAGGTTGCGGGCGCCACCGCAAACCTGGTGTACACGCTCTACCGCGAGTACGAATATCAGCAGCACTGAGCAGTTGCGAGTCCCGTGTCCCGAGTCCCGAGGATCACTCTCGCGACTCGGGACTCGCGACTCGGGACTAGGTCCCCGAATACGCGGCGCGCTTGAGGAAATTGCCGCTCCCCGGCTTGCCGTGGAATTTCTCGTCCTCCACCACCACGCGCCCGCGTGACATCACCAGGTCCGGCATGCCGGTGACCGTGATCCCTTCGAACATGCTGTAGTCCACGCGCATGTGGTGCGTCTTGGCGCTGATGGTGTGCTTGCGCTTGGGATCGAAGAGCACCAGGTCGGCGTCGCTCCCCACGGCGATCGCGCCCTTGCGCGGGTAGAGGCCGAAAAGTTTCGCCGGCGTGGTGGAGACGAGTTCGACGAAGCGGTTGACGCTGAAGCGACCGGTAGCGACACCACCCGAATAAACCAGGCTCATGCGGTGCTCGATGCCGGGGCCGCCGTTGGGAATCTTGGTGAAATCGCCCTTGCCCATTTCCTTCTGCTCCTTGTAGCAGAACGGGCAGTGGTCGGTGGAGACCACTTGCAACTGGTCGTGCTTCAGTCCCTGCCAGAGTTTCTCCTGATGCCACTTTTCGCGCAGCGGCGGCGTGAACACGTACTTCGCGCCCTCGAAGCCCGGCGCGTCGAAATTGTCGAGCGAGAGATATAGATATTGCGGGCAGGTTTCGGCGTACACGGGCAGGCCGCGGTCGCGCGCTTCGCGGACTTTCTCCAGCGCGTCGTTGCAACTGAGGTGGACGATGTACATCGGCGCGCCCGCCATCTCGGCCAGTGCGATCGCGCGGCTCACGGCTTCCGCTTCCGCCGTCGTGGGCCGAGTGAGCGCGTGATACTTGGGCGCGGTCTTTCCTTCCGCCAGCGCCTGCTGCACGATCACGTCAATGGCGCTGCCGTTTTCCGCGTGCATGCAGACCATGCCGCCGTTCTTCGCGGTCGCGCGCAGGGCCTTGAAGATGCTGCCGTCGTCGAGCATCAGCACGCCGGGATAGGCCATGAACAGCTTGAAGGTCGAGACGCCCTCGCGCACCATCTGGCCCATTTCCTCAATGCGCGCGTCGGGCAGGTCGGTGATGATGCAGTGGAAGCCGTAGTCGCAGTGCGCCTTGCCGTCGGCCTTTTTCATCCAGGTGTCGAAGGCAGTGCGCAGGCTCTGGCCCTTGCCCTGAATGGCGAAGTCAATCAGCGTGGTGGTGCCGCCGTAGAGCGCGGCGCGCGTGCCGGTGGCAAAATCGTCGGAGCTGGTGGTGCCGCCGAACGGCATGTCGAGATGGGTGTGGACGTCAATGCCGCCGGGGAAGACGTACTTCCCTTTTGCGTCGATGCATTTCTTGCCCTGCCCGCGCGGCAGCGAGGCGGCGATGGCGCTGATCTTGCCGTCGCTGATGCCGATGTCCGCTTTGTAGGTATCTACAGCGGTTGCAATAGTGCCGTTGGCAATGATGGTGTCGAATGCCATGATGAGGCCTCCGGCTAAAGAGGTCGCCAGTTTGAAAATGGCTCTGCAGCGTGCCATTGAATGCGAAGCGAATCCAAGCAGCGTCTGTGAGGAGCCAAGACTTCCGCCGCATTAGGCGACCACTCCCGTTACGCGATCGCATGTGGCAGTCAACTGCAAGCGGAAGCACTGTAAGCTTGACCTCGCTTAATTGGCCACACGAGAAAACGGTACGAAGGTGACGGCAACATGAAATTCTTGAGTACGCGCAGCTGCATAATCGATCCAGGCGTACGTTGCGTAACATGCAGCGCACAAAGTAGGATCTGGTGCTGACCGCCAATGGTAAGCCGATCGTGATGCTGCTATGCTAGTCGAGGAAGCCGAGTTGCGGAGGAAACGGCCCACAGCAGAGTCTGCAGAGCAAGAGCGCAACGGGCGCTCGCGCGAATAGCAAGGAAGCGGCTCGCCTGCGGCTCGAAGGGCCTCGAACCGCTTGCATTGAAGCTGAGATTCGGGCTGTCCGGTCCAAGCGTAAAAGATCAGCGGCGAAATGAGTTTTTTCTGCCGTCCCTGCGGACTCAACTTGCAGAACGGTCGCACGGAATTCCATTTGGCTGCGCTTGCGGCCGTTCCTCGGTGCATCTCGGTGCACTCGGTGTCTCGGTGGTGCAATGGTTCTGTGCTAGAATCCGCGCCTCTTGGGGGTTCTGTGGGGAGGGTCCAGATGAAATTCGGCATCACGTTCAAGCCCGACATGACCGTGGAGCGCATCGTCAGCCTGACGCGGCAGGCGGAGGCGGCGGGCTTTGAGTACGGCTGGATCTTCGACTCGCACGTGCTGTGGATGGACTGCTTCCCGCTGATGACGCTGATGGCCGCGAACACCCGCAAGATGAAGATCGGGCCGTGCGTCACCAATCCGGCGGTGCGCGACATCACCGTGACCGCCAGCCTGTTCGCGACCCTGGATCTGATCTCCGGCCGGCGCATGCAGCTCGGCATCGGCCGCGGCGACAGCTCACGGCGCGTGCTCGGCAAGAAGCCGGTGTCGGTTGCCGAACTGGGGCGCGCCATCGAGCAATTCCGCGCGCTGACCTCCGGCAAGGAGATCGATTACGACGGCCAGCCCACGCGCATGTCGTGGTCGCCGGGCGCGCCCCCGGTGTGGATCGCCGGATATGGGCCCAAGGTGCTGAACCTGGCGGGACGCATGGCGGACGGCGTCATCCTGCAATTCGCCGATCCCGACCTGATCGAATGGTGCGTGGGCTTCGTACGCCAGGGAGCCAAGGAAGCGGGCCGCGATCCCAAGACGATCGAAATCATGGCGGCGGCGCCGGTGTGGGTGTCGGATGATTTGAACACGGCGCGCGAGCACGTGCGCTGGTTCCCGGCGCTGGTGTCGAACCACGTGATGGATTTGCTGGCGAAGTATCCCCAGGACCAGTTGCCGGCGGCGCTGACCTCCTACGTGCAGAACCGCAGCGGGTATGATTACCAGCACCATTGCGAGGTAGGCAGCGACAATGCGGAGTTCGTGAGCGATGACGTCGTGGACCGCTTCTGCGTGGTGGGCCCGGTGGAGGCGCATCGGGAAAAGCTGCGGCGGCTGGCTTCGCTGGGCGTCACCCAGTTCAACATCTATCTCATGTGTGGCGAGGAAGAGAAGACGCTGGAGATCTACGAGCGCGAGGTACTGCCGCAATTGCGGGAAGCGGCCCGCGCCGCCTCATAAACCTGAAAAGACTGACGAACACAGAGCCACAGAGGCACAGAGGCACAGAGTTTTCTTGATCTGTGACCTCTGTGTCTCTGCGTCTCCGTGTTTTTCATTCGTCATGTCGCGAGCAAGACTTCAATGCATCGGCGCCCCGCCCGCCGTGTGCCGCGGTTTCTTCATCAGCAGGATCAGCGGGATCACGCACAAGAACATAATTCCCAACAAACGAAAAGCGCCGATAAACGAGACCATGGCCGCCTGCTGCTGCACCATGCCGAAGATGGCAGCGTAGGCCTGGCGGGTGGCGGTGTAGGCGTCCATGCCGCGGGCCATGAACCCGGCGCGGGCAGCCGCGATCATTTGCTGCGCCGCGGGGCTAAACGGAGTGACGTTGGCGCCCAGGATATTGGTGTTGCTCTGCGTGCGCCGGGCGACGATGGTGGTCACCACGGCAATGCCGACGCTGCCCCCGATGTTGCGCATCAGGTTGAACACGCTGGTGGCGTTCCCCATGCGTTCTTTCGGAATCGGATCGTGCGTAATGGTCGTCAGCGGCACGAACAGGAACCCCATGGCGACGCCCTGGATGAATTGCGGCCAAAACACGTCCCAGTAGCCGGCGCTCAGGTTGATGCTGCCCAAATCCCACATCGAGTAAGCCGCCACCAGGAACCCCAGAAACAGCAATTTCCGCGGCTCCACCTTCGACATCAGCACGCCGATAAACGGCATGGCAATGAACGCGCCCAGGCCGCGCGGCAGCATCGCCCATCCGGCTTGCAACGAGGGATATCCCAGCAACGTCTGCAGAAAAATCGGGATCAGCACAATGCTGCCGTAAAGCACGAACCCAAGCACGGTCATGAGGAAGACACCGGTGGCGTAGGTGCGGACCTTGAAGACACGCAGGTCCACAATCGGGTGGCTGGTCGCGCAGTTCGCGAATGACGAAAAACACCAGGCCGACGGCGGTCATGACGATCAGCACGCGGATGAAGTCGGAGGAGAACCAGTCCTCTTCCTGGCCCTTGTCGAGCATGACCTGGAGCGCGCCGATGCCCAGCGCCAGGTAGCCGATGCCCCACCAGTCCACGCGCGTCTTGCGGCCGATGTAGTGGGGATCGAAGATGAACAGCTTGGACATGACCATGGCCGCGATGCCGACGGGCAGATTGAGATAAAAAATCCAGCGCCAACTGTAGTTGTCGGTGATCCAGCCGCCAATCACCGGGCCGAGCATGGGCGCGACCACGATGCCGAGTCCCCAGAAGGCCATCGCCTTGCCGCGGTCTTCCGGCGGAAACGCTTCCAGCATGATGGCCTGCGACAGCGGCTGCAGCCCGCCGCCGGTGGCGCCCTGGATGATGCGGAAGATGATCAGGAAGGGCAGGTTCGGCGCCATCCCGCAGAAAAAAGAAGCCACGGTGAAGCCGACGATCGAAGTCATCAGGATGCGCTTGCGCCCGAACTGGTTGGAGAGCCAGCCGGTCATCGGCAGAACGATGGCGTTGGCCACCAGGTAGGAGGTCAGGACCCAGGTGGCCTCGTCCACGGTGGCGCCGACGTTGCCCGCAATGTGCGGCAGCGACACGTTCACCACCGTGGTGTCCAGCACCTCCATAAAGGTGCCCAGCATCACCGAGACGGCGATGATCCACGGATTGACGGCTGTTTCGCGCTTCGGCATGGAAGACTCTTGCAAGGGAACAAAAAACACAGAGACGCAGAGACACAGAGGTCACAGATCAAAGAGCCTCTGTGGGCTCTGTGGCTCTGTGTTCGTCATTTTTTGTTCATTTCACCATCACCGTGGTCACCACCGACATGCCGGGGCGCAGCCCGCCCAACTCCTGGCCGGGCTCGAAAACAATCTTCACCGGCACGCGCTGCACCACTTTGACGTAGTTGCCGGTGGCGTTTTCCGGCGGCAGCAGGCTGAAACGCGCGCCGGTACCGCCGCCGATCGAATCCACGTGGCCCTTGTAGTCGCGGTTGTAAGCGTCCACATGAATGGTGGCGCGCTGGCCGACTTTCATCTTCTCGAGTTGCGTCTCCTTGTAATTGGCGGTGACCCAGATGTCGTCCAGGTTGACGATGGACATCAGCGGCTGCCCGGGCTGCACCACCTGGCCCGGCTCCACGTTGCGCTTGCTGACGATGCCGTTCCCCGGCGCGGAAATCGTGGTGTAGTCGAGATTGAGCTGCGCCTGCTCGACGGCGGCTTGGTATTTCTGGGCGTTGGCTTCCGCAGCCCCCGCCCGGGCCTCGGTCATCGCGACCTGCTGCGGCGCCGTTCCTGCCCCGCGGACCTGCGCCTCCGCCTGCGCGACGTGGCTCTGCGCGCTGGCCACGGCGGCGCGCGCCGCGTCCAGCGAAGCGCGAGCGGCCTGCTCGGTCGCAACCGCGGTGTCGTACTGCTGCCGCGACACCTCATCCTTCGCCACCAGTTGGCGGAATCGCTCCAGGTCCTGTTCGGCCTTGGTGTTATTGGCTTCCGCTTCGCGCCGGCGCGCCTCCGCCACAATCACTCCCTTGTGCGCCGCCCCCAGGTCGGCGCGCGCCATGTCGAGAGCGCTGCTCGTGCTGGTATGCGCGATGGGCACCGCGGTCTGCGCCGCACGGTGGCCCGCAAGCGCGTCCGCAAGATCGGCCCGCGCCTTCGCCAGTGCCACCTGGTAGTCCTTGGGATCCAGCTTCACCAGCACCTGCCCGGCCTTGACGGACTGGTTGTCATCCACGTGGACCGCGATCACCGTGCCGCCCACGCGCGCGCTGATTTGCGCAATGTGCGCGTCCACCTGGGCGTCGTCGGTTCCTTCGCGCGCCGCGTAATACCGCCAGATCAGGATTCCGCCAACAACGATGGCGGCCAGGACCAGCAACAGCGTCCACTTGGCCCCGGGATGCTGCCTGGAATACGATCGCGCCCGCCGCCGCGCCGCAGGCTCTTCGGTCTCCTCCGGAAACGGCTCGCGGGCTTCTTCCACGGCCATCGGATTCCTTCTCGACTCCTCGTTCGAGTCCGCCACTAGTGCTTCCCTCCAAGAAAATCTTTCACTGCGTGCTCGGCGACCCCGAGCGACCGCGCCAGGGTCAGCTTGGCCACGTTGTAGGCGAAAGTGCTGTTGATGTAATTCTCGTTGGTGGCGGCGAGCGCCTCCTGCGCCTGCACCACCTCGACGGTGTTGGTGACGCCGGCGCGGAAGCGGTCGCGTGACTGGGCCAGCGCCTCTTCGGCCAGCTTGCTGGAGCTTTGCGCCACTTGCACCTGATCGGCGGCGGATTGCAGATCGAGAAAGGATGTGCGCACTTCGAACTCGATCTGGCCGCGGAGATCGCCGAGCGTCGCCTCGCGCTGGCGGATCAGCGCGTCGGCCTGCATCACGTCGCCCTTCACCTTGCCGCCCTGGAAGATGGGGATGTTCAGCGCCGCCGCCGTGGTGTAGGTCGGGTGGTTCTCCGACGGACGCTGCCCCATGATGCCGTAATCGGCGTTGAACTTGATGGTCGGCAGCGCCTCGCCGATGGCCGCTTTGCGGGTAAGTTCGGCGGCGCGCACCTGCGCCTGCGCGCGATGATAATCCGGACGGTCGCGATACGCCCGTTCCAGCGCCTGCTCCAGGGTGAGCGGCGCCGCCGGCGTGACCGGGATTTTTTCCGTCAAGATAAATTCCTGGCCTGCGGGAAGGCCGATGATCCGCCCCAGCGTCAGCTTCTGCTTGGCAAAGTCGTTGCGGGCCGCGAGCAGCCGCTGCTGCTGCACCTGCATCTCCACCTGCGAGCGCAGCACGTCAATGCCCGGAACCATGCCGGCGTTCTTCATGTCGAGCGCCTGCCGGTAGAGCGCCTGCGCGGTGGTGAGCTGGGCTTCGACGGAGGTGATGCGCGCCTCCCCGGCCAGCGCCTGCATGTAGGTGCCGCCGACCACCAGCACGATGAGGTCGCGCGCGTTCTGCAGATCGAGTTGTGCGGCCTTCACATCCTCGGTGCGCGCGCGCAGCAGGTTGAGCGCGTGCAGGTCCAGGAAGTTGCCGCTGACCAGCACGCGGGCGTCGAACACCGCGAACGGCCCAATGATCGGCCCGGTCCCGGCCGGAGGGGGAATGCCGTACGCGGCGAGGTTGATCTGCTGCACCGATTCGGCGACGCGCCCGGTCACGGTCGGCAATACGTCGGCCAGGGCGCGATAGCGTGCGCCGCGCGCGCCCGTGGTCGCCTGCTCCGACAGCAGCAGCGACAGGTTGTACTTCAGCCCGCGATCGATGGCGTCGAGCGCGCTTAGCGGCAGCACTTCCGGCGTGGCTTTGCCCGACGCCACGCTGCCGAATAGCGGATTCTGCGACTGCGTAAGCGCTGTCGGCATGCTTGCCGCCGGGGCCGGCGCGCTCGCATTCATCGGGATGGACGCCGGCAATCCTTGCGCCAGCGCGCTCAGGCTGCCAACCACCAGGCCGGCAATCACCGCGAACACCCCCACTCGTTGCCTGCAAAGCCGCGAGCAATCAGGCTGGGCCAACCGCGATATCGGAACTGCCAACCCTTTCGGGCGATGACGATGAATCAGACCAAAAAGATCGCCGCTCAACGCTGTTCCTCTTTCTTGTCCGGCGCCGGAATGTTGCGCCCGCGGCGCTCGGCCACTGCTCTACCGATGCTCGGATGGGAAACCCGGAGCCGTGGCAGGAAGTCGCACGGACGCCAAGCCAGCGCCCGTACAGGCGGCGTCCGCCTGCGCCGCCGAACCAGATAGAGTAAATCGTTCTCCGCGGGAGCGCACGTTTTTGAGATGCGCCGCCGCAACGGCACGTCTTCCGCCGGTGCGTTGAATTAGAAGCAGGCTTCCCGCCGCGCGCCGCCCGCGAGTACACTGCTGCCACCCATGGCTGCGGAAAAAATTGGGCTCATCGCAGGCAACGGCAGCTTTCCCCTGCTGGTGCTGGACGCCGCGCGCGCCCGCGGACTCGACGTGGTGGTCGCCGCCATCCGCGAAGAAGCGTTGCCCGACATCGAGCAGCACGGGGCGGTCTCGGTCCACTGGCTGTCGCTGGGGGAACTGTCGAAGCTCATTGAAATCCTGAAGCGCGAGGGCGTGCGGCGCGCGGTGATGGCCGGGCAGGTGAAGCACAAGCAAATTTTTTCCAGCATTCGGCCCGACTGGAGGCTGGCCAAGTTGCTGCTTTCACTAACCACTCGCAATACCGATTCGCTGATCGGCGCCGTGGCCAAGGTCCTGAACGACGAGGGCATTACGCTGATGAATTCCACCGAACTGCTGGAGCCGCTGCTGGCGCGCGCCGGCGTGCTGACGCGCCGTGGTCCCGGCGAACAGGAGCAGAAGGACATCGAGTACGGCCGGCGCGTCGGCCGTCACCTGGCGCAGTACGACATCGGACAGACGGTGGTGATCGCCGGCGCCGCCTGCGTTGCGGTGGAAGCCATGGAGGGCACCGATGCCACGATCGAGCGCGCCGCCGGGATCATGCGCGCCCTGGAAGGCGACGCTTCCACGCTCAGCCGCAACCTGACGGTGGTGAAGGTGGCAAAACCGGGCCAGGACATGCGCTTCGACGTGCCGGTGGTCGGAGCGAAAACGATCGAGACCATGCGCTCGGCGGGCGCAGCCTGCCTCGCCGTGGATGCCGGCAAGTGCCTGCTGATTGACGGCGAGCGGGTGATCGAAGCGGCAAACGCCGCCGGCATTTGCGTGGTGGCAGATTAAGCCGATTTCGATACTTTGCCGCGGGACCTGCCGTTGTGGACTGGCTGCTTCGGGTGCAATTCCTGGCGGGCTTTGGTCAGATCGTGCGCGGCCTGGAGTTGCATCCAGAATTCAGCGGAATTGCGAAAATAGGCGGACAGCAGCAGCGCGGTCTCGGCCGTGATGCCGCGCTTGCCTCGGATCAGTTCATTGATGCGGTTGAGCGAAATGCCGAGGTCGCGAGCGAGTTGCGCCTGCGTCAGGCCCACAGGCAGAAGGAATTCGCTTTTCAGAATTGCACCGGGATGTTGAGAAACACGCTTTTTCGGCAACATAAATCCTGGGCGCTATGGTAATCCGTAATACCGTCTCCATAGGAGCACTTATATGGCAGCCGAAATTCAACGTATAGCCGAACAACTGCGCCGCGCTGTGGACGGCGAAGCCTGGCACGGGCCCGCCGTGATGCAAATCCTGGCCGGCGTGGACGCGCGCACGGCCGCTGCTCATCCCATCGCGGAAGGGCACAGCCTCTGGGAAATTCTGAACCACGTCACGGCCTGGACGCGCGCGGTCCAACGCCGTCTCAACGGGGAAGCGGTGGATCTCACCGGCGCCGACGACTGGCCCCCGGTGGGCGACACCAGCGATGCCTCATGGCAGGCGGCGGTGGCGTCGTTTCGCGCCGCCCAACAGGAACTGCTCGCCAAGCTGAAGTCTATGAGCAACGACGAGCTGGGCATGTTCGCGCCCGGTCAAAAGTACAGCTACTCATTCATGTTGCACGGCCTGGTGCAGCACCATCTCTACCACGCGGGACAGATGGCGCTGTTGAAGAAGTCTTCAGTCGTCGTTCGTGAGTCTTCAGGAACGTAGCTTCTGAGTTGAAGACCGCCACGAACGATTTGTGCTGACGACTGAAGACCGAAGACTGACGACTGACGACTGAAGACTTGTTGTGAGCGTTGCATTGCAAAACACGAGGGTCGCCGTCATCGGCGCCGGGGCATTCGGGCGAAACCACGCGCGCATCTACCACGAGCTGCAAAAGCGCGGCGACGCGGTCCAATTGGCGGCGGTCGTGGACACCGACGCCACCCGCGCCCAGGCCCTCGCCGCGGAATTCGGTGCGCGCGCCTACCGCTCCGTCGGCGAGTTGCTGGATACCGCGCACGTGGACGCCGCGTCGGTCGCGGTGCCCACCGTGCACCATGCCGAGGTTGCGCAGACGCTGCTGCGGGGCGGCGTTGACGTGCTCATCGAGAAGCCGCTTACTGCAACGCTGGAAGAAGCGGATGCACTGATCCGCGCCGCGCGCGAGGCCAATCGCATCGCCCAGGTCGGCCATTTGGAGCGCTTCAATCCGGCGGTCGCCGCCACTGTGCCCATCGTTACCCAGCCCATGTTTTTCGAGGTTCATCGCCTCAGCCCGTTCGGGCCGCGCGCGCTTGATGTGGACGTGGTGCTCGATCTCATGATCCACGATCTCGACATCGTGCTTTCGTTCGTCCATTCGCCGGTCAAGGAGGTGCGCGCGGTCGGGCTGCCCATCCTCTCCGACAAGGTGGACATCGCCAACGTGCGCATCGAGTTCGAGAGCGGCTGCGTCGCCAACTTCACCGCCAGCCGCGTCTCGACCGAGCGCGTGCGCAAGCTGCGCTTCTTCCAGCCGCGGCAATACGTGTCGGTGGATTATTCGCGGCAGGATGTGCTGGTGATCAGCGTGGACCCGCAGTCGCCTGAGGCCACGGCGGCGCGCGCCGAAGGCAAGGAAATCCGCGCCGGCATCTTCAACATGGAACAGATCCAGCGGGCCATCGCCGCGCGGGCGAAGAAGGCGGTGGGGATTCCGCCGCAGTTCAAGATCGAGAAACCCAAGGTCGTGCAGCAGGAGCCGCTGAAGGCGGAGCTGTATTCGTTCCTCGACGCGGTCCGGCGGCGTACGCCTCCCGTGGTGTCATTGGAGGACGGACGTCGGGCGCTGGCCGCGGCGCTCGAGATCCTGGAAGCCATCCGCTCGCATGCCGAGCGCGCCAAGCTGGGGCATTTGTGATTAAGTGATTTGTGATTTAGTGATTTGGTTCCGCTCGCACTCCGCACGCAATTCCAATTACAAATCACTAAATCACCAATCACTAAATCACTAAATGGGTGGCCGCTTCTTGCTGCACTCGCGCTTCGTCCCCGAATCCTTGGATCCAGCGCACGTCCGGCTCGCGGCGGAACCATGTCAATTGCCGCTTGGCGTAGTTGCGGTGCGCCTGCTGCGCCGCCCAGATCGCCAGCTTCAGGTCAATTTCTCCGCGCAGATACTGCGCCGCCTGCTTGTAGCCGAGCGAAGACAGCGCCCACGCGCCGGGATATTTCTCCATCAGGCGCCTGGTTTCTTCCACCAGGCCGTTGTCGAACATGCGGCGCGCGCGCTCGTTGATGCGGGTGTAGAGCGCGTTGCGCTCCGGATTTAGTCCGAGGCGGAGAATACGGAAGCCTGGCAGCGGATCGCGGCCCTTTTTCCACAACTCGCTCATGCGCTCGCGCGATGCCAGGCAGACTTCGATGGCGCGCACCACCTTGGGCGTGTCGTTGGGGTGGATGTTGGCGGCGGCCTGGGGATCGAGGCGCTGGAGAATGCGGTGCAGCCATTCCGCGCCGCGCTGTTGCTGTCGCGCCCGCAGGCGCTCGCGCAATTCCTCCGAACGCTCCGGACCGGGGAACAGGCCTTCCAACAGCGCGCGCAGGTACAGACCGGTTCCGCCCACCACGATCGGGGTGCGCCCGCGCCGCTTGATGTCGTCCAGCACCTGGCGCGCGCGGCGGGCATACTCGCCGGCGGTCATGTAGTGCTTCGGATCAATGGCGTCGAACAGGTGATGCGGCGCGCGGGCGCGTTCTTCCGCCGATGGTTTGGCGCTGCCGATATTGAAGTCGCGATAGATGGCGACCGAATCGCAGTTGACGATTTCGCCGCTGAAGCGCTTGGCCAGCGCCAGCGCCAGCGCGGTCTTGCCGCTGCCTGTCGGGCCGACGACGGCGACCAGCAGCGGCTCCATTCAGCGCGCGCTCCACGCGATGATGCCGGCCCAGCGCGCCAGGATCATGATCGCCAGCATCACTGCGATCACAATCAGCCCGATGATCTCGGCGCTCATTACGCGGGATTTCGGCTCGTCAGCCACCACGACATTGTAGCCATTTACGCATTGAAGAAATTGACGAATTACCGCCTCGGCGAACTGTAAATTCGTCAATCCGTAAATTCGACAATTCTTCAATTGGATTAAACTTCCGGTCATGCCTCCCGCCGGCAATGCGCGCCTGTATCGCTTCGGCATTTACGAAGTGGACGTGCGTTCCGGCGAGCTGCGCAAGAACGGCGCGAAACTCAAGCTGCAGGAGCAGCCCTTCCAGGTGCTCGCCATGCTGCTGGAGCGTCCCGGCGAGGTCCTGACGCGCGACCAACTGCGCCAGCGCCTCTGGCCGGCGGACACCTTCGTTGATTTCGACCACAGCCTCAACACCGCCATCAACAAGCTGCGCGACGCGCTGGGCGACTCGGCGGCGAACCCGCGCTTCATCGAGACCCTCGCCAAGCGCGGCTACCGCTTCATCGCGCCGGTGCAGACGACCGCAGCTCGCAGCGAATCAGAAATGTCGGTTGCCCCGCCCTTGCGCCCGGGAGAGCCTGCCCTGAGCGAAGTCGAAGGGGCGCAGGGTGGGGATGTTCCTGACTCAACCCAACGTCCGCCCGGCGCGCCGCCCTCCGCCGCCGAATGTGCCGTGGCAGTGGCGCGCTCGGAATCAGGCGCCGCCGATGGCGACGCAGAATTGCCGAAGATCGACCGCCGGGTGGGCCGTGCGCTGTTCGCGCTCATCCAGGTGATGTACCTGTCCTTCTACATCGTCAGCCTGGCGAAGCTGCACGAAATCTACGCCACTATCTTCGATTTCACGGTCTTGGCCATGATGGTGGTAACCGCGCTGATGGGAATTCCGACGCGGTTGTATCTTCTGACAGCGGTGCTGTTCGATTACCGCAAGCTGGGCGAAAAGTTCCGCCGCCTGTTTTGGTTTCTGCTGCCGCTGGATGTGTTGTGGGCGCTGGCGCCGTTCCTGCTGGTAGGCTATATCGGATTCGGACTGGCGTTCGCCGCCACTGCCGCGCTGCTCTATGTGCCGTTTTCGCAGCGCACTCTGATTCGCATGACGTACTCTAGAATTGCCGAAGTGCCGAATCGTTGAATTGCCGAATTGAAAAAAATCCTGCCGCGGTCTTCGATTCCGCAATTCCGCAGTTCCCCAGTTCCGCAATGGAGGAAAGCATGGGAACTACCGCTCGCTCCACCGCCCGCGTGGCGCACAACATGGTGACCACGGCATTCGTACTGGACGGCTACCGCATCGTGCGCAATCTGGGCGTGGTGCGCGGCATCATCGTGCGCTCGCGTTCGGTGCTGGGCACCATCGGCGCCGGGCTGCAGACGCTCATCGGCGGCAACATCACGCTGCTCACCGAACTCTGCGAAAAGACGCGCGGCGAATCCTTCGAGGTCATGCTGCAGCACGCCGCCGACCTGGGGGCCAACGCCATCATCGGCGCACGCTATGACGCCACGGAAATCATGCAGGGAGTGACCGAAGTGCTGGCGTACGGGACGGCGGTGGTGGTGGAGAAGCAGCAGCCGTGACTCGTAATGGCCAGACTTGAGCTTGCACGCCTTGCGGTCTTCATAACTGATCGATCTGCTGAGGCGCCTTGTTTCTCTGCTAGGCCAGCAACGTTCCGCTATTCCTATAACGCCTTGCTTTTCATATGAAGGCCCAGCCAACCATCGCTGGCTCCGCTGCGCTCGTTCTGGCGAACGAGCGGCCCCTCGCAAACGTTCTTTTGCGCGCGTTCGCTTCGCGACCGCGCGGCACATTGGGGTGCTCGTGGCCGGCACCTCAAGCGCATTTCTAGAATGTGTATTCTGAACGCGAGGGAAAGAATGGTCGGGACGGGCAGATTTGAACTGCCGAACGCGCTCGTTCTGGCGAACGAGCGGCCCCTCGCACGCGTTCTTTTGCGCGCGTTCGCTTCGCGACCGCGCGGCACATTGGGGTGCTCGTGGTCGGCACCTCAAGCGCATTTCTAGAATGTGTATTCTGAACGCGAGGGAAAGAATGGTCGGGACGGGCAGATTTGAACTGCCGACCCCTCGCACCCCAAGCGAGTGCGCTACCAGGCTGCGCCACGTCCCGACGGAAGAGCTAGTACCGAGTACTGAATACCAAGTACTGAGTGGGGTAGCACTATTTTAGCAAACGACGGTTGGAATCGGGTGACCAAGACATCCGGTGATCGGGTGATCGGGTGATCCGGTGATCAGAGGATCGGCTGATTTGATATGGCGTCTGGGATTCAGTCCGGGCAGATTTCAAATCACCCGATCGCCCGATCACCCGATTATTCCTCGATGCCCAGCTTCTGCCGGCCCTCCGGGCTGATTCGTTCGGGACTCCACGGCGGATCCCACACCACGTTGACCTTCGCGTTGTTCACCCCAGGAGTGCTCAGCAGCGTAGTGCGCACGTCGCGGCTGATTTCGGTATGCGACGGGCAGCCCTGCGCGGTGAGCGTCATCTCCACCGTCACGTCGCCCTCGTTCTCCACCTGGACGTTATAGATCAGGCCCAGATCCACGATGTTCAGCGGAATCTCCGGGTCATAGCAGTTCCGGAGCCGCTCCATGATGTTGTCCACAGTCGGCATGGGGATATTGTACCGGAGAAAGCGTACCCCGTAAGTCACCTGCCTCGCCTCGCTGCGGCGCACATAATTGAGGACGAACCCGGAAGCGAGGAGCCGCGGCCGTGAACTCGGCCCCAGCAAGGACATTCGTTTCTTTCGTCGTGCCCGGAGGCGCGCTGTTGATAGCCGCGCTGGTGCTGGCGCACGTCCCGGCGGCGCACGCTACCGCGCAATACGTGGTCAACTTTTTGTTGTGGACCGCCATGTTCGGCGCGCTCGCCATGGCCTGGCGGTTCCACTCCAGCCGCGTGGTGTTCGCCGCCGTGGTGCTGTGCCTCGCCGACCGCGCGCTGGTCATGCTGGGACACGCGTCGGCGCCGGCGGCCAATGCGGGATTCGCGCTGCTGGCGCTGCTGGTCCCCCTCAACCTCGTCTTCTTTTCCGTGATAGGCGAATGCGGGCTCACCCTGGCTTCGGTGGGATCGGGCGTGGGCATTGTTTCGGTTCAGGCGGTGGCGGTCATCGTGCTGGCGCGCCCGGAGAACCTGGAATTCGCGCGCTGGGCAGAACGCGCATATTTGCCGGGCGGGCTGTTCGCCTGGACACCATTGCCCCAACTGGCGCTGCTGGCGGTTGCGGGCGCCGCGGCCTGGCTCGGCATGCGCATGGCCCTGCTGCGCAAGCCGGTGGACAGCGCCTTCTTCTGGAGCGTGTGGGCCGCCTTCGCCGGACTGCACGTGGCGTCACCGGGGCGGGCGTCGTCGCTGTACTTCGCCACCGGCGTGCTGATGTTTGCCGCCGCGCTGGTGGAAACGTCGTACCTGCTGGCCTTCCATGACGAACTGACGGGATTGCCCGGGCGGCGTGCGTTCAACCAGGCGCTCGTCGCCCTGCATGACACCTACTCCATCGCCATGGTGGACGTGGACCACTTCAAGCGCTTCAACGACTCCTACGGCCACGACACCGGCGACCAGGTATTGCGGATGGTTGCCGGGCGGTTGGCGCAAGTCGGGGGAGGCGGGCGCGCCTTTCGCTATGGAGGCGAGGAGTTCGCCATCGTGTTTCCCGCCCACAACGCGGCGGACTGTGTGCAGCATCTGGAGGAGCTGCGCGCCGCCATTCAACGCTCCAGTTTCATGGTGCGCGGCCCGGATCGCAGCGACCGCCGGCGCGATGAGCGGCGCTACACCCAGCCGGGGCGGCGTCCGGTGGGCAGCGCGCGGACCAGGACGGCGGTGACGGTGAGCATGGGAGTGGCCGAGTCAAGCGTCAGGTTGGGAACGCCGGAGCTGGTCATCGAGGCGGCCGACCAGGCGCTCTACCGGGCAAAAGATAACGGCAGAAACCGGGTTGAGATGGCCGGGAAAGCGAAGCATATAGCGCAGCCCACCGCGGTCGGCACGAGGTAGTTGGTAGCTGCATTTAGTGATTTAGTGATTTGTGATTTAGTGATTTACCAATCGCGTGGCAAACAGACAGATCACTCAATCACAAATCACTCAATCACTAGAACTGGTTTCAAAAATACACTTTCGCCTCAGGAAAAAATGTCCCTCAGGGGCTAAAGCCCACTATTCTTGCGGCCTCGAGCGGCACGGCTGAAGCCGTGCCCTACCCAAAAACCGATTCTTGATATCAGTTCTAATTACCAAAAGAACTCACGCTTTTGCGCTCAGTTCCTTCACTTGTTCCGACGTCATGCCGTAGAGCGGCGGCGTTTTCACGCCCAACATTCCCAGGTACACATAAATCTCGCCGCGATGGTGGATTTCATGCTCCACCACCAGCCGCAGCACCTTCCACGTGCTGATGGGCGAACCGTCGGGCGTGAGCGATTTCTTCTGCAGATTGTCGGGGGTGAGGCGGGAAAAGATTTCGACGGACTCGGCGTGCAGGCGTTCGACGAAGGCCAGCACGTTGTCGTAGCCGTCGGCCAGGTCGCGCCCGCATCCGGGATAGCGGCTGGGCTTGCCCTGCACGATTTCCGCCCACAGATAGCGCTCGATCGTCGCTATGTGCCGCAGCAGGTCGCCGAGCGTGAACTTGCCGGGAGCGCAGGCCCAATCCAGCTTGTCCGCCGGAATCACGCGCGCCACCCGCATGGTGCGCTCGCGGATGCTCTTCAAATAGGGCAGGAACGATTCGATGTGGGTGATTTCCATGGGCGTGATTTTAATGTGCTACGGGAGTGCGCCGCATGAATTTTGTCCCCCCGGGAACTAGAGGTGGCTCCAAAAGTAGGTCGCGGCGTTGGAGGTTAATCCCTCAGGGGCTAAAGCCCAGTATTCTTGCGGGCTCGGCGGCACGGCTCCTTCGACTTCGCTCAGGACAGGTTCCGCCGTGCCATTCCCCAAAGCGACTTTTTGCAAACAGTTCTAGTTCGCGCCGCTCCTCGCCAGGACTTTATGCGGCAGCAGGTAGGTGAATCCCAGAAACATCTCCCACCGCGTGGATGTACTGGTGAGTCCACGATTGAAACCGCCATCGAGCACGAGGTTCTTCCGCAGGTTGTAATTCAGCGCCCACAAGTTGCCGACGGCATGGCTGCGGAGAAAGGGCTGAGTGAAATGCCAGATTTCTCCGGAGATCCCGAATCTCCCGACCAGCGGATGCGAAATCGAGAGCGTCTGCCCGAACTGGGCGCGGTGAATCCCGTTCTCAATGACTTCGTTGAAGAGATAATTGGTGTCGTAGTGAAATCCTTTTACGTCCGCGCTGGCAAGCAGGATCATCGAGTTTCTGGCGCTGCCAAAATCGAGGTCGGGTGCGTCTCCACTGTAGACGCGGCGGAAATAGCTCAAGGCAATGGTCGGGCGCGCGCCTTCTCCCTGATAGACAACTCCTTGCACTCCCAGCGCCACGTCTCCTGTCCCATTCGCAGTTAGGTTGCCGGCGCGGGAATGGGCAAACGGCCCGGCCGCGGCTAACAATTCGATCCGGCGCGTGATAGACAACTTCACCACCTCATTCAGACTTGACTGGGAAGAGAATTCGGGAGAGTGCCACGCACCCAGGTACCCGGATTCAAATTGAAAGTAGCCAACCGGAGTGAGGGTCGCGGGCGTGGAGACGGTTGGCCTGCCTGGATTGGCTTCAGGTTCGTCGCGCTGGTCCTGCTGCGCTGCGGCGGAAATCGCGACGCCCGCCAGCAATAACAGGAGTGCCAGCGACCAGGGCCGAATCATCGTATTTTCGCCGCGCGCTTCATTTCGCTTTAAGAAGAAGCACGGGCACATTGATACTGTGCTGAACCCGGGTGGCGGTGACGCCGCGAAACAGATCGGCAAGAAACCGGTGTCCGTGGGTGCTCATGGCCACCAGGTCGCAACCCTTCTGCCTGACCCATTTGATGATCTCGTTCGCCGGGTCGCCATAGGCCAGTTCGGCCTCCGCCGGAATGCCCGCCGCGAGAAACTCCGAGCGCACTTTTTCCAGATAGGCAGTGTCTTCGGCGATTTCGGGACTGACCGCGTCCGGGCCATAGGTTCTGGCCGCCCATCCATCGGCCACATGAAGCAGCACCAGGCGGCTCTGCGCGAGCTTGGCGAGCTGTTTGACGTGTTCGATAATCGCCCGATCGCTCGGCGTACCGTCCAAGGTCACGAGAATCTTTTCGTACATCGGCTCTTCCGTTTCTGTCGTAAGGGCGTCACCCGCCGGTGATGACCTGCCAGGCAGCTTTGAGCGAGTCCGGCAGGCCATAAATGTCCATCGCGGTGATCAGAATGGCGCTGCTCCAGCCGGCAAGCAAGAGAAACCATCCGTTCTTCCAGGTCCCCATGCGCTTTCGAGAACTGGTGAAGTGCAGGAGCGGGAACATGGCGAAGGGAAGCTGCAGCGCCAGCACCACCTGACTGAGGGTCAGCAGATCGGTAACGCTGCTGTCGCCCCGGAGGCCGATTATAAAGACTGCCGGCAGGATGGCCAGCGTGCGGGTGATGAGCCGCCTTACCCAGGGCTGGATGCGCCAGTGCATGAAGCCTTCCATCACGACCTGGCCGGCCAGGGTGCCGGTGATGGTGCTGCTCTGGCCGCTCGCCAACAGCGCCACCGCAAACAGCGTGCTGGCCGCGGTGGTTCCCAGCAACGGCGCCAGGGTCAGATAAGCGAGCCGAATCCAATCACTGTCGGCGGTGAACTTGACCACCTGGCCCCCGGCTACGGTCACGCTTTCCTTGCCGAAGAACACCGTCGCCGCCAGCACCAGAATCGCTGCATTGACGAAGAAGGCGATGGACAGGGCGACGACGGAATCAATGGTGTTGAACTGGATGGCGCGACGAACCGACAGTTGGTCCTTCTGCAACTGGCGGCTCTGTACCAGGGCCGAGTGCAGGTACAGGTTGTGGGGCATCACGGTGGCGCCGATCATACCGATAGCGACGTAGAGCATCCCCGAGCGACGAAAGTGTGGCGACACCAGCGCCCGTCCCATCTCCAGAAAGCCGGGGTGGGTTTGCGGGAGAACGAAAATCTCGATGAAGTAGCACACGCCGATGGTCGCGATCAGCAGCAGGACTACGGCCTCGATGGTGCGTATCCCAAAGCGTTGCAGGGCCAACAGCAGCAGCACGTCCAAGCCGGTGATGATGACCGCCCACAGCAGCGGGATATGGAACAGCAAGTTTAACGCTACCGCACTCCCCAGCACTTCCGCCAAGTCACAGGCGCCAATGGCCACTTCGCTCATCAGCCAATTGGGCCAGCGGGTCCAGTCGGGGTACCAGTCGCGGCAGCATTGGGCGAGATCCTTGCCGGCGACCACGCCCAATTTCGCGGCAATGACCTGCATGAAGATGGCCATCAGGCTGGCCAGGCCGACCACCCACAAAAGCCCGTACTTGAACTGCGCGCCGCCTTGCAGGTCCGTTCCCCAGTTGCCGGGGTCCATGTAGCCGACGCTGACCAGGATCGCCGGCCCGACGAAAGCCCGCCACTGCTCCCAGAAGCCGGCCTGATGGTGCGGCACCTCGACGGTGCTGTGCATCCCCTCCAACGAGACATGGCCGACTTCAGAACCGTTGGGCGCCATACTCTCCCTTATCCAGACTTAGCACCTGAAACTGAAGCGTGGTTAATGTGAAGTTCGTGCCGGCCGATCCGGCGACACCCAGACCTTGTCCGCCGCGGGGCTGCCCAGCGGGACTTCGCCGCGTTCCGTGGCCAGCGTCAGAGTCTGGTCGTAATGGCGTCCCACGACGCGAATGTGCGCATCGGGGCGCACACCGCGCTGGTCGAGAAATTCCAGCAGGCGCGGATCGCGCTCGTACACGCTGCGCACCACGTAACTCTTGCCCGTTTCCGCCTGCGCCAACTGGACCAGGCCGCGCCGCTTGCGGCTGGCCGCACTCTCCGGCGTCATCAGGTTTCCATGCGGGCAAATGCCGCCGCGGCCGAGCTTTTTCACCAGGCGCGCTTCGAAGTCCGCGGAAACAGCATGCTCCAGGCGCTCGGCCTCCTCGTGGACCTTGGTCCACTCCATGCCGAAAATCTCGTGCAGCATGCGCTCGATCAAGTGGTGGCGCACGGTCAGCCGGCGCGCGATCTCCCGGCCAGCCCCGGTGAGCTGCACCCGGCCGTCCGCCTGCACCTTGACCAGGCCATCGCGCTTGAGGCGGCGCATGGCCATGGTCACCGCCGGCGCGGAAACCGAAAGCCAGTGCGCCAGCGTGGCCGAGATCACTGCCTGGCCCTCGCTCTCCGCCTCCAGAATCGCCTTGAGGTAGTCCTCTTTCGAGACGGTGATCATTGCACCAGGATTATACCCTAAGACTTAACTACAGTTAACAGCATGTTTCTCACATGCATGACTTTTCACCACCGAGCCGCCGAGTGCACCGAGATTCACCGGGACCGGAGGCTTAACACAGAGGACGCTTTGGACACGGAGGACCGCAGAAGCCCTTAGTTTCTTCTTCGCTGTTTCCTGTGCATGCTCCCTTTTCAAGACCCGGTCAACTCGGTGGGCCTCGGTGTTCTCGGTGTCTCGGTGGTGAGTTGCGCCGCCGCTCGTAGCCCGCCCAAAAAGTGGCGCTTGAAAGGTGAAACGCGAAACCTGTACTCTGGGCGGCACATGAAGGTTCTGGTGATTGGCAGCGGCGGGCGCGAGCACGCGCTCGTCTGGAAATTGCGGCAGTCGAAGCGCGTCCGGCAGGTGTACTGCATTCCGGGCAACGGCGGCATCTGCGCCGAGGCGGAATGCGCCGCGGCCGACGTGCGCAATCTGGATTCACTGCTGGAAGCCGCCCATCGCATCCAGCCTGATCTCACCGTGGTGGGGCCGGAGGGGCCGCTGTCGCTGGGGGTGGTGGACGAATTCCAGCGGCGCGGACTGCGCATTTTCGGCCCCAGGGCGGCGGCCGCGCGCCTGGAGTCCAGCAAGAGCTTTGCCAAGGAATTCATGTACCGGCATCGCATTCCGACCGCGCCCTATGCCATCTGCGATTCCATGGAGGAAGTGCGCGAGAACATCGAGCAGTTCCGCGCGCCGGTCGTGGTCAAAGCCGACGGGCTGGCGGCGGGCAAGGGCGTGGTCATCGCCAAGAGCCGCGACGAGGCGATGGCGGTCGCCGCCGACATGCTGTCGGGCAAGATGGTGGGCGATGCCGGCGGGCGCGTGGTGCTGGAGGAATTTCTGGAGGGCGACGAACTCTCGTTTCTGGTCTTGAGCGACGGCGAGCGCGTCACGCCGCTGGTCGCGGCCCAGGACCACAAGCGCGTCGGCGACGGCGATACCGGGCCGAATACCGGCGGCATGGGCGCGTACTCCACTCCGATGCTGGTGGACGACAAGATGCGCGACTGGCTGGTCAACCATATCGCGCGTCCGGTGGTGGCCGGCATGCGCGAGGAAGGCGCCGAGTTTCGCGGCATCCTGTACTGCGGGTTGATCATGACCGCGCGCGGGCCAATGGTGCTGGAATTCAACGCGCGTTTTGGCGATCCGGAGACGCAGCCGATGGTCATGCGGTTGGAAAGCGACCTGTTGGGGCCGTTCATCGCCTCCATTGAAGGGCGGGTGAGCGACGGCGATTTCAAGTGGTCGCAGGACTCCTCGGTCACCGTCGTACTGGCGTCGGGCGGATACCCGGGCGCTTACGAAACCGGCAAGCAGATTTTTGGACTGGAAGACGCGGGGGCGATGGAGAACGTGGTGGTGTTTCACGCCGGTACGGCGCGGCGTGAGGGCGCGTACTTCACCGCGGGCGGGCGGGTGCTCGGGGTCACCGCGCGCGGTCCCGATCTGCGGACGGCGATCGATCGCGCCTACGCGGCCTGCGCCAAGATCCGCTTCGACGGCATGCATTACCGCAAGGACATCGGCGCGCGCGCCCTCAAGAAGTAAGCGCTTACCGCAAAGGACGCGAAGGCACGAAAAATTGTTAAATCACCTTCGCGAACTTTGCGTACTTTGCGGTTGATTTTTTCAAGAGGATGGAATGGCAAAGACACCAGTGGTCGCCATCGTCATGGGCAGCGACACCGACCTGGAGATCATGCGGGAGGCGGGAAAGGCGCTGGAGGAATTCGGCATCGCCTACGAGATGGATGTCACCTCCGCTCACCGCTCGCCGGCGCGCACCAGCGAATTCGCACGCAACGCCGCGGCGCGCGGCATCCGGGTGATCATCGCGGGCGCGGGCGGTGCGGCTCACCTGGCCGGCGTGATTGCCGCCGAGACCACGCTGCCCGTCATCGGCGTACCCATTCCTTCCACTTCGCTGGGCGGCCTGGATTCGCTGCTGGCGACGGTGCAGATGCCGGCGGGAATCCCGGTGGCGACGGTGGCGGTGGGCAAACCGGGGGCCATCAATGCCGGGATCCTGGCGGCGCAGATGCTGGCGCTCGGCGATCCCGAAATCGCGCGCCAATTGAAAGGCCACAAGGAAAAGCTGGCGCGCGGCGTGGAAGAGAAATCAAGAAAGTTGAAAGGCAACAAGTAGCCACTGATTAACACAGATGAACACTGATCTAGTTAATTCCAGCGTTGATCCGTGTAGAGTTGGCTGATTGTTGTCTTGGTTTTTCTTGATCAGTGTTGATCCGTGTTAATCAGTGGCTAATTGTTTTTCATCATTTCTGGAATCGTCACGAACTCATATCCCTCGCCCTTATATCTCTGGATGATGAGGTCCGTGGCGCGCACGGAGGCGGAGCGGTCCACGCCCACTCGATGGTGCCCGCCGTCGTGCAGCAGGATGACGTCGCCGCCGAGCACCTGCCGCTGGACCAGCCTGGCAATCTTTTCCGGCGAGTGCGGATTCCAGTCCCAGGCGGTGACGCTCCACATGATGGGCTCCAGGCCCATGTCGCGCGCGGTTCGTAACACGGTCGGAGTGCGTCCGCCGTGGGGCGGGCGGAAGAGTCCGGCGCGCACCACCCCGGCATTGTCGAGCGCGCGTTCGCAAGCTTGCAGTTCCCGGCGAACCACGCTGCCATGGCGGAAAATCAGGTTGGGGTGCGTGTGCGTGTGGTTGCCGATGGCATGGCCGGCGGCGGCGACGGCGCGCGCGATCGCGGGCCACTGTTCGACGAAGCTGCCGATCATAAAAAACGTCGCGTGAACATTATGGCGCGCCAGCACGTCGAGCAGATGAAGGGTGTGCGGATCGTTGGGGCCGTCGTCGAAGGTCAGGGCGAGCCGGCGGGACGGGCGACGCTCTCCGATGAAGGTGCGGCCGTAAAGCTGCGACCGCGGGGCCATGCTGTTGTAGCCGGCAGTGACGGCCGCCGCCGCGCCGGCGAGGAGTGGAAAGATCATGTAGACGGGATTGTAAATCAGTTCGGAAGTTTGTCAGTGGGTCAGTATGTCAGTTCGTGGCCGCCCGGGGTCCGTAACATATCCTGTTGGAGCTGACAAACTGAATTACTAACATACTGAAGAACGTTTACTGAATCCGCAATTGCTTCCCGCAAAGTTGCGGGTTATGCTGCGCGCAGTTCCCAGGACGACGGCGACCCGGCACCATGGCCAATCTTTTCGAGCTACCCCGATATATAGCAATCGAAGGCCCCATCCGCGTGGGCAAGAGCACGCTGGCGGAAGTGCTGGCGGAGCGACTGCACGCGCAGCGCATCTCCGAGCCGGAAGACAACCCGTTCCTGCGCGCCTTCTACGACGGCGAGCGTGGCGCGGCCTTTCAGGCGCAAATGGCGTTCCTGGTGCGGCGATTCGAGCAGCTCAAGGCGCTGGACGTCGGGCCGAAGTCGCGGCGCGTCGTGGTGGCCGACTACATTTTCGAAAAAGACAAGCTCTTTGCCTGCCTCAACCTGACCGACTCCGAGTTGGAGATTTACAACCGCTTCTACAGCGAATTCCGCGCCCAGGTGCCCACGCCCGACCTCGTCATCTATCTCCAGGCCACGCCCGAGGTGCTGAAAAAGCGCCTGCGCAAGAAGGGCGCGGCGGCGGAGTCGGCGATCAGCGACGACTATCTGGAAGAAGTCGCGCGCGCCTACGAGCACTTCTTCTTTCACTACACGGGCAGCGACCTGCTGATCGTCAACACCTCCGACATTGACTTCGTGGACCGCAACGAAGACCTGCAGGAGCTGTTGCGCAAGGTCAGCGAACCGGTGCGCGGCACGCAGTACTTCCTGCCGCTGGGCGGGCAGGCGGCCAGCGCGTAATCAGGCGCAAGGCGCAAGGCAAGAGGTTGAGGTCTTCGCGCGCGCCATCCGCAGCAGCCCATTGGGACTAAAATCCTAAGCGCATGCCGAGATCGAGATCCATGCGCGAGGTGCTGGAGGCGCTGGAGTGGGTGCGGCGCGAGATGATGCACCACGGCTCGCCCGACTTCATCCGGCAGCGCGAGCTGGAGGGACGCGTGCACCAACTGGCGGCGCGGCTGGCGCAGAGCGGGTCGAGGGCGCCAGTCTCCAGCACGCCTGCCCGCGCACCTCAGCCAACGAAAAACCAAGCGACACGGTAAGCGCGGCGGGCCCCCGAGTAGAGCGTGGTTCTTCACCACCGAGACACCGAGTGCACCGAGGTACACCGAGGCAATCTTGCCTCGGTTGCGGTTAAAAGGATTACTCGGTGACTCTCGGTGTCCTCGGTGCCTCAGTGGTGAATGGGACTCACACGGCGCGGGCGCGGGCTTCCTGCGGCAACAGGCTGGCGTAGATGAACTGAGTCGCCGGGGTAGGCACGCCGGCCACGCTGCCGAGGCGATTGACGCTGCCAATGATGGCCTCGAGTTCCGAGGGGCGTCCGGCGGCGACGTCGCGCTGCATGGAGGCGGTGCCTTCGCCGGGCATGCTGTCGATAAAGGCGAGCGTGCGCGCGACGATGTCGGGGGCGAGGCGCACGCCACGCTTGGCGGCCACGGCGGCAACTTCTTCCATGACCTGCCGCAGCAGGGCGCGCGTGGGCGGGGATTGGCGCACTTCGCCGACGTTGGCGCGCGACACGGCGCCCACGCCGCTCACGGCAGCGATGAACAACAGCTTCTCCCAGAGCGCCGCCTGGATGTCGGGCGCTTTCTGAATATTGACGCCGGCGGCGCGGAACGCCTGGTATAAGGCTCCCGCGTTGCCGGCCAGTTCGGAGCCGTCGAGTTCGCCGAGCACGACCATCGGCTCCATGGGGCCGATCTTGATTACACCGGGCGCGGCAATAGAAGCGATGATGCGGCAGAGTCCACCGAGCACGTACTCGCGTCCGAGCACCTGGGCCAGGTCGTCCACGGCTTCGACGCCGTTCTGCAGGGGCACGACGCGCGTGTCCGGCTTCAGCAGCGGGCGCATGGCTTTCGCCGCATCGAGCACCTGCCAGGCTTTGACACCAACGAGAACAATATCGACGGGACCGATGTCGGCGGGATTGTCGCTGGCAGCGACGGGAGTAACGGTGAACTCTTCCTTCGGCGTTTGTATGCGCAGGCCCTTTTCGCGAATCGCCTTCAGGTGTTCGCCGCGGGCGATCAGGGAAACGGGATTACCGGCGCGCGCGAGCGTGGCGCCGAAGTAGCCTCCGACGCCGCCCACGCCATAGACAGCGACTTTCAATTCGCTCATTTGTTCATCCCTACGGATTGCGAGCGGCGGGCGAGGGCGCCCGCCGCAGCCGCGATTCTGATTATGTCAAAAGTCAGCCCCGGCGAGGGCGCCGGGGCCTACGGGCACAAGTGTACTTGAAGTGCGAGGGAAATCCCCGCCCCGTCACGGCCGTGTTATGAGCGGAGGTTTTTCGCGGGCTTAGGCTGAAATGCGGTTGCCAGTTGCGCCCCGTCTCGCGAATTCCCAACCGGCGCTGGATGCTACGGGCTTCCGGTTAGCGGTTTGGGGGATGACACTCTCTACCGTGCCGATAATGGTGCCGAAAGCACCGTCAGGAACTGGAATGGTCCGGCCGTTTGCGATGATGTTGGCGACCAGGGCTTTCTGGCTTGCCGTCAACACGGACATGGGAAGGGAAGCGAAGTGTCGAAAAAGCCAGGTGAGCAGGAGACGATGCACGAACCTGGGTCGAAACGCGCGGCGCGACGACCCGCGTTCCACTACCACCACGCCTTCGAGCAACTTTGAGATGAACATTGTCCCCGCCGAGCTGCAGATTATGCACTAAAAACAGGGCAAGTTAACAACCATATTAATACTAGAGATGATCCCCTTTGATATCAGTAGCTTGGGATGTGATGGTCTGGCGAGTTGCCGGCAAGTGATGTGCAAAAGTTTGCACACTCGCGGAAGTAGTTTGCACATTTCGGCCTGAAGCACCGGCCGGAGGCAATTCAAGGATGGTTGGGGAAAATGCTGCCGGCGAGAGAACGTTGAGTGCTCGGGGTCAGGGCAGCATCGCGGATCACCCGAAAAACTTACCCACATCTGCCAAAACCGGGCAGATGTGGGGCACCGTCAAAGCGCCGTCATGCACCGCCAAATCGACCTCCACTCATTTGCTCATCCCCGCGGCGGCGACGGGTTGCGGGAAGGCGAAGTCTGCCACCATCCTTAACGCCGCGGTGCCACGGACTTCATCATCGAACAAGGGCAAAACGGCGCGCACGTTGTCGAAGTCGCGCCAGATCTCGGCCATGTAGTTGTCCTGCATGGCGACGCGGTTGCGCACAAACTCGGGCGAGTCGGCGCGCACCTGCGCCTTGTCAATGAGCATGTTGACGATGACGCCGCCGACGGGAATGCCGAAATCGTGGAACCAGTTGATGAAGCGCTTGATGACCGCGATGGGCAGCGCCTCCGGCAGGGTCACAAAGAAAAATGCGGTCAGGGCCGGATCGGTAAGCAGGTCGCGGGCGTGCGCGATGCGTTCGCGGAATGAGAGCAGGTACTCCATCAGCGGGTCGGCTTCCTTTTTCTTGGTGAAGGAGAACAGGTCGCGGAGGGACTGCGCCTCCTCGCGCGACTTCACCATCTTGTTCACCCACAGGGAGTAGACCTTGCTCATGCCGAGCAGGCGGCGGGCGTTGGCGGTGGGGGCGGTGTCGAAGACGTAGGCGTCGTACTCGTTCTTGAACATCAGGTCCACCATGTTCTCGAACATGGCCGACTCTTCGAACGCCGGGTTCATGGTGGCGCTCTCGACGAACATATCCGCCTGGGTGGAGATCTCGGCGAACTTCAGGAACCAGCGGATCTTGGTTTTGATGTCCTGCTTGGAGCGCTCGATGGTCTCCTTGGTGTCAATCTCGTAGGCCCAAAGATTGGGAACGTTGTTGACGGGGGTAGGCTTGCCGTAAACGTCCTGGTCAAGCAATCCGCTGAGCGAGTGCACCGGATTGGTGGAGGCGAGCATGACGCGCCTGCCTTGCGACGCCAGGTGGAGTGCAGTCACACCGGCCATAACGGTCTTGCCCACGCCGCCCTTGCCGCCGAAGAAGCTGAACTTCAGCTGCGGGTGCTCGGTCATGAAATCAGTGAGTGAAGTCTTGATCTCCGGCATGGCTCAGTGCCTCCCGTTTCCGTTGCCGTACATGATCCCGGCGAGCTTCTCGATCATCTTCAGCCCGGTGATATCGCGTTCCAACTCGGGCACGCGGCTGATCACCTGCTTGCCGAATGTCTTATCGATCTCTTCGAGGTAGCGCCCCTGCATCTTGAGGCGGTTCTGAAGATAGGCGGGGATGTCCTGGCCCGCCAGTTCCGGCGGCAGCACGCGGTTGACGACGTAGCCGGCAATGGGCACGTCGAATTTGGAGAACAACTGCGCCGCCTTCACGGTATCGAGGATGATCATCTCCTCGGGCACGACCACGAAGAAGAACGCGGTCTTCTTCCGGTCGGTGAGGATGCCGGAAGACTGGTTGATGCGGTTTTTGATGTACAGCAATTCGGTGAGGACGAGGTCTTCCTCGGTGGTCTTCTGCCGCTTGATGCGCGCCACCATCTCTTCGTGCTGGCGCATTTCCTCGCGCAGCTTGGTGATGCGGTTGATCCACTCGTCGTAGACCTTGGCCATGGAGAGGTAATAGAGGGCGTGGCCGAGGGGCACCAGGTCATAGATGTAGTAGTCGTAGTCGCCGCCGACCACGATATCGACCACGGCGTCGAAGATGGCCGATTCCTCCATGGCGGGCTCGGCCGAAGCCGCCTGGATGTAGTGCTCGATCTCTTCCGGCACCGTTTCGAGGCCGTACATGTCGAGGATCTTCTTGCGGATCTCGTTCTGGTAGTTCTTGATGTGGCTGTCGGCGTCAATTTCCTGGGCGTAGAGGTTGTCCATGATCTTGACCGCGCCCTTGCCGAAAATGTCCTTCTGGAAGATGTCGCTGAGCGAGGCTTGCGGGTCCACGGAAAAGACCAGCACCTTGTGGCCCTGCTGCGCCAGCCAGAAAGCGGTGGCGGCGGAGAAGGTGGTCTTTCCCAGGCCGCCTTTGCCGCCAAACATGATGTAGCGCCGTTCCTTGTTTGCTTCGAAGGTTTCGCGGAATGACATGACTGAGTCCTTTATGAGTGCGTATGAATGAGTACGGCGTTTTCGGTTATCGGTTGTCGGTGATCGGTAGGCAAAACCAAGACGAGCACTTATTACCGAAAACCGTAAACCGAGGACCGAGAACTTCCTAGAACATGGCGTCCGAAACGTCCTTCTCCCGCAGCATGCGGCGCTTCCAGGTGGCGATGTTCGGGACCACGTAGGGGAGCAGGCGCAGCGAGTAGTACGGCGGGAGGATGGGAACGCCGATCAGGTCGCCCATGGTGATGAGGATGAACAGATGCTCCATGCTGGCGCGCGTGCGCATGGCGTAGCGCGACATGTCATGAGAGCTCATGCCATAGGCGATCTCTTTCAACTTGCTCAGTAAACCCTGTTTCTCTTCTTCTGACATGCGGTTCTCCTAACAGCAGATTCCTCGCGGACTTCGGCGCTTCGCGCCTCGGTCACGGCTGAAGCCGTGACCTACCGAGTCCGCTCGGAATGACAGGAATCCAAACTTTGCGGCACGACTAAAGTCGTGCCCTGATACATGTTCACACTCCGTGCAAGTGAAACTCTTCCTTGTCGGACAAATCACGTTCGCGCATGACACGGCGCTTCCAGGTCTCGACCTGGGGAACGACGTAGGGCAGAAGGCGCAGCGAGTACAGCGGCGGCAGCACGGGCACGCCGAGCATGTCTCCGTAGGTGATCAGCATGAACACCGACTCGATCTCGCCGCGCATCTCCAGCGCCTGGCGCTCGAACTCGAAGGCGTAGAAGCCGTAGAAGAACTCGCGAAGCTTGCGCGACCAGTCACCCGGCACTGCCGTTTGCCTCATGTTCATGCGTCACTAGCCGCGAAAAGGACGAGGATGGCATAATCTGCTGCTGGCGTTTAACCCACATCTGCCAAAACCGGGCAGATGTGGGGCACCTTCAGCACCCTCGGTTGCCATGGTCGTCATGTCGCTCAACCTGGTTTTGTTCATCGCCGTCGTTGTCCTGGTGGTCGGCTGGTTCGCAGCCGGCACGCACAGCAACGTCCGCAAGGGCGAGGACGCGCTGCGCTGGCTGCAACGAGGCCTGCCGCTGATCGGCGAGAAGACCACGCTGCGCTGGCTGGGCTCGTCCGTCGTCGAACTCAAAATCGATCAAGCGAAGCCGCCGTTTCGCGAGGCCGAGGTGCTGGTGGTACTCGAGCCGCGCGACGTGGCGCTGCTGTGGTGGATCGCCCGGCTGCGCGGCCGGCGCGACCTGTTTATTTTCCGCGGGACGCTGAACAAGCACCCGCGACTGGAAATCGTGGCCCACGACCCAAACGCCTGGACGCTGGCCGTAGCCGAAAAGCACGACGGCTGGGTCCCGGTCACCGCGCCGGCGCCGCTGGTGGCATCCGTGCCACCGCAACAGCGTCCGGCGCTTGATGTGCTTGCTGCCGCCGCACTCGACGGCTGCCCGCTGGTGCGGTTCACCTTGCGCGCCACCGAACCTCAACTCGAAGCGCAGTGGCGTCTCGATCAAGTGCGCAAGCACGACCCGCGCGAAGTATTCGAAGCCATGCGCGCGGTCACGCAAAAGCTGTGAACCTAGATTCCTCGCGGGCTCCCTCGCTGTCGCTCGGGTCGCCCGCTCGGAATGACAACAGTAGCAAGCCCTTATTCGCACGGCTCAAGCCGTGCGCTTCCACCACTAGTCGTGCGCTGCCGCCACCGCCTCGCGTTCGCGGGCTGGAGCGGGCGTGATGCCTTTCAGGTCCAGCTTCCGCCACGCCTTGAACGCGTCGTACGCGATGAAGAGCGCGGCGATGAACAGCAACCCGGCCACAATCATCATCGCGATGGCGCCGATGGTATTGATCGGCTGCGCCGCGATCTTGGGATTGGACAGGATGCTGGCGTAGAGGTTGTAGCCGGTCACCAGGATCGCGGCCATGGTGGTGACGTACATGAAGATCATCGGCCAGAAGGCGTAACGCGGACTGCGGCCGATGGACTTCAACCACAGGCTGACGATCAGCAGGCTGAGAGCGGCCATCAACTGGTTGGAAGCGCCGAACAACTGCCACAGGTAGATCCAGGTGCCGCTGAGCACCAGCGCCAGGGTCAGTCCCATGGAGACAAAGGCGGAGATATGCGAGTTCTTGAACCCCACCCAGGTATCGCCGAGCCACTCGCCCAGGGTGACGCGCATGACGCGGAAGACCAGTTGCACCACGGTGAGCACGATGATGACGAACACGCCGAAGCCCAGCGCGGTGCCGTAAGCCGGAGGAATGGCGCCGAAGGTGACGATGCCGAGCAGCTTGCCGACGCCCGCCGCGAACGCTCCCGCACCGGCGCCGCCGGCGATGGAAACCGCCACCAGCGATAGCAGAGCAAGCGCATTCTCGGAGAACATGCCGCCGCCGCCGACCGGCAGCGCGTCAGTCTCATACTCGAGCTGGCGCGCGGTGCCGATGGAACCGACCAGCGTGTGCCAGCCGGAGATGGCGCCACAGGCGACGGTCACGAACAGCATCGGCCAGATCGGCTGGATGGCGGGAGCAGCCTGCAGGATGTTCCCGGCCGCGTCTTTGGCCTGCGAGATCGGCATCCAGGTCGAGAATATCTTGGTCTGGAACGTGATCGCCTGCAGCATCTGAGCATTGCCGAACAGCGCGCGCACGCCGCCGACCAGCGCACCCAGGGCGGAAAGTCCGATGGTCAGGGACGTCACCCAGAATCCGATGTAATTCACCGGCTGGGCAAAGCGCCAGATGGGCAACACCGTGCCGAGATACGAGAAGACGAACACCATCAGGCACCAGAAAATGAAGGAAGGCATCATCTTGATGGCGCCGCTCTTGTCCACGTACTTGGGCACGACCTTGCCATCGGGCGTGATGATGGTGGTCGCCAGACGGGGGTCGGCCTTGGTCGGGTCCACCACGGTGTAGAGCGCTTGGCCGCCGCTGATGCGGTTGATCGCGTTTCCGATCTTTTCGACAACCGAGTTCACCGGGCCGCCGAAGACGATCGCCGCCGCCGGTTTGCCATCCGCTCCCGTGCCCTTCGCCACGCTGATGCCCTTCGCGCCCAACATCATCCCGCCGAGCGTGACCACCACGGCGATCAGGGTGACCAGGATCAGGTCCATCTTCCACTTATAGAGCATCTGCCCCAGCAGCAGGCCCATGATGGCGAGCATGAAGATGCCAAAGGGAACGTCGGCGCGCGGATCGAAAATACCGGCCATGATGCCGACGAACGCTCCCGCGAGCAGCAACAGGTAAAAGAAGATAAACACGAACAGGATGATGCGGGCGCGGGGAGCAATCAGCCGGTGGGCGATGGCAGACAGGGAATTGCCGTCGTTGCGGACGGCGACCATGATCGCCGAGTAGTCGCTGGCCCAACCCAGGAGCGAAACCCCGATGGTCAGCCACAGCAGCGTCGGCATCCAACCCCAAAGTGTGGCGGCGGCGATGGGACCAACGATGGGTCCGGCGGCAGCGATGGATTTGAAGTGATAGCCGTACAGCACATTACGGCTGGTGGGCATGAAATCGACCCCATCCATGTACATGCGCGCCGGCGTGGCTTTCTTGTCATCGGGACGGATGACTTCGGCATCAATGCGCCGGGCGTAGCGGGTGTAGGCGAGCCAGATCATCACCGCCCCCAGAACCGCGACCACGGGGGCGCTCATGGGCTTGTGGGTTATCGCAAATCCGCCTGTCACCAGAACGGGGATGAGGACCAAGGCGAGGATAGTGAGCCGGATCTTCATCGAATCCTCCGAATCACGGACAAAACTTGCGGGCCAGACGAACGCTCCTCTTCCCAAATTGGGAAGCATGTGAGCGCAGGCTGGGCCATGACAGCGAGACGCTATGTCAAACTGACCGGGAAAACGGTGATAGAACGCACAGGGTGATGTGATACGAGAAGTCGCCAGTCGCCAGTCTTCAGGCGGCAGGACCTGGCGACTGGAGACCGGCGTCTGCAGCCTATTCAAACCGGAGGGCTTCGATGGGGTCGAGCTTGGAGGCTTTGCGCGCGGGATAAAAGCCGAAGAAGACGCCGACGGCGACGGCGAACAGCGCCGCGATCGCGATGGCTTGCGGCGGAATTTCCATGGGCCATTGCAGGGCGCGTCCGACCAGGTAGGAAGCGGCCACACCGAAAGCGACGCCTAACAATCCGCCGAACAGGCTGAGCATGACGGCTTCGCCCAGGAACTGCTTGGCGACGTCGCCATCGGTGGCGCCGATGGACATGCGGACGCCGATTTCGCGAGTGCGTTCGGTGACGGAGACCAGCATCACGTTCATGATGCCGATGCCTCCGACCAGCAGGGACACGGAAGCAATCGAGATGAGGAGGAGGGAGAAGGTGCGGCGGGCTTCCAGTTGCGCGTTGATGAATTCGTCGGGACGGCGGATGTTGAAGTCATCGTCCTGGCCGCGCCGGATGTGATGGCGGTCGCGGAGAAGCTCGGTAATCTGCTGGATGGCAGGATTGATGGCCTCAGCCGATACGGCGGAGCACACGATATCGTCGAGCCAGGTGGTGCCCTTGAGCTTTTTCTGCGCCGTGGTGTAGGGCATGACGACGGTGTCGTCCTGGTCGTTGCCGAAGCCGGTTTGCCCACGGGCAACCAGGACGCCCATGACCAGGCAGGGCAGGTTCTTGACGCGGATCACCTTGCCGATGGGGTCTTCGACGTCGAAGAGTTGTTGGCGCACGGTCTCGCCGATGACGCAGACGTCGCTGGCGCGATCCACGTCGGCCTGGGTGAAGGGCGCGCCCAGCGACATCGGCCAACGCTTGATCTGGAAATATTCCGGGGCGACGCCGCGGTAGCCGGTGCTCCAGTTCTTGTTGCCGTACACGATCTGGGTGCGGGAATCGACGTTGGCGGAGGCCAGCTTGATGAGCGGCACCTGCTTGACGATGGCCTCGACGTCGCTCTGCAGCAGCGTCTTGGTGCCATGACTGCCGGTGCGGATGCCGCTGGGGGCGCGCGAGCCGGCTTCGATCCACACAAAGTTGTCGCCGAGATTATTGAGCTGCTCCTGCACCTGGGCGGAGCCGGCCTGCCCGATGGCGACGACGCAGATGACGGCGCCGATGCCGATGGTGATGCCCAGCACGGTGAGCGTGCTCCGCAACTTGTTGCGGGTCAGCGCGCGCAAGGCTTCGCGGATGATGGCGCGGGGAGACATGGACAGGATGATTTTACGCCAGGAGGCCTAGTCGTCGGCGTGCTGTCCGAGCAGCGCGGCCTCGTCGAGTTCGGGCATGGTGCGGGCTTTGCGGCGCTCGCGCCAGTCCTGGAAGCGGCGCTGCAGGCGGTCGAGGTACACGTAGTAGACGGGCGTGATGTAAAGGGTGACGAGCTGCGAAAAGAGCAATCCGCCGACCACCGCCAAGCCCAGCCCGCGGCGCGACTCGGCGCCGGTGCCGAAACCGATGGCGATGGGCAGCGTGCCCATCAGCGCCGCCATGGTGGTCATCATGATGGGGCGGAAGCGGACGAGCGCGCCCTGGTAGATGGATTCCTCCGGCGACTTGCCTTCCTTGCGTTCAGCCTCCAGCGCGAAGTCAATCATCATGATGGCGTTCTTCTTCACGATGCCGATCAGCATGATGATGCCGACGAAGGAGTACAGGTTCAGCTCCTGGTGGAAGATCAGCAGCGTGAGCAACGCGCCGACACCGGCGGAGGGCAGGCCGGAGAGAATCGTGAGCGGGTGGACGAAGCTTTCGTAGAGGACGCCCAGGATGATGTAGATCACCAGCACCGCGGCGAACAGCAACAGTCCCATGCCGGTGAACGATTGCTGGAAGGCCTGCGCTGTGCCCTGGAAGGTGCCGACGATGTCGGGCGGCAGAATCTTCTGCGCTTGCTGCTGCACGGCGTGGGTGGCGTCTCCGAGCGCGACGCCCGGTTTCAGGTTGAAGCTGATGGTAACCGCCGGCAGTTGCCCAAGGTGGTTGACGGTGAGCGGACCCAGCGAGGGCACGAGTTTGGAGACGGTGTCGAGCGGGACCAGCTTGCCGGTGTTGGAGCGGATGTAGAGCGCCGACAGCTCGGCAGGATTGTTCTGAAACTGCGGCTCGAGCTCGACGATCACGTAGTATTCGTTGTTGGGCGTATAGATAGTGCTGATCTGGCGCGTGCCGTAAGCGGAGTAGAGCGCGTCGGTCACCTGGCCCGGGGTCACGCCCAGGGCGTAGGCCTTGTCGCGGTCCACCTGAATGGTCAACTGCGGGTTCTTGACCTGGAGGTCGCTGGTTACGTCCTGCAGCAGCGGCAGGCCGCGCAAGGCCGCTTCCAGCTTGGGCGCGCTGGAGTAAAGTTCGGCCAAATTGGGCGTCTGCAAGGCGTACTGGTACTGCGATTTGGTCAGGTTGCCGCCGATGCGGATGGTTGGGGGAATCTGCAGGAAGACGTTGATGCCGGGTACCTGCGCCACTTTGGGGCGCAGTTCCTGAATGATCTCCGCCGCGCTCATGTGGTTGACGCGGTCCTTCTTGTCCTTCAAGCGGAAGAACATCCGGCCCTGGTTCAGGGAACCGCCGAAGGAAGGATTGCCGCCCATGGAAGAAATCAGGTTCATGACGTTGGGATCTTTGCGCACCACGTCGGTGACCTTCTGTTGCAGGTCGAACATATCGCGGAACGAGATTCCCTGTTGCGCTTCGGTGAAGGCAAACACCAGACCCTGGTCTTCATCCGGCAGGAACCCGGTCTTGACCTGCAGGAAGAGGACCGCGGTCAAGGCAATCACGAGGAAGGAAACCATGAGGGTGGCGAACTTGTGGCGCAGAACTTTCTTCAGCGACCAGTCGTAGCCGTGAAGCCAGCCATCGAAGACGCGCTCGGTGGCCTGATAGAAGCGGCTGTGCTCGCTGGCCGCCTGGTGCTTGAGGAATCGGCTGCACAGCATGGGGGTCAGCGTAAGGGAAACGACACCGGAAACCAGGATGGCGACGCCGATGGTGACCGCGAACTCGTGGAGCAGGCGCCCGATGATGCCGCCCATGAACAGCAGCGGGATGAAGACCGCCGCCAGCGAGATGGTCATGGACAGAATGGTGAAGCCGATCTCGCGCGAGCCCTCGATGGAAGCCTGCATCGCGCTCTTGCCCATTTCCATGTGGCGGACGATGTTTTCCAGCATGACGATGGCGTCGTCCACCACGAACCCGACCGAAAGGGTCAACGCCATCAGCGACAAGTTGTCCACGCTGTAGCCGAGCAGGTACATCACCGAGAACGTGCCGATAATGGCCATCGGCAGCGCGAAGGACGGGATGATGGTGGCCGAGATGTTGCGCAGGAAGAGGAAGATCACCATGACCACCAGCGCGACGGTGAGCAGGAGCGTGAACTTCACGTCGTTCACGGAGGCGCGAATCGACTCCGAGCGGTCGTACAGGGTATCAATGCGCACCGCAGCCGGAATCTGCTGCTCCAGGCGGGGCAGCAGTTTCTTGACCCCGTTCACCACCTCGACCGTGTTGGTGCCGGGCTGGCGCTGGATGGCCAGGACGACGGAGCGGTCGCCGTTGTACCAACTGGCGCTCTTGTCGTCCTGCACGCTGTCAATGACGCGGCCGAGTTCATTCAGGCGCACCGGCGAGCCGTTGCGGTAGGCGACGATCATGGGGCCGAACTGGGCCGCGTTCTGCAATTGGCCGTTGGACAGCAGCGTAAAGGTGTGGGCGTTTCCGTAGAGCGTGCCGGTGGGAGTATTGGTATTGCCGGCGCGCAGGGCGTTTTCCACCTCGTCGATACCGATCTGGCGAGAGGCCAGCTGGCGCGGATCGAGCTGCACGCGGACGGCGTATTTCTGGGAGCCAAAAACGGCGACCTGCGCCACCCCGTTCACCATCGAGATGTTTTGCGCCATCGTGGTTTCGGCCGCTTCGTCGACGTCGGAAAGCTTCAGCGTCGGCGAGCTGACCGCGAGGTACAGGATGGGCTGGTCGGCGGGATTCACCTTCTGAAACGACGGCGGCGTCGGCATCTCCGGCGGCAGTTGGCTGGCCGCCTTGGAAATGGCCGACTGCACGTCGAGCGCGGCGCCATCCAGGCTGCGGCTGAGGTTGAACTGGATGGTGATGTTCGCGCTTCCCAGCGCGTTGGTCGAGGTCATCGAGTCAATGCCCGCGATGGTGGAGAACTGTTTCTCCAGCGGCGTCGCCACCGAGGATGCCATCGTCTCCGGGCTCGCTCCGGGCAGTTGCGCGATCACCTGAATGGTGGGGAAGTCCACGTTGGGCAGGTCGCTCACCGGCAGCAGCGTGTAGGCGAAAATGCCGAAGATCAAAATGGCGGCCATGACCAGGGTGGTCATGATCGGCCGCTTGATGAAGAGCTCGGAGATACTCACTGGCTGCCTCCGGCCGGCGCCGCCGCAACCGGGGCGGCCGACGCGCTGGGGGAAGCCGTGCCCTGCACGATGACCTTTCCATTGGGCACGACGCGGAGCTGTCCATCCACGACGACGCGGTCACCCTTGGCGAGGCCGCCGGCAACCAGCGTTAGGTTTTCAAACGTGCCGATCGTCTGGACCGGCTGCGCCTTGGCCGTATTGTCCTGGGACACGATCAAAACGTAGGTGCCTTGCTGGCCCGTCTGAATGGCCTTGGTCGGGACAACGATCGCGTTTTTGCGAACCGAAAGATTCAGCACCACGTCAACAAATTCTCCCGGCCACAGGCGCCTGTCCTGGTTGAGGAAGGTGGCTTTGAGCTTCACCGTGCCGGTGGTGGGATCCACGCCGTTGTCGATGAAGGTCAGCGTGCCCTCGGCGGGATTGCTGGCCTGCCCCTTGGGATAGGCGAGAACTTTGAGATGTCCGCCGGCGGAATACTGCCGCACCGCCTGGAGCTGCGTTTCCGGAACGGAAAAGGTCGCATAGATGGGCTGAATCTGATTGAGCTGCACCAGAAACGGCGTGTCGTTGGCCTTGATGAGGTTGCCGACGTTGATCAGCAACGCTCCGGCGCGGGCATCAATCGGCGCCTTGATATCGGTGTAGCGCAGTTGCACCCGGGCGGCATCGACCGCGGCCTTGTCGGCGTTAACCGCGGAAGCATTCGCCTGCGCCTGGGTGCGCATTTGTTCCGCCTGCTCGCGCGAAATCACGCCCTGGGTTTCCAGGGCGGTGTAGCGGGTGGCCTGCGCCTGCGCGTTGACGGCATTCGCCTGGTCGCGCTGCAAATTGCCCTCGGCCTGCTCCAGTGCCGCCTGGAACGGCGCCTTGTCGAGTTGGAAGAGCATTTGCCCCTTGCGGACGTCGTCGCCTTCCTTGAAGAACACATGCTCGATCTGACCATTCACCTGCGAGCGGATCTGCACCGTCTGGTAAGCCTCGACGTTGCCAATGGCGGTGATCTGAACCGGGACGTCGCGCTGGTCAACCGTGGCGACGATGACGGGAGCCGGGGGGCGTTGACCGGCAGCCTGCGCGGTGTTCTTGCTGCAACCGAGCAGAAGGGAAATGGCCGCGATCGCGACCAGCAGTATGGAGAAATTGCGTAATTTCAAAGAGCGGGATTTCATGATTTCTTTACTTGCCTTTGTGTCGGTAAGGCCCGCGGACGAAGTAAGCGGCTACTTACTGTTCGATGCTGCGATTGCGCCGAGGATTCGACCCGGAACGACATTTTACCTGTGTTTACAACGTGGATCGCGGGGAACTTCTTGCAATTCTTCCCTTGCACTTGTAGCAGATATCAATTACATTTGTAGCAGATATAGCAGATGTAGCATCTATATTTGAAACCCATGGGAAGGGATCGAACCTGATTCCAAAGAGGAGGCGCGGGAGGGTGAAACGACTATGACGCCCAAGGAGGAAATACTGATTCCTGGTGCTGCGGCTGCAGTTTCAGAGAAAGACCAGCGTGAAATACAGGACATCTACGAAAAACTGCGCACTGCAGAGGCAAAACTTGTCGGTCCAGATGGCAGGACTCAAGTGCTGCCGAACACTCTCTACTCGTTTCTTTGCACACTGCTTGCCGACCTGAAAGCTGGCCACTCGGTAACCATATTGCAAAGTAATGCATTGCTGACCACGGTCGAGGCCAGCAAGTTGCTTGGCGTGTCTCGTCAGTTCTTGATCGGTCTGCTGGAAAAGAAGGAAATTCCGTGCCACATGGTAGGAACCCACAGACGTTTGTATGCCCGTGATGTGCTTGCGTATAAAGCCAAGCGTGACACTGCGCGCCGCAAAACGCTAGACGACTTGGCGCGCCAGGAATACGAACAGGGTACCTACGACAGAGTGCCCGATGATTTTAAATCAGGACAATGAGTACACGGCCCTGCTTGATGCCAATGTGCTCGTACCAATGTGCCTCTGCGACACCCTTTTAACTCTCGCAGAAGATCCAGCGATGTACCGACCTCTATGGAGTGACCGCATACTTCAAGAGGTCGGTTATGCGCTGGAGCACAAGATCAAACTCACGCCCGAACAGCGCCAGCACCGAATCACCGAAATGCGCAAGGCGTTTCCAGAAGCTCTTGTGGTGCCCCCGCCCTGCTTGGCAGAGCCTCTTACAGGCATTCGTGACAAGGATGACAGGCACGTATTAGCAGCGGCAATCGCCGGCCATGCGCAGGTAATCGTTACGGATAATATCAAGCACTTCCCTGCAGATTATCTTGCGCAGTTCGACATCCTCTGTCATTCGGCGGACGATTTTCTGATTCATCAGTTCCACCTAAATCAGTTTCTGGTGCTAGAAAAGTTGGATGACCAGGCGATTAACATAGGCTTACAACGTCCAGATATTTTGGTCACCCTGAAACGCGTCGCGCCAAACTTCGTCACACTGGCAGAAAAGATTTGAGTCCCACCCTGTCACGGCACCCCATCCTCTAACCCAGATTTTGCGAAGTGAATAATCGTGGTGATTTCACCTTGTTACCACGCGGCGGTCATGCCGGTTAAGGCGCGTGCGGCTCCAGGCCGGAACCACCCCGGACTTCGCTCGCCTGCCTGCCGCCACGGCGCATCAGCTTCCAGCGCAACCGGTCGAGGTAGAGGTACATCACGGGCGTGGTGAACAAGGTAAGCGCCTGGCTGACAATGAGTCCGCCGACAATCGTCAATCCCAGCGGACGGCGAAGTTCCGCGCCCACCCCTCCGCCGACGGCCAGCGGCATCGCGCCGAACATAGCTGCCAGGGTGGTCATCATGATCGGCCGGAAGCGCAGCAAGCAGGCTTCGTAGATGGCCTTCTCCGGCTCCATGCCGTCGCGCCGTTCGGCCTCGAGGGCGAAGTCAATCATCAGGATGGCGTTCTTCTTGACGATCCCGATCAGCAGGATGATGCCGATCAGCGCCATGATGGTGAGATCGGTGTGGGTGATGAGCAGCGCCAGCAGCGCGCCCACGCCCGCCGAAGGCAGCGTGGACAGGATGGTGATGGGGTGCATGTAGCTCTCGTAGAGCACGCCGAGGACGATGTACACCGTAAGCAGCGCGGCCAGGATCAGGATGGGCTGGTTTTTCAGCGATTCCTGGAAGGCGGCGGCGGTGCCGGAGAAACTGGCAATGATGTTGCCGGGGAAACGCATGGTGCGTTCCGCTTCCTCAATGGCGCGCACCGCCTGCCCCAGCGACACCCCGGGCGCCAGGTTGAAGGAAATGGTGGTGGAAGGGAACTGCGACTGGTGGTTGACCGCCAGCGCGGTGTTCCCAGTTTCGTAGTGGGTGAAGGCGCTGAGGGGAACCAAGGGTCCCTTGGCCGAGTGCACGTAAATGTTCTTGAGCGCATCCGGGTTCTGCTGGAAATCCGGCGCGACCTCCATCACCACGTGGTACTGGTTGAGCTGCCGGTAAATGGTGGAGACCTGGCGCTGGCCGAAGGCGTCGTACAGAGATTCGTCGATCTGCTGCGGCTGGACGCCAAGCCTTCCGGCGGTGTCGCGGTCAATGGCCAGGTGCAGTTCCAGGCCCTTGTTCTGCTGGTCACTGGAAACGTCGCGCAGCTCCTTCATCGTCCGGAGACGTTGCAGCAGGCGCGGCGCCCACTCGTTGAGCTCGCTCAAATCGGCATCCTGCAGGGTGTACTGATACTGCGCGTTGCTCATGCGCCCGCCGACCCGCACGTCTTGCACGGGCTGGAGAAAGAGGGCGGCACCGGGAATATGGCTGAGTTTTCCCCGTAGCCGATTGATCACCTGGTCGGCGCTGGCCTTGCGCTGGCCCTTCAACTGGATGAAAAACCGCGCCGTGTTCCGGGCGCCACCACCGGTGAACGCGCCCACCGTGTCCACGGCGGGATCGGAGAGCACAATGTCGCTGAACTGCTGCTGCTTCTGCCGCAGCGATACAAATGAAATATCCTGCGACGCCTGAATGCTGCCCATCAGCCGCCCCGTGTCCTGCTGCGGGAAAAAGCCCTTCGGCACGATGATGTACAGGTACACGGCGAGTGCCATGGTGCCGAGCATGACGGCCAGCATGAACGCCGAATGGCGCAAGACCCAGCGCAGCCCGCCGGCGTAGGTGGAATGCATCCCGTTGAAGGCCCGCTCGCTGAGGCGATAGAGGCGGCCGTGCTTGACCTCGGACTCGGCCCGCAAGAACTTGGCGCAGAGCATGGGGGTCGTGGTCAGCGACACGACCAGCGACACCGCGATGGCCATGCTCAAGACAACGGCAAACTCGCGGAACAGCCGCCCGACGATTCCGCCCATCAGCAGGATGGGAATGAACACCGCCACCAGCGAAGTGCTCATGGAGAGCACGGTGAAGCCGATCTCGCTGGAGCCCTTGAAAGCGGCGCGCACGGGATGTTCGCCGGCCTCGATGTAGCGCGTGATGTTCTCGATGACGACAATCGCGTCGTCCACCACGAACCCGGCGGCGATGGTCAGCGCCATCAGCGACAGGTTGTCGATGGTGTAATGCAGCAGGTACATCAGCGCCACGGTGCCGAGCAGCGACAGCGGGACGGCGACGCTGGGAATGAAGGTTGCGGCCGCGTTCCGCAGGAACAGGAAGATCACCAGGACAACCAGCGCGACGGCGATGGTAAGCGTGAACTCGATGTCCTGCACCGAGCTGCGGATGGTGGTGGTGCGGTCATTCACCACCGACAGCTTCATCGAACCCGGGATCGAGGCCTGGAACAGCGGCAGCAGCCCGCGAATGCGGTCCACGGTGCCGATAATGTTCGCGCCGGGCTGGCGAAAAATGATCATCAGCACGGCGGGCTGGCTGTTGAACAGCGCCGCGTTGCGGACATCCTCCACCGAATCGAAGACGTTGGCAACCTGGTCGAGGCGGACGGGCGCGCCGTTGCGGTAGGTCACCACCAGCGGCTTGTACTGGTCGGCGACTTTGAGCTGGTCGTCGGCGGCAATGGCGAAGGAATCATGGTCGCTGCTGAACTCTCCCTTGGGACTGTTGGCGTTGGCGCGGTTGAGCGCGTTGCGTACGTCGTCCATGCCAATGCCGTAGGCGGCAAGCTGCGTCGGGTTGGTTTGTACGCGGACCGCGGGCTTGGCGCCGCCGCCGACAATCACCTGCCCCACGCCTTCGACCTGGGCGATTTTTTGCGCCAGGATGGAATCGGCCGCGTCGTACATGCGCGCCAGCGGCTGCGTGGCCGAGGTCAAGGCGAGCACCATGATGGGAGCGTCGGCGGGATTGGTCTTGCGATAGGTGGGTGAATTGGGGAGATTGGCCGGGAGCTGTCCGCGCGCCGCGTTGATGGCGGCCTGTACGTCGCGCGCCGCCGCGTTAATGTTGCGGCTGAGATCGAACTGCATGGTGATGTTGGTGGAGCCGAGTTGGCTCGTCGAGGTCATTTCGGTGATGCCGGCGATCCTGCCGAACTGCCGCTCCAGGGGCGTAGCCACCGCCGATGCCATGGTCTCCGGGCTGGCGCCGGGCAGGCCGGCCGACACGGAGATGGTGGGGAACTCAACTTCCGGCAGCGGCGATACCGGCAGCAGGAAATAGGCGATGGAGCCCGCCATCAACACCGCCACCGCGAGCAGCGAAGTGCCCACCGGGCGGCGTATGAAAGGAGCGGAAACGTTCATACTCAGTCCGTCGCCGTCACCGACTCGGCATCAATGGGATTGCCGACGCGGTAGCGTGACAGCTTGCGCGCCAGCCGGTCAAAGAAGAGGTAAACGACGGGTGTGGTGTAGAGCGTGAGCAACTGGCTGAGCAGCAGTCCGCCGACAATGGTGATGCCCAGGGGATGGCGCAACTCCGAACCGGTGCCGCGGCCCAAGGCCAGCGGCAGCCCGCCGAAGAGCGCGGCCATGGTGGTCATCATGATCGGCCGGAAGCGCAGCAGGCACGCCTGGTAAATGGCATCTTCCGGCGGCATGCCGTCCTTGCGCTCGGCCTCGAGCGCGAAGTCGATCATCATGATGGCATTTTTTTTCACGATGCCGATCAGCAGCACCATGCCGATCAGTCCGACCACTCCCAGGTCCATGCCAAACAGCAACAGCGCCAGCAGCGCGCCCACGCCGGCCGACGGGAGCGTGGACAGGATGGTGATGGGGTGGATGTAGCTTTCGTACAGCACTCCCAGGACGATGTAGACGGTGATGACCGCCGCCAGGATCAGCAGCGGCTCGTTCTTCAGCGATGACTGGAACGCCGCCGCCGTGCCCTGGAAGCTGGCATGGATGCTTGCCGGGAGCCCGATTTCCTTCTCCGCCTGCTGGATCGCGATGACGGCGTGACCCAGGGAAATTTTCGGAGCAAGATTGAACGACAGGGTGGCGGCAGGGAACTGTCCCTGGTGATTGATGGTCAGGGGCGCATTGATCTGCTCGATGTGGGTAAAGGCGGTGAGCGGAATAGCGCCGCCGGTGGCGGAACGCACGTAGATGTCTTTGAGCGAATCGGGGTGCTGCTGATACTTGGGATCCACCTCCAGCACGACGTGGTACTGGTTCAATTGGGTGAAGATGGTGGACACCTGGCGCTGGCCGAAGGCGTCATAGAGCGTGTTATCGAGATCGGCGGGGAGAATGCCCAGGCGCCCGGCGGTATCGCGGTCAATGGAAATGGCCGCCTGCAAACCGCCGTTCTGCTGGTCGCTGGCGACGTCGCGCAGTTCCGGCCGGGTGCGCAGCTTGTCCACCAGCCGCGGCGTCCACTGGCCCAACTCCGCCGCGTTGGCATCTTCGATGGTGTACTGGTACTGGGTGCGGCTGACCCGGTCTTCCACCGTCAAGTCCTGCACCGGCTGCATGTAGAGGGTGATGCCCTGGATCTGCGACACCTGGGGCTGCAGCCGCCGGATGATCTCCGACGCGGTGGCGCTGCGCTGCTCGCGCGGCTTGAGGTTCACCTGGATACGGCCGGTGTTGATGGTGGTGTTGATCCCGTCCACGCCGATGAAGGAGGACAGATTCGCGACATCCGGATCCTTGAGAATGACCTCCGCGAGTTTCTGCTGACGATCGGCCATGGCCTGGAACGAGACCGTCTGCGTCGCCTCGGAAATTCCCAGAATCGCGCCCGTGTCCTGCACCGGGAAAAAGCCCTTGGGCACGACGATGTAAAGGAAGAAAGTCAGCGCCAGCGTGCCGACGGTGAGCAGCAGCGTGGTCCGCTGGTGACGCAGGACAAAACGCAGCGTGGTGCCGTACTTTTCGATCACCGCGTGAAAGAACTGCTCCGACTTGCGGTAAAACCAGCCCTGCTCCCGTTCGGTCTGGTGGCGCAGCAGCTTGGCGCACATCATCGGCGTCAAGGTCAGCGAAATCACCGCTGACACCAGAATCGTGACCGCCAGGGTGACCGCGAATTCGCGGAACAGCCGCCCCACCACGTCGCCCATGAACAACAACGGGATCAGCACCGCGATGAGCGAGACGGTCAGCGACACAATCGTGAACCCGATCTGCTCCGAGCCCTTCAGCGCCGCCATGACCGGCGAATCGCCCACCTCGATGTAGCGCGAGATGTTTTCGATCATCACGATGGCGTCGTCCACCACGAATCCGGTGGAGATGGTCAGCGCCATCAGCGAGAGGTTGTCGAGGCTGTAGCCGAGCAGGTACATCACGCCGAAGGTGCCCACCAGTGAGAGCGGCACGGTGATGCTGGGAATCACGGTGGCGGAGACGGTGCGCAGAAAGAGAAACATCACCATCACGACCAGCGCGACGGTCAACATCAGCTCGAACTTCACGTCCGACACCGAGGCGCGAATGGTTTCGGTGCGGTCGGCGAGCACGCTGACGGTGACCGCCTTGGGCAGTGCCGAACGCAAGGTTGGCAACAGCTTTTGGATGCGGTCCACGACGGCGATGATGTTGGCGCCCGGCTGGCGCTGGATGTTCATGATGACCGCCGGGTGCGTGTTCTCCCACGCCGCCTGCTTCACGTTTTCGGCGCTGTCCACGACGGTGGCGACATCCATGACGCGCACCGGCGAGCCGTTGCGATAGGCGATGATGACGGGCTTGTACCCGTCGCTGGACATGAGCTGATCGTCGGCGCCGATGGTATAGGCCAGGCGCGGTCCTTCGATGCTGCCCTTGGCCTGATCCACATTGGCCTGCGTCAGCACGGTGCGCAGGTCTTCCAGGCCGAGCCCGTAGGAGGCCAGCGCGGTCGGGTTCGCCTGCACGCGCACCGCGGGTTTCTGGCCGCCGCTGATGGACACCAGTCCGACGCCGGGGATCTGCGAAATTTTTTGCGCCAGCGTGGTGTCGGCAAGGTCTTCGACTTTCGACAGCGGCAGCGTGTCCGAGGTCAGCGCCAGGGTGAGCACGGGCGCGTCGGCGGGGTTGGTCTTGGTGTAGATGGGCGGGTTCGGCAGATCGCGCGGCAGATACGTGGAAGAAGCGTTGATCGCGGCCTGCACTTCCTGCTCGGCGACGTCAATGCTCTCGTTGAGGTTGAACTGCAGCACCACGATCGAGCTGCCGAAGGAGCTGGTCGAGGTCATCTGGTTCAGTCCGGGGAGCTGGCCGAATTGCCGCTCCAGCGGGGTTGTCACCGACGACGCCATGACCTCGGGACTGGCGCCGGGATAAAACGTCAGGATCTGGATGGTGGGGTAATCCACCTGCGGCAAGGCGGAGACGGGCAGTTGCCGGTAGGCCACCAGCCCGACCAGCAGCAATCCCGCGGTCAGCAACGAGGTGGCGACCGGCCGGAGAATAAAAATGCGGGACGGATTCATGATCCCGCTGCTCCGTTCGCTTTCGGCGGCGGCCCGCCGGTCCGGTTGCCGTGCTGCACTTCGACCTTGGCGCCGGGCTGGAGCTTGTCCTGGCCGTCGGTGACCACCATTTCACCCGGTTGCAGACCTGACTCAATGGAAGCCAGGTTCCCTTCGGTGACGCCCACCTTGACGACCCGCGGTTCCACCGTGTTGTCGGGCTTCACGACATACGTGAACGTTCCCTGGTTGCCGCGCTGGATGGCGGCCAGCGGAACCGTGATCGCGTTTTGTTTGATTTCGAGCAACAGCCGGATGTTGACGAACTGGTTGGGCCACAGCACGCGGTCTTCATTCTGGAACACCGCCTTGAACTTGTTGGTGCCCGTGGTCGGATCGATTTCGTTATTCAGGGTCAGCAGCTTGCCGCTGGCAAGTTTGGTGCGGTCGTCGCGGCTGTAAGCGTCCACCTCCAGTTGCCCCTTGCGCATGTGCTGCAATACCTGCGGAATGTAGTCTTCCGGCAGCGTGAACAACACCGCGATGGGATGCAATTGGGTGATGACCAGCAGCCCGTTCGGGTCGGAGGCGTGCACGATGTTCCCGATGTCCACCAGCCGCAGCCCGATGCGCCCGCCGATCGGCGACGTGATGCGCGAGTACACGAGTTGCAGCTTGGCATTTTCAATCGCCGCCTGGTCGGCGCTGATGGAGCCCTGCAATTGCCCGACCAGCGACTGCTGCGTGTTGTACTGCTGCTGGCTGACAATGCCCTGCTTGTACAGATCGGTGTAGCGGGTCAGGTTCAGCTTGGCGTCGGCGAGGGTCGCTTCGTCTTTGGCCAGGTTGGCTTCCGCGGTGTGCAGTTGCACGTCGTAGGGGCGCGGATCAATCTCGACCAGCAGGTCGCCCTGATTGACCTCCTGCCCTTCACGGAAGTTGATCTTGGTGATCTGGCCGTCCACGCGCGCCTTCACCGTAACGGTGTTGAACGCCGACACTGACCCGAGACCGCGCAGGTACACCGGCACATCGCGGGTGGCAACCGGTTCGGCGAGTACGGGGACGCCGCGGCTGGCGGCATTGGGCGCCGGCCCCTTCGAGTTTTGGGTTGTCTTCTTGGTATAGCGGACGGCGGCGGCGCCGATCACGATCAGCAGGATAGAGGCGAGAATGATGACAATGCGTGCACGAGACATTCGGAATTCCGGTCGCCGGCGACATCACGCCAGAGGGGAGATGCGTGGCGGTGCCGTCGCGAAGATCAATCGGCCCCAAAAAAATTTATTGTATGCCATGTTCCGCCGGCGCATTTTCAGGCGCTTGGCGGCCATCATTCAGAGTACCTCCCCGCGCCACTGGGTTGTGTAAAAAGATTTGATGCGGGCGTAAAGTTTTGTAACTCAGGGAGCCAGAGATAAAGTTCGCAGCCCCGGGACGAGGGCCAGCGCGAGCAAATACGCCAGCGCACCGGAGGCCAGGGTCCAGCTCAAGCCGAACTGGATGGCAATTACCATCGCCAGCACCGAGCCCAGCACGCTTGACGCGGCATTCAACGCCCACGCCCACTCGATGGCGTTGTCCTGCTGCGCGCTTCCGTCAGCGAGGCTACTCGCCGAGAGGCTGCTCGCCGCGAGCGCACGCAGGCCGCTGGGGAACGGCATCCCCATCGCGAGTCCCAGGGGAACCAGCGCGGCGGCGCTGATCATCAGCTTCAGCAAGAATGGCAAACCAACCAGCGCCCGCAGCAGCGGCGGCAGAACCCAAATGTAGGTCAGCAACAGCGCGACGGATTGCACGCTCAGGTTTCGAACCGGATTTCTCCATAGCTATGTGCATAATGCGAAAGCTAGTCGAGCGTGCGCTTGGGGTCAACCCAACTGAACACCAGCCATCTGGAACCGCACCGGTTGCACCTCAATGGCCAGACCCTAATCAGCGACAAGAAAGCCTCTTTGAAATCGGCGCGATGCGAACGCACGATATCTACGCTCTCGCAGGCAGGACAATGCGCATTCGGGTGGAAGTATTTCACGGCCGACTTAGACTTGCTGTTTGGCAAACATTACCTTCAGGATGTGATGTCGTGTGGCCTTTGACTGCCTGCCTGAGTATCGGCGCGGGCGTCTGCCTGCCATTTGAAACCGGAGAAGATATTGGCACGAAGATATTGGCACAGGGAGTATTTCCGAGGCAAATACGCCAGCGCGCCTGACGCCAGGGTCCAGCTCAAGCCGAACTGGATGGCAATCACCATCGCCAGCACACCGGATGCTTGACACTGCCGGGGTTGGGTGTTAAAGCTTTGTTCCAAAGCGACCGGTAAAACCCCGAAGCTGGGGAGGTCCTCCGTGCGGCTTCGTGATTCCTCTGGTGTTTAGGAATAGCAATCCCAGTCCTTCGGCCAACAGCTAGGCATCTGCGGTACATTGGGGTCAGTGCGGCTGTCCTCCTGCCCTGCTGGTGGACTGCACACATACAATCCGTCGATCTTGCGAGCCATGTCTACAACGGTTGGCTCGCGACTCTGGCAAAAAATGGACGTGCGGATGGCATCTACGTTGCCGTTCAGTTCAGCAATGTATTGTTCGACCGCATCTACGAAGGGTTTGCGAGAATCGCGGGCTTCGGTCTAGCTGAGCATTTAGTACTCTCGGCAGTGGCCCTATTGTTCTTCTGGTCCTCGTTCGCGTTTGTCGCAGCTCAAGGCGAAAGCGCGCCATGGCACTTGGCTCCGTTCCTTGCGGTATTGACATACAGCAGAGTATTCAATCTCGGGTTCATCAACTTCTATTTGGCGACAGGGCTCGCTTTTGCTGCGCTCGCATGTGTGTGGCGTGTGTGCGACCGGCGACGGGCCTTGCTGGCGGGAGCCCTGCTGCTGTTGTCGGCTATGGCCCAGCCCCTTCCTCCGATTTGGGCTGTTTGCGTAGTGGGATACCGGTGGGCGCAGTCGCGCGCTGGAACGGCCGGACGTTTGGCCCTGTTCGTTGGCAGCATCCTATGTCTGGTTGCAATTAATTTCTCGTTGTTAGCCAGTCTCCCGTCGCAGTTCGGCCCGGCGAAATATCACCTGAGCACGGGACTTGAACAATTTGTTCCTGTTCTTTCGAGAACGTTCGTTATTTCCTGCGGAGTCATTGTTTGTGCCTTGTTCGTTTATATCCTGCGCGGTGTACTGGTCCACCAGATAGTTCTCGACCTCGTGCCTGTCTACTTTTTGTTTGTATGCGCGGGGGCACTGTTGCCGGACAGCATAGTTCCGCCGCATACGAACTCCTCTTTTTCGTTGATTCCGCTGCGAATCGGTCTTTTCTCGGGCGTGCTGATGTTTGCGGCCCTCGGACGGACGCGGCCAACGCGCTCGCAACTTCTGCTGGCGATAGCCGCTGCCGGTCTGTATTTTGGGGCGCTACTCGCTTACGACATCAAACTGGAGAAGTGGGAACGGAGAATCGAGGCTGTGGTCTCCACGGTCCCTGACGGAAGTCGGGTTGTGTTAGTGATCACTGGCACTCCGTTTGCTGTTCGACATCTCATCGATCGGGCTTGTATCGGTCGCTGTTATAGCTTCTCGAACTACGAGCCAACGACAGGACATTTTCGAGTCCATGTGCTGCCGGGGTCCCGAAGCAATGTGGATACGTATGATGGCTCGCTCCGCTTGCAGGCAGGGCGGTTCACGGTGCGCGCCTCGGACGATCCCCTGCTTCAAATAGAGCGATGTGCCAATGCCGATGATAGTTTGTGTCTGAGAGTGTTGCACGCAGGAGATTCTACGGCGCCTCTTCACTGAACAGAGCGCCACGCCATGGGTACATGTCGCCCATCGGTTGCGAACCACTCTCGAGATCGACGTTCACAGGGTAATCTGCCTGATTACGCGGAGGTCGTACGCCTTGTAATTCGGCGGGCATGGGACAAAAAAGTGAAGCTTTCACCACTGCTATGATATTTCGGAACCTCAGATCAGGAGCCACAAACATGACGAGACAGTACACGCGCCTATTGACGCTCGCATTCCTCGGAAGCGGGCTGGCCCCGCTGGTCACTTACGCTGCGAGCGGCTATTTGGTCCAGTATCGGAAAGCTCCTGGCGCCAATTGGATTACGACCGCAACCAGTGCGCTGGTGGGACGGCGATCCTTCGTCCTTGTGGCGCTGCTGCTTGCGGCCACCGCAGTCGTATGGCGTCTCCTCCGCTGGTTCGAGCCCCGCATCGAAGCCAATGCGCAGCAGCAAGCGGAATTTTTGGCCTCCTTGCCGCCTCGATATATAGACCTGGCGATCTTTGGCTCCGCTGCTTTAAGCCTCTTTTTCGAACTCGCGATCATTCGTTGGCAGGCGACCGTCTTTGAGTTCTTCGCCTTCTACAAGAACTTGTCGCTCTTGGCCTGCTTTGCCGGCCTGGGCTTGGGCTACGCGCTCGCCGGACGCAAACACATCGCCCTGCTGTTCAGTATTCCCGTACTCTGCTGGGAGTTCCTGCTGATGATCGGCATGCGTTACGGGATGCGCGCCGAGGTTTTTCAGACCCTCAACATGATGCCCTTTCGTGAGCAGTTAACGATGGGACTGCCCACGGCGGCCAGGCTCTATAAAGCATCGCAGACTTACTTCGTACTAGCCGTGGTTTTTGTGATTACCGCGCTCATATTCATTCCCGTGGGCCAGTTGTGCGGCGCATTAATGGAGCGCCGGGAGAAACTGCGCGCCTACGGTCTCAACCTGCTGGGCAGCCTTGCCGGGGTCGTTTTGATATTCGCGGTCAGCGCCTTCTGGACACCGCCCTTTCTGTGGTTCCTCCTGATCTTTGTCGGACTGCTGCTGTTCAGCGTCAGGAAGCGCACCGTGCTGGTGTTCGGAATCGCATGCGCCACGCTGGCTCTGGGGGCGCTCGCGTGGCCAGTGAACCCGTTGTGGCCACGTATCTACTCTCCGTACCAGATGCTCGAGTTCGGTCACAACGACCAGGGTCTCATGATCATCCGCGCTGCCGGCCACTACTATCAGCGCGTACACGACCTCTCCTACGCGAATCGCAACGTCGACGCCAGTCCGGCTCTCAACTCTATCCGCCAGTATTACGAACTGCCGTATCGCGCGTTTGGGCACCCACAAGACGTAGCCATCGTGGGTGCGGGTACCGGTAACGATGTGGCTGCCGCGCTGCGCAGCGGGGTGGCCAGCGTTGACGCTATTGAGATCGATCCGGTAATCGAGATGGCCGGCGCCGACGCACACCCTGAGCATCCCTACAGCAATCCGCGTGTCCACGCTGTCATCAATGACGCGCGCTCGTTCCTGCGCAATACCGACCGCAGGTACGACCTGGTGGTTTATGGCCTTCTCGATTCCCACACGCTCCTGAGCCACGCCTCCAGCGTGCGCCTCGATTCGTTCGTTTACACCGTCGAGGGCCTTCGCGAGGCACGCTCGCGCCTGCGGCCCCATGGCATGATCGCGCTATCGTTTACGGTTCTAACTCCTGAGCTCGGCCATAAGATTTACCTTATGCTGCAAGAGGCATTCGATGGCCGCGCCCCGATATGCATGCGCGCGGCATACGATTCAGCCGTAATCTTTCTTATATCCAATGATCCTTCATTCGCACTGTCTCCCTCGGGTTTGGAAGCGGCAGCGTTGACGGATGCCACCTCGACCTTTGCGGATCGGCACCTGCGCGCGGACGTCTCAACCGATGACTGGCCCTTCTTCTACATGCCGAGACGTGTGTACCCCGTCTCGTACCTTGTAATGGTCGCCCTCGTTCTGCTGCTCTCAACCCTGCTTGTGGGGGCATTCTCCGAGGGGCCGCCGCGGCTCAGCCATGCTCCATTTTTCCTGCTGGGTGTTGGCTTCATGCTGATTGAAACGAAAGGCATCACCGAACTCGGTCTGACCTTCGGCAATTCCTGGCAGGTGATAGGGGTGGTGATTGCTGGCATTATGGTGATGGCGTTCCTCGCCAATTACGCGGTTCAGCGCTGGAAAGTGGAGCGAGTAGAAATCTGTTACGTTCTGCTCCTGGGGTCGCTCCTAGTGGGATGGCTGGTTGCAGGATACGGAGGGCTTCCGTCCAGCTGGGCAGGCCGCGCCGGCACGACGGTCTTGCTTACCTGCCCGATGTTCTTTTCCGGAATGGTGTTTTCGACCCTGTTGCGTTCGCACGGCGAAATCTCAGGGATAATTTCGGCCAATCTTTTTGGCGCAATGGTTGGCGGGCTGCTGGAATACAACTCTATGTACTTTGGCTTCCGATCGCTGTACCTGATGGCGGCTGGAGTCTACCTGCTGGCTTTTGTTTGGGATCGTGTGCGCTCCAGGAGCACCGAGCAAGTCTTCAAGCTCTCGGCCCAATCGGCACCATAAGAACCCACGGGCGGCTTCTTGCGAGCGTACCAGTTGATCGTAACAAGCAACTCGAATTGCGTCTGCGCCGAACCCCACAATCATAGGCAGATTTCTCACTGCGCATGCCAATCGCCGCCTTCCAAGATCACGATGCTATCGCCTGTTCATGGAGCCGGCGATAAAGTTCGCAGCCGCGGCACGAGAGCCAGCGCGAGCAAATACGCCAGCGCACCCGAGGCCAGGGTCCAGCTCAAGCCGAACTGGATGGCAATTACCATCGCCAGCACCGAGCCCAGCACGCTTGACGCGGCATTCAGGGCCCACGCCCACTCGATGGCGTTGCCTTGCTGCGCGCTTCCAGCGGCGAGGCTACTCGCCGCGAGCGCACGCAGGCCGCTGGGGAACGGCATCCCCATGGCGAGTCCCAGGGGAATCAGGGCGAGAGCGCTGACTATCAGCTTCAGCAAGAATGGCAAACCAACCAGCGCCCGCAGCAGCGGCGGCAGCAGCCAAATGTAGGTCAGCAACAGCGCGACGACCACGGCGAGCGGCGTGCGGACCTGCAGCGGATCGAACAGCCACCGCCGCGACAACATGCTTCCGGCGCCACTGGCCAGCAGCATGAGGAAGATGACCACGGTGAGGGCGTAGGTGGGGTGGCCGAGGAAGAGGACGAAGCGCTGGATGAAGGCGATTTCGGCCAGAATGTAGCCGAGACCGATGGCGATGAAATAGAGCAGAGGTATTGCCGATTGTCGATTGCCGATTGCCGATTGCGGACGAACACGCGTCACGGCAAGCGGCAGAATCAGAAACAACAGTACGCAGACGACCGACACGACCAGCACCATGGCGAGGACAGCGACGCCGAGGTTGTTTTTCCAGTCCACGCCACGATCGCCGCCGCCCACGAGCCGCGAGATGACGTCGCGCGTCTTCATGGTGAAGAAGAAGAACGGCGAACTGTCGAACACCGGCGCCACATTGTAGGGATAGGTGGCAGCGAAGGATTGCGGATCGCCGATCTCGATCAACGCGCGGAAGCTGTGTGGTCCGGGGCGGCGCCAGTCCCCTGGTTGCGGAGTCGCGGCGTCGCTGGGTGTGTAGAGAACATGCAAATCCGGATACTGAGCGAGATGGGCGCGCACCGCGGCTTCCTCAGCCGGAGTGAACGGCGATTTCTTGAACAGGACCACGACCGGGACACCGTCTTTATCGAGCGGGCGCTCGGAAACGACGATGAAGTGCGACGAAGGATTGGAAATTCCGGCGCGCTTCAGCACTTCCAATTCCTGCGAAACCACGCGCAGCGCCTCGTGCGGCTGGCTGAACTCCCAACGCGTGATGGCAATGATGCCGTCCGGCTTGAGGTGATCGAAATACTGGCGGAACGCCTCAACGGTGTACAGGTTGTTCTCGCTCAGGGCGAAGGCGCCGGCGGCGGTGGAGGCCCAGGTGTCCACCAGCGTCATTTCCACAACGTCGAACTGCTGGCGCGCCTGGCGCACCCAGGAGCGTCCGTCGCCGAGATGAACGTGGACCTCCGGCTGGTCGTAGAGGTGAAAGGAAAAATCGGCCCAGCGCCCGCGCATGATGTCGTTAACGATAATCGGGTTGATCTCGATGGCGGTGACGCTGGGGCTGCCGTTGGCGAGAGCGCGCAGGATGTCGACGCCGCCGCCGGGGCCGATGATGGCGTAGTCGCCGCGGGGGCGCAGCACGTTGACGATTCCCGGCGCCGCCGACATCAGGTTTTCCTTGTAGTCCGCACTCCAGTGGTGGGGATCGGTGTTCATGATCCAGGTGGAAGCATCGGCGTCAATGACGATGACTCTGGCGCCGCCCTGCTCGTCCACCTCGACGCGGGAAATGGCGTTCCAGCGCGCGAACAGGACCCAGGGCTGATCGCGGCGCACGCCCTTGGCGTAAACAATGTCAATGAGTTTGCCGGAATAGTTGGCGGCGGTGAGCAGGGCGAAGGCGGCCATCAGCACCAGGGCAAAGCGCCGCGACCGGGTGGTGCGCGCCCAGATGGCGGAGGCTGCCGCCGAGGCGATCACCGCGACGAGGATCGAGTTCGGCCCGCCGACGAAGTTCAGCAACGGCACGATGGCGAGGCAGGCGAGCGCGCCGCCGGTGAGGTCGGCGGCGTAGAGTTCGGTGATGCCGCGGGTTTCGCGCGCGAATACAACCGAAAACAACAGCCCGGTACAGAAAAACGGCAGCGCGGACACGATGTACATCAGCGCCAGCCGCAGCATTACCTCGGGCGTCAAGTCAAACGCGACCGAAACCGGGGCGTGCAGATCAACCTCCAGGACGACCAGCAGCAGCACGGCGTTGGCGGCGGCCAGGCGCGCGCCCAAGGTGCGCGTGTCCCACCGTGCCAGCCGGTTCCTTTCGAGGTAGGCAACCACTCCGCCGGCGCCCAGGCCGAGAAGCGCAATCGAGATCGCCAGAAAGGCGAAGTGGTAAAAGAGGATCACGGAGAAGAGGCGGGTGAGCGCCAGTTCCAACAAGAGGCTGGCAAAGCTCATCATGAGCACGCCGGCGAGATGGGTGCGGCGATCGGCTTGGGGCGTGAGTTGGGGCGCGGGCTGGACTACAACCACGGATTCGGACAAATGAGATTCTCCGGAACGAAACTTACTCGAACTGGTTTCAAAAATACATTTTCGCCTCAGGAGGAACATCCCTCAGGGGCTAAAGCCCACTATTTTTGCGGCCTCGAGCGGCACGGCTCCCTCCCCTTCGAGTGCGCTCAGGGTTGGGACAGGTTCCGCCGTGCCCTACCCAAGAACCGATTGTTGAAACCAGTTCTCGTCAGTCACTGGTCTCCAAGATCACGGACGCAATTGCCTGATCCTTGGTGTGCGACAGCGACAGTGAGGCTCGCGTGACGCCGAGGCGCGCGGCGAACTCGGCGGCCTTGCCGGTGAAGGCGATGGTGGGGCGACCGCCGGGCTCGCGCCGGACCTCGACATCCGTCCATGCCACGCCGTGTCTCCAGCCGGTGCCGATGGCCTTGAGCGCGGCTTCCTTGGCGGCAAAACGGGCGGCGTATCTCTCCATGCGGTTGGCCTTGGAGTCGCAGTAGCGGATTTCCTTTTCGGTGAAGATGCGGCGCAGGAAGCGGTCGCCGAAGCGCTCGATAGCGGCAGCGATTCTGGGGACTTCGGCGATGTCAATTCCGGTGCCGACGATCATGCGCTTGAGTTGCGAATGCCAACTTGGGAAATGCAACACACCATCTGCGGTCCAATGTACACCGAAAGGAATTCATGACGAATAGAATGCGCCGCCAGGGTTCAGATTCACGGAGCCCAGGCGGTCTTGACGGCCGGCCACTGTTCCATGCCTAAAATGGGACGGCGCCCTGGGACCGGTGAAGGCATGGCTAGCCAACGGAGGGAAAAAGGACTAATTTGGCGGGCTGCACCAGATCATTCCGGCACCGCCGGTATCCGGCCTCCACCCCAGCACGCGCAAGACCGGCGTGCGCCGAGGATCCCAGCCGGGCGTTCGCCGAGGAGGAATTCATGGCCAACGACACGCTCACCATCGTCGACAACCGGACCAACCGGACCTACACCGTGCCGATTGAACACGGCACCATCCGCAGCATGGACCTGCGGCAGATCAAAACCGATCCCACCGACTTCGGCCTGATGGGATACGACCCGGCCTTCATGAACACGGCATCGTGCCGCAGCAAAATCACTTACATTGACGGCGACCGCGGCATTCTCCGCTACCGCGGGTACAACATCGAGGACCTGGCGGAGAACTGCACTTACCTTGACGTCGCGTACCTGCTGCTCAACGGCGAATTGCCCACACCCGAACAAAGCCACGATTGGGTGAAGGTGATCACGCACCACACCATGCTGCACGAAAACACCAAGCAGTTCATGAAGAGCTTCCGCCACGACGCGCACCCCATGGGCATCCTGGTGAGCACGCTGGCGGCGCTCTCCACCATTTATCCGGAGGCCAAGAACATCGCCGATGCGGAATGCCGCCGGCACCAGATCATCCGCCTGATCGCCAAGATTCCGACGATTGCGGCGTATTCGTATCGGCACAGCCTCGGATATCCCTTCGTCTATCCCGACAACGACCTCAGCTTCCCCGAGAACTTCATGAACATGCTGTGGAAGATGGTGGAGCCGAAGTACGTGGCCAATCCGGTGATGGCGCGGGCGCTGGACGTGCTCTTCATCCTGCACGCCGATCACGAGCAGAACTGCTCGGCCAACGCGATGCGCTCGGTCGGCAGCTCGCAGGCCGACCCCTACCTGTCGGCGGCGGGCGCGGCGTCGGCGCTGGCCGGTCCGCTGCACGGCGGCGCCAACGAAGCCGTGCTGCGCATGCTGGATGAGATCGGCGACATCAAGAACATCCCCGAGTACGTGAAGCGTATCAAGGAGGGTAAGGGCAAGCTGATGGGCTTCGGGCACCGCGTGTACAAGAACTACGATCCCCGCGCGCGCATCATCAAGCAGACCGCCGAGGATGTGTTCAAGGTCACCGGCCGCAACGCCAAGCTCGACATCGCCATCGCACTGGAGAAGATCGCGCTCGAGGACGAGTACTTCATCCAGCGCAAGCTCTATCCCAACGTGGATTTCTACAGCGGGATCATTTACCAGGCGATGGGCTTCAAGCCCGAGATGTTCACCGTGCTGTTCGCCATCCCGCGCATGGCCGGCTGGCTGGCGCAGTGGCAGGAGTTGCTGGAGGACAAGGAACAGAAGATCGCACGTCCGCGGCAGGTTTACCTGGGCCACGAACTGCGGAAGATCGAAAAAACGAAGCGGGCCGAGCCGTCGTTCGCGACGCGGTAACCATTCACCGGCAGCTCGTTGCCGGAAGGCCGTAGCCGGCAGTCCGTTCCTGGGGGGATACGGACTGCCGGCTGCGTCGATGAACCTTGCTCCTGCTTACGCTGCGTTGCGGAGTTGCGGCAGCGGAATCGCGCGCTGCGCACCTGATCAGCAATCGCAAAACGCAAATCAGAAGTGGTATATTCCCGCCGCGTAGCCAGCCATCAACGCAGGAGAGGAACTTGACTGTCGACGAGGAACTGAACGTTCTGGAAGAGAGCGTGCGTCGGCTGAAGATCGAGTACGACGTCTTTTTCGGCGGCGGCTCCAAGAAACCGCCCTCCGACACCGAGTGGCGCGTCCAGAACCTCCTCCGGAAGTTCAGCGACTCCGCGAAGCTCACTTTCACCCAGCGTTTCAAGTACAACGGCCTCGCGCAGCGCTATGCGCTGTTCAGCGACCTGTGGCGCCAGAAGATGAAGATCAAGGAGGAGGGCTACCGGCGGCCGCAGGACGCCGTGCTTGGCATCTCGGGCATGCGGCGCGAGGAAGAGCAGGCTGCCGCCGCGGCGCTGGAAGCCGGCGCCACCGAGCAGCCCTTCAAGATCCACTGCTCCGACGTCGAGACCGACCACGCGGCCGTCAAGTCGCTTTTCGACGCCATGATGGATGCCAGGAAGAAGGCCGGGCAGGCGGTGGACCCCAACAGCTTCGATTCCTTCAAAGCCTTCGTGAAGAAGAAGACCGACCAGATCCGCGGCGAATCCGGCTGCCCCGGGGTTGAATACTCGGTCGAGGTTCAGAATGGCCAGGTGCGGCTGAAGGCGAAGGCGAAAAGCTAGTTTCGAGTTTCTAGTTTCCAGTTTCTAGTTTCAGGACATGGAAGAAAACCGAGATTCCTCGGGGCTGAAGCCCCTCGGAATGACAATATTAAAGGACTTTTGCGGCGCGGCTGAAGCCGCGCCCTTTCAAAACGAGCTTCACTCGGAGTTCTTCAGCACCTGCTAGCCACTCCTAAGTCACTTCCCATGCCCGCCGCATCGCTTCAGAGTGGAACCATGACCCACCAGGCCCTGGTCGAACTGGCGGTCCGCTGGCTGCGCTCCACTTACCGCTGCGGAATTATTCTTTCCGAGCAGGCCTGCTGCAGCGGCGAAGTTCCCGACGTGATCGGCTGGAAGGGGCGCTGCCGCTCGGTGCTGGTGGAGTGCAAGATCTCGCGCGCCGACTTCCTCGCCGACCGCGGCAAATCCTGGCGCCTGGATGCGCAAGGCGCGCTGGGCTGCGAGCGCTTCTACATGGCGCCGGCGGGGCTGATCGCCGCCGCCGAGCTGCCGTGCGGCTGGGGGCTACTGGAAGTGCGTAACCGCAAGGTGGAAATTGCGGTCGCCTGCAACAAGCGCAAATCGCTGCGCACCCCCGAGGGCTTGCTCAACGAAATGAACCTACTGCTGGCAAGCCTGCGGCGGGTGGAAATCCGCATCGAGCCGCAGACCATCACCGACTTCTTGAAGTGGGAAAACCGCCTGGCGCGCTACAACGGCGGCACGCTGCCGCAGGGGGTGGACGATCCCGCGGAAACGAATGGGTATTTGCGCGTGTGATATGAGTGTTTCAGTATTTCAGTACGTCAGTAGAACTGGTTTCGAAAATCATTTTCATGAGCTGAGGCCGGAATCCCTCAGCGGCTAAAGCCGCCAAAACTTGGGCTTCTTATGGCACGGCTCCTTCGACTTCGCTCAGGACAGGTTCCGCCGTGCCCTTCCCAAAAACCGATTTTTGAAACCAGTTTTAGCAAGGAACTCCATGCGACGGGCCTACTGAAGAAATGAAATACTGACAAACTGAAAAACTGATGTACTTCTGTCCCGTGACGCCCGTCACAGCTACTCGGTTCGCTGTTAAGATTTAATTTCGGTTCCCGCACAATGCCGCACTCTTCGGAAGGAACTCATGGCAAAGATCCAGCGCGCCATTCTCAGCGTCACCGACAAGACCGGACTGGTGGAATTCGCACGACAACTGGCGGACCTCGGCGTCGAACTGATCTCGACCGGCGGCACCGCGCGCCTGCTGCGCGACGGCGGCATCAAGGTCAAGGACATCTCCGAACTCACCGGATTTCCCGAGATGCTCGACGGCCGCGTCAAAACCCTGCACCCGCGTGTGCACGGCGGCATCCTGCACATGCGCTCCAATCCCGAGCACCGCTCCACCGTCGCCGAGCACGGCATCCAGCCCATCGATATGGTGGTGGTGAATCTTTATGCCTTCGAGAAGACCGCGGCCAAGCCCGGCGTGCGCCTGGACGAGATGATCGAGAACATTGATATCGGCGGGCCGTCGATGATTCGCTCCGCCGCCAAGAATTTTCACGACGTCGCGGTGGTGACTTCGCCCGCCGACTACCAGGCCATCGTTGAAGAAATGCGATCGTCCGGCGGGGAACTTTCCGGAGGCACCAAGTGGAAGCTGGCGCAGAAGGCGTTCGCGCTCACCGCCTCCTACGACTCCGCCATTGCCTCCACGCTGGAGCGCGTGCACGCCAACGGCGACTTTGAACTGCAGACCCAGGGCGGCTTCCCGCCGACCTTGCGCCTTCGCTACAACAAGGTGATGGACCTGCGCTACGGCGAGAACCCGCATCAGAAAGCGGCCATGTATTCCGACGGCACCGATGTGGGCGTCGCCAACGGCAAGCAGCTCCAGGGCAAGGAACTTTCCTACAACAATATTGTCGACTTACAGGCCGCCTGGGACCTGGCCGCCGAATTCGACGAACCCTTCTGCGCCATCATCAAGCACACCAACCCTTGTGGCAGCGCCGCCGGCAAGGACCCGATCGAGGCCTTCCAGCGCGCCTTCGAGTGCGATCCCGTCTCCGCTTTCGGTGGTGTCATCGCGCTCAACCGCCCGGTGGACGGCGCGATTGCGGAAGCCATCGCCGGCCTGCGCCACAACGGAGTCGCGCTCTTCATCGAGTGCATCATCGCGCCTTCCTTCGACGCAGCCGCGCGCGCCCGCTTCAGCAAGCGCAAGGACCTGCGCGTTCTCGAGGTGACACCCGGCCCCATGAAGTACGTCATCAAGGCCGTCTCCGGGGGCGTGCTCGTCCAGGACAGCGACCTGCACAAGCTCGATCCCGCCACCGTCAAAGTGGTGAGCCAGCGTCAGCCCACCGAGCAGGAGATGAAAGACCTGCAGTTCGCCTGGAAAGTGTGCAAGCACGTAAAGTCGAACTCGATCCTCTATGCGAAGGACGGCCGCAGCGTGGGCGTCGGCGCCGGCCAGATGAGCCGCGTGGACTCGGCCAAGATCGGCGCCATGAAGTCGGTGCTCGGGACCAAGGGCTCGGTGGCCGCCTCGGACGCATTTTTCCCCTTCCCCGACGGCGTGGAAGAGATCGCAAAAGCCGGGGCGACCGCCATCATTCAGCCGGGTGGCTCAGTGCGCGATCAGGAAATTATTGACGCGGCCAACAAGCTCGGCCTGGCGATGGTCACCACCGGCATCCGGCACTTCCGGCACTGAAACCGGGAGCTAGGAGAACTGGTTTCAAGAACACGTTCTCGCCTCAGGAAAAATGTCCCTCAGGGGCTAAAGCCCACTATTTTTGCGGCCCCGAGCGGCACGGCTGAAGCCGTGCCCTACCCAAAAAACCGTTTCTTGAAACCAGTTCTAGTTAGGATAGGACATCACTCACATCCCTGGTCGCCGCAAGGACCTAAGTAACCGCTGTATTTCCACCCCGACCGCAACTCTGCCCGCGATTTCGCGTAAAATTACAGTGACACCCGCGGGATGAGTTCGGCATCCAAGCGTGGTGGTAATTCTGTCTCGTTTAAGGACCTTGATGATTACCGGTAAGCCTGCCGTTGTCGTGCTTCTGCTTGCCTCGCTGGCGGGTGTCGCGCAGACCGCTCCTGCGAAACCCGCAGGGCCTCCAGAGCAATTGTCCCCACAGACCGCGCCCAAGCAGGCCAAGAAAGCCGACCACGCCGCCGCCTACTATCACTACGCCATGGCGCACATGTACGAGGAATTGGTGGCGATGTACGGCCGTCCTGAGTACGCCAACAAGGCGATCGACGAATACCGGCTGGCGATCGAGAACGACCCCGCTTCCGAGTACCTGAATTCCGGTCTGGCCGAGCTCTATGCCAAGACGGGACGCATTCGCGACGCCGTCCTGGAAGCGCAGGAGATCGTCAAACGCGATCCCAACAACCTGGAGGCGCGCAAGCTGCTGGGGCGCATTTACCTGCGATCGCTGCCGGATTCGCAGGCGGGCGCGCAATCCACGGAGATCCTGAAACGCGCCATTGAGCAGTACGAGGCGATCGTCCGCATCGAGCCCAAGGTGGTGGATAACCACGTCCTTCTGGGGCGCCTCTACCGGCTGAACAATGAGCTGCTGAAGGCGGAGAACGAATTCAAGACCGCGGTCAGCCTGGAGCCGGGATCGGAAGAGGCGCTCACCACGCTCGCCTATCTCTACAACGAGGAAGGAGATTCCGCGCGGGCGGCCGAGGTGCTGAAGGGCGTTCCCGAATCGCAGCGCAGCAGCAAGCTGTACTCCGCGCTCGGCTACACCTACGAGCAGCAGAAGGACTACAAGAACGCGGTGGCGGCGTACAAGAAGTCGGTGGAGATTGACCACGACAATCTGGACGCGGTCCGCGGCCTGGCGCAGAACCTGATGAACGACAATCAGACCGAAGCTGCGCTGGAGCAGTACAAGACCATCGTCGAATCCGATCCGCACGATGCGCAGAGCCTGATGCGCATCGCTGAAATCCAGCGCCGTAACGGCAAGTTTGACGACGCGCTCGCCACCCTGAAAAAGGCGGAAGTCGAAGTCCAGGACTCGCTGGAAGTCCCGTACAACATGGCGGTCATCTACCAGGCGCAGGGGAAGTTCGACGATTCCATCCAGGTCCTCAACCGCCTGCTGCAAAAGAGCGAGAAGGCGGACGGCAATTACACGACCGGCGAGCGCAACAACCGCGCGGTGTTCCTGGAGCGGCTGGGCAGCATCTATCGCGATACCGGGAAGACGCAGCTTGCCATTGAGACGTTCCGGAAGATGCTGACGCTGGGCGACGACAACGTCACCCGCGGCTACCAGCAGCTCATCGACACCTACCGTGAGGCCAAGGAATGGAAGGAAGCCACGGCGGTGGCGCAGGAAGCGGTGGCCAAGGTGCCGAAAGACCGCAACCTGAAGCTGGTGCTGGCCGGGCAGCTGGCCGATACCGGGCAGGCGGACCAGGCCCTCAGCGTGACCAAGGGCATGCTGAAGGGAACGGCCGAAGATCGCGAGGTCTACATCGCGCTGGCGCAGATGTACAGCCGCCTGAAACGCTGGCCGGAAGCGGAAGAGGCGCTGGCCAAGGCTGAACAGGCCGCCACCAAGCCGGAAGAGAAGGATTACATCAACTTCGTCGCCGGCTCCATCTACGAGCGGCAGAAAAAGTACGACCGCGCCGAGGAGATGTTCAAGAAGGTGCTGGCCACCGATCCCAACAACGCCGTCACCTTGAATTACCTTGGCTACATGCTTGCCGACCGCGGGGTCCGGCTCGAGGAGGCCCTGGGATACGTGAAAAAGGCCATCCAGCTCGACCCGCAGAACGGCGCGTACCTGGATTCGCTGGGCTGGGCTTATTTCAAGCTGGGCAATTACGAGCTCGCGGAAGAGAACCTGCGCAAGGCCATGGAGCGCACCCAGAACGATCCCACCGTGCTCGACCACATGGGCGACCTGCTGCAGAAAACCGAGCGGCTGAAGCTGGCGACCGCGTACTGGGAGCGCGCCCTGGCGGAGTGGGCCAAGAGCGTGTCGGCCGAAGTGGACACCACCGAGGTCGCCAAGGTGCAGAAGAAGCTCGACACCGCCAAGGTTAAACTCGCCAAGCAGAACGAGCGCAAAGCGGAAGCGGTGAAACCGTAGTTTCAGTTTCGAGGTTCAGTTTCAGTTGGCCCGGCCGAAGGATGGCCGGGCCTTTTTGTTTCATCCGGAGCGACCTGATTTAGCAGCGCAACGGAGAGTGCATCCTAGAAAGGGAGGAGACCCATGGCAAATGCAAAGCAGAGCAAGAGATGGGTTGCGAAGGTAAAGACAGCTTCAACTTATCCACCTCCAGGGCTGTTCACCAGGAGCGCTGCCACAATCGCACGGTCGCTGGCGTCGGAAGAGGTTTCGCCGAAGGGGCCGGCCTCGGGAATGAGAATGCTCACGTACTTCATCAACCGGGCGGGCCGCGGATTAAGCGCGGAGCGGCGCGCCGAACTGGAAAAGGCGAAGGCTCTCCTCTCCAAGCGGGTGCGTCGGCACAAGGAGTCGCGTTCCGGCAGTTAAATGAATGCTTGCAAGTAAAAATGGGACACTTGAAACTGTAGTCATGCTGTCACCGTACGCCGCACGCGTCGATCTAAGCCGCGGGCGGCGGCATCCCGAAGCATCGCATCCCTACCGCACCGACTACCAGAGAGACCGCGACCGCGTCATCCACGCGCGCGCTTTCCGCCGCCTGGAAGATAAAACTCAGGTGTTTACCCGCCGCTACTCCGACCACTTTCGCAACCGCCTGACGCACACCATCGAGGTCTCGCAGATTTCGCGCACCATCGCCGGGCGGCTCGGGCTGGAGGTGGACCTGGTGGAAGCGCTCGCGCTGGTGCACGATCTCGGCCATCCTCCGTTCGGCCATGCCGGGGAAAAGGCGCTGGACGCCGCCATGCGCGTCCACGGCTCGTTTTTCGACCACAACCTGCACGCGCTGCGCATCGTCGAGGATTTCGAGCAGCGCTACGCCGCCTTTCGCGGCCTGAACCTGACGTTCGAAGTGCGTGAGGGCATCATCAAGCACTCGCGGGATTGCAGCCCGCAGGAATTCCCCCAGCTTTCCGAGTACCTTCTCGACCAGCGTCCGCCGCTGGAAGCGCAGCTCATCGACCTGACCGACGAGATCGCCTACAACACCGCCGACCTGGATGATGGCTACGAGGCACACATTCTGAAGCTGGACGACATCCGCGCCGGCGTGCCCGTGTTCAACCGTTTGTACGAGCAGGCGGAAGCGCGCTACCCCAAGGTGCGCGAGAAGCTGAAATTCAACGAGGCGCTCAAGGCCATGCTCGACCGCATGGTCTCCGACCTGATCGCCACGACGTGCTGCCGTATCAGCGACGCTGGCATCCAATCACTCGCCGACGTACGTGCCTGCGCCACGCGGCTCGCCTCGTTCAGCGACGAGGTGAATGGCGAGCGCGGGCAGGCAAAGTCGTTTCTGTACGAAAAGCTCTATCTCAGCGCCGACCTCCAGCCGGAGAAATCGCACGCCGAACGCGTGGTCACCGATCTGTTCGAGCATTGGACGTCGCATCCCGAGGCGCTGCCGCCGAGCTATCGCGAGCAGACGGCCCGCGAGCCCGTGTACCGCGTGGTCTGCGATTACATCGCCGGCATGACCGACAGCTTCATCCTGCGCAAACATGAAGAGCTGTGCGGCGCTTAGTCGTCAGTCTTCAGTCACCGGTCTTCAGGAACCCTGCCTTCAGCTAAAATTGAATGCGAATGAAGACGACACTGTTTCTCCTGCTGTGTTTTGCGGCGCTTTCACTTGCCGCCGACAACGACACCGCCGTTCCTCTCTCCCAGGAGCCGCACCACCACCTTGTGCTGGAGAATGAGTACACCAGGGTGTACGACGTCACCGTCCCGGCGCACCAGTCCACGCTTATGCACCGCCACGATAACGACTACCTCGCCGTCATCCTTGAGCCGGCGGAGATCCAGAACGCCGTGGTGGGCCGCCCCGTTACTACCGGACACGCCGGCAAGGGCGAGGTCCGCTTCGCCGCGGCGCCCTTGACCCACCGCCTCATCGACAGCGGCGATACGCCGTTTCGCAATATCACCATCGAAATCCTGAAGAAGAAATCCGGCACGCCCAAGGAGACCACAGCGGAGCGCGGCCTCGACGTCGGCCACGGCGGCCTGATTGATACCGTCGTGGACAACAGCGAAGTGCGCGTGCAGGACGTGCAGATCGCTGCCGGCGGCATGCTGCACAAGCACACCCACAAATTTCCGTTCCTGGTGGTCGCGCTCAGCGATCTCGATTTGCACAACATGCCGCAGGGCAAGCCCGCGGCCATGGTCCATCAGACAGCCGGCGAAGTGAAGTGGATCGGCGCCGGCTCCACGCACGAGATGATGAACGTGGGCAAGCAGGAAGCGCACTTCATCGAGGTGGAATTCAAATAGGCAGAGGTCAGTAGACAGGGGTCAGGAGTCAGCGGGAAGATGCATGCAAAGCGAAAGGCCCGGAATGATCCGGGCCTTTATCAGGCTGCTGAAAAACTCAGAACAGCAGGTTCCTCGCGTCCCCTTCGCCGCCAGGGCGGAAGCCCGCTCGGAATGACACAATTGAAGGGCTTGTTCGGCGCGGCTGAAGCCGCGCCCCTTCAAAATTGCTGACTCCTGACTGCTGACTCCTGACTCGTGCTGTTGCGTCACGGTGTTCCCGTGCCCACAAACCGCCACGCGCTCAGCCCGCGCTGACCACCTCCGGCTTGTTCTTTGCCGCCAGCAGTTGCCGCAGCACGAATTGCAGAATGCCGCCGTGCTTGTAGTAGAGCGCTTCCTGCGGGGTGTCAATGCGCAGGCTGACGGTAAACTCGCGCACCGTGCCCTCGGGATGCCGGGCGCGGACCGTGACCTTCTGTCCCGGCTTGTAGTTGTCGATCAGATCGCGCAAGCCGGTGATTTCGTACGTCTCCTCGCCCGTAAGCCCGAGCGTTTCGTGATCGTCGCCGGAGGCAAACTGCAGCGGCAGCACGCCCATGCCCACCAGGTTGGAACGGTGAATGCGCTCGAAGCTCTCGGCGATGACGGCGCGCACGCCCTGCAGCATCGGTCCCTTGGCCGCCCAGTCGCGGGACGACCCCGAGCCGTACTCCTTGCCCGCGATGATGACCAGCGGCACTTTCTCCTGTTTGTATTTCATGGCCGCGTCAAAGATGGTCATCTCCGCGCCGTCGGGCAGGTGACGCGTGAAGCCGCCCTCGGTTTTGGGCACCAGCTTGTTGCGCAGGCGGATGTTGGCGAAGGTGCCGCGCATCATGACCTCGTGATTGCCGCGCCGCGAGCCGTAGGAATTGAAATCCTTCACCTCAACGCCGTGCGCGATCAGGTACTTGCCCGCCGGGCTGTCGGGCTTGATGGACCCCGCCGGCGAGATATGGTCGGTGGTCACGCTGTCGCCCAGCACTGCCAGCACGCGCGCGCCGATGATGTCGTTCACCTCCGGCGGGTTCGGCCCCATGCCGTCGAAATACGGTGGGTCCTTGATATAAGTAGATTTCGCGTCCCAGGCGAAAGTCTCGCCCGCGGGTACGTCCAGCGACTGCCAGCGCTCGTCGCCCTTGTACACGTCGGCATAGCTGCCGCGAAACATGCCGCTGTCAATGCATTTTGCGATGGCCTCGCCCACTTCCTTCGAGCTCGGCCAGATATCGCGCAGGTACACCGGTTTGCCCTGCTGGTCGCGCCCCAGCGGCTCTTTCGCCAAATCAATGTCAATGCGTCCCGCCAGCGCGTAGGCCACCACCAGCGGCGGCGACATCAGGTAGTTGGCGCGGACCTCGGAATTAATTCGTCCTTCGAAATTGCGGTTGCCGCTGAGCACCGCCACCGCCACCAGCTCTTTGTCGTTGATGATGTCGGAAACCTCCGCCGGCAGCGGCCCCGAGTTTCCGATGCACGTCGTGCAGCCGTAACCGACCAGGTTGAAGCGCAGCTTCTCGAGGAACGGCGTCAGCCCCGCTTTCTTGTAGTACTCGGTCACCACCTTCGATCCCGGCGCCAGCGAGGTCTTCACCCACGGCTTGGTGGAAAGCCCGCGCTCCACCGCCTTCTTGGCGAGGATTCCCGCCGCCATCATCACCGACGGGTTCGAGGTGTTGGTGCAGCTGGTGATCGCGGCAATGACCACGCTGCCGTGCCGCAGTTCTTTGCGCAGGTCCACCATCACCGGCTTGTCGGCCGAGGGCGATTCGGTGTCTTCGACGCCCACCGCCGTGCTGCCGCCCTCGCCCTCGAAGCGCCCGATTTGTTTGTCGCCAACCTTACTGCCAGGGCGCAGCAGCGAAGGCAGCGTCTGCCGGAATCCGTCGGGAACATTGAACAGGCGCACCCGGTCCTGCGGACGCTTGGGTCCGGCCACGCTCGGCTCCACCGACGCCAGGTCGAGTTGCAGGTAGGTGGAATAGTTCGCTTCCGGCGAATCCGGCGTGTGGAACAGGCCCTGCTCCTTGCAGTACGCCTCGACCAGCGCGACCTGCTCCTCGCTGCGCCCGCTGAGGCGCAGGTAGTTCAGCGTTTCCTTATCGATGGGAAAGATGCCGCAGGTCGCGCCGTATTCCGGCGCCATGTTGCCGATGGTGGCGCGATCCGCCAGCGCCAGCGTGTGCAGCCCCGGCCCGTAGAACTCGACGAACTTGCCGACCACACCTTCGCGCCGCAGCATTTCCGTGATGGTCAGCACCAGGTCGGTGGCGGTGGAGCCTTCTTTCAGTTTGCCCGTCAGCTTCACGCCCACGACTTGCGGGATGAGCATCGAGACCGGCTGATTCAGCATGGCGGCCTCGGCTTCGATGCCGCCCACGCCCCAACCGAGCACGCCCAGCCCGTTGATCATGGTGGTGTGGGAATCCGTCCCGACCAGGGTATCGGGATAGGCCAGCGGCCGATTGCCATTGTGAGCGCCGCCGACAAACACCACCCGCGCCAGGTATTCCAGATTGACCTGGTGCACGATGCCGGTGTCCGGCGGCACGATTTTCAGGTTCTCAAACGCGCCCTGGCCCCAGCGCAGGAATGCGTAGCGCTCCTTGTTGCGCTGGAATTCCAGGTCGGCGTTTACCTGGAAGGCCCACTGCGTACCGAATTCGTCCACCTGCACCGAGTGGTCGATGACCAGCTCGGCCGGTGAGATGGGATTGATGCTCCCCGGATCGCCGCCCAGCTTCCCCACCGCCTCGCGCATTGCCGCCAGGTCAACCACCGCGGGGACGCCGGTGAAATCCTGCAGCAGCACGCGGCTCGGCGTGAAGGCGATTTCCTTCACCGGCACCGCCCTGCCGTCCCAGGCCGCCAGCGAGCGGATATCGTCCGCTTTCACCGCTTTGCCGTCTTCGGTTCGCAGCAGGTTTTCCAGCAGGATGCGAAGCGAGAACGGCAAGTGCGTGGTCGAGATGCCCTGCTTGTCGAGGGCGTCGAGGCGGAAAATGTCGTATTCCTTGCTGCCGACGCGTAGCGGGGAGCGGCTGCCAAAGCTGTTGGTCATGGCTATGTCCAATCTAATATGAGTTGTGGCCGGTATGGATGCTTCCGCGGGCCAACGGTAACCATCCAGTCTAAAACAAATGTGAGATGTCGGTGACAGTTTCGGACGTGACGGGAATCACAGGCGTGAGTGACGGTCGAATGGAAGGGGCCAGCCACCAGCATAAGCAACCAGCAACTGGTTTCAAAAATACATTTTCGCCTCAGGAAAAATGTCCCTCAGGGGCTAAAGCCCGCTATTCTTGCGGTCTCAAGCGGCACGGCTGAAGCCGTGCCCTACCCAATAACCGATTCTTGAAACCAGTTCCAGCAACTGGCACTACGTCCGGGACCGCCGCTGCGCCCGCGACGGCATCTCCTCGACGACCGCGAACTGGATCTTGCGCTGCACGCTGTCAATCCGGTCCAGGAGCACGCGCACTTTGTCTCCCAGCGAGTACTTCTTCCTGGTGCGCTGGCCGACGATCTGCTTCGTATTGTCGTGATAGGTGTACTGGTCGTCGGTGAGCGTGGAAAGCGGCACCAGGCCTTCGATGAACATGTCCATCAACTCGACAAAGAACCCGAACTTGGTCACGCTGATGATCATGCCTTCGAAGTCCTCGCCGACGCGGTCCTGCATGAACTTGATCTTCTTCCATTCCATCAGCTCGCGTTCGGCATCGTCGGCCCGCCGCTCCGTTTCCGACGATTCCATGGCGATCTCGTGCAGCACCTCGGGCGGGATCGGCCCCTCGTGGGTGGCGAGGGCGCCCTCGCCCGTGTCTGGTGCCTGCTTCCCATGTCCTGCCCGCTTCGGCGATCCTTTCCCCCACGGCGACTCCTGCTTTTCCTGCCGACTGGCGACCGGCGACTGGCGACTACTGTCCGCCCAAGCTCCACGTTTTTCGCTCAGCACTCCCACGCCCAGGGGCACCTGGCCATCGTGCTTCTCCGCCGAATCGCGCAGCACTTCCTTCAAGATCCGGTGCACGATCAGGTCCGGGTAGCGCCGGATCGGCGAGGTGAAATGGGTGTAGGTGGGCGCCGCCAGCGCGAAGTGCCCGACATTCTCCTCGGAATATTTCGCCTGCTTCAGCGAGCGCAACATCAGGTAGGAGAGGATCCGCTCCTCCGGCTTGCCGGCGATCTTCTCCGTCAGCTTCTGGTACATGCGCGGCGTGATGGGCACGTCTTGCGGGATTTCCATCTCGTGCCGCTGCTGTCCCGAGCGCGTCCGCTCCGGACCTCTCCCCGGCCGCCGCTGATCGGTGTAGAAGAAACGTTTTACCGGCAGCGCGCCCACGCCCAGCGAATAGCCAAAGGCGACCGCAATGTTTTCGAACTCGTAAACCCGCTTGGGATCGGGCTTTTCGTGGATGCGGTAGAGCGACTCCACGGCCTTGTTCTCCAGGTACGAGGCCACGCTCTCGTTGGCGGCCAGCATGAACTCCTCGATCAGCCGGTGCGCAAAATTCCGCTCCGAGCGCGTGATCGTCTTCATCAGGCCGAATTCATCGAACTCGATCACCGGCTCGGGCAGGTCGAAATCAATCGAGCCGCGGCGCACGCGCTTGCGGTTCAGGATCATGGCCAGCTCGCGCATCAGCTCGAACACGTCCACCAGCGCGTGATAACGCTCGTGCAGCTTGGCGTCGCCTTCCAGGATGGCATTCACGTCGGTGTAGGTCATGCGCTCCGCCGAGCGGATGACGCCCGGACTGATTTCGTAGCCCACGATGTCGCCCTTGGCATCGATTTCCATCACGCAGGACATCACCAGCCGGTCCAGGTGCGGACGCAGCGAGCACAGGTCGGTGGATAGCTCGATGGGCAGCATCGGCACCGCGCGGTCCGGGAAGTAAACCGAGTTGCCGCGCAGCCGCGCCTCCGCATCCAGCGCCGAGGCCTGGCGCACGTACTGCGCCACGTCCGCGATATGCACCTGCAGCTGGAAATTTCCGTTGTGCAAGCGGCGCACGAACACCGCGTCGTCAAAATCGCGCGCCGTTTCGCCGTCGATGGTCACGACCGGCAGGGTGCGATAGTCGCGCCGCCCGCGCAGTTCGCGCGCCGGAATAATGTTGTCGAAAGCCTGCGCCTCCGCCAGCACCGCGGTGGGAAAACGGTGCGGCAGGTGGTACTTGCGGATCACGATCTCCACGTCCACGCCGAAATCGTCTTCGTAACCGAGGATCTCCGCCACGCGCCCGCGCGGGTTCTGGGTGGGCGTCGGCCACTCGGTAATCTCGACATCGACGACGACATTCTCCAGGTCCTCCGCCACTTCCGTGCGCTTGGCCTCCGAGCCCAGCACGCGGTGCCGCTCTTTCTTCTTTTTGCTTTCCTCCGTGTCCTCTGTGGCTAATTCCCCGGGTCTTTCCGCCCCGCGCGGGATCACGATGTCGAGCGTGATCTTCTCGTCCATCGGCGTGACGTAATTCCACCCCGTCAGGCCAACACCGGGCCTGCCGGGGGCCCCGGAGCGCGCCCCGTAGTGGAAGGTGCCGACGACGGTGGCGTGGGCGCGCCCGATGACCTTGACAATCTGCCCCTCCGCGCGCCCATCCCCGCGTTCCCGGCGCAATTCCACCAGCACGCGGTCGCCGTGCATGGCGTTGTCCGTGTTCTGCGGGCTGATGTAGATGTCGCCGTTCAGCCGCTGGCGCAACTCCTCGCTGTCGGGAATCACGAACCCGTAGCCGTCGCGGTGCATGGTCAAGCGGCCGGATACCAGGTTCTTATCGGCGGCTTTTTTCGGGATGGCGTAGCGGTCGCCCTCGTGCGCCACCAGTTCGCCGCGCCGCACCAGTTGGTCCAACTGCGCGGCGAACGCGCGCCTGTCTTCGCCGCGCACGCCCAGCTCGCGCACCAGTTGCTTCAGCCCGGCTGACTGCTTCGGCTGCTGGCCGATTTTTCGTAGGATGGCACTATCGGAAATCATCGCCTCATTGGATGCGGCGCCCCCGGGGAAGGCGAATCAATCTGCCGAGGCGGACGGGCCGCCGATGCCGCGCCGGATTTCGGCAGTGAGCGCGTCGTCCGGGAAGGACGCCGTGAAATTAACGAGCGCAGTTCGCGCTGCCGGCGTGCTGTTGCGCAGCAGGGCGTCGAGCGCGATTTTTCGCGGCGGAAACGGCAAGCTGCGATCCGTCACCACACGCGCCAGCACCGCGGCGGCTTTCTCGGAAGCGATTTCCGCTACCGCCTGCACGCCCAGCGTGATATGCGCGTTCCGTCCCGGACTGTCGGAGAACAGGAATTTCTCCAGATCGCCGACCGTCTCCGGAGTCTTCAGGAACATCAGTTCATTCAGGGCCTGCTCCAACACATCATCCAGCAGGAACGGCAAGGCCGCTGCCAGGAGTTGCGCCCGCCCTGCCGCGCGTGTCTTGATCAGGGCCTCCGCCGCCGCGCGTTGCACACGAACGTCGGCGTGCTGCAGCACCGGCGCCACGTGCACCGCCATATCGGGGTCCGCCAAATCCCCCAGCAGCATGCAGGCGTTGCGCACCACGTACCAACGCGAATCTACCAGGCGTTGCCGCACAACCTCGAGCCCCACGGGTCCCATGCGCGCGATCAGCCGTATGATCGCCATCCGGTTCTGGCCGTTGTCTTCGACCTCCAGCCGCTGGAACAGGAACTCCACGGCCGGAGCGCCAGCGCGGTGGATCATGGCCGCGGTTCGGCGCGCCCACGCCGAGTCGGCCCGCTTCTCCAGGTAGAGCTCCACCATGCGATCGAAGGTCGAAGGCGGCAGTAATAGGCCCAGCATCTTGCCGCAGCACGCGGCGTGACGTTCGCGGTTGTCGGCCAGCAACTGCTCCATGGCCGAGCCGGCGCTCTGCACGATGTCGTAATCCTCGTAAGTTGCCGCCGACTTCGACAGCGCCACCAGCGCGTTCAGCACCTGCATGTGCCGGAACGATTCGAAGACATCGCGCTGCAACAACTCCAGCAGCTTGTCGGTCGTAGTCTGCGCAAACCCTGTGTGCACGCCGGCCAAGGCGGTGATCAACTCCGGCAGTCGAGACAGTTCCTCGACCTCGATCTGGTCGGGCTCACGGTCCAGGAATTTCAGGTAATGCAGCGCGAGCTCCGTCGCGTCCACGGCGAACGCTTTGCGCATCAGCTCGCGCACGTGTTCCATCAGGCGGCTGAAATCGCCGCGTTGAAAGCGCTCGATGGCCAGCAACTGCTTGTGTTTTTCTTCCGGCGGCAGCGCGATCCAGTTCAGCTCGGTCTGCACCTTTTCCACCAGGTGGGTGGGGAAGCTGTATTCCTGGAAGAATTTCGCCAGCCGTCCCGCCAGCTTCTCCGCCATCTGCGTGGCATGCAAGCTGCGTGCAAGCGCATGCACCACCTGCTCTTCAACGACGAACGCATCGCCGCCGCTGGGTACCGAGGCCAATTGCTGGGCCGCCCAGTCCATCGCCCGCGACTGCACAAGTTCCGCCGCGACTTCTTTCGCCGGCAGCGATTTCACTTCTTCCCGGCGCGACGCCGGAAACGCCGCCAACACCGCATCGGGACGCAGGCCCTGCAGCACCTGCGCCAGCGACGCGTATGCCTTTTCCGGCTCGCCGCCCTGACCCGCCATGGCAGCCTCAATGAGGGGCGTCACCCGCGACAGGATTTCATCCGGGCCGCCGCTCGCTGCCCCTCCGCCGGTGGCGGCGGAATCCAACAATCCGGCGAACGCGCTGCCGGCGCCTGCTTCTTCCGCGTTTTGCGCGCGTAGAAACGCCTCCGCGTCCATCTCCAGCACCGTGTCGCCGCTGGCCGTACGCTTCTGCGTCTTGCCCGCGGGAAAAATGCGCACACCCTCAATTTCATGGCGCGCAAGAAAGGGCGCGGTCCCGCCGATTTCTTCAATCTTCCTTAACGGCGTGGCCAGCATCGCCAGCACCGCCTTGTAGCGCGCCAGTGGCAGGCCAGCTTCAAACTTCAGCGCGCTCACGCCCCGTTTCAGGAAGTCGTCTTCCAGCTGGTTCAAGCCGCGCGCCGTGGTCAGGACCGTGTCCACCAGGATTCGACCTTCCACGAACCCAAAGGTAAAGGCGTGCTGTTGTTTCAAGATCGAATTGAGCTGGTTGTAGCTGTCCTGGATCGGCCCGGCGGCAACATTGTGGTCGGGCGAAAACATGCCCGACGTCCGCACCGCGATCTGCAGCGCGCGCGCGAAGCGCAGACCCACGACCTTGAGCTGCTTAGAGTCGAGCATGTGAGGGCCAGCTTATGGGTACTGGGCCGGGTTGCCAAGTGCCGCGTACTGCCAGCGGGGATGCTTCACCGCCGGCCGGTTGCGGACGTGAACCGGTCATGGCACTGCTTGGCTTGGGCTGCCAGCGCCGAATATTCGGGGGCCGCCCGCAGCTTCACCAAAGCCGGATCGCTAAGCAGCGCCGTGTTGGAGCAGTAATTCTGCTCGATGGCGCTGCCGATCAGCGCCGACGCCGTGTCCAGTTCGCCGCACCACGCCAGCAACGACCCGTGATAGTAGCGGAACTCGGGATCGCGCTGCGCCAGGATGCTGGGCGCCGCGGCCAGCGTCAGCTTATGCATCTCCGCCCGTGACACCGGCTGCAGGCACGCCTGCAGCAGTCCGGCGTACCAGGCCGGACGCGACGAAATCCGGGTCGCCGCCACCTTCGCTTCCTCGCGCTTGTTCTCGCGGACCAGAATTGCCGGAAACACGCTGGCCGCCCAGTCGGACCCGCTGTCCAGGTGGACGTACTCCAGCGCTCGATTGGTGTTGCCCAACTCGAAGAACACGAACGAGCACGAGCGGAAGTCGTAGTTGCCGGGATCCAGCTGCAGCGCCGCATCGCATTCCTTGGCCGCATCGTGCAGGGCACCCGCGTAGCGCAGCACGTAGGCCAGGGTGAAGTGCGCCTGGGCGTTTTCCGGACGCCGCTTCACCAGGTTGACGGCCTCGTTGTACGCCTTGGCGATCTCGCCGGCTTCGGCGCGCAAACGCGTCAGGTGCGCCGAAGAAGAGATCAGGTTCGGATCCAAGGCCAGCGCCTTTTCATAGGCCGAGGCCGACTTTTGCAGCGCCTCTTGGCCTCCGGCCGAGTACTGGGATTCGTAGTAATAGCGCAGTCCGAGCGCGTCCCAGGCCGGCGCAAACTTCGGGTCCAGCTCCACCGAGCGCTCCAACATGGTCATGGCGGTGCTATTGGGCGCCGCATCGTGCGGCAGCGCCGACCCGCGCAGGTAGAGATCGTAGGCGGTGGCATCGTGCGGCTGGGTGGCGGTCGCGATCATCGCCGAAGACGACCCCAGCGCCGGCAGCAATCCCTGCCGAACCTGCGCCGCCAGCTCTTCCTGGAGGGTCAGCAGATTGGACGCCGGCACCGTCACCGTACCTTGCCACACCAGCCGGTTGTAGCGCGTGTCCACGTCGTCCAAGGTGATGATGAGCCGGTCGCCCTGGCTCATGTAGTGCCCGGTCAGCACATTGGCGGCGTGGAGCTCGCGCCCGGCCTGCTGCGGATCGAAGTTCCCCTGCAGGTACTTCGCAGCCGAGGGCACCGGACGGATCTCCATCGAGCGCGTGTACGCCAGGATTTTCACCAACTGGTCGGGCACGGCGAAGCGCAGGTAATCCGTATCCGGGTCGCCGCTCACGTTGTTGAACGGCAGAACAACGATGGTGTTGTTGGCCGCCACCGGCGCCGGGCCGCCGCGGCCGTGCTTCGCCCACCAAATCGTAATCACCAGCAGGATCATGACCAGCAACCCCGCGATGCCCACCAGGGCGTAGATCTGCCGCACGCTGAGCTTGCGGAATGTCCGGGTGTGCGCGACCGGCGCCCGCGCCGGCACCTCCGCCCCAACCGCTTGCAGTTCCAGCTCCCGTTTCAAGGCGCGCAGGTCCTGACCCAACTGGTGCGCGTTGGGGTAGCGCTGCTCGCGGTCTTTTTCCAGCAGCTTGCCGATGATCGGCTCGAACCCCGGCGGCAGCGACGGGGTCAGGGTGAGCGGCGACACCGGCTTCTGGTGCTGGATCGCCGCCAGCGCCAGCACTGAGGTCCTGGCCATAAACGGCTTCCGTCCGGTGGCCGCCTCGTACAGCACCACGCCGAGCGAGAACAGGTCGCTACGCGCATCCAGCGGCTCGTTCCGCGTCTGCTCCGGCGACATGTACACGGTCGTTCCCGGGATCACGTTCATCTCCGTGATCGCCTCGCTGGGCCGGTGACGCGGCCCGCGCCCGCCCTCGCTATCGCCGGCGGCCACCAGTTGGTGCTCCGGCGCCAGTTTCGCCAGCCCGAAATCGAGGATTTTCGCCTGCCCGCGGTGAGTCAGAAAAATGTTCCCCGGCTTCACGTCGCGATGCACGATGCCCTGCGCATGCGCCGCCTCCAGCGCGTCGGCGATCTGGATGCCGATGTCCAGAACCTCCAGAGCATCCAGCGGTCCACGCTCCAGCCGGTCCTTCAGGCTGTGCCCCTGGAGCAACTCCATGACGATGAACGGCATGCCGTTGTGCGAGGCGATGTCATAAATGGTGCAGATGTTGGGATGATTGAGCGAGGAGGTGGCGCGCGCTTCCAGCGTGAACCGCTCCAGCGACCCACCGTTGCCGGAGACGTTTTCGGGGATAAACTTGAGCGCGACTCGCCGGCCCAGGCGGATGTCCTCGGCCTCGTACACCAGTCCCATGCCGCCGCCGCCCAGCTTCTTCACAATGCGGTAGTGGGAGATGGTTTGCCCGATCACGGCGGAATACCCCGCGGTATCGGGCATCTTAGGTCTGCTCCGTCACAAAATCAACGCGGGGTACCTGGGGGAGGGATATCCGACGCAAAAATTCGCTTGCTTGCATCACCACTTGAAGCCGGCACGCGCAACCGTCATAATCGGTCCCCTTCCGCAGGGGTGTTGGAAATAATGCACGGTTCCTAAGGAGACGCTCATGGGCTTACTCCATCTGTGTGACGAGCAGCCCGCCGTCGTCCGTCCGGAGACGAGCGCTGCCGATGCCATCCAAATCATGCTCGAGCATCGCGTCGGCGCGGTCACGGTGGTGGACGATCAGCGCGTGGTCGCCGGCATCTTTACCGAGCGCGATGTCCTGCGCAAACTCGCCCTCAGCGGCCGCGATCCCGCCACGACCGCCGTCGCCGGGCTGATGACGGCCCCGGTCATTCTGGCCACGGCCGATACGTCACCCGGCGAGGCCTTCGCCATCATGATGGAGCGTCACTTCCGCCACCTTCCCGTGGTCGACGATCAAGGCCGCCTGATCGCCATGCTCTCCATCCGCAATCTGCTGCAGTGGCGGGTTGACGAACTCACCGAACGCCTCGACACCATGGAGCAGTACATGACCAACGATTCTCCGGGAGGATGATCAGCCGGGAAGGCGTAGGCCGTACGCAGGCGGGACTGCACTTCAGAGGCGTCGGCTGTCTCCAGGAACAACTCCACCGCTTCTTTCAAATTCGCTTGCGCCTCTTGGACTGTGTAGCCCTGACTGGCAATGTCGAGTTCGGGGCACAGGGAAACATAACCATCGCCTTCTCGCTCGATAACGGCCGTGAGTTGAGTGCGTTTCATCTTGAGCATCCACGCCAATCGCTGAACGGCGCGCGATCTACCCTGAAGCCTGAAGCCTTGAGCCTTGTGCCTAGAACAGCGTGTTCTGTCGTTGTCCCGGCTTGAGCCCGAAGTGCTCGTAGGCGAGATGCGTCACCGTGCGTCCCCGCGGCGTGCGGTTCAGGAAGCCGATTTGAATCAGGAACGGCTCGTAGATTTCCTCGATCGCGTCCGGCTCTTCCGCCAGCGCTGCCGCCAGTGTGTTCACGCCGACCGGACCACCCTGGTACTTGTTGATGATGGTGAGCAGCAGCTTGCGGTCAATCTCGTCAAAGCCGTGGCGGTCCACCTCGAGCATCTGCAGGGCCGCCTCGGCGGTCGCCCGATCGATGTGGCCGCCGCCGCGGACCTGGGCGTAGTCGCGAACGCGCCGCAGCAGCCGGTTGGCGATTCGCGGGGTTCCGCGGGCGCGTGAGGCAAGCTCCAGGGCGCCTTCGCCATCAATTTTCACGCCCAGAATTTCCGCCGATCGCCGCACAATGATTTCCAAATCCTGGTGCGTGTAAAACTCCAGCCGCAGCACGATTCCGAAGCGCGAGCGCAGCGGGGACGAAAGCAATCCCGCCCTGGTGGTGGCGCCGACAAACGTGAACGGCTGCACGTCAATGGTGTGGGTGCGCGCGGACGGCCCCTGCCCGATGATGATGTCGAGCTTGTAATCCTCCAGCGCCGAATAGAGCAGTTCTTCGAGCGCGGGCTGCAGCCGGTGCACCTCGTCAATGAACAGCACCTGTTTGTCGCGGACGTTGGTGAGGACGGCGGTCAGGTCGCCTTTGATCTGCAGCGCCGGCCCCGAGGTCTGCTGAAACTGGGTTCCCAGTTCGTTGGCGATGATGGTCGCCAGCGTGGTTTTGCCCAGGCCGGGAGGGCCGTACAGCAGCACATGATCGAGCGCTTCCCCGCGCGAGCGCGCCGCCTCGATGGCCACCGCGAGGTTTTCTTTGACCTTCGCCTGCCCAATGAATTCCTGCAGGCGGCGGGGCCGCAGCTTGAGCTCGAACGACGCATCGTCGTCCAGCGGAGCGGCGGAAACAATGCGGTCTGGGTTTTCCTTGGATGTAGCCACTGTGCGGCGATAGTAAGACGAAAGCGCCGCCGAGGCAATTGAGGGATTTGCCGATGGAGTGATTGAGTGATTTAGCGATTGAGTGATTGGATGGAAAACGGCGGGGTAATTGAAAGCCGCCTGAGCCCGAGGCCCATCACGAAATCATCAGGCCATGAATCATTACATCACCCATGACTATTGCAGCACGAGACCCGCCGACAGGCAGGTCGCGACCAAGCCATCGCCGGCGTAATTGATCACGCCCGGGGTGGCGGAGCAGAAAGCGCGAGTCCCGGTACCACCGAGGTTGTCCGGTGCTGCCGTGGAAGTGTAGTTGGCCTTAGGCGTTCCGGAGCAGTCTTGCAAGCCAAAGGTATAACCCGCCTTCCGTCCGGTGGACAGCACATCGTCCAGGATCCCGGCTCCGGTGGCACTAGCGGGGCTACCCGAGGGAGGCGGCCCCAGTTCGGCCAGCGTGCAGGTGTAGCCAATATTGGGATAAGTCGACGCATAGGTGGTCTCGGCGGTGGAGATGGTGCGCAGGGAACTCACCGCCGAAGCTTCGTTGGCGGCGATGCGCGCGCGCAACATGTTCGGGATGGCAATCGCGGCAATGATGAGAATGATTGCCACCACGATCAAGAGCTCGATCAGCGAGAATCCTCTTGCTTTCCTCATAGCCGCACTCTTTCCCGCCCGCAGGGGAACGCGTGCAATGCACATCATAGGCCCGTTTTGGCGGAAGCTAGTGGGAGGGTACTTAGGAAGTAATAGGGGGAGGAGAATCGCAACCATTCTGCCGCAATTCCAAATCACTGGCAAGTTACTTTAGACGGCGGCCCGATTACCAGCTACGGTTCATCCCGCGTGGCGCCGATCTCGCTCAGTACTTGCTGATCCACTGCCTTACCGTTTTCATACACCACTTGCATGAGCCGCACGCGGTAGCGGCGCTTGCGCGCCATGGCGTGCGCCACGTCGAAATCCTTGAACGATGCAATGAAATCCCATCGCCCGTGGTTGAACTCCCAGATTTCGAACTGTTCAAAGCGCGCCATGAACTACAACGCGGAATTATTCCTCCTCCGCCGTCTCCTCGCCCCGCGCCTTCTTGTAGTTCTCGATGATCTTCTCCTGTTGTTGTGCGGGCACGATGTCGTAGTGGTTCATTTCCATGTTGAACGCCCCCCGGCCCTGGGTCATCGAGGTCAGGTCCACGCCGTAGGTCAGCATCTCGGCCATCGGGACCTCGGCTCTAATAATCGTCTTGCCGCCCTTGTTGTCCATGCCCTGGATGCGCCCGCGCCGCCCGTTCAAATCGCCCATGATGGCGCCCGCGAACTCGTCCGGGATCTCGATCTCCACCCGCATGACCGGCTCCAGCAGCGTCGGCTTGGCCTGCTCCATGGCTTTCTTGAAGGCGATGCGGCCCGCGGTCTTGAACGACAGTTCGTTGGAATCCACGTCGTGATAGGACCCGTCGTACAGCACCACCCTGAAGTCCACCACCGGGTAGCCGGCCAGGAAACCGCGCTGCGCCGCCTCCACGATGCCCTTCTCCACCGCGGGAATGTAGTTCTTGGGGATGGAGCCGCCGAAAATCTCGTTCACGAACTCGAAGTTCCCTCCCCGCGGCAGCGGTTCCATCTTGATGCGGCAATCGCCGAACTGCCCGTGCCCGCCGGTCTGCTTCTTGTGACGTCCCTGCACGTCGGCGCGCCCGCGGATGGTCTCGCGGTAGGGCACCTTGGGCGCCCTTAAAATCACTTCCGTGTGGAAGCGCTTCTTGAGCTTGGAGACGGTCACCTCGATGTGCTGCTGTCCCGTGCCCGCGATCAGGAATTCCTTGGTCTGCGCGTCGCGGAAGAAGCGCAGCATGGCGTCTTCCTCGCGCAGCTTGGCGATGCCGTTCGACAGCTTGTCTTCGTCGGCCCGCGTCTTGGGCTCGATGGCGAAGGTGATGGCCGGCTCCGGCAGTTTCACCTGCGGATACTGGATGGGCGACGCCTTGTCGCCCAGCGTGTCGCCGGTCAGCGTGTCCCGCAATTTCGCCACCGCTCCCAGGTCACCGGCATGGAGTTCGTTCACCGGCACCATGTTCTTGCCCTGCATGACGGAGACGTGCGCCAGTTTCTCCGGGCTGGAACGCGTAAAGTTCTGCAGCGTGGCGTCGTTCTTCACCACGCCGGAGTACACCTTGAAATACGAAATGCGCCCGGCAAAGGGATCGTTGAGCGTCTTGAACACGAACGCCGACGCGGGCTCGTTGTCCGCTACCTTGCGCATTTGCGGCGAGCCGTTGCCGCTGCCCGGCATGGCTTCCACCGCCGGACGCTCGGTCGCCGCCGGCAGGTAATCGGCGATGAACTGCAGCAGCCGGTCCGCCCCGATATTCCCCAGCCCCGAAGTGAACAGCACAGGGTAAATCCGCCGCTCGTCCAACGCTTTGCGCAGGCCGGCGAGCAGGTGCTCTTCACTGATGGTGCCCCGGTCGAAGAATTCTTCCATCAGCCCATCGTCGCCTTCGGCGATCAGCTCGACCAGCTTCTCGTGCGCGCTTTGCGCCGCATCCTTCAGGTTCGCCGGGATCTCGCCTTCCTTGCCCTGGCCGCTGCCGCCCATGTCGTAGGTGAAAGACTTCATCTTGACCAGGTCCACCACGCCGCTCAGGTTCTTCTCGCTGCCGATGGGAATCTGCACCGGAATCACGGCGCGCCCAAACGCCCCCACGGCCGATTCCAGCATGCGCTCGGTGTCGGCGCGCTCGCGGTCCATGCGCGTTCCCACGATCACCCGCGGCAGGTTGTATTCTTCCGCGAACTGCCAGGTCTTCTCCGTCACCACCTCAACCCCGCCGACGCCGTCCACGGCTACCACAGCGCCCTCCACCGCCGGCATCGCCATCCTGGCTTCGTGGACGAACATGTTGAAGCCGGGCGTGTCAATGAAGTTGACCTTCGTGCCTTTCCATTCGGCGTACGCCACCGCGCTGGTAATCGTCATCTTCCGCGCCACGGCCTCCTCGTCGAAGTCGGTGGTCGTGCTGCCGTCGTCCACGCGCCCCAGTTTCGGCGTCGTGCCGGCGGTGTAGAGCATGGCGGAGATCAGTTGTGTCTTGCCGGCATGGCCGTGGCCCACCACGACGACATTGCGGACGTTGACGCCTTCATAAACTTTCACGAGTGAAACTCCTTCAGGCCATTCCACGTCCCGGGTTGTACCGGCGGCGGGTTGGATCCCTGCCGCCGGCGAGGCCTTGCGGAAGGGCGAACGGGAGAGCTATGAAACCTACGATTCTAGCAGACGGGAAATTTGCGGCTCAACCCGGGCTGTCGGCGATCGGTTTCCGGCTTGCGCCTCGCCCCCGCTTCATCGCATACTGGCACCACGCTGTGGGGGCCGTAATTTTGAGTATCCGTAATGACGGGAAACAACTCTAACTGCCCATGACCGGCGGCCAACGCCAATCCGCGCGCGCGACCGCGCTGCTCATCGTGCTGGCGCTCTGTTGGCCGATGGCGACCGCCCTGGCTGCCGCTGCCTCTTCGCCGGCCGCGCCTGCCTGCTGCATGCGCATGGCGCACGGCTGCCACTCGCACGACAATTCCGGCGCCAAGTTTGAATCCGTCTGCCGCACCTGCGGATGGTGCCACGCTCTCCCCAATGCCCGCGCGCACCTGGCATCCGCCGCCATTGCGTTCTCATTCTCCGTCTATCACGCCCCGAACTTGCCGAGTCACTATCCCAACCTCCCGCCGCTCCTTCCCGTCTGCACGCCTCGCGCGCCCCTCCGCGCAATGCAATCGCCGAAAGCTAGAGCAGTCCGATTGCGGTCCGCCACCGAGACACAGAGGCCACCGAGAATCACCGAGGGAATGAAATCAACTCTCGGTGAGCCCCGGTGGGCTCGCTGCCTTCGGCGGTGAACTGGACTCCGCAATTGCTCTGATCACCAGCATCTTTTGCGTCCATTGCGGTGAGGGTTATTACATGAAGAAGAACTGGATTTTTCTCCTGTTCCTGTTTTGTGCTGCTGCTTCCATGGCCACCGTCTTCGGCGGCATTCGCGGCCTGGTACACGACGCCCAGCATCGTCCCATTGCCGGCGCCCAGGTCGTTATCCGCGCCGTCAACTCCGATTTCCGCAAGACCGCGGCCACCAACGATCTCGGCGAATTCCGCCTGGAGGCGCTCCCGGCCGGCGCCTATGAAGTCGAGGTCGGCGCACCCGGCTTCGCCGACACCAGCCAGCCCATCACCATCATCTCCGGCAACGTTCTTGAATTGCACTTCCCGCTGTCAGTGGCGCGGGTGAAGCAGGAGGTCGAGGTGCGCGCCGAGGCCGAATCGGTCGGTACCACGACCTCTACCACCACGGGCCTGGTGAGCCGCGAGCAGATCGCGCAAACTCCCGGCGCCGACCGCACCAACAGTCTTGCCATGGTCACCGACTTCACGCCCAGCGCCGTCATCGTGCATGACCAGTTGCACTTGCGGGGCGGACATCAGGTCACCTGGCTGCTCGACGGCGTTCCGGTGCCCAACACCAATATCGCCAGCAATGTCGGACCGCAGTTCGATCCCAAGGACATTGATTACCTGGAGATCCAGCGCGGGGGGTACTCCGCCGAATATGGCGACCGCGCCTACGGTGTGCTCAACGTGGTCCCGCGTTCGGGCTTCGAGCGCGACCGCCAGGCCGAACTGGTTACCAGCTACGGCAGCTTCAACCAGACCAATGACCAGTTCAACTTTGGCAGTCACAATGAGCGGTTCGCTTATTACGGCAGCGTATCCGGCAACCGTACCGACCTCGGCCTCGAAACCCCGGTCCCGCAGGTGCTGCACGATCTCGGAAGCGGCCTCAGCGCGTTCGCGTCATTGATTTACAACAAAACGCCGAACGACCAACTACGATCCGTCATCTCCGCCCGCGGCGACCACTACCAGGTCCCAAACGATCCCGATGCCCAGGCCGCCGGCCTTCGTGACGTGGACAACGAGCGCGATGTCTTCGCCAACTTCTCCTGGGTGCACACCTCTCCGCAGGGGCTGATGCTGACCGTCTCGCCCTTCTACCACTTCAACAGCGCGCACTATCAGGGCAGCCTGAATGACGATCGCGGCTCCAACTACGCCGGCGGGGTGGTCACGCTCGGCGTCGACCGCAGCCGCCACAATGTTCGCATCGGCCTGGAAGGCTTCGCGCAGCACGACTCGCGCAGCCTCGCGTTGACCAGCGACACCGGTGCGTTCAGCGCGTCAGATCACATGTGGGGCAGCCTCGCGTCCCTGTTTGCCGAGGACCAGTTCAAGGCCGCGTCCTGGCTCACCTTCAATGCCGGCGTGCGCCTCACGCACTTCAGCGGCGCCGTCAGTGAAACCGCGGCCGACCCGCGTATCGGCGCCACGGTGCAAGTCCCGCGGCTGCGCTGGACCCTGCGCGCCTTCTACGGACGCTACTACCAGGCGCCGCCGCTGTTCAGCGTGGGCGGCCCGGTGCTCGCCCTTGCCGCCAGCCAGGGATTCGGCTTCCTGCCGCTCAAAGGTGAACGCGACGAACAGCGTGAATTTGGTCTCACCATCCCGGTCCGCGGCTGGAGCTTCGACTTCGCCAACTTCCGCACCACCGCGAAAAACTTTTTCGACCACGACGTCCTCGGCAACTCCAACATCTTTTTTCCGCTCACCATTGAAAGAGCCCGCATTCACGGCTACGAAGCCACCGTGCGTTCCCCGCAGATCGCCGGCCGCGCCAGCGTTCATCTCGCCTTCTCGCGCCAGTGGGTGGAAGGCTTCGGCGGCGTAACCGGCGGATTGACGGATTTCTCGCCACCCGAGGACACCTGGTTCACCCTCGACCACGACCAGCGCGACACGCTGACCCTGGGCGGCACCCTGCGCCTGCCGCTGCGCGCCTGGACGTCCGCCAACCTTCACTATGGTTCCGGATTTCTTGACGGCGACGGCCCCTTCCATCTCCCGCTGCACACCACCTTCGATCTTGCCCTGGGCAAGACATTCGGCGAGAGCTGGACTGTCCAGGCCAGCGGCCTGAATTTGAATAACAACCACTACTTGCTCGACAACAGCAACACCTTCGGCGGCACCCATTACGTCAACCCGCGCGAGGTGATGGTCGAAGTCCGCTACCGGTTCAAGTACTAGCGAAATGAAAAACTGTGGCCCCGGCGCCCCCGCCGGCCTTGCGCATACCCTGTGTCCATGCGGTAGATTACAGAGTCGCGCGCTTTTGTTCCGCAACCATCGGTGGGCGTCGGCATCTATACGGAAAAGAGCATCGCTCAACATGAAAATGAATCAGCGCAGCCGAGCATGGCCGATCATTGTTGGGGTTCTCGCGGTCTGCGGAACTATCGCAGTGCGGGCGCAGACCACCGGCGAAATATTGCGTCCGCCAAAAGGCGCCAAGGTGGCCATCGTGGTTTTTGAAGACCTGGAGTGTCCCGACTGCGCCCGCGCCGCTCCGCTGGTGGTGGAAGCCGGCAAAACCTACAAAATTCCGGTGGTCCGCTACGACTTCCCGCTGGCGCAGCATCTCTGGTCGTTTGACGCCGCGGTGATGGCCCGCTTTTTCGGCAGCAAGTCGGCCACCCTCGGGGTGGACTTCCGCGAGTACATCTTCCAGCACCAGCCGGAGATCACCGGCGTGAATCCATCCGACGAAACCGGCCAGAAACAGCGCCTGCGCGCCGCCGCGGAAAAATTCGCCCAGGAGCACAAGGTCGCGCTGCCCTTCGTCGTGGACCCGCAGAACAAGTTCGCCAATGCCGTGCGCGCCGACCGCGACCTCGGCATCCGCATTGGCATTCAGCACACGCCCACGCTCTACGTGGTGAACAATAGCCGCACCGGGCGGCCGTTCATCGAGGTGGTGGACCGCAGCCAGTTGTTCCAGTTGATTGATCAGATGAAGGCCGAAGCCGGCTCGTAGGGCTGCTGAGCCGTTTGGACGATAGCCACAGAGGACACAGAGGGAAAAGCAAATCGTTTATAGCTGCCGGCGGGCTGGCGGTTGTGCCTTCGTGCTGTGGCGAATGGGGTGTATTTCTACCATGCTCCTCTGTGCCCTCCGTGGCAAGAAATCACCAAACACAGTCACAATAGGCTCATCTCCGGCGTGGCCTCGAGCAAACTGCGGGTGTACGCATGCGAGGGCAGCGTCATGATCTGCTCCGTCGGGCCCACCTCCACGAGCTTGCCGCGGTACATCACCGCGATGCGCGTTGCCAGGTAGCGCACCACCGGCATGGAATGCGAGATGAACAGGTAGGTGAGGCCGAATTCGCGCTGCAGTTGTGCCATCAGGTTGATGATCTGCGCGCCCACGCTGACGTCGAGCGCGGACACCGGTTCGTCGGCGACGATGAAGCGCGGCCGCAGCGCCAGCGCCCGCGCGATCCCGATCCTTTGCCGCTGCCCGCCGCTGAACTCATGAGGAAAACGACTGAGCGCCGACTCATCCATGCCGACGGCGCGCAGCAGTTCGGCGGGCGAGAGCGGTGCGGGTTGGTTGCGGCCGGCCTGGGAGCGGTGAATGACCGCGGGCTCGGCCAAAACGTCCTTCACTTTCATCCTCGGGTCGAGCGAGCCGAACGGGTCCTGGAAGATGATCTGCATGTCGCGCCGCAGCCGCCGCACTCCCGCTGCGCTCGCCGACAACACGTCCACGCGCTCGTCGAAGCGCACGCTTCCCGAGGTCGGCTCAATCAGCCGCAGGATCAATCGTCCCAGCGTGCTCTTGCCGCTGCCCGATTCGCCCACCAGCCCCAGCGTCTCGCCGCGGTGGATGTCCAGCGAGACGTCGTCCACCGCGCGCACTTCGCCCTTGGCGCTTCCACCCCAGATGGATTCGCCGAGCGGGAACGTCTTGGTCAGATTGCGGACTTCGACTAAAGCCACGGTCCCTAGTTTCCAGTTTCCGGTTTCGAGTGTCCAGTTCCGATCGGACAGCTATGGCTTTGCGGGTTCTGCACCGGCTGAGCGTGCATGCCGTGGACATGTTTCTTATCTTGATTCCGTCGCCAGTCGCAACTCATACCGAAACGAATGTAACCCTTCTGGGTTTGATAGCATCTAGGTTCAGAAGCATACCTCCGGGGATGGCAGGTTGATTCTGCGAAGCCGAATTCAATCTTGGACGGCCAACCGCCAGCGATGGGCAGCCATGCTGTGCGTCGCCCTCGCTGTCTTTGCTGCAACCGCGGCGATCGTCCACGCTCACCCGCACGCCAGCGACGACGGCCCGAACGCCACGCACTGTCTTATCTGTGTCGCGGCGCATGCGCCGACCGTGCTGACTTCAGCGGTCGCGCCGCTTTCGGCCGTTACCGGCATCCGCGGCACAATCAGCCTTCCGGAAAGCGATCCTCACAGCCGGTTCCTGTCGCCAGACCTCTTCATCCGTCCTCCGCCCGCCACGGTCTAGTTCCGCGCCATGACGAGAGCATGCCCGCTTCCAGCGAATCGGGCGCGACCCCATTTTGCGAAAAAGGACAACCCTTGTTGCCCATCCGCGTTGGTGGGAACAGAGGGACGGAGAAAATGATGAACGCCATTGCTACATCGCATCAGCATCTTGCTGCAAGAACTTTGAGGAAGTTGTTCTCAACCATCGCGGTGTTGAGTTTGCTGGCTATCGCGGGCACATCCGTCGCGCAGCAATCGGGGGCGGGAACGATCACGGGCACGGTCAGTGACCAGACCGGCGCGGTGGTTCCAGGCGCAACGGTAGGAATTCGGAACCCGGTTAGCGGCTTTGAGCGCACGGCGGTCACAAACAAGTCAGGTACATTCAACATCCCCAACGTTCCGTTGAACAACTATCACCTCACGGTCAGCGCGCCGGGATTTGCGCCCTACGCTCAGGACATTGACGTGCGGTCGATCGTGCCGGTGAATGTGAGTGCCAGTCTGAAAGTGGGGGAGGCCGCCACCAGCGTAACCGTGGAAGGCACAGCGGAAGACCTGCTGGAAAACACTCCAATGTTTCACACCGACGTCGATCGTGCGGTGTTTGACAGGCTTCCCCTGGAAAGCCAGTCGTCATCGGTGAGTTCGCTGGTTACGCTCGCGACCCCCGGAATCGCAGCGGATTCCAACGGGCTTTTCCACGGAATGGGGGACCACGCGGAGAACTCATTTTCGGTTGACGGTCAGCCGATCACGGACCAACAGAGCAAGGTCTTTTCCAACCAGATACCGATCGATTCGATTCAGTCGCTGGAAGTGATCGCCGGCGCCCCACCCGCCCAGTATGGTGATAAAACCAGCGTCGTCATCAACGCAACCACCCGTTCGGGACAGGGCCAGACTACGCCCAAGGGCGCGCTGACTACTTCTTATGGCAGCTTTGGCACTTCCAGCGTTGCTTTCAATCTGGCTTACGGAGGTCAGAAGTGGGGAAATTTTGTCTCGTTGAGTGGGCTTAACAGCGGGCGTTTCCTTGATCCGCCGGAGTTTTCGGTGATGCACGACAAGGGCAACATGGAGAACGTATTCGACCGACTGGATTTTCAATTGTCCAACGCAGACTCCATTCACCTGAACCTGGGTTTTACCCGATCCTGGTTTCAGAATCCGAACTCTTTTGACATGCAAAACGCGACGGCATGGAATGGACTTGTGGTTGCTAACGGCGGGCTCGGTCCGGACGGCCTTCCGGTCGGTCCGACAGACCAGCGTTCGCAGATCAAGACATTCAACATCGCGCCGTCCTGGACTCGACTGTTGGGCTCGACGGCAGTTTTCACGTTCGGCGCTTTTGTGCGGCGGGACCACTATAACTACTATCCCAGCGGTAACCCGTTCGCTGATTTCGTGCCGGATCTTCAGTCACAGACGGTAGCCCAGGACCGGACGCTTACCAACGCGGGTCTGCGTTCGGATATTTCCTACGTGAAAGGGATCCACAACCTGAAGGCTGGGATCGTGTATGAGCATACGTTCCTGAACGAGAATGACCATCTCGGCATCGTCGATCCCACCTTCCTGGGCTCACTCACGGACGCGAATGGCAATCCATGCGTGGATGCGGGTGGGAACCCGGTTGCAGCCCCTTGCACAACCCTCGCCCCTTTCGACCTCACGGCGGGAGGAACCCTTTTCGGTTTTCACGGGCACGCGGACGTGAAGGAGCTGGCGCTGTACCTGCAAGATGCGATCACGAAAGGGAGCTGGACTTTCAACCTCGGAATTCGCGGCGACTTTTACAACGGTCTTACCACGCATCGTGAAGCCGAGCCTCGCTTGGGAGTTGCCTACAACATCAAGCCAAGCAACACGGTTCTTCGCGTTTCCTATGCGCGAATCCTGGAGACCCCCTTTAATGAAAACCTCGTGCTCGCCAGCGTCGGCTGCGCGAACCCTATTCTGAACCCTCTGCTGGGCTGTTCTTCCGTGTCGACGACGCCATTGAGTCCCGGCTGGCGCAATGAATTCCATGCCGGACTGGAGCAAGCCATCGGCCGGCATCTGGTGTTCTCCGGGGAGTACATCTGGAAGTACACCCACAACGCCTACGATTTCAGCATCCTCGGCAGCACGCCGATCACATTTCCGATTCAGTGGCACACCTCCAAAATCCCAGGAATTGCCGGTCGCGTGAGCCTGGCGGACTTCCATGGCCTGACTGCATTCACGGTCTTCTCCAGTGTCGCTGCGCGTTTCTTTCTGCCTCAGCTTGGCGGAGCGGGCGCTACTCCATCGGCTCCCGGAGGAGTGTTCCGCATCGACCACGACGAGAAGTTCAACCAGACGACGCACGTTCAGTATCAGCCTTGGAAGCGAGGACCGTGGCTTGGTTTCAACTGGCGTTATGACAGCGGTCTGGTCGCCGGACCCGTGCCCTGCGCCGGGGGGAATTGCAACAACGGACCCAACGGCAGCGGCACTGTGGTCGATGTTTCCGGGCTGACTCCCGACCAGCAGTTCCAGGCAGGTTTGTTTTGCGGAGCGGTGCGTGCCACACCTACGACGCCCATCAGTCCGACGGGCCTGTGCCCCGCTGCCCAGTACGGTTCCACGCTGATGTCAATACCGAAGCCGGGAACCGAAGATGATGACCATAATCCGCCGCGGGTCGCTCCCCGCAATCTCTTCGATCTGTCGGTGGGACACGACAACCTTTTCAACAGCGACCGTTACAAGTGGAGTCTGAATCTCACAGTCATCAACCTGACCAACCGAGTGGCCCTGTACAACTTCCTGTCAACTTTCAGCGGCACACATTATGTTTCCCCGCGCACGGTGACCGCTTCACTGGGCTTCCATTTCTGATTGCAACACGTGAGGGAGCTCCGGCCGAAGCCGGAACCCCCTCGACGCTTTTCGATACCCCAATCGCCTTCCCGATTGAGTGGGCGAAATCGAAAATTGACGGCGCATTGCGCCAGGTCAAAGTCCCGAGGCGCGCCGGACTGTAGTAAACTTTCGCTGTTTTCCGAAAGGCGGGTGTGGGGTGATCGAGCTAGCGCCTTCGATCTTGTCGGCCGATTTCGCCCGGCTCGGCGAACAAGTCCATGCGGTGTTCGAGGGCGGCGCGTCCTTGCTGCACGTGGATGTGATGGACGGCCACTTCGTGCCCAACATCACGATCGGCCCGCCGGTGGTGAAGTCGCTGCGCAAGGTGACCGACTTGCCGCTGGATTGTCACCTGATGATCGAGAATCCCGACCAGTTCATTCCGTCGTTCGCGGATGCGGGCGCCGACTGGATTTCCGTGCACCAGGAAGCATGCGTCCACCTGAACCGCACCCTGGATCTGATCAAGTCGCACGGCTGCCGCGCCGGCGTCGTGATCAATCCCGCCACGCCGGTCGCGACCCTGGGCGAGGTGCTCGACATCGTCGATTTCGTATTGGTGATGTCGGTGAACCCGGGATTCGGCGGTCAAAAATTTATCCCAGCGTCGCTGAATAAGATTGCGCGCCTGGCGGCGCTGCGGGCGGAGCGCAATCTGAGCTTCCGCATCGAAGTGGACGGCGGCGTGACGCTCGACACCGTCCAGCAGGTAGTCCGTTCCGGGGCCGAGGTGCTGGTGGCAGGCAACGCGGTGTTCGGGTCAGGCGATCCCAAGAGCAACGCCCAGAAAATGCTGAAGGCCGCGATGGAAGCGACGCTGCTGAAGGTGTAGTGAGTTGCGAGTCCCGAGTCCCGAGTCCCGAGTTGCAACTCGCGACTGGAATTCCTGTAAACTATAGGAACAGTTTTCCGCTCCAGAAGCTTTGTTCCGAGAGGTATCGAGGTAGGGAATGTACCGACGTATCCTTGCGTTCTTAGGCCTGACGCTGCTTGTCGTCACGCTGGCCGGCTGTCACAACAAGAAAGTCAGCAACCCGCTGGCCAACGTGGGGTCCAAGCAGCCCGACAAGGTGCTGTTCGACCGGGCCATGGAGCAGATGAAGCACAACCACATGGACCAGGCGCGGATCATCCTGCAGACGCTGATCAACACCTACCCGGATTCGGAGTACATCGCCCGCGCCAAGCTGGCGGTGGGAGATTCCTGGTACGCCGAGGGCGGATCGGCGGCGCTGGCCCAGGCGGAGAACGAGTACAAGGACTTCGAGACCTTCTTCCCCAACATGCCGGAGGCGGCGGAAGCGCAGTTGAAAATCGCCAACATTCACTACCGGCAGATGGAGAAACCCGACCGCGACTTCACCCACGCCATGCGCGCGGAAGAAGAGTACCGCAACCTGATCAACCAGTATCCCGACAGCAAGCTGGTGGCGGAGGCCAAGGACCGGTTGCGCGAGGTGCAGGAGGTCTTGGCGGAGCGCGAGTTCCTCATCGGGCGCTTCTACTTCCTGCGCGAGTCGTGGGCGGCGGCCATGGCGCGCCTGCAATCGGTGGTGGATGATTATCCGCTGTACAGCGGGGCGGACGAGGCACTTTACCTGCTGGGCGGCGCCTACGAGCGGCAGATCGACGCCATTCGCGCTTCGAAATTCGATGAGGTGGCGAAGGGGAAGATGATCAAGGAATTCGGCGACAAGGCTGCGGCGGCGTACGCGCGCATTGTTACCCGGTATCCGGCCACCGACCGCGCCGGCGATGCTCGCAAGCGCCTGGAGGCTTTGCACCGGCCAGTCCCCACCCCGACGCCGGAAGCGATCGCCCAGAACAAACGAGAAGAAGAGAGCCGCCGGGAATTAGGACGCTTGGGCAAGCTCAAGCTGAACCTGCATCGCGGGCCCGACACGTCGCTGGCCGTGCGAGTGGGTGAGCCCACGCTGGTGGATCCCAAGCCGACCAACGCACCCGACATCGTGCGGGCGAACACGGCGGCGATCATGGCGGCCAGCAGCAGGACGGGCGGTGGAGAGACAGGAACCGGAAGCGTGAGCGTGGAAACGGTGAGGAGCGGCGCGCCCCCGCCCAACCAGCCAGTCCCTCGCAGCGATGCGCCACCGGGCGCCGCGCCGGCCGCCGACACCGGCACTCCGGAACTGAGACCCCTCCCCTCGGCGGACAGCAGCAGCACCGGGTCGGATACGGGGACTGCAAGCTCACCGGCCGGGTCGTCGAATAAGGGCCAGAGCCCCGCGCCCCCGGCGCAGGTCAACGAGGCCGCCGGCGACCAGGGCAACGCGGCAGCGTCGAGTGCCAATACCAGCTCTTCCAGTTCGAACGACAAGGCCACCTCCTCAACGAGCAAGAAGAAAAAGAAGAAGGGGCTGGGCAAGCTGATTCCGTTCTAGGGAGAGATGAGGCTTCCGGCAATAGAGGCAGGGTGACCAGCACTGGTCGCCCTTTTTGTTGGCGAATTTCCATTGGGCAAGGCTGTTTTCCGCCATTTACCAATCCCCATTCCCTGGTTCGTACTGAGCTTCCGCGTTCTGGCTCGCCGCTGGCGCCGGAAGCATTTCGCCAGCCGTCAGGTGCCCAATTGGACATGTCCCAAGGCGGTTTGCAAGGCGGGCGAGGGGGGTGCTGTTTCGGTTGACTTGCAAGCAGAGACACAGTAACTTCGGTGCCACGGTGCCCCGAACGAGGCTCTCTGTGCCATTGAAGGTATTGCTCGCCGACGACAACATAACCGCCCAACGAATGGGCTGCAAGATCCTCATCGATGCCGGTTACAGCGTCGTGGCGGTCAGCAATGGCGCCGCTGCGGTGAAGAAGATCGCTTCCGAGAAGCCGGAGTTGATCATCCTCGACGTGTTCATGCCCGGTTATACCGGCCTGGAAGTCTGCGAAAAGGTGAAAAGCGCGGCTGAAACCGCACGCATTCCGGTGCTGCTGACCATCACCAGTATGGAGCCGTTCAGGCCTGAAGACGGCAATCGAGTGAAGGCCGACGGGGTGCTGACCAAGCCGTTCGAGGCGACCGATCTGCTGGCCGTGGTGCGCAAACTGGAAGAGAAGCTGCATTCGGCGGAGGCCCAACCCACCGGCAAGATGCCGGCAGTACAAGATTTTTCCGACTCGAGTTACTCCGACTGGAAGTCGGAGGCCGGGGCGGACGAGGCCACCGCGAAGCCGGCGGAGATGTCGCACGAAGTTGGTTCCGCGCCGGTCCTGGGCGTCGAAGGACTGGACGCAGCGTCGATATTCACGGTCGAGTCCTCACCTCCGCCGTTCGCGGTGGAGAGCCAGCCCGTGGAAGTCCCGATCTTCGACCTGAACGCTCCTGCGCCGGCGTTTGATTTGCAGCATGCGGAACTGCCCGAGGCCGCGCCGGTGATCGCGCCTCCTGCCGAGTTGGAATTCACTTCGGCGCCGCAGGCGGGCCCGACGGAGGTGGCGCCGGCAGCCGAGTTTGAGCCGACATTGCAAGCCGGCGCCGACCAGGTTCCGATCGTGCGGGATTCGGCGCTGGCCACCGATCCCTCCGACTTCATGCAGTTCGCCACCAAGTTCGGCCAAGAACATCCGGACGAGATTCCCGTCGGCATCGCCATGGAGGAGCCTCCGCAGGAAGATGCGATTGCTGAAATCCACGCATCTGTGGCCGAGTCCGGCCCGGTGGCGGAAGCGGCGAGTTTTGAGCACGAAATGCGGCAGGCGTTCGAGACCTCGGGCGGTGCGGCCGCAGCGCCCGCGCGCAAACCTGAGCCGGATGCTGAAACCGGCATCGATACACAGCCGATCGAGATCTTCCCGGAGCCATATCCCGCGCCGGCCACGGAAATCGAAGCCGCACCCGAACCTCCGGCAGAAAACCACGAGCTTACGCAGAGGCTGGCGGCGCAATTCGCAGCCGAATTGGAAGCCGCGCAAAGGGAAGCACCGCCGGAGCTCGAAATGGAGCCCCCGGCCGCTGCCGCAACCGCCCCCGCCTCGATGGATGAACAGCACATTGCCGAGGTTGTGGATCGCGTGCTGGCGCGCTACAAGGACGAACTGGTCGCGGCCATTTTGCGCGAGCTGCACTCCTAGCCGATCCTTTCAACACCAAGCAACAAAAGTGGGAACTTGCGGGGCACGGATTATGCGCTGGCAAATGAGAGCGGCGCGGATATAATGCCGCCCACCCGGAGAGTTCAAATCAAAACGTATTGGGGGCAACATGCCGCATTCAGGATGGAGCGGGCCGCGAAGGATTCTGCTCGCCATAACAGTCATAGCTCTGTCGGCCGCCGCAGGCGCCCAGAGTTCGACAAAACCAAAATCGCCGGCGGCTGATGCCACGCCGCAGGTTAGCCATTTACTTGGTCTCGAGGACGTCAAGCACAACGCCAAGGGCAAGCTGACGGTCAACGCCACCGGCTTGGATTTCCAGGGCGCCGCCTCGCACGCACGGATCCCGATCGCATCCATTGAGGACATTTTCACCGGTGAGGACAGCCGGCAGACCGGCGGCAAAGTGATGACGCTGGCCAAAATGGGCGTGCCTTACGGCGGTGGGCGCGTCCTCAGCCTGCTTACGCACGAGAAATTCGACAGCCTCACGGTGGAATATCGCGACGATAACGGCGGGCTGCATGGTGTTATTTTCACCATGCCGTTGGGCCAGGCGAGCGACATCAAGAAACAACTGGTTGCTCAGGGCGCGAAAGCCAGTATGCCGGTGGAAGCAACAGAAGACACGAAGGAGAAGAAATGAATAGCCAACGAGCACTTTGGCGTGCCTTGACGGCCGCGGCGCTGATGCTGACGCTGGCCGGCGCTTCCGCTTTCACTCAGGAAAAGCCCGCCGCGAAACCGGCCGCGACGACCACCCCGTGGGCAATCCAGATCGAGCCGGTCTCGGCTGAAGAAGGCAAGCTGCCGCCCGATTTCGCCATGGCAATCTACGAGAAGCTGATCGAGGAAATCGGAAAGACCAACAAGTTCCAGCAGGTATTCCGCAGCGGCGACCGGCGGGCGACCGACGTGCCCAATCTGCTGATTCTCACCACCAAGCTGGAGAAGTTCGAGCACGGCAGTCAAACCAAGCGAGCCGTCACCACGGTGGCCGGCGCCACCAAGGTTGTGGTGCACGCCCAGTTGGCCACGCGCGACTCGCAAATCAAGGTGGACAAGACGGTGGCGGGCACAGTCCGTCTGTTTGGCGAGAACATCAAAGCGACGCAGCTCCTGGCGAAGAACATCGCCAACCTGATCAATCAGTCGTCGTTCTAATTCAGCTGTCAGCTCTCAGCTTTGAGCCGTCGGGTTTCACACCTGACGGCTTTTTCCTTGGCTCGCGCCGGTTTTTTCGTTCCCACATCTGCCAACGGCGGGCAGATGTGGGGCACCCTCGAGTCGAACGCCGCGCTGGAGACGCGGGCCACCAGCCGTTGGCAGCAACCATCCGTGCGGCTGAGCGGTTCTTGACACGTTTCGCCGGCAAGACCTAAGATGGCAAAACTTTCAGGGTGACGTCCTCGAGATGATCAGCAAGACAATCTCCCACTACCGAATCACCGACAAGCTCGGCGAAGGTGGCATGGGCGTGGTGTATTGCGCCGATGACGCCAGGCTGGGCCGGACCGTGGCGCTGAAGTTCCTGGCCGAGGGATACGCCCGAGACAGCCAGGCGGTGGAGCGCTTCAAGCGCGAGGCGCGTGCGGCTTCCGCGCTCAACCACCCCAACATCTGCACCATCTACGACATCGACGAGTACGAAGGGCGTCCCTTCATGGTCATGGAGCTGCTGGAGGGCGAGACCGTGAGGCGGCGCCTGGCCCAGGGACCGTTTCCGACCGACGAGCTGCTGGATCTGGGAATCCAACTCGCGGATGCGCTCGATGTGGCCCACAAGCGGGGCATCGTTCATCGCGATATCAAGCCAGCCAACATCTTCGTCACCGGGCGCGGCCAAGCCAAAATCCTGGACTTCGGCCTGGCCAAGCTGATGCCCCAGAGGGACAGGGTGGCGATGGGGGCGGGCGCGCTGATCGGTCCCAACGCGGATACCATGGCAGAACACTTGACCAGTCCCGGTATGGCGATTGGGACCGTCGCCTATATGTCCCCCGAGCAAGCTCGCGGGGATGAAGTAGACAGCCGCTCCGACATCTTCTCCCTGGGCGTGGTGCTCTACGAGATGGCCACCGGGAAAGAAGCCTTCCCCGGTAATACCTCGGCGGTGGTGTTCGATGCCATCCTGAACCGGGCGCCTCTTGACCCGGTCCGGTTGAACCCGAACCTGCCGCCCGGCTTGGAACCGATCCTCAGCAAGACGCTGGAGAAGAACGCGCGGTTACGCTATGACAGCGCTGCCCGGCTGAAGGCCGATCTGCAACAGCTCAAGCGCGACAGCGATTCCAGCAGGACGGCAGCGGTGGCGGCGCCGGCGGAACGCTCCCTGGCCGTGCTCTATTTCGAAAACCTCAGCGGCGCCAAGGAGGACGAGTACTTCCGCGACGGCATGACGGAAGACGTTATCACCGAGCTGTCCAAGATCAAGAACCTGAAAGTGTTTCCCCGGGCGGCGGTGCTCAGTTTCCGCGACCAGGCGGTGACCGGACCGCAGGTGGGCCAGCAGCTCAATGCCCGGCACGTGCTCACCGGCAGCCTGCGCCGCGCCGGCAACCGCCTGCGCATCACGGCGCAACTGGTGGAGACGCGCACCGGGCACGCCGCTTGGGCGGAACGCTACGACCGTGAGCTGAAGGACGTCTTCGAAGTGCAGGACGAGATCGCCCGCAGCATCACCCAGGCGCTGCGCATCACTCTGTCGCCCCAGGAAGAAAAAGCCATCGCCCGCAAGCCCACCGAGAACACCCAGGCGTATGACTTCTACCTGCGCGGCCGCAGTTTCGCCCGCCGCGTGACCCGCTCCGACCTGGAATTCGCCATGCAAATGTTCGAACAGGCCATCGGGCTGGATTCCCGTTTTGCCCTGGCGCACGCGGGCGTGGCTACAGCTTGCGGCGAGTACTACGAGTGGCACGAACACGACCAGCGGTGGATCGAGAAGGGCACCGCGGCAGCGGACCGGGCGCTGGCGCTGGAGCCGCAGTTACCAGAGGCGCTGCTGGCGCAGGGACGCATTGCCTACGCGCTGAAACACTTCGATGACGGTATTCGGCTGGTGCAACAAGCCATCGAACGCAAGCCGGATTGCGATGGGGCCTACTACGTGCTGTGCCGGGCATTCATTGCCTCGGGGCACCCGGAAAAAGTGGTGTCCCTCACCGAGGCGGCGGTGGCGGCCAACGGCGACGATTACAACGTGTACGTCCCGTTGATGACCGCAGCGGAGCGTATGGGGGACAAGGATGGGGCGCGGAGGCTTCGCGAGCGCTGCATTGCTGCCCTGGAACAGCAACTCGCCCTGGTTCCCGAGGATGTGCGTGCGCGCATTCTGATTTCGGCCAACTTCGCCTGGTTCGGGAGAATCGAGGAGGCGGTCCAGGCGCTGCAAATTGCAGTCGCGCTGCGGCCCAATGACAGCAACATCCTCTACAATGCGGCGTGCACGTACGGCATCCTGCAGAAAAAGCGGGAAGCCTTGGATCTGCTCAAGAAGTTGAACACGATGGGGCATCTGAACAAGGGCTACGCCCAGCAGGATACCGACTTGGAGTGCCTGCACGGCGATCCCGAATTCGAATCGCTGATGGCGTGACCGGTTTCCCGTAGTGTTCTCACCCCAATCCTCGTTGGACCCTGTTTTCCACCCGCCTGTAATATCGCTGCGAGGGTTTCAGTTTCAGTTTCAGAACGGCTGCCGCCCCGCGTCGCTCTTCATTCTTATTTCCAGCCTCATGCGCAACGCCGCCCCGCGCGCTCACAAATTGGTACACAGCAGGCGGACGGGGTGCGCTGCACCTCACAGGCTATTGTGACGACGGTTACAGCCTCGGCGTACATCCCCGGCTAGGCTCAAGACGGGAACGGCGGAATCCCTGGGAGCTTGTGCTTCACCGGCTACTCTTGCTGGAAGCAGAAAAAGTGCAGAGATGAAGTCAATATGCGCGTGGTGTGGATCCGAGATCGCGCCCGGTGGAGGGGAAGAGCCTGCCGATGGCCCCGTCAGCCACGGCATCTGCGCCTCCTGCCGGAATAATATCGACTGCCAGGAAGGCGTCGCACTGCAGAGTTACCTGGACAGCATCCCGCTTCCGATTCTGGTTCTCGACAGCAAGTTCCAGATCGCAGCTTTGAATCGCAAAGCCTGCGAAATCACCGGCAGCAACCCCAAAGATTCGGCAACCCGACTGCCGGGAGACGTGTTTGAGTGCGAGCAGGCACGCCTCCCAGGAGGCTGTGGCAGGGCGGTGTGCTGCTCCGGCTGCGCGATCCGCAAGGCCGTGCTCAAGACCTTCGAAACCGGCGAACCGGAAAGCGGCATTCCAGCGACTCTCACGCTGGAAGGCGATCATGCTTCCGTTGCCCTTACGATCACTGCCATCAAAGCCGGCGATGTCGTGATGCTGCGGATCGAGGGGCTTGGGGATTAGGCGAAAGCCCGCGAGGCGCACCACGAAAGCTGCGAGGCCGATACCGACCGCCGCCACCGCCACTGCAAATTCAAATGGATTCCTCGTCTCGCAATGAGACGCGACGCGGCGTTTCGCAAATTCCATGTCTACTATTGAGACGCATTTTGCTCCTGGACTTAGGCCGAAATGTCGCTGACGCCAAACATCATCAATGATTTCAATTATTTACGATTTCTTATTACCAAAGTAACGAGTTGGAAGCCAACCTGCCCTTAACCGTGACAAGCCCCCCAGGGTGAATGAGGACACCAATGGACGTCACGGTTGCAGAAACCACGCCGACGCCAGCCTTTCCGGTCGATACCAAGGCTGTGATCCGCTGCAAGAAATGCCAGCTCAACCAGTTTATGACCCGGCAAGGAAACTGCCGGCGCTGTCGCCGGCCTTTGCTGTGCGAAGAACCCCCGGTGATTGTGCCCGAATGCCAGCCGGCCCAGTCCGCCGGCCGAGCGCGTCCGTCGATCGACATGGCCACGGCGATCTGGCTGCTGCGCTCGGCGCGCGGAATGTCACAGCGCGCCATGGCAAAGAAAATGGGCATCGCGCGCACCTACATCAGCAAGCTGGAAGGCAATCGCTGCGTGCCGTCGCCGCCGCAAATTCGACGCATCGCGGGCATTCTGGAGGTCTCGGAGTATTGCCTGGTCGCGCTGGCGACGATGCACAACCAGTTGGCTCCAGGCTGTACTTCGAGCGCTGCTTAATCGGGCGGGTGCGCACGCGGGCAGCGCGCCTGGTTTTTCGTTCCCACATCTGCCAACGGCGGGCAGATGTGGGGCACCCCCGAGTCGAATGCTACGCTGAAGATGTGGGGCACCAGCCTGTCTCCTATCCCTTCCGCCGTTTGACCCTGTTTTCCACCCGCCTGTAATATCGAACTTCAGTTTCAGTTTCGGTTTCAGTTTCAGAAGAGCCCATGCCCCACGAATTATCCAAGGCGTACGACCCGAGCGCCATCGAGCAGCGCTGGGCGGAATACTGGGTAAGCGAAAAGCTGTTTTCGGCAACCACGCCCGCGCCGGGTGCGCCCACGCCGCCGGTGTTCACCTTGCTGCTGCCGCCGCCCAACGTCACCGGAGCGCTCCACATGGGACACATGCTGGAGCACACCGAGAGCGACATCGTGGTGCGCTGGCACCGCATGCGGGGCGACCTGACGCTGTGGATTCCCGGCACCGATCATGCCGGCATCGCCACCCAAATGCTGGTGGAGCGTCAACTGGCCAGCGAGAAGCTCGACCGGCGCCAGATGGGGCGCGAGAAATTCCTGGAACGCGTGTGGCAGTGGCGCGAGCACTACGGCGGAACCATCCTCAAGCAGATGAAGCGGCTGGGGACATCGGTGGACTGGGACCGCGAATACTTCACCATGGACGAGCGGCTGTCGCGCGCGGTGAAAGAAGTGTTCGTCCGCCTGTTCGACGAAGGGCTGATCTACCGCGGGGTTTACATCGTGAACTGGTGCCCGCGCTGTGGGACCGCGATCAGCGACCTGGAAGTGGTGCACGAGGACACGCCGGGCAAGCTGTACCAGATCAAGTATCCGGTGAGCGGCTCGGAACGTCCGGAGTTCATTACGGTGGCGACCACGCGTCCGGAGACCATGCTGGGCGATACGGCGGTGGCGGTGAATCCGAAGGACGCCCGTTACACGCACCTGCACGGCAAGAAGGTCATCCTGCCGCTGATGAACCGCGAGATTCCCATCATTCTGGATGAAGTGGCGAACCCGGAATTCGGCACCGGCGCGGTGAAGGTGACGCCGGCGCACGATCCCAACGATTACCAGGCCGGCCTGCGCCACGATCTGCCGCAGATCACGGTGATGGACGAGCACGCGCGCATGAACGAAAACGCGGGCGCGTACGCCGGACTCGATCGCTTTACCGCGCGCGAGCGCATCGTGCACGACTTGCAGGAGCAGGGATTGCTCGCCGGAACGAAAGACTACGTGGTGCCGCTGGGCAAATGCCAGCGTTGTCACACCATCGTGGAGCCGCGGCTTTCGACGCAGTGGTTCGTGGCGGTGAACAAAAGTCCCGAGTCCCGAGTCCCAAGTCCCGAGAGCAAAACGGACAAAAGTCCCGAGTCCCGAGTCCCAAGTCCCGAGAGTAACCCGGGCGGACAAGATTCGATGGGCCCAGAGATCCGCTTGAGCATGGCCGGGGCTGCGGTGGAGGTGGTGAGCTCGGGCGCGCTGCGCTTCACGCCGGAGAACAATGCGGCCATCTACCTGCAATGGATGGCAAACCTGCACGACTGGTGCATCTCGCGGCAGTTGTGGTGGGGACACCGCATTCCGGCGTGGCACTGCGGCAACTGTCACAAGATCACGGTGGCGCGCGAGGCGCCGAATACGTGCCCGCATTGCGCAAGCAGCAGCCTGGAGCAGGATCCGGACGTGCTGGATACGTGGTTTTCGTCGGCGCTGCTGCCGTTCACGTCGCTGGGCTGGCCCGATGCGACGCGCGACCTGGAAGTGTTTTATCCCAACACGCTGCTGATTACCGGCTTCGACATCCTGTTCTTCTGGGTGGCGCGGATGGTGATGATGGGCTGCCACTTCATGCAACAGTCGCCAGTCGCCAGTCGCCAGTCGTCGGGAAAAACCGGAGAGCAGGCTTCAGGAGGACAGTTGACGGTCCCCTCGGCTGCGCTCGGGGCAGGCTCTGGTCGACGGTCGACGGCGAAGAACGAGTTGTCGGAGAGCGTGCCATTTCGCGAGGTGTACATCCACGCGCTGGTGCGCGACGCCGAGCGGCAGAAGATGTCGAAGACCAAGGGCAACGTGCTCGATCCCATCCAGGTGATCGAGCAGTACGGCACCGATGCCACGCGCTTCACCCTCGCCGCGCAGGCCGCGCCCGGGACCGACATCGCGTTCAACGAGTCGCGCACCGATGGATATCGCGCGTTCGCCAACAAGATCTGGAACGCGGCGCGGTTCATGTTCATGAACATGGAACGGGCAGGGCAGTCGCCAGTCGCCAGTCTCCAGGAGGCAGGAAAGGCTGGCGTTGCGCGTTTCGAGGCTGTCGCGCTTGAAGACCGGTGGATCCTGTCGCGGTTCAATCGCGTGGCGCAGGAGATGAACGAGGCGATCCAGGCGTATCGCTTCGACAATGCGTGCCACGTCATCTACCAATTTTTCTGGGGCGAGTTCTGCGACTGGTATCTGGAACTGATCAAGCCGCGGCTCAGCACCCCATCGCGCGAGGCGCGCGCTGGGGACCCCGCAAAAGAGAACAGCGAGGATAAGCCGACGGTGGCGCGCGCATGCAGCAACCTGGTGGCGCTGTTCGAGGCGGCGCTGCGCCTGCTGCATCCCATCATGCCGTTTATCACCGAGGAAATCTGGCACGCGCTCTACGATCAGAAGCCGCCGCTGAAATCCATCGCCCTGGCGCCGTACCCGCAGGCGGACGCCGCGCAGATGGACGAAGCGGCTGAAACCGAGATGGCGATCCTGCAGGACCTGATCGTCAGCGTGCGGAATTTGCGCGCCGAATTGAAGGTGGAGCCGCGGCAGCATATTCCCATCCAGGTGCACACGCAGGATGGCGTGCGGCAGATCTTCGAGGAAAATCGCGGTGCGGTGGAGCGCCTGGCGAATGTGGAGGAGATGGCGTTTGTGCCGCAGTCGCTGGCCAAGGAAGCCGGGGCGCGTTCGACGGCGCGGTTCGACGTGCGCGTGCTCTACGAGAAGAAAATTGACGTTGCGGCCGAACGCGAGCGGTTAGATAAGGAGCTGGCGAAGATCGAGAAACAGATCGAGAGCGCCGAGCGGCAGTTGGGCAACGAGCAGTTCCTGGCGAAGGCGCCTCCCAAGGTGGTGGAGGGACTGCGGAAGCAGTTGACCGAGTCGAAGGTGCTGCGGGACAAGACCAGGGCGGGGTTGAAGGAGCTGGGATAAGTTCGTCGAGTAGGATGGTCACGAAGCGCTGATGGCATGGGAGGCATAGGGGTCCCTTCGACTGCGCTCAGGGCAGGCTCTTCGACTCGGTCGCAACGCGCCCAAAAGCAGGGCGCGTTGGACCTCGCTCAGGATGACAGGCGTTAATATCATGTTGCTGAAGACTGACGACTGACGACCGAAGACCGACGACTGACGACTGGCCATGGACTGGCATTCACGAAGAATTACGGCGATTCTGGAAAACGCGCTGCTGGAAGACAAAGCGACCAGCGACGCGACTACCTATGCCTGCATCGAGCCGCAGCAACAGGCGACCGCCACCATCATGACCAAGCAGGACTGCGTGCTCGCCGGGGTGGGCGCCATCCCGTGCATCTTCGACGTTTTCGCGCAGCTCGACGGCACGGTCAGCGGGTATCCCGACGTGCGCAGCCACCCGGAAGTTTTCGACGGCGTGCGGCTGAAGAAGGGCGACTTCGTGGCCGTGATCCAGCACAATGCGCGCGTCATTCTTTCCTGCGAGCGGGTGATCCTGAATCTTTTGCAGCGGCTCAGCGGCATCGCCACCATGACGCGCAAGTTTGTGGACGCCATCGAGGGCACGGGAGCGCACATCCTCGACACCCGCAAGACCGCCCCCGGCCTGCGCATGCTCGACAAGTACGGCGTGCGCTGCGGCGGCGGCCACAATCACCGGCTCGATTTGAGCGACGGCGTGCTCATCAAGAACAACCACATCGCGCTGGCGGGCGGCATCGCCCCGGCGCTGGAGCGGGCGCACCGCAACCGCCGCGGCGATCAGCCGATCGAGATCGAGGTGCGCAACCTCGAACAATTGGAACAGGCGCTGCTGCATGGCGCGGAAGCCATTCTGCTCGATAACATGCCGGTGGAGGACGTGAAGCGCGCGGTGGTGCGCGTGGCGCATCACACGCGCCGCGTGCCGCTGGAGGTTTCCGGCGGGGTGAACCTGGAAACCGTGCGCGCCTACGCGGAAACCGGCGTGGAGTTCATTTCCATCGGCTCGCTCACACATTCCCTGTCCGCGGTGGACATGAATTTGCGGACGAAGCCGGCGTGAAATAGCTATCAGAACTGGTTTCAAGATCATTTTCCTGAGCTGAGGAAGGAATACCTCAGCGGCTAAAGCCGCCAAAATTGGGGCTTCTTACGGCGCGGCTGAAGCCGCGCCCCTTCAAGTCAGAAAGACGCCAACACTCGCAACGGCGGATACGGAATGTTTTGCGTTCCCACTCGCTGGTCACGCATAATCTCCCCATACCACGCAACCGCACATCCCGGACACCGCGGCAGATGCGGCCCCCGGCGAAACTGCGCGTCCACGATGGCGGGCTGAACGACGCGCGACTGGGCCGGATCGTGCGCCTGCTTGCCGACCACGCCATGGTCGTAGTGAGCGGCACCAAGCTGGCACAGGAGATTGCGGCCAGCCGGTCGGAAGTCTGGCGCCTGGTGCAGCAGTTACGGCGGCTGGGCGTGCGCATCGCCGGCCGTCCCGCGACGGGATACCAGATCGAAAGCATGCCGGACTTGCTGCTGCCGGAATTTCTGGCGCCCGCACTCCAGGGCACCATCTTCGCCCAGCACATTCATCATTACTTCCGCATCGGCTCCACCAACGCGGAAGCGATGAACGCCGCGGCAAGTCCAACCGACCACCCCACCGCGCGAAAACCGCACGCGGCGGGGACCCCGGCGCCTGACCACCCCACCGCGCGAAAATCACACGCGGCGGGGACCCCGGCGCCCGAGGGCAGCGTGTACGTGGCCGAGGAGCAGACGGCGGGTCGCGGCCGCGGAGGTCACGGGTGGCACTCGGCGCGCTCGGCGGGAATTTACTGCTCGGTCGTCTTGCGTCCGCAGGTTGCACCGGCTGATGTGCTCATGCTTTCCCTGGCGGCTGGACTCGCGGTGCGCCAAGCGGTTGAGCAGGTCACCGGCTTGCGCGCCGATTTGCGCTGGCCCAACGACCTGCTGCTCGGCGGCAAGAAATTCTGCGGCATCCTCATCGAGATGAATGCCGAGGCTACGCGCGTACGCTACGCGGTGGTGGGCATGGGCATCAACGTCAACCAGGAGACGTTTCCCGCCAGCATCGCAGCGACGTCGTTGCGGATGGAGAGCGGGAGAACGTGGTCGCGAGTGGAGCTGGCGGCCGCTTTGCTAAAATCGCTCGACCGCGAGTACCGCCGGCTTCCCGATGCTGCGGCGCGCAACGAGGTCCGGCTCCGCTTCGAACAGAATTCTTCGTCAGCCAGAGGCCGGCGCGTGCGTGTCGAGGAAGACGGCGGTTACGAGGGAGTGACGGAAGGGTTGGATGAGCGCGGTTTCTTGCGGGTGCGGACGGACGCGGGCGTGCGCACGGTGCTTTCCGGAGGCGTAAGGGTCATAGAGGCTCGCGATGAGTGAGCGACTCATCTTCGGCGGGGCACTGATACTTGGGTGCATCGCAGCGGCATACGGTGTATTCAGAGTCGCCGTGCCATATCGTGGCTATCCGGTGCAAGGGCGTATCGCGGGCATCATTATCGCGACCGTCGGCGTGATCTTCGTTTCGCTTGCGGTGCGAGCGTTCATCGGCGGTCACTGATCGTCAATTGCTATGCTTTTAGTTCTCGACGTCGGCAACACCAACACGGTCCTGGGCGTCTTCGAATCCACCGCCGGGTTCGAGCGCGACAGCGAGCCTGCGCGCCTGCTGGCGCACTGGCGCGTCGCTACCATCAAGACGCAGACGGTGGACGAGTACGGCGTGCTCTTCCGCAACCTGTTCGCCATGGCGCAACTGGAAGTCGCGCAGGTGAAAGGGATCGTGGTCTCGTCGGTGGTTCCGCCCATGGATACCACCCTGCACGAGGTCTGCGAACAATATTTCCACATCAAGCCGCTGTTCATCGAGCCGGGCGTCAAAACCGGGATGCCGGTGCACTACGATAATCCGGCGGAGGTCGGCGCCGACCGCGTGGTGAACGGCGTCGCGGCGTTCCAGAAGTTCGGCGGGCCGTGCATCGTGGTGGACTTCGGCACGGCGACCACGTTCGACGCGATTTCCGCCAGGGGCGAGTACCTGGGCGGCGTGATCGCGCCCGGCATCGGAATTTCCGCCGACGCCCTCTTCGAGCACACCGCGCGCCTGCCGCGCGTGGACATTCGCAAGCCGGCGAAGATCATCGGCACCAATACCGTGAGCAGCCTGCAGGCGGGCCTGTTTTACGGGTACCTCGGGCTGGTGGACGGCATCCTGGAACGGCTGATCGCGGAACTCGGCGAGAAAACGAAAGTCGTCGCCACCGGCGGGTTGGGCAGCATGATCGGGGCGCACTCGCGGTTCATCACCGAGGTGGACGACCTGCTGACGCTGGAAGGCTTGCGCATCATCTGGCAACGCAACCAGGCGACGCCGAGCGCGAAACGAAAAACCGTAAAATAATTTGCCGCAGATGAACGCTGATTAACGCTGATTTTTCGTTCTTCCAATCTAACCGAACACTTCGAGGAGCACACGTCTGACCTTCCGATCTGCGTTCATCTGCGTTAATCTGCGGCTGACCTCGTGGAAAGCTACTTCAATTACTTCACCGAAATCGAGGAGCACTTCCAGCGGCGGCGGGGCACCATCCTGCTGCTGTCCACACTCGATTGGGCGTTGATCGAGATCTGGAAGGATGCCGGCATTCCGCTGGAAGCTGCGCTGCGCGGGATTGATGCCGCCTTTGAACGCTGGGAGCGGCGTCCGTCGAAGACCCGCAAGGTGAACAGCCTGGCTTACTGCGCACAGGAGGTGCTGGCCGCGGCCGAGGAAATGAAAGAGGCGGAGGTGGGGACGGCGCGCGCCGAAAAACCGGATGCCGGATTCTCGCCGGAAGAAATTGCGGCCTACCTGGAGCACAATGCGTCGGCGATTGAATCGTCCCGCGCTGGGCTGCCGGAAATTTCGCAGCCGCTCGCCGCCGAGACGGCACAGTCGTTGCGCGGCCTGTCGGGCGAAATCAAGCCACGCGCCGGACTGGAGGACTTGGAGCGCCGGCTCAGCGTGCTCGAAGACAAGCTGTTCGCCTCGCTCCTGGCAGCGACACCCGACGAGCAACTCCTGGCCGTCCGCGCCGAGGCCGACCGCGAACTCGCGCCCTATCGCCGCAACATGAGCGCGCCGCAAATCGAACAGCTCCAGAAGCAGTATGTCCACAAACGGCTGCTGGAGCGGTATGGCCTGCCGCGGCTTTCGCTTTTCTACATGCAATGAATTCACCACGGAGGCACGGAGACACGGAGGAATGAAGAACCAAGAAGTCAGATGAAGAATGGCGTTCGGTTTCGTCGCGCTCGGGGCGAGCGCGCTCCAACGTCCTCGCATCCGCTTACAAAGTTCCCTCCGTGTCTCCGTGTCTCCGTGGTGGAGGTCGCGCCCCGTATAATCAGAACCTTGGAACTCACCATCGAAAAACTGATCTACGGCGGCGATGGCCTCGCGCATCTGCCGGCTGACGAACGACCACTCCGCGACGGCAAAGGCAAAGCTGTGTTCGTGGCGTTCGTCCTCCCCGGCGAGCGGGTGGAAGCCACCTTGAAAGACGAGAAGCCCGGATTTGCGCGCGCGCGCCTGAACCGCGTGCTGCAGCCTGCGCCGGAACGCGTCGAGCCCGGCTGCCCGCATTTCGGCCAGTGTGGCGGATGCCAGTACCAGCACGCGGCGTACGAACATCAATTGCAAATCAAAGCCGGCATCGTGCGCGAAACCCTGCGCCGGCTCGCCAAACTGGAGTTTGACAGCGACATCCGCGTCCACCCCTCGCAGCCATGGAACTATCGCAACCGCACGCGCATGCGCGTCCGCACCGAACCCGAATTTGTTGTCGGCTACAACCGCTTTGCCTCGCACGCGCTGCTGCCGGTGCGCCAGTGCCCAATCAGCTCGCCGCTGATCAATCGCGCGCTGGCCGCGATATGGAATCTCGGCGAAGCGGGAAAGGTTCCGGCCGGGGTGACGGAAATCGAGTTCTTCGCCAACGCCGAAGATTCCGAGTTGCTGCTGGAGGTCACGCTTGCGCCGCAGCACTCGCCAGAGCTTCGCGCCGTGGCGGATTTTGCCCGCGAATTGCGCCAGGAATTTCCCGCGGTGGCGGGCGTTGTCCCCTTTCAGCCGGCGGCCAACGCCAGCGTGGTTCGGATTGATGTTCCGAAAGACATTGCCGCGGATTTTGGCAGCGACTTCCTGGTATACCGCGCGCGCCATGCTAATTACCGGGTCAGCGCCGGATCGTTCTTTCAGACCAACCGTTTCCTGATCGATGAAATGGTGGCGCTGGTCAGCGCGGATCGCACCGGAGGCTTTGCCCTCGACCTCTATGCGGGCGTGGGGCTGTTCTCGCTGCCGCTTTCACAGAATTTCCGGCAGGTGGCGGCAGTGGAGTCGGCACATTTCTCATTTCACGATTTGCAGGCGAACTCGCCCTCGAACGCGACCGGCTACCGGGTTGAGGTGCAGAAGTTTCTGGCGCAGGTGCCACCCGAAACCCGTTTCGACTACGCGATCGTGGATCCGCCGCGCGGCGGTCTGGGCGAAAAAGTCGCGCTGGTTCTCGCCGGGCTCAAGGCGCCGCAAATCACGTATGTCTCCTGCGACCCGGCAACGCTGGCGCGCGACCTGCGCGTGCTGACCCAAGCTGGGTATCAAATGCGCCAGATTCACCTCCTCGATCTCTTCCCCCAGACGTTCCATATCGAAACTGTTGTCCGGCTGGAGCGATAAGTTCTCGGCTGCGCGTAACTCGGCCATGTTCCGAAAGTAGAACAAAACCCAACTTTTGCGATCAGGCCACAAGACACCACGTAGCATCCGGCGAGCGAGTTCAACGAATCTCCGCAATCAGCGGTTCAGCCGATGCCGCCGCAACTTGCCAACCCGCCGCCGCACGAGCGCGTGCCCGCGCTGCTTGCCGCCACCGCATTTGCCGCCGGAATCCTGCTTGCCTCGCGCGTATGGCGTCCGCCGATGTGGTGGGCGGTTGCCTGCCTGGTCCTGGTTGCTGCCGCACTTGTGTTCCGCCGGAAGCACTCGATAACCGCCATGGGCGCGGCGTTGTGCGCCGTCGTGGCGCTCGGTTGCCTTGCCGGTGAGGCGCGCAATGCCGAATTCTCCGATTCCATTCGCGGCCAGCAGATCGCGCCTTACCTCGACGGTTCGGAAGTGACGATCACCGCGCACGTCGTCCGCGACGGCGTGGTTCGCGTGCTCGGAGGCGACCGGAGGCAGATCCTGGAGATCGAGACCGAGGAGGTCGCGCCGGCGGAAGACACACACGCGGGGGTGCGTGTGCCAGAAGCGCGTGTGCCACAAACCGCCGTTCATGCCGGGATGCGCCTGACCATCTACTCGCGCGATGAAAGCGAAGACGAAGGCGCGCCCGAGACTTCGGCTCACCACCAATTTACTTATGGCGAGCGGCTGCGCTTCGCGGCCCGGCTGAGGGAGCCGCGCAATTTCGGCAATCCCGGCGCGTGGGACTACCGCGGGTATCTGGCGGGACGCGGCATCACCAGCCTGGCGGCGGTAAGAGCGGATCGTATTGAGCTGCTCTCCGGCTTCGGTGGTACGCGCTGGGGCAGTTGGGCGAGCCGCGCCCACCGCAGCATTCTCACGCACGTGCATGCGCTATGGGATCCGCCGCGCGCCGCGCTGATTGACGCCATGCTCATCGGCGACACCGCCTCCATCCACCGCGACACGCGCATGGCGTTCCAGCGCACCGGCGTTTACCACATCCTGGTGGTGTCGGGCATGAACGTCAGCATCCTGGCGTTCGTGATTTTCTGGGTGCTGCGGCGGCTGCGCGTGAGTGAAGTGGTCTCGTCGGCAGCGACGGTCGTCATGTCGACCGGGTACGCCTACATCGCGGATCTCGGCGCGCCCATCCTTCGTGCCGTCTTCATGCTCACGGTTTATCTCGGCGCCCGCCTGCTCTACCGCGACCGCGCGGCGCTCAATGCGGTGGGAACCGCGGCGCTGGTGCTGCTGGCGCTCGATCCACGTTCGCTGTTCGATGCCAGTTTCCAACTGACCTTCGGCGCGGTACTGGCAATCGCGGGCGTCGGCGTGCCGCTGCTCCGCCGGACCTCCGAAGCATACCGGCGCGCTCTCAGCGGACTGGACGAAACCGGCCGCGACCTTACCATGGCCCCGCGCGTCGCGCAATTCCGGCTCGACCTGCGCCTGTTGCGCCAGCGGCTGGCGAAGCTCACCGGCGGCTGGGTTGCTCATGGGATTGTGATCGGAATCCCGCAGACGCTGGTCGCGGCTTATGAAATCCTGCTGATCTCGATCGTCGCGCAGTTCGCGCTGACGCTGCCGATGATCGTCTATTTCCACCGCGCGACCGTCGTCGGCCTGCCGGCAAATGCGGTGGTGGTCCCGCTCACGGGCGTGCTGATGCCGGCCGCGGTAGCGGCGCTGGCGCTGTCGTACGTCTCGCCCGCGCTGGCGAAACCTGCCGTCATGGTCACGGCATGGGCGCTGGACGGCATCACCGGCTCGATCCGGGTCCTCGGCGGCTTGCGCGCCGCGGATTGGCGCGTGCCGCCACCCACATGGTTGGCGGCCGTGTGTGCCGCGTGCGCATTCGTCTTCTGCGTTTTGTCGCTGCGACAACGTCGCCGCGCGCTCGCCAGCGCCGGCCTTGCCGCGCTCCTAGTATCTGCACTCGTGCTCACCGTCGTTCCGCGCAAGTCACAGCTCATGCCGGGCGTGCTGGAGATCACCGCCATCGACGTCGGCCAGGCCGATTGCACGCTGGTCGTGACGCCCGAGGGCAAGACGTTGTTGGTGGACGCCGCCGGAGCGCTCGGCCCTTCGCACTCGGAATTCGATTTCGGAGAAGACGTGATCGCGCCCTACTTGTGGTGGCGCGGCATCACGCGCCTGGACGCCGCCGTGCTCACGCACGCGCACTCCGACCACCTCGGGGGCATGGTGGCCATCATCAGCGGCTTTCGCCCGCGGGAGCTCTGGATCGGACCGAACGCGCTGACAGCGGGATACACGCGTCTATTGCGGCATGCATCGGCGAACGGCACGGCGATCATCCGCCGCTACGGCGGAGATTCTTTCGCCTTCGGCGGCGCGACTTTCGACGTGCTCTCGCCACCGCGCGATTGGCAAGTCGCGGCGCGTGTGCGCAACAACGATTCCCTTGTGCTCAAGATCGCGTATCGAAATTCTGCGGCGCTACTGCCTGCCGACGTAGAGAAAAAGATTGAGCGTGCGCTGGTGGAAATCGCGCCGCGGCCCCGGGCGGAGCTGCTCAAGGTTGGTCACAACGGCAGCCGGACCTCCAGCGCGCCCGAGTTCCTGGACACGGTGCGCCCGCGGTTCGCGTTCATATCGGTTGGCTACCGCAATTCTTTCCATCATCCGCGGCCGGAGGTGCTCGAGCGGCTGGCCGAGCGGCACATCGTTACCTTCCGCACGGACACGCTGGGCGCGGTTGGCTTTTACCTGGACGGCGAGGGCGTCAGGCCGGTTCTTCCTCTTCATTCTCCGAATTGACCTCGGCCGCCGCGCTGGCCCGGTACTCTTCGATGATGCGGCGCGCCTCGTCGGCCTCTTCCGCGGCAACCTTGACCACTGTGCCGCCGACGCCGGGCAGCACGTCCTGGGGAGCTTCGGTCGCCGTCACCATGCAGTCGATGCCGGCGGTCTCGAGCAACCCGCTCACCACCATCGCTTCCGACTCTTCTTTGGAGCCAAACACTTCCACCAGCTCTTGGTTGGGCATTGGTTTGGTGGCCATAGATCCTCCCCGTGGCCGGATGCGCCGATCCGGTTACTCCGGCACGCCGGAATTCTGCTTGCATCCGCAGCGGGCCTCGGTATGATGCGCAACAGACCGCAGCAAATCGTAGCAGAGTTCCGGCTCGAGGGGGCGCCAAGCGACACTGGTGACACCGAAGCGAGTGCCGCTCCGGGAAAACGAGCCTTGACATGTTGTATAGTGATACTTTACACTATACGAAGTGATTAAGAGCTTCCGGCACAAAGGTGTCGAGCAGTACTTCAAGACCGGCTCGAAAGCCAGGATTCTGGCGAAGCACGCGGAACGCCTTCGTAAGCAGCTCTTTGCTCTGGACAACGCCAGGGCTCCGCAAGATATGAACGCTCCGGGCTGGAGGCTGCATCGTTTACGGGGAGATTTGGAGAACCACTGGACCGTGGACGTGAGCGGGAACTGGCGTCTTACGTTTGCCTTCGAAGGTGAGGACGCGGTGCTGGTGGACTACAAGGATTATCACTGAGGCGGACATGAGGATGTACAACCCACCCCATCCGGGAAGTGTATTGCGGGACTATCTGCAAGGCGTGTCGGTGACCAATGCAGCCAAACACCTGGGTGTGACCCGGGTTGCGTTGTCGCGCATCCTGAACGGCAGCGCGGGAATTTCGGCTGACATGGCTTTGCGACTGTCCGATGCGCTTGGCACCAGTCCCGATTTGTGGTCCGGGATGCAGGCACAATACGATCTGTGGCAGGCATCGAGAAAGAAGCGGAAAAAGGTTGGGCGGCTGGTCGCAGCATGAGCCGCGTTAGCCGAGCCTTCGCTGTCACGGCTGATTGAGGACCGGCGTCCAGGGCCGCTTTCGATCGAAGCGCAACACGGTTGGCGTGATTTTCATCCAATCAGGGGCCAAATGGGGGAATCCGAGGAAACGCGCAACCCGCAGTGGAGCCAGGCCGAACGGGAAGAATTGCGCATGCTCCGGCGGCTGCAGGTGATGATGAACATGGTCATGTCCGTCATCAGCCAGGACGGGAACATGACCGTCGAGGAAGCTTCCGAGCTGGTGGCCGACGCCAAGCGCGCCGCCCTCGCCATGTTCCCCGACAAGGAACTCGCCTACGATCTTATCTACAAACCCCGGCTGCAACGCTTGATGAAGGAGCGTTTCCGCCTGCAATAGGGCTGTCGCCTAGCTGGTTCGCGCCAACTCGTACAAGTACTCGACATAGGAGCGCGCCGCCCCGTCCATCCCCTGCACCTTGGGGTTCGCCGACTCGATCACGTAATACTCATCGGGCGCATGCGCGCCGCTTCCGTGTCCCAGGCCGAAGTGTCCAGCCGGCAAGCGCAGCGGATCCCCGGTAAACACGTATCCTGGCCACGATCCCGCCAGGCGCGGCATCACCACCGGCTCGATTCCCGCCCGCCGGTACACCGCCGTCTCCGCCCGAATCAGCGCCGAGTTGGCCGGCGTGCTCGTCGGGTCGTAGCCGCCGCTCATGTTGACCTCGATGTCGCCAAAGCCGTGTTTGGCGAGGTGTGCCTTCAACGCCGCCAGCGCGTCCTTCGCGGTCATGTCGGGCACCAGCCGCAAATCGAGTTTCGCCACCGCTTTGTGCGGCAGGATGGTTTTGCCGCCCGGCCCGGTGTACCCGCCGACCAGGCCCTCGATATTCACCGTCGGCTGCGAAACCAGCATCTCCAGCGACTGCTGGAAACTGACGTCGTGCATCCAGTGCTGCACGCCAAGCTGCTTTTTGGCCCCTTCTTCGTTCATCCGCCGCGCCGCCGCCGCGATCATCTGCTTTTCCTCTGCCGAGAGCGGGCGCGCCTTGGCCGCGAAGCCTTCAATCGCGGGCGTATTCCCGTCTGCCGACACTAGCGTCGTCAGCGCCTGAACCAGGTGCCACGCCGGGCTGTCCACCCGCGCCTTGTTGCTGGAGTGGATGTCCTGCTTCGGCCCGCGGCCCCAGCGCTCTCCGCTGGACACCAGCTCGCATTCGATGACTCCCTTCGCCCCCAGGTAAACGGTGACTTGTCCCTGTAGGTCCTGCGATGGAAAAGGCATAAATACGCCCTCGCAGCGCTGCAATGCAGCGGCGACGTCGGGCCGGCGCACCACCTGCAGGAAGTGCGTTGATCCGATCTCCTCCTCGCCTTCCGCCACAAACACCAGGTTCACCGGCAGCTTGCGGCCGGCGCCCCGCATGGCGTGCAGCGCCGCCAGGAACGTCGCCTCCGGCCCCTTCTGGTTCACCGCGCCACGTCCGACGACAATCTTGCCCAGCCCGGGCTTATCCACCAGCCTGGCCTCAAACGGCGGCGACGACCACTCCGACGGGTCCACCTGCTTGACGTCGTACATGAAATACAGGCCGAGGGTGCGCGGCGCGCCGGCGTCGTAGACGGCGAAGATTCCCGGCTGGCCGTCGGTCGGGACTCTTGTCACCTTGTCGAATCCCGCCTCGCGCAGCATGCTCATGGTCAACTCGCAGCCTTCGTTCACGCCGCGGTTTTCGGCTGCGATCGAAGGCTGCCGGATCCACTGCTGCAGCCGCAGCACCGACTCGTCGTGGCGCTTCTCGATTTCCGCCCAGATGGGCTTCAGATCGGCTTGTTCGGATTCGGCAAGACGCGGCCACGCGAATGCGGCGGCGCCCACGGCGGCGGTGGTGATGAAGTCTCGGCGGTTCATGGCGGGGCAGAATAACCGCTGAGCCGATTCGCTGTCCAGAGCACGCGGCCCAAGTGGCCAGTGGTTAGTGGTCAGTGCGACCGAGACTGGCCACTGCCTGCTAGAACTGGTTTCAAAAATACATTTTCGCCTCACGAAAAATGTCCCTCAGGGGCTAAAGCCCAACATTCTTGCGGCCTCGAGCGGCACGGCTGAAGCCGTGCCCTACCCAAAAACCGATTTTTTGAAACCAGTTAACCAGTTCTAGTCGCCCAGTTCTCGCACTGTATCCAGGTGGAACTCACGCTACAATGTCCTCACCGGCAGGGGTGCGCATGTTCGCCGAAGATCGACCCTCGAACCGCAGGTGGAACGCCTCGTTGCTGGTGTCCTTCGTTCTGCACTGCGTGGTCATTTACTTTCTCGTACGGCCACCCCGCCCCATCTACGTCACACCGTCCTCAGTCGCGTTCGGACACGGCGGCACTTCCACCGAGCTGGTTTACCTGTCGCAGCATGGTGCGGCCGCCGCCCAGGACCCCGAAGCCAGGCCGGAACAACGCCGCATCGCGCTGCGCGCGCCGGCGCGCCCGCGCCCCAAGCCCAGCCCGAAGCCCTCGGCTCTGAATAACGCGCAACAGATCGTTTCTGCCGACCAGCCTTCTCGCGCCGGATCTCCCTTCGGCTCGCTGGCGCAAGGACCCGCCACCGGCCACGACGTCCGGCCGGCGCTGCCGCTGGTTTTCCCGAATCCTGCCATCCTGCCCTGGCAAGTTCCTTCCGGCGTGGAAGGCAATGTGATCGTCGAAGTCACCATTGACGAGCAGGGCAACGTCACCGAAACCAAGGTTCTTCAGGGTCTCGGTCACGGCATTGAGGAGAAGGTGGTCGCCGCCTTGCGCAACTGGCGTTTCCGCCCCGCGATCATGGACGGCCGCGCCATTCCTTCGCAGCAGGATGTGTACTTCCATTTTCCCAGCTAGCGTCCTCGCGCGATCCTGAGCGCCCGCACGCCCAAGACACAGCCGGCTTCGCGTCTTATAATCTCGGCCATGCGCTGCGTTGCCCCGCTCGTCGCCGTCGTGTTGATTTCCGGCATTCTGCTCGCCCAGGAGAAGCCGCAAGCTCCGCCGGAGCAGAAGAACCCCACGTATGTCAGCCCGTCAGCGCGCCTTGCCGCCGCCAAAACCGTGTTCATGAAAAACAACGGCGGCAGCGAAATTCCGTTTAACGTCATCAGCGGGGGACTGGAAGGCTGGGGCAGGTTCCTCCTGGTCGATTCGCCCGCGCAAGCCGACATCGTCATAGACGTTACCTCTCCGGACGACGACCACACCTCGCAGAACACAAGCAAGACAAAGGTCGGTGCCAGTGGCCGCATGCAGGAGCCCGACTCCGCCAGCCGGAACGTTTACGAGGGGCCGATCAAGATGGTCGTGTCCGACGCTCACACGCACCTCACCCTCTGGGCCGCGTCGGAGCAGCCTAAGGGCGGGTTCCGCCAGCGCGCGCGCGATGAACACCTGGTGGAAGCCGCCCAGCACCTGGTAACAAAATTCCGCGAGCGCCTCGAGCCGCCGCCGCCCGCGGCAAAATAAGCGCAGGCCCTAGTGTGGTGTCCCGCAACTTTATGACATAAGTTAAAACCCGATGATCTTTTCCCCTCAGCGGCTAAAGCCGCATTTTGCTGGTGCGCTGGCGGCGCGGCTGAAGCCGCGCCCTTTCAAAGCAGGCGCGACTTATGCAGCGAACTTGCGGGACGCGATACTAGTCCGTAGTTGGTCGGGAAGGAAAAGCGGCGGGAGCCTACTGGGGGACGGCAGCTTTGGCCGCGCGCCGGTGGTCTTCTTCGAATGCGTGCTTTACCCAGCGCTCGATCACGCCTCGCCGGTGGTGCGTCGGATCGAAGCGAACGCCGAACTGCTGGCCCCGCTTATGGCAAACCACGGCGGGAATTTCGATGGGAGTTTTTTCCGGCAGGATGAAGGAAAGCTGTACCGGCTGCGCCACCTTGACCGGCGCCTCGGCTTTCAGCAGCATGCCGCCGCGGCTGATATCCTGGCTGTCGGCCTGGTACGTCTCGCCGAACGATTCCACCTCCACCGGGATCACGAGTTTAATGCGCGCGTTGTTGCGGCGCGACTCCGGCGATTTTCCCTCTCCGGCCATGATCAGCCAGACAGTTACCGCCACCGCTACCAACGCGCATAGGATGACCAGGTACATTCGTGCAGAGTATATGCCACCGAGCAAGTATCGGCGGGCCGCGAAGAATCAGAATTTCAAATTGCAGATTACCCATCACCCATGGCAGCTCACGCCCTCGCCCGCTTCGCGCTCCGGGAAAGAATCGACAGGATTTCCTGCAAGCCCTGGCGCACACGCTTCAGCCCATCGCTCGGCGCCCGCCGCGGAAACGGCAAGCCCACCTGGTTCTTGGTCGCCTTGGCCTCGGTGCGCAGTTGCTGCCGCGCCCCGGCAATGGTGAAGCCCTGGTCGTAAAGCAGAGCCTTGATGCGCAGCACGTTTTCCAGATCGCGACGCCGGTACATGCGTTGCCCGGTGCTGCTTTTGTTCGGCTTCAGTTGCGGGAACTCGGTTTCCCAGAATCGCAGCACATACGCCGGCAGCCGGCACAGCCGCGACACCTCTCCGATGCGGAAATACAGTTTGTCGGGGATCAGCACCTCCTCCCCTTTCCGTTTTGCGGATTTTCTCGCCGTCGCCATCGTGGTACCCGGCATCGCCTTGCCTTGCCCTGCGTTTTCTAGCACGGACGTGAGCCGCAGGACAACACCGATATTGTCTCCCACTCCAAATTCCACAGGAACGGCCATGCTGAGGTGACACCGTGTTCCGCGACCTGGGGCCCGGGCGGCTTATTGGGGGCGCCGACGCGGCGGTGCTTTTTCCCCAGTGCGCTGCATCGGAGTTCTATTTGCGGCTTCGAACTCACCCGCAACCAGGCATTCGGTGCTTCGCCCACAACGACAACCCCAGAGCGAATTTTACTATTGACTTGCCTACTAACTGACCGCAATATCTTGGATCAGAGTAACGAGCCATACCATGTTTGGTTGGCTCATTGGTCTCCGGGCTCTGAACAAGGGAGAAACCTTCTAGGAGGAATTAATCACATGCCAGCAAAGAAAAAGGCAAAGAAGAAAGCCAAGAAGCACTAACGAGTACGCATTCGCGTACCCAGGGCCCCTGAAGAAGTTCCAACCGGCTTCCGCCATCGGAAGCCCTTCTTGTTTGCGCGCACCTGTGATGCTGGAGCGCGCTCGCCAGCGGCCGGCTCCCAGCAACAAGCCTCGCGCTCTCAACTCGCAACCGGCAACTCAGTACAATGCCCCCATGGACACTGGCGCCGCCTATCTCGATGAAGCTCGTCGCGCGCTGCGCGGCCACAAGCGCCTCGCCGAGGGCGCCATCTCCCAGCTTTCCGACCACGAGCTCTTCCTCCAGCTCGATCCCGAATCGAACAGCGTCGCCGTCATCATGAAGCACATCGCCGGCAACATCGGTTCGCGCCTCACCGATTTCCTCATCACCGACGGCGAAAAGCCCGACCGACATCGCGACCAGGAATTCGAAATTTCGCCCGCCACCACGCGTGCCCGGCTCATGCAAATGTGGGAAGCCGGCTGGCAGATCGCCTTCGGCACGATTGCGTCGTTGCAGCCCGCCGATCTGGAGCGCAGGGTCACCATTCGCGGCGAACCTTACACCGCGTTCCAGGCGCTGCACCGCGCCGTGGCTCATTACGCCTACCACGTCGGCCAGATCGTTTTTCTGGCCAAGCACCTTCGCGGCGCTGAATGGAAGACGCTCAGCATCGCGCGCGGCGAGTCCGAGGAATTCAATGCCGCCAAACTCGCCGGCACAGCCGGCAAGTCCCACGTCCTCGACACCTCTCGCGCCGAGGACCTCGCAAGTAAGAATCAGAAGGAAGAAGTCAGAAGTAAGGAGTAAAAACGAAGGTCCAATCTGCGCCGCCGGCGTTTTTACTTCTGACTTCTTACTTCTGACTTGGTCGGAACTCGGAATTCGCAACTTGTCCTCGCCCCCCGAAACCGCCCTCGAGTTCAGCGCCTCCCCGCCGGTGCGCATTTCCCCGCGCGCCTACGTGCGCCTGGTGCAATCGAACCGCAACTTCCGGCGGCTGTGGCTGGCGCAGATAGTCAGCGAAATCGGCGACTGGTTCTACACCGTTACGCTCTACACGCTCCTGCTGCAATTCACCGGACGCGCCCAATCCGTCGGCCTCGCGCTCGTCCTGCAAGTGCTGCCGCAGACATTCGCCGGGCCCTCCGCCGGGGTGGTCAACGACCGCGTCCGCCGCAAGCGCGTCATGATCACCGCCGACATCCTCCGCGCCGGCATCGTGCTGGCGATGTTGCTGGTGCGCTCGCGCTCCACCGTGTGGCTGGTCTATCCGCTGCTGGTGATGGAAACGGTGATGGCTGCCTTCTTCGAGCCGGCGCGCAATTCCGTGATTCCCAACGTCGTCCGGCGCGAGGAAGTGATCGTCGCCAACACGCTCTCGTCCATCACCTGGTCCTTCGATCTGGCGATCGGTGCGTCGCTGGGCGGCATCGTCGCCGTCTTCCTCGGCCGCGAAGCCGTGTTCATTCTCAACGCGCTCTCCTTCGTCGCTTCCGCGCTGCTGATCGGCGGAATGAAATTCGACGAGCCCCACGCCGCCGGCCTGCCGCGCTTGCGTGCGCGCGATGTGGTGGATTTTTCGCCGATGATGGAAGGGTTGCGCTACCTGCAAGGCCGCCCGCGCCTGCTCGCCACCGTGCTGGTGAAAGGCGGCCTTGGCCTGATGATCGGGTCCACCTGGGTGATCTACACCATCCTCGGCGAACGCCACTTTGCCGTCCATCTCCCCGGCATCGCCGGGCAGCGCGGCGCGGTGCTCGGCATGAGCCTGCTGATCGGCGCGCGCGGCATCGGAGCGCTGCTGGGCCCGCTGATCGGCGCCGACTGGGCCGGCCAGCGCGATTCCCGCCTCCGCCTGGGAATTTTGCTGGGCTTTTTCGCCGCTGCCTGCGGTGTGGGATCGATCTCCATCGCGCCCAGCGTCTGGCTCGCGATTCTTTCCGTCATCGTCGCCCACTTCGGCGGGTCGATCATCTGGACGTTTTCTACCACCCTGCTTCAGCTCAATTCCGACGACCAGTTCCGCGGCCGCGTCTTCTCCGCCGACCTCGGCATCTGCATGGCCGCCATCTCGCTTACGGCCTGGGCTGCTTCCGCCGCCATTGATGCCGCCGTCCCGGTGCGTTTGCTCGCCGCCTGCACCGGCGCCGCCATTCTCATTCCCGCCGCCGCCTGGGCCCTGGCGCAGCGCCTGTGGCGGAGTGCGTGACACCTGCCGGCTCCTGGCGTGCCCGTTCATACACCGCGGCCGCATTCACTTTCTTGAGCAACACCAGCCGCGCTTTCTCGTGATCATCGAATACGATCTGTCCCACGGCGGTGTTGCGCTGTGGCACGTATCGTGTGTCCAGGACCACGAAGCAGCGCCCGCCTATCGCCGGCTCCGCATTCACATATTTCGTCGGTAGATGCCGGCGATAGAAGTAGTACCTCAGCGGCTCCTCCAGCGGCGGCGCGGCCAGCACCGCATCGCCGGGACGCAATTCATGGCGCAGGTAATCCGCGATCGCCGGCAGGTCTCGCGCCTCGTTATCCGCCAGGAACGCATCGCCGCCCGCCAGCGGCAGCGCCATCCACACACCAAGCGCGACGATCACCGCCGCCCAGAGCGTTGGCAGGATGGAGCGGGCTTGCCCTGGTGCGCGGCCTTCATCCCAGCCGGCCCCGCTTCCCAGCTCAGCCAGTGAGCACAATCCCGTCGCCGCCATGCCGGCAAATACCGGCAGGAGAAACAGCCATACCCGAGATGGCGGCGCCACTCTCTGCAGCAGAACCACCGCTCCGATGCCCGCCACTGCGGAGACCAGCAATCCAAACAACGCGCGTCGCCTGCCCAACACCGCAGCGCCGATGGCAAATGCCGCGAATCCCAGCGACAGCGCCCAGCCCACCGCCGCCGGCATATTGCGATGCCAGTCGAACCACGTCGCCGCCACCGATCCGGGAAACGCGGAGCTGAAATTGGGCCAGTCCAGCGGCGCGACGAACTGGTTTCTGAACAGCGCGTCCCATCCTGACCTCAGGATCGGCGGGAGGTACAACAGCGCCGTCAGCGCGACCACCACCGCTGCGGCGACGGCGATATCCCGGTATCGCAAAGCGCGCTGCTGTTCTCTTCCGGCCTCCAGCGCCATCCACGTCCATACCATCACCACGGCGTAGAGCATGGAGGGAATGGTGTAGAGTCCCGCCACCGAAAATGCCACCAGCAGCGCCCATGCGGCTGCGCTGCGGCGGGATCCCAGATACGCCGCCGCCACGATCATCAACAGCGCCAGCAAGCTCGCCTGCGAGTACCCGCGCGCGTTTGCCGAGTACGCGATCAGCTCGTGCGAGCACGCCACCAACGCCGCCGCCAGCAGCGCGGAGGCGTAATCCGCGAGTATCGCGAACACCGCAAATGACGCCGGAATCACCAGGATTCCGGCAACCAGCGCCGGCATCCGGATGGCCCATTCCTGGTTGCCCAACCCCAGGTACGCAAGCCGCACCAGCGCCGAGTGCAGCAGGTGGTTGGCTGGAGAGTTGTAGGTGGAAAGGGTCGTCCACACCGGCTGCAAGCCGTAGGTCAGGAATGTGTACGCTTCATCGTGGCGCAGCGGATAGAAGACCGCCCGCACTCGCAACGCCGACCCGATCAGGGTGACGATCGCCAGGCCGGCCAGATAAATTCGCGGGACGTTGCGTAATCTCTCGGCCACACTGCCGCTGGACCGGCTCACTTCATCACCGCCGCCCCCGCGGTCGCCCGCCGCAGCGCCGCCCGCGCCAGCAAGCGCGTGGAATCCAGCACCGGCAGCGGCGAATTCCCATCATTCACCAGCAGCGGGATCTCGGTGCAGCCCAGCACTACCGCATCGCACCCGCGCCGCTTCAGTCCTTCGATCACCTGCTGAAAATAGCTGAGCGCTTCCGCCGAAAATTTGCCGCGCACCAGTTCGTCGAAAATGATCGCATTGATGCGCTCGCGCTCCTCCTCCGGCGGCCGCAGCCATCCGATCCCGCGCTTCTCCAATTCCTGCGGATACACGCTGCTCTCCACCAGGTACTTCGTTCCCGTGATCCCCAACTGCCGATATCCGCGTGCCGCAGCTTCATCTCCGACCGCGCCCGCGATATGGATCCACGGCAGCGGCGAACGCGGCCCGACCATCGGCATCGCCTGGTGAATAGTGTTATCGGGGCAGATCAAAAAATCCGCGCCGCACTTCGCCAGCTTTTCCGCCGACGACAGCATCAGCTCCGCCACACCTTGCCAGTCGTTCCGGTAAATGCAATTCATGTATTCGGCGAGCGGGTGGGTGTGCATCGAGACCTCGGGATGCGCGTGCCTCCCCATCATCTGCTCGCCTTCCACGCACACCGTCCGATAGCACAGCGCCGCTCCCTCCGCGCTGCAGCCCACAATGCCGATATGTTTGGCCTTCATGATGAAAATGCGACCCCAGATTGCCGAAGTGCCGAAGTGCGGAATTGCCGAATTGGTCCCTCCGAATTCAATTCCGCAATTCTGCAGTTCCGCAATTCCGCAATGAATTCACTCCAGCTCCGCTTCCATCCGCCACTCTTCGCCGTCATACTCCACTCTCAGCAGGTTCGGCTTGCAGCACACCTGACAATCCTCCACGTACTGCTGGCGCCGCCCCGCCGACACATCCACCGACGTCTCATTCCACTCCCCGCAAGCTGCACACTGAAAGCCCGCCATCTCACGCTCCAGCTAGTAACTACAGCTGTTTTCAAAAGTCGGTCAGGGCGTCGGAGGGCAATCCCTCAGGGGCTAAAGCCCAGTATTCTTGCGGGCTCGGCGGCACGGCTGAAGCCGTGCCCTTCCCAATAACGACTTTTGAAACCAGTTCTAACAACTAACCAAACAACTTGCCTCACCTCTTCAGCACGGTATCGTATGGATCCAGCACCAGGTTCCTGGCTCCGGCGGGCGCGCTTAACCGGAAGCCGGTCTCCTTGCCGTCGGCGAACACGCGTCCCAACAGCACGTTGCGCCCGCCAATGGAGGCATACACCGGCACCGAGGTCACCAGCTCATCGGGCGCTTCCGTCTGCAAAATTTTTCCCGTGACCAACGCGCCCGCGCCCCGCCGCACCACCTTGACATCCTTGAGCGCCAGACGCGGGATCGCCGTCCCCTTCACCCAGCTTTCCAGAAACCACTCCAGCGATCTACTGTCTTCATAGCGCAGCGAATCGGGCAACTCCTCTTCCATCAGGCGCAGAAAGTCCGCCGTCGTCATCTCCCTTTCCTGGTACCGGTCGCGCAATTTCCGCAGCGCGCGCAGGAACGGTTCGTCGCTGCCGCCTGCCGCATCCCGCATCATGGAGCGCAGCATGTGAAGCAGCCACGCACCGCGCCCGTAGCTCACCACGTCATAGCCGTCAGGGAAATGGGACGACGACAGCCGCAGTCCCAGGGTTACCGGTCCCGCGCGGGCATACTCCTCGCCCTCGGCATTCTTCGACAACAGCTCCGCCCGGTAGTTGCGCAGCGTCTGCTTGCAGTCCGCGGCGCGATCTTTTTCGTACGCCAGAATCGCCGAGTAGCTGGCCAGCGCCTCCACCAGCCACTGGTCGCGATAGGTTTTCCATCCCACCAGGTCGCCCCACCACTGGTGTGCGGTCTCGTGCGCCTGCATGAAGCCGTTGTAGGTGAGCGTAGCCTCCGCGCCAACCCGCGCTGTCCGCAGTTCCTCCGGCGATAGAAACGCATAACTCGACAGGAAGATCAGTCCGGGCCAGCCCTGGCTGTTTCTGCCCGGCATCTGCGACAGCGTCAGCGAACTGTACGGATAAGGACCAAAATTGCGGGCGAAGAAATCAATCGCGCGCGCCGATCGTTGCGCCACCACTTCCCCGTAGCTGGCGGCAGCGGGAGCGGGCCGCGGCATCAGCACCAGCGGCGGCATCGCGCGCGGAGCGCGCGGCAGCGGCGGAACCACCACCACCTGCTGCTGCGGGAATGTGCTCTCCATGCCCGCCGTCGCGTACGCCTCCACCAGCACATTGTTGGCCGCGGTTGCGCTCGCCACCGAGTAGCGGCCCAGGTTGAAGCCCGCCACCGGCATCGGCCGCTCCGACACGTAGTGCGACACCTGCTCGGTTCCGGCGCGCTCTTGCGACACGCGTTTCCCCGTCGCCACCAGCTTCCATTCCTGCGGGTAGCGGAACTCCAGGTCGTAATCCGCCATCGTCAGCCCGCGGTTGGGATACCACACGCCGCGCGCCCCGACGTACACCAGGCCCCCGCCGGCCTCGGACAAAACGTTTCCCGCGTAGGCGAATTTCATCCGCAGCTTTTGCCCGCGGCGCAGCGCTTCGGGGAACACCACCGCGATCACATCGTTGCCGCGCCGCGCCAGCGCGCTGCCCTCGATGGCTTCGTTTTGCAGGAATTCGATGGCCTTGCCGTCCGCCTCCGCGGCCGTCAGTTTCAGATAGCGCGATAGTTCGAAAAACTCGATGCGCTGCCCGCCGCGGCGCACGTCAACGTCGAGCGTCACATCCGCCCCCAGCACATGCGGCGGCTCGATGCGCGCCTTGATCGTGTACTTCGTGATCCTCAGCGCGGCTGCCTCCTCCTGTTCGCCGCCCGTGGGTGGCCCACCCTTGTCAGCGGGGCTTTCTTTTGCTCCACCGGAACTCCTCGCCGACCTCATCGGAAACGAGCACAGAATGTCGTAGTATCCGGCTCCTCCCGCGTACGTCAGCTTCAGCACCGTGATCTGCTCCGCGACCAGCGTGTCGAAGTAAACGTCAAAGATCCCCAGCTTCTCTCCCTGCAGGCGCGCCCGGAAGAGCCGGTCGTCGCCGTGAGTCTGCTGGTTCAGGTAGGTGGTCATCAGCCGCAGCGCATCGGCTTCGGCCAGGGTGCGCGCCGCCTTGTCGTATTTCTCGACGAACGCCTGCGCCTCTTCCTCCCGCCGCAGCGCGGGCTGGAGTTCCTCGGCAGTCCAGTCGTTGAAGCGGAAGTACGCGGTGGTGAATTTTTCCTCCAGGATCGCCGCCCCGGTGAACAGCGCCAGCGACCCGCGCTCCGCCTGATCGGGCGGGAACAGCAGCACCTCGCCTTCGCCCTCGAAGAACGCGCCCGTGACGCGGCCGTCCACGCTGCGCACAAAGGCCAGTGTCCCGTCGTCGAGCGTGATATGCAGGTCTTCGCGCTGGATGGCGGCGTCGCGCACGTTGTACACCGCCGCCGGATCCAGCCCCACATCGCGGAGTTTGCGGTAGAGCGCCAGTCCCGGACCGGGCACCGGCGCGGTTGCCGTCTGAGCGGCCGTCGGCGCCGCCGGAGCCGAAGTCGCCGGCTGCGGTGCGTTGGCGCCGGTCTGCGCCCACGCCGCGCCCGCCAGCGCGCACCAAAGTCCCAGCACCGCAGGGATCACCTGCGTCAAGCCGCGGCGGAAAAGACCAATGCTAGAATGCGCCAGCGTGCAACCTCCCTGGATCCTCGCCTTGCTCGTCTGTTCCGCGCTCATGTCGGCGGACACCATCTACCTGAAAAACGGCCGTACCATTGTCGCCGACAAGGCCACGGAGAACGGCCCGCGTGTCTATTATGAGGTCGGCGACGACGCCTATGCCATTCCCAAGTCGCTGGTGGACCACATCGAAACCGGCGGCGCGCCGCCGCCCCGCTCGGCTTCGCCCCCCTCCCCCAAGCCCGCCGATGTTCCCAACGTCTCGGGCAGCATCGTCGGCAGCGACGCCGTCGCGCTCAAGATCATCAAGGACGGCCGCGTCGATTCCGAGGCCCTCGCCGCTCTGGAGCGTGCCGGCAGCGCCGAGCAGGCCGCCGCCGGATTTTTTCTCGCCGGACGCCACGAATTCGAGCGCGGCGACCGCGAGCGCGCCCGCCTCTACCTTGACCGCGCCCTTTCCTTTGCGCCCCAGAACGATGTCATCCTGGTCAGTTACGCCGCCGTCCTGATTCAGCTCGGGCGACCTGGCGACGCCATTCCTCTCGCCGAGCGCGCCACCCGCGCTGCACCGAACTCCGCCGACGCCTGGATGATCCTGGGCTTCGCCGACTACAGCGCCGACCGGCTTCCCCAGGCGGTCATCGCGTGGAAGCGTTCGCTCGCCCTCCGCCCCGATGACAATGTCCAGAAGTACCTTGCCCGCGCGCAACGCGAACTCACCACCGAATCTGACTTCTCGCAGGCCGATTCCGGCCACTTCAGCTTTCATTACGAGGGCACGACGACCTCGGCCGACCTCCGCCAGCAGGTGCAGGCTTCTCTGGAGAACAGTTACTCCGACCTCGTCCACGACCTCGGCATGTCCCCGCGCCAGAACATCTCCGTCTCCCTCTACACCAACCAGGCATTCTTTGACGTCACCCAAGCCCCGTCCTGGATCGGCGCGCTCAACGACGGCAAGCTGCGCATTCCCATCCAGGGTCTCAGCGCCGTCACCCCCGACCTGGCGCGCGTCCTCAAGCATGAGCTGGCGCACTCTTTTATCAACCAGGTTTCCCGCGGGCGCTGCCCGCAGTGGCTCAACGAAGGCATCGCGCAACTGGTTGAGCCCAAGCAACTCGGTCCCACGCGCGGCCGCCGCCTCGCCGGTCTCTACCGCGGCGGACATCAGATCCCGCTCGCCACGCTGGAGAGCTCCTTCCTCAGCTTTTCGCCGTTTGAGGCCGTCCTCGCCTACGACGAATCCCTCGCCGCCGCCGAATACATCCGCGACACCTACGGCATCGCCGAGCTGCGCGCCATCCTCGAGCGCCTCGGCGACGGCTCCTCCACCGAAACCTCCCTCCGCGTCACCATCCACTCCGGCTACTCCGACCTGGAAGACCAGATCGCCCGCTACCTCTACCTCAAGTACGGAAAATAGTCGCCAGTCGCGAGTACCGAGTCCCGAGCTGAGGCGGCTCTGGGACCGTACTCGCGACTCGCTGACAACTGACAACTGGCAACCGACAACTGTCCTGTGCTAAGTTTCCCGCACCCTACGGTGCTCGAATGAAGATTCCTTTCCGCTCCCATGCTCCCGCGCGCGAACTGCGCAAGCCGGCGCCGACCAAGTTTCCCGACCTTCCATCCCTGCGTGTCGGCGCGCTCTATCGCGGCGCCCGCGTCGGCGGCGACTTTTTCGACTTCATCCTGGCCGGTTCCTCGCGCCTCCTGGTACTCCTGCTCGACATCGCCGGCAAGCGCGAAGAAGCCCTGCACATTGCCGCCGCCGTCCAGGACGTCTTCCACGGCTGCGCCGACCTGTTCTACGCCGATGACGTCAACGAACCCGTCGCCGTTACCACCGTTCTGCTGGAAATCAATCGCGCCATCATGGAAACCGCCGGCGGAGTGCGCTGCGCCCCCGCCTTTCTCGGCTGCTACAACGAAGTTCTCGGGACCTGCTGTTTCATCAACGCCGGCCATACCCCGGCGCTGCTCAAGCACGACGGCGAGATCACCGTGTTCGACGCCAATGGCCTTCCCCTCGGCCTTTTCTCCCACGCCACGCACGATGCCCAAATATGCGTCATGGGCCCCGGCTCGGCGCTGGTGCTGGTCTCCCGCGGCCTGGTGGAAGCCAAGGCGCACAAGGAGGAATTCGGTCTGGAACGCGTCAAGCAGGCGGTCCAGGAGGCGCCCGGTCACGATGCGCAAGTTCTCTGCCATTGCGTGCTGGAGCGGGTGCGCGAATTCCTCGAGAGCCAGCACAAGCATCGCCTGCTGTCGAGGAGCAACCACCAGATCGCCGAATCCGATCCCCTCGGCGAAAACGATGCCACCACCCTCGCCCTGGTGCGCTGCGCCGCCGCTGTCGCCATGGCGCCGTGACACAGTGGATAGTTGGCCAGTCAGAAGTGGCCAGTCGCGGAGCGGCGGGAGGGCTCCATAATGATCCCGAGCGCCAGTGGCGCGGCACCAAATCGCAAAACACCCAATCACAAATTAACCAGTCACTGACCACTAGCCACTAGCCACTGCGGAGCGGTAAGCTTCCACCGCGGAGGCTGCTTATGAAGCGCGCGCTCATCATCGTCGCCATCGTCGTCGCTGTTCTGGTGGTTATCGGCATCGCGCTTCCGCGGTTCTTCGACGCCGATTCTTTCCGCCCGCGTATCGAGGCGGAACTCCACACCGCCCTCGCCCGCGAGGTCAAAATCGGCCACCTCTCGCTCTCCCTGATGGCGGGCGGCGTCTCCGCCGCAGACATCTCCATCGCCGACGATCCCGCCTTCAGTGCCAAGCCCTTCCTCACAGCCAAATCGCTCGACGTCGGCGTGGACCTGCCCGCGCTCATCTTCTCCCGCACGCTCAACATCCACTCCATCACCGTGGTCGAGCCCGAGGTCGCGCTGGTCCACACCAACACCGGCAAATGGAACTTCTCCACCCTCGGCGCGGCCAAGGAGGCCAGCGCAAAAACCCCGGGCAGCGCCGCCAGTTTTTCGGTGCAGAAACTGCGCATCGTCCGCGGACGGGTCTCGGTCGCCGCCGTCGGCAAGAAGCCGCTCACCTATGACGACGTCACTCTCGACGCCGGCAACATCTCCTATACGTCGCCCATTCCGTTTACCCTCGAAGCCAACACTCCCGGCGGCGGCAAGCTGAAGGTTGACGGCAACGCCGGGCCTCTCGATCGCACCGACGCCGCGCGCACGCCACTGCAGGCCTCCGTCGTCATCACCTCGATGGACCTCTCCAAAACCGGCCTCCTCCCCACCGATTCCGGCATCGCCGGCCAGATGGATTACACCGGCAAGCTCTCCTCCGACGGCAAAATCGTGAAGAGCGAGGGCACTGCCAAGGCGCAGCAGTTGCGCTTGGTGAGGACCGGATCGCCGGCGCGCCAGCCGGTCAGCCTCCGCTATTCATCGGATTACGACCTGAAGCGCCAGGCGGGCTCGCTCGCCAGCGGTGAAGTCCGCACCGGCAATTCCGTCACCCGCATCAGCGGCCACTACGAGGACCACGGCGAGGACACCGTCGTCCACATGAAGCTGACGGGCCAAAACCTGCCGATCGCCGACATTGCCGGGCTTCTGCCCGCGCTCGGCATCGCCCTGCCTGCGGGGTCGTCGCTCCAAGGCGGATCGGCGACGGCCAACCTCGCCCTCGACGGCGCGCTCGACAAACTCGTGACCACCGGCACGCTCGATCTCGCCAACGTCAAGCTGGCCAACTTCAACCTCGGATCGAAGATGGCGGCCATTGCCATGCTCGCCGGAATCCGCACCAGTTCCGACACCACCATCCAGTCCATGACCTCGCGCCTGCGCATCGCGCCCGAAGGCATTCGCGCCGACGCGCTCTCCATCGTCATTCCCGAGCTTGGCACCATTACCGGCGCGGGTACCATGTCGGCGGCCAACGCGCTCAACTTCAAGATGGCGGCCAAGGTCAACAACAACGCCAGCCTCGTCGGCGGCCTCCAAAAAATCGCCGGATTCGGCCAGGTCAATAAGCCCATTCCGTTCCTCATCCAGGGCACCACGCAGAATCCCGTGTTCCTGCCCGACGTCGGCGGATTCATCGGCAACACCGTTACCGCGCCCGGGCAGGGCGTGGAACAAGGCATCGGCGGAATCCTCGGAATGTTCCAGAAGAAGAAGAAGCAATAACCATCAACCGCAAAGGACGCAAAGGGTCGCAAAGCATTTCTTCTGCTTTCCTTCGCGTTCCTCTGCGCTCTTTGCGGTTAGCTTTTTCTTTCTCAACCGTTCGCTAAACTCAGCATCGAAACAGCCATGGACCGCTGCGAAAAATCCCTCCGCCACTGGCTCGCCTGGCTGCTCTCGGACGGGGGCGCCCATGCCTCATTTGACGATGCCGTCCGCGGACTTCCCGCCAAACTGCGCGGCGTAAGGCCACCCAGCCTGCCGCACACCGCGTGGCAATTGCTGGAACACATGCGTCTGGCGCAGTGGGACATCCTCGACTTCAGCCGCAACCCGAAATACCAATCCATGGCCTGGCCCGAAGGCTACTGGCCGAAAACGGAAGCGCCGCCTGCGGGCGGGTGGGAGAAAAGCGTCCGCCAGTTTCGTGCCGACCTCGCCGCCATGCGCAAGCTGGTAACGAACCCCAAGACCGACCTGCACGCGCCCCTCCCCTGGGGCGACGGCCAGACCATCCTGCGTGAAGCCCTGCTGGTCGCCGACCACAACTCCTATCACATTGGCCAGGTGATTCTGGTGCGCAAGGCGCTGGGAGCATGGAAGGGGTGAAGGTGGAAAACTTCTTGCACCGCGGGCGCGCCTGCTGCTATCCTAACTAACCAGTTAGTTAAATAGAGGCTCAGCCATGGCGAGCAGGGCGAAAACGCTGGGAACCCGCGCGCAGCCGGAGCAGACCCGCGCCGCCATCCTGAAGGCGGCGATCACCGAGTTTGCCCATGAAGGCGCGGCGGGGGCGCGGACCGACGCCATCGCGCGCGCCGCCAAGGTCAACAAGGCGCTGCTTTATTACTACTTCAAGGACAAAGAGACGCTCTACGGCGCGGCGCTGGACGCGGTGTTTGAGGGGCTGACGCAACGGGTCCTGGAAGTGCTGGCGCGCGATCTGCCGCCGCGGGAAAAGATCCGCGAGTTCGTGGGCGCGCATTTCGATTTCATCGCCAGCCACCCGGCCTACCCGCGCATGGTGCAGCGGGAGATGATGCGGACGGGGCGCAAGGGATCGCCGCACATCAAGCGCATCGTGGAGCGCTACCTGCGGCCGACGTTCGCGCGCGTGCGCGAGGTGATGCTGGAGGGAATCGCGCGCGGGGAGATCCGCGACGTGGATCCGGTGCAGGTGGTGCCGTCGCTGATTGCGCTCAACATTTTTTACTTCAGTTCGGTGCCGATGATGCGGCTGCTGATGCCCGGGATTGATCCGCTGTCGCCTGAGCGGGTGGCGCGACGGCGCGCGGCGGTGCTGGATTTCATTTCCGCCGCCATCTTCACCCGGCCTGAATCGCGCCCGGAGGGAAGCCGATGAAACGCGGGCGCTTCTTTATTCTTCTCTTGATCATCCTCGCCGTTTCCATCGGCTACTACCTGGCGACCACGGAGCGCGACAAGGGCCTGGTGCTGGTCGGAACGGTCGATGCCAACCAGGTCATCGTGAGCGCAAAAATCCAGGGGCGGATCGAGAAGCTGCTGGTGGATGAAGGCACGCCGGTGAAGGAAGGCGACCTGATCGCGGTGCTGGATTCCGCCGAACTGGAAGCGCAGAAGCGCGCCGCGCAAAACGTGATGGCCGGGCTGCGCGACCAGGTGACGGGCACGCGCGCGACGGAGATGATGACGCGCGGCTCGACCTCCAGCGATGTTCTGAATTCGCGCGCGCGCCTGCAATCCGTGAAGAGCCAGCTGATCATGGCAGAGGCCAACCTGGAACAGGTGTCCGCCGATACCGAGCGAACCGTGTCGCTCGCCGATCAGGGCATCGCGTCCAAGCAGGACCGCGACCGCGCGGTGGCGGCGCTGAAGTCGGCCATGGCGAACATGCAGTCGCTGCGTGACCAGGTGCGGGCCGCCGAAGCCGACCTGGCCTCGACCGAGGCGCGCCTGCACAACACGCGCGCCGCCGAAAGCACCGTCGCTTCGACACGCGCGCAGATGCTGAGCGCCAAAGCGCAACTGGCCGAGGCGGAAACGCGGCTGGGGTACACGCGGGTGACGGCGCCGATCACGGGCGTGGTTTCGCTGCGCGCCGCGCGCCAGGGCGAGGTGGTGAACCCGGGCGCACCGATTGTCACTCTTGTTGACCTGACCGACACCTGGGTGGTCGCCGCGGTGCCGGAGACCTACGCCGACAAGATCGTGCTCGGCGACACGCTGCAAGTGCGCATGCCCAGCGGCGCGGAGATTCCGGGCAAAGTCATTTTCAAGAACACGGAAGGGGATTTTGCGACGCAGCGCGACGTCAGCCGGACCAAGCGCGACATCAAGACCGTGGCGCTGAAGCTGCGGATTGACAACCAGGGGATGAAGTACGCCACCGGCATGACCGCCGAAGTGCTGGTACCGGCGTCGAAATTGAATGCCACGGCGCAAACCGCCGCCACAGGACAGGGAAAATGACCAGCGAGCCGACCATGCGCGATGGAGCGCATTCGCCTGTAAGCGCGGACGCGCCGCCGGCGATCGCGGTGGAGCACATCACCAAGAAGTACGGCGATTTCACGGCGGTGGACGATGTGTCGTTTTCGGTGGCGGAGGGTGAGATCTTCGGGCTGCTGGGACCAAACGGAGCGGGCAAGTCCACGCTGATCCGCATGATGACCACGCTCATCCCGATCACCGGCGGAAAGGCGTTTATCGCCGGGCATGACGTGAGCCGGGAACCCGATGCGGCGCGGCGCACCATCGGCGTGATCCCGCAGGCGATGACCAGCGACCTGGACCTGACGGTGGAGGAAAACCTCAGCATTTACGCCAAGCTGTACGGCGTGCCGCGCGAGGAGCGCAAGCGCGCCATCAACCGGATGCTGGAGGACGTGGAACTTACGAAGTGGCGCGGCGCGCAGACCAAGACGCTGTCGGGCGGCATGCGCCGGCGGCTGGAGGTGGCACGCGGCCTGGTGCATAGCCCGAAGATCTTCTTTCTCGATGAACCGACCACCGGGCTGGACCCGGTGTCGCGAGTCGCGGTCTGGGAGATGCTGACCAAGATCAAGCAAGAGCGGCGGCTGACCATGCTGATCACCACGCACTACATGGACGAAGCCGACCGGCTGTGCGACCGCATCGCCATCGTGGACCACGGAAAGCTGGTGGCGCTGGACACGCCCCTGAAGCTGAAAGCGAGCGTGCCGGGCGCCAACGTCATTGAGGCGCAGTTCCTGAACGCGCCGCCGGATTGGGAACGGATGCTGCAGGCGCTGCCGGCGGTGAATACGGTGCATGCCTTAGGCGCGGGCATGTACCGCATCTTGTCGGCGGGCGCGACCAGCGTGACCGCGCTGGTGGAGTGCGCGCTGTCGGCGAATGTCGAGATCAAATCGTTGTCGGTGCAAAGCACCACGCTGGACGACGTGTTCGTTCACTACACCGGGCGGCAGTTGCGCGACGAGCAGGTGAAGGCCTACGCGTTCGTCATGCCGGAACGGCCGGGAGATCGCGCATGAACCGCATGTGGGCGATCGTGGAACGCGAGCTGCGGAAATTCCTGCGCTCGCCGGCGCTGATGCTGGTGTCGCTGGTGTTCCCGCTCATCCAGCTCATCGTGTTGGGCAACGCCTTCGGAGGCAAGATCCGCGACGCGCGCCTCGGCGTGGTGGACCAGGATGGCGGCGTGCAGGCGCTGCGGATCAAGGAAGCGTTCAACTCCGTCGCCGCCAACGTCCGCACCTTTGTGCCGGTCTATTACGAGAACGACCAGCAGGCGATGCGCGACGTGAAGGACGGCAAAATTGACGGCGCGCTCATTATCCCGCCGCAGTACTCGCGCCGCCTCTACGCCCAGGAGGATCCGCGCATCGCGCTGGTGGTGGACAACAGCGACAACTTCATGAGCTCGTCGCTGGAGCAGAAACTGGCGGAGTTGACGCAGGCGCTCAACACGCCCGACGTCGAGCCGCGCGTGGTGCAGAAGGTTGCGCTCGAGATCGTAGAGCTCTACCCGTATATCGAATACATGAAGTACCTGCTGCCGGGGTCGATCACGCTGGCGATGTTCGTGTCGGTGATGATCGGCGGCGGCATGCTCTACATTGACGACAAGGCGCGCGGCATCCACGAGGGCTACCTGGTAACCCCGATCACCAAGCTGGAGCTGATCTTCGGGCTCAACACGGCCGGGGCGCTAAAGGCGATCGCGTCGGGGGTGGTGATCACCGTGGTGGGCTCGCTGATCTCGGGGGTGAGCAACACGTTTCACGCGCAGCAGGCGGTGCTGCTGGCGCTGCTGATCCTGGTGACCTCGCTCGCCTTCAACGCCATGATGTTCCTGTTCATGGTGCGCGTGGAGGACCCGCTGGTGCCGCGCGCCACCTTCGGCGTGCTCAACACGCTGCTGTTCTTTCCCAGCGGCGCTATCTACCCGATCAGTGCCTTCCCCAAGTGGCTGCAGGCAATCGCCATCGCCGACCCGTTTACGTACGCGGTGCACGGCTTCAAGGCGCTGCTGCTGAAGGATGCGGGACTGACGGCGATCTGGCACGATCTGCTTTTCCTGACGCTGTTTGCGGCCGTGGCGCTCTCGATTGCAACGCCGCTGTTTAAGCGCACGCTGTAGGAGCAATTAGCAATTAGCGATTAGCGTTCCGCGATCGCGACTGCGCGTAGCCTTGACACTTGTGCGGGCTAATGCTTTTGCAGGCCCCGGCGCCCTCGCCCGCCGCTAATTGCTAATCGCTAATCGCTAATTGCTAGAATAGCTTCGTGTCCAACACCATCTTCACCGCTCCGGAATACGATCCGCGGCGCGAGCGGCGCAAGCGCGTCATCGTGGCCGCGGTGGCCGCGGCGGCCATCGTCATCGGGGTCTTCGCCTACCTGTACCGCAACTGGCCGGAGGAGCGCGTGGTCGGCCATTTCTTCACCGCCCTCGTCAACAAGGATTTCGAGACGGCGTACGGCATCTGGGAGCACGATCCCACCTGGAAGCAGCACCCGCAGAATTATCCCAACTACTCGTTCCGCGAGTTTTACAACGACTGGGGCCCGGGGGGAGAGTGGGGAATCATCAAGAGCTTCCACATTGACGGCTCGGCCAATCCCAAGCAGGGAAGTGGCATCGTGGTGGTGGTGACCATCAACGAACGCAAGGAGCCGGCGCGCATCTGGGTGGAAAAAAAGGATAAGACGCTGACGTTTTCGCCGTACTAGCTCTCAGCTCTCAGCTTTCAGCTTGCGCCCCACGATTGATTTAAGCGAGTTGTGCTGCTCGTTCACGCCAACAAATCAACCGGGGGCGCCATCCACCCCGTCTGTCGAAACTGAAACTGAAACTGAAACTATTTCCCCGGCCCCGCGGCCATTTTCTTGACCATGGCAAGCACCAGCTTGCGGTCGCTGTCGTTGAGGCTGGAGGAATAGCGCCGGATCTGCGTCAGGAAGCGGATTTCGTCCTCGCTCAACTGGGGCAAGTTGCGGGCGCCGTTATCGTGCGGGCTATCGGCGAAAAACTGGGCCAGGGCAATTTCCATGGCGCCGGCGATCTTGGCCAGCGTGTCGAGCGACGGAATGGTGTGGCCATTCTCGACCCGCGAGAGATAGCAGCGCAGCAACCCCGTGCGCTTTTCGATGTCGCCTTGCGACATGCCTTTTTGGAGACGGAAACTGCGGATGGTTTCGCCGATATTCATATTGGTTTGACGGCCTTGGGACTCTTCGGGGGTGCGTGCATAGTAACCAGAGTAGAACGGCGGCGCAAGCACATTTTTTGTCACCCGCGCGGCGAATTTCGCCAGCCCAGTCAGGGCGCTGAATTCCGCAATGGTAACCATTGGGCACTTAACGTTAGTGACACTTAACCCATCAGCATGCCGCCGTTCACGCTGAGCACGTGGCCGGTGATATAGGAGGCCTCGTCGGAGGCGAGAAAGCGGACGGCGGCGGCGACATCCTGCGGCGTGCCGGCGCGGCCCAGCGGAATCATTTTCACCGCGGTTTGCTTCAGCTCGGGGGCCAGCACCTCGGTCATCGCCGTCTCGATGAATCCGGGCGCGACCGCGTTCACCGTGATATTCCGCGAGGCCACCTCGCGGGCCAGCGCCATGGTGAGGCCGATCAGCCCCGCTTTCGAGGCCGCGTAGTTCGCCTGCCCCGCCTGCCCGATCTGACCGAAGATGCTGGTGATATTGATGATCCTTCCCCAGTGCTGGCGGAGCATGGAACTGAGCGCCTGCTGGCTGCAGAGATAGGCGCCGGTCAGGTTGGTATTGATGACGGCGTCCCAATCGGCGCGCTTCATGCGCAAGGCGAGCTGGTCGCGGGTAATGCCGGCGTTGTTGACCAGGATATCGAGCTTGCCCAGCTTGGCGATCGCCGCCTTGATGCCGGACTTGATCTCGTCTTCGACGGCGAGATCCATCTTGAAGGTTTCGGCGAGGCCGCCGGCGGCGCGGATCTGATCGGCGGTTTCCGCCAGCTTGTGCTCGTTGCGCGCAGCCAGGGCGACGGCAGCGCCGGCTTCGGCCAGCGCCAGGGCGCAGGCGCGTCCGATGCCCTGCGACGCGCCGGTCACCAGCGCTACACGCCCGTCAAGCCGGATGCCGCGGTACTCAGACATGAAGTCTCCCGAAGGACTCGGAATTATAGCAACCGTCGCCAGTCTCCAGTCGCCAGGCGGCAGGATGTTCAAATACGGCTCGCTGGCGACTGCCGCCTGGAGACTGGCGCCTAACCCAGCCTGCTCGCTCGCATTTCTTTTTCCAGTTGGTCGGGCGGACCGGGTTCCGGCTCGACGTGGCGGAACAGGTAACGCAGCAGGGGCGGGGCCAGCACGGTAGTCACGCCCGCCATGAAGATCACCACCGCGTACCCCTTTTGCGATACGGCGTTCATCTGCAACCCGATGAGCGCGACGATGAGCGCGACTTCGCCGCGGGGCATCATGCCGACGCCGACCTTGAGCGCGGCGGAAACGCCTTCGCCGAGCATCGGCAGGCCGCAGCCCAGCACCTTGGAAACGATCGCCAGCAGCGAAATGACAATGGCGGTTGTCCACACCGGGCCGGTAAACAGGTGAATGTCGAGCCGCGCTCCCATGACAAAAAAGAAAAACGGCGCCAGGAATTCGTTGATGGCGTGCACGCGGGGCTGGAGGTTCCACTCGGGTGAGTAGTCGGCGAACATCAGGCCGGCGAAAAAGGCCCCGATGATCGCCGCCATGCCAATCTTGGTAGCCAGCGCTGACAGGCCGAGGCAGATGGCCAGCGCCAGGATCAGCGGCGCGTTGTGGGTCGACATGCGCTTCAGGCCGCTGCGCATTCTGCCGACCACGCGCGGGCCGATGAAAATCATGAAGATGGCGAAGCCCAAGGCTTCGACGATGAGCACCGCCATGTGGAGCCAGCGGATGCCGCCGCCGGTGGCCATCCCGGCGACGACGGTCAGCACGATCATGCCAAGGATGTCGTCGAACACAGCCGCGCCCAGGATGACGCGGGCCTCGCGCGTGTGCAAGGCGTGAAGGTCGCTGAGCACACGCGCGGTGATGCCGACGCTGGTGGCCACCATCGCGGTGGCGACGAACACCGACTCGCGCACCGGTTCGCCGCGCAGGTGCAGGTAGCCAAAACCCAGCAGGAACGGGACCGCGACGCCGGCGATGGCCACTCGGATGGATTGCCGGCCGACACGGATCAAGTCTTGCGGCCGCGTCTCCAGGCCGACCGTGAACAGCAGAAAGATGGCGCCGATCTCGGCTATCGAACCGACGGTGTCGGACGGTGTAATCAGCCCGGCAGCGTGCGGGCCGAGAATGACGCCGGCGAGAAGCTCTCCCAGCACCGCCGGCAAAGACAATCGCTCGAAGATCTCGGCGAACACTTTCGCCAAGACAAAAATGGCAAACAATGCGAAAAGGAAGGTGTCTGCGTGCTGGGGCATCTTGCAACTTCCAGGAGAGCTTCTGTCTAACCCAACCGGGTGCCGCTGGCTACAAAAATCGAGAGTTGCTGCCGCATTTCAAGCTGCCCGCGGCCCTTGATTTCCGCGGCGTGACCATCAATCTATGGCATTTTCTTTTGTCGGCATTAGCAAGTTCGCGTGAAAATGAACCTTTCTACAAAACAACAAGTCGCCGCCGGGCGCGCATCCTAGTGTTTTCAGTGCAGCGGCGTCCGCGCGTAACATCCCCGCTGAGGAGGAACCCCGATGGCGGCCGTGCAGTCACCGTCCCTGGTGGACCGTTGGGCGCGTGCGCCCTTCTATTTCAACTCCGCGGCGCACCTGCTGCGCATCGGACGCGAGCGGGCCGCCAATTTAAAGGAGCTTCTGGAAGCATTGCGCGCGTGCCCGAACGATTCCATCTTCGAGCACACCTTCCAGACTCTGCAGGAGCACCATTTTATCCGCGAAGGTTTTTCCAACGACTTTGCGCACTGGGCCTTTGCTGCCTGCAACGAAGTCGGACTCGCGGAAAGGCTGGCCGCCATTGACGTGCGCGAGTACACCAGCATTCCCGACCTGCGTAACCGGCTGGTGGCGATCGTAGAGGATTATCTGAAGCGCAACCCGCGCGCCCGCGACCGCGCCGCACGGGAGCCGTTTTATTTCTGCGCGTCCGACACCGTGGTGATTCCGACGCCGTTCGTGGCGCGCAACCTGGCGGAGTTCATCGAGTCGCTGAAAAAGGTCAGCATTCACAGTATTCACCACCATTTCATCGAGGCCCGCCTGCGGATCAAGCTGAATTCGAACGATTTTTCCGTGTGGCTGGAAGAGGAGATGGACCTTGGCCCGCTCGCCGACCGGCTGAACCGGATCGACATTTATACTTCCACCCTGAACGGCGTACGCGACCAAATCCTGCGCATCCTGGAACGCGCCGCGCCGCCGGCCGGACGACCGGCGCACTGAGGAGAGATGGAATCCGTAGACAAGCGGAAGAAGGCCGAGCGAGCGACCCTGCCCGGCCGGGACGCCAAAGACGACGGGAAGCGCGGCCCCGCTGCCGGCACCGCCGCTGCGCCTCCGCTGGAGGTCCCGGCGAAAGAACGCCGCCAGCACCCGCGGATTTCGGAAACGCCGCCGGCGCCGCCGCCTCCGCCGCGGCTGGATGATTACGAGCCCATCATCGGCCGTCCCGAGCTGGATGAGCTGCATTTCCTCGCCCGCCAGCTTCGCGGGAAGACGGTCAAGATGGTGAACTCGACTGCGGTCGGCGGCGGCGTGGCGGAAATCCTTAACCGCCTGGTCCCGCTGATGAACGAGCTGGAAGTGCGCACCAAGTGGGAGGTCATCACCGGCGGCAACGACTTTTTCGAGGTCACCAAGGGCTTCCACAACGCCCTGCATGGCGGCGAGTACAACCTGACGCAGCAGGGCAAAGACATCTTCATGCTCTATAACGAGCAGAACCGCGAGCGCATGGAGTTCGGCGAAGACCTGTTCGTCATCCACGATCCGCAGCCGGTGGGGCTGATCCGCTCGCGGGCAAGCAACCGCGGCCGTTGGATCTGGCGGTGCCACATTGACGTCAGCAACCCGCATCCCGAAGTGTGGGGATTCCTGCGCCCGCTGGTCGAACAGTACGACGCCGCCATTTTCTCCGCGCCGGCATTCTCGCGCCAGTTGTCCATCCCGCAATACCTGGTGTATCCCTCCATTGATCCGCTGTCGGAAAAGAACAAAGACCTCCCCGAAGAATTCATTGCCAAAGTATGCGACGACTTTGGGATTGACCGCACCCGTCCCATCGTCACCCAGATTTCCCGCTTCGATCGCCTGAAGGACCCGGTGGGCGTGATCCAGGCCTACAAGCTGGCGAAGAAATACGTGGATTGCCAATTGGTGCTGGCCGGCGGCGGCGCCACCGACGATCCCGAGGGCGCAGCCGTGCTGCAGGAAGTGATGGACGAGGCGGGCGAAGATCCCGATGTCATCATTCTCAACCTGCCGCCGTGGTCGGCGCTGGAGATCAATGCCCTGCAACGCGCCTCCACCATCGTGGTTCAGAAATCCATCAAAGAAGGCTTCGGCCTCACGGTCACCGAGGCGCTGTGGAAGAACAAGCCGGTGATCGCCGGGGCGGTGGGTGGCATTCCGACGCAGATCATCCACAAGCTCACGGGCGTGCTGGTGCACTCGGTGGAGGGCTGCGCCTACCAGCTCCGCTACCTGCTCACGCACCCGCAATTCGCGGCGCAACTGGGCCGCAACGGGCGGGAGCACGTCAAGGAAAATTTCCTGATGACCAGCAACTTGAAGTGCTACCTGCTGCTGTTCCAGATCATGCTGGGAATGGCGCGGCCCCAGAAGGAGCCGATTGCCAAGTAACCGCGGGAGTGGCCGATGGTGAAGAGGGTTGTCAAATTTCGTAATTTGGTAATTTTGTGATTTGGTAATTTGAGGAATCTTGTTGAGACACGCAGGCTCGGCCGCAAACCGAAAATTACCAAATTACCAATTTACGAAATTACCAAATTACAAAATCACTCGCTCGTCCCCCACCCTCCGCGTCACCCGCTCGCGGTCCAGGTACTCCAGCAGCGGGATCGCGTATTTGCGCGAGACGCCCGTCAGGTCCTTGAATTTTGCGACGTCAATCTTCGGCGAGCGCGCCTTCTCCCCCGCCATCAGCCGGCGGAGTTGAGCGAGGGCATCGCGGTGGAATACGAGGTCGTCGGACAACTTCACCAGCACGCGATCGCGCAGCAGCAGGGTGACGATCTTCTGCGCCCGCACCCGGTCCACCTTCACGCCCGCGAGCACGTCCTTGAGCGCCGGTACTTTCAGCCCGGCGCCGGCGAAGGCATTTTCGATGATCTTTTTCGATTCTGCTTCCTCGTCTTTCATCACCACGCCGCGGCCGGCGGCGCGCACGATCTCCGCCGAGGTTTCCAGTTTCTTGTCCTGGACCAGCGAATCCAGGACGGCATTGAACACGGTTTCCTCAAGGCCGAGCTTCTCCGCCAGTTCGCCCTTGGCGATGCCCGCCACCAGCGGATTGGCGGAATGAAATGCGTTCACCGCCGCCACCGCCTGGTCGCGGGCCTGCTGAAATGCGGCGGCGGAGATCAGCACGTCGGCGATCCTCAGCGTAGCCGTCGGGGCAGCCGTTGCTCCGGGCGCAAGCGATGCAGCGATTTCATCCACGCGCCGGGGCGGCCACCAGCCGGTTTCGGCCACGGCTGCAGCCACGGTTAACCCGCGCTTGCCGCGCCGCGCCACTCTCGCCGCCAGCACTTCCGGCGGCGTGCCGCGCGAAACCGTCTCCAGGAATCGGATGGTTTGGCCGGCGGGCACGCCCTTCACCGGCGGCGCAGCGTCAATCACGGCTCCGCCGCCGATAGTCACCACCGGCGAAAACTGGCGGATGATGAAGCGGTCCCCGGGCAGCACCAGCAGTGGATCGCGGAAGCGCAACTGCGCGAATCCCGACTGCCCCGGCGGCAGCGGCTTGCCGCCAAAGACCGCGACCTCAGCGATGGTTTCGCTGGTGTGCACGTGCAGGTGAACGCGCGAGCGGTCGCGCAGCGGCTTCGCTGAGGGCAGCAAGGAGAGCTGCACGTTGGCGCGCAACGTGGTGTGAAACACCCCGTGATGCATCAGCGTCATGCCGCGCGCCAGTTCCTCGGTGGCGGTGCCGGCCAGGTTGAGCGCGGTCCGCTGTCCGGCGATGGCCTGCTCCGCCGCCGCGCCGTGTACCTGCACGCCGCGCACGCGCACGCGCCGTCCGCCGGGGAAGACCTCCAGTTCGGCATCCTTCCTGATCGTGCCCGACAGCAGCGTGCCGGTCACGACCGTGCCGAATCCCTTCATGGTGAAGACGCGGTCAATGGGCAGCCGCGGCACCGAAGTCGAATCCTTGGCTTGCGCTTCCCCCGCAACCCGCACCAGCGCGCGCTTCAGGTCATCCAAACCGGCGCCGGTTTTTGAGCTGACGGCAATGATCGGCGTGCGAGCGGGGTCGAGAAACGAAGCGCTCAGATACTCTTCCAATTCGAGTTTGACGACGCTGAGCGAGTCGCTGTCCACCAGGTCGGACTTGGTCAGCACAGTGATGCCGCGCGGGATGGCGAGCATCCGGCAGATGTCAAAGTGCTCGCGCGTCTGTGGCTTGATGCCTTCGTCGGCCGCGACCACCAGCAGCACCAGGTCAATGCCGCCCACCCCGGCCAGCATGTTGCGCACGAAGCGCTCGTGGCCGGGCACGTCCACAAAGCCGAGGCGCAGCGTCTCGCCGCGCTCGCCGGGCAGGTCAAGGTGCGCGAAGCCGATGTCAATGGTGATGCCGCGCCGCTTTTCTTCCTCCAGGCGGTCGGCATCAATCCCGGTGAGCGCTTTGACCAGCGCAGTTTTTCCGTGATCGATGTGTCCGGCGGTTCCGACGATGACGGATTTCATCTTTTACAGTGTAGCCCAGCAAAAAAAGGCCCCGCGTCGGCGGGGCCAGGAAGCGTTGCGGCCGCGGGCGGCTACTTGGCTTTCGGACTGAGGATGACCTCCCGTCCCAGCCGGTCGGCGATCACTTCGCGGTAGCTCCCGCGGTCCTGATACCCGCTCTCGATCTTGGACTGCCCGCCGAAGAGTTGTTGGCCGAGGGCTTCCGCCTTCTCCGAATTCGCCTCCATGGTGGCGAGGTCCTTGAATTCCGTCATCAGTATCACGTTAAAGTCCTGAGCGCCGTGCGCTTCGGTGACGATGACTTTGTAGTCAAGAATGTAGCCGGCCTTCTTCATCGCTTCCTGCTCGCGCTTCCATTCTTCGGCCAGATACCTCATGTAGCGGTCTTCCATGCCCGCTTTTGATTTGATAAACGCAAGGTCCCAAACGGGACCGTCGTGGTACGGCTTGGCCGCTTGCTGCGCAAGTGCGATGAGAGGGCACAGCAGCGAAATCGCGAGCGCCACGCCCAGGATTGACCTGGTGACATTTCGGTTCATTGGAATCTCCAGTCTTGATTTTGGAAAAAGCCGAGACTTAGCCGATGAAGGAATCACCCCGGGAAAGATGGCGGAAGAATATGCGCCGCGTCCGGCGAGTGTCAAACGGGGCTGCGGAGGGCGCGAACAGGGCCGAACACCCTTGGAGGGGACGCTGGCTCACTTTATCTGCTCGATCATTCACCCGATCACCCGATCACGCGATGATCATGCGACAATGGTTACGAGCTCCCCCGATGCCGACTGACAGCCAGATTACTCCCGAAGTTGTCCGCGAACACAACCTCACGCCCGAGGAATACCAGAAAATCGTAAAGCTGCTGGGCCGCGCGCCGACCCTGACCGAGCTTGGCATCTTCAGCGTGATGTGGAGCGAGCACTGCTCCTACAAGTCCTCGCGCGTGCACCTGAAGCGCCTGCCGACGCGCAGCCGCCGCGTGGTGCAGGGCCCGGGCGAGAATGCCGGCATCATCGACATCGGCGACGGCTGGGCCTGCGCCTTCAAGATCGAGTCGCACAATCATCCTTCGTTCATCGAGCCCTTCCAGGGCGCGGCCACCGGCGTCGGCGGCATCCTGCGCGACATCTTCACCATGGGCGCGCGCCCGGTGGCGGTGATGGACTCGCTGCGCTTCGGTCCCATCCGTCCCGGTCAAGACGAGCGGGACGTCAAGATCATTCACCGCAATCACTCGATCCTGGAAGGCGTCGTCAGCGGCATTGCCGGCTACGGCAATTGCTTCGGCGTGCCCAACCTGGGCGGCGAAACCAAGTTCGAGGCCTGCTACTCGCAGAATCCACTGGTCAACGCCTTCGCGCTCGGCCTGGTCCGCCGCGACAAGATTTTCTACGCGCGCGCTTCCGGCGAGGGGAATCCTGTCATCTACGTCGGCTCCAAGACCGGGCGCGACGGCATTCACGGCTGCACCATGGCGAGCGAGGAGTTCAGCGAAACCAGCGAGCAGAAGCGTCCCAACGTGCAGGTCGGCGATCCGTTCCTGGAAAAGCTGCTGCTGGAGGCCTGCGTGGAAGCCATGGAAACCGGCGCGGTGGTCGGCATCCAGGACATGGGCGCCGCCGGGCTGACGTGCTCAACCTGCGAGATGGGCGCCCGCGGCCACGTCGGACTGGAGATCGAACTCGACCTCGTTCCGCAGCGCGAGACCGGCATGACGCCGTACGAAATCATGCTCAGCGAATCGCAGGAACGCATGCTGCTGGTCGCCGAACAAGGGCGCGAAGAAGAGGTTTTCGCCGTGTTCCGCAAGTGGGGACTCGATGCCTCCACCGTCGGCCGCGTCACCACCGACGGCCGCATGCGCGTGCTGCACCACGGACAGGTGGTCGCCGAAATTCCCAACGACGCGCTCACCGACGAAGCGCCGGTGTACCAGCGTCCGCTGGCGCGCTGGGATGCGCCCGTTCCGCGCGAAAAGCCGGAGCAGGTTCACCTTGGCGCCGAAGACAATCTCACGCCGAACTTCGAGCGCCTGCTGGCCTCGCCGAATATCTGCTCCAAGCGCTGGATCACCGAGCAGTACGAAAGCTACGTTCAACTGGTGGGCACGCAACGGCCCGGCGGCGATGCCGGCGTGCTGCGCGTCAAGGGCACCGAGCGCGGACTAGCCATGGCGCTTGACGGCAATGGGCGCTGGTGCTGGCTCGATCCCCGTCTCGGCGCCATGCACGCGGTGGCGGAAGCGGCGCGCAACGTCGCCTGTGCCGGCGCGCGTCCCATCGGCGCCACCAATTGCCTGAACTTCGGCAATCCCGAGAAGCCGCACATCATGTGGCAGTTCTCGCAAGTGGTGGACGGCATGACCAAGGCGTGCGAGGAACTGGAAACGCCCATCACCGGCGGCAACGTCAGCTTCTACAACGAGACTTTAGGTGAAGGCATTTATCCCACGCCGGTAGTCGGCATCGTCGGCCTGATTGAACACGTGGACCGCGCCATGACCCACGACTTCCGCGAACCAGGCCGCGCCATCGTGCTGCTGCGCGGCTCCGAACCCGGCGATGCCGTGGACGCGGAAATCGAATTCGGCTCCTCCGAGTACGCCAGGGAAATTTTCGGCGAGGTCTGGGGCTTTCCGCCGGCGCTTGAACTGGAGAAGGAGAAAGCACTGCAGGACTGCATCATTGACCTCGTCGGCCTCGGTCTGATTGACAGCGCGCACGACTGCTCCACGGGCGGGCTGGCGGTCGCGGTGGCCGAATCCTGCTTCCCGCGCCAGACCGGCGCGCGCCTCGATCTGAATCGCGAGGAACTCGGCAGCCCGGACCTGCTTCCCGAGTACCTGCTTTTCGGCGAAGACGCGAGCCGGATCGTAATCTCCTGCGTCCGTGAAAACGTCCCGAGAATCAAAGAAATAGCGGTAAAATACGGCGTTGGCGCGCTCCCGATCGGCGTCACGCAATCCGAAAAACTGGAGTTTCTTGTGGACGGTCAGGTGGTGGTGTCGGCGCCGGTGTCGCAACTGACAGATTCATGGGAGCACGCCCTGGAACGCGCGCTGCACACCGAAACCGAAGAGCGTCTGGCGCCGGAGTTTTTGCAGAAGAGTTAGGTGGAAGGGCACGGCTTTAGCCGTGCCGACACGCGCCCGAACAGGCGGGGCTTTAGCCCCTGAGGCTATTTGAGATACGCAGTCATTTTCGAGAAGGGCGCGACGAGTTACAGCGCATACATCCCTGATCTGCCGGGGTGCGTTGCGGCAGGAAAGACCTTGAAGGAGACGCAGCGACTCATCCAAGAGGCGATTGAGTTGCATTTGCTCGGAATGCGCGAAGACGGCGACAAAATACCGAAGCCGACTTGTACTGCCGGTTACGTGAACGTATCTCGCTAACAGCTAATCGCTAATTACTAAATGCTGCCTTTGGACAAATTTCGCGAAGAGTGTGGCGTGGTCGCCATCTACGGCCATCCCGAGGCCTCGACCCTCGCCTACCTCGGCCTGCACGCCTTGCAGCACCGCGGGCAGGAATCCGCCGGCATCGCCGCTTCGAACGGCTCCAACATCCGCGTGCACAAATCCATGGGCTTGGTCGGCGACATCTTCACCGCGACCGTGCTGGCCGGGCTTCCCGGCGCGCTCGCCATCGGGCACACGCGCTATTCCACCACCGGCGACTCCGCCCTGCTGAACGCGCAGCCCATTCGCGTGGACTGCAACAAGGGCATGATCGCGGTGGCGCACAACGGCAACCTGGTGAACGCCGGCGAAATCCGTTCGCGGCTGGAGGCCGAAGGCTCGATTTTCCAGACCACCAGCGATACCGAGGTCATCGTCCACCTGATCGCGCACTCGCGCGAGCAGGCGCTGCCCGACGCCATCGCCGACGCGCTCCGCCGCATTGACGGCGCCTTTTCGCTGGTCATCATCACCCGCGACCGAATCTTCGCCGCCCGCGACCCGCGCGGCTTCCGTCCGCTCTCGCTCGGGCGCATTCCCGCCAGCGGCACGCGCGTCAACGACGCCTTTGCCTTGGCCTCCGAGAGCACCGCCTTCGATTTGCTGGGCGCCGACTACGAGCGCGACGTCAAGCCGGGTGAACTGGTGGTGATTGGTCCGGAAGGCCTGCAATCGCGCTTCTACGCTCCGGCGGCGCCGCAGTCGGCGTGCATTTTCGAGCACGTGTACTTTTCGCGCCCCGACAGCTTCGTCTTCGGGCGCTCGGTCAACGACAGCCGCGAAGCCCTCGGCCGCCAGCTGGCGCGCGAGGCGCCGGTGGACGCCGACATCATCGTGGCCGTGCCCGACTCCGGCGTGCCCGCCGCCATCGGCTACGCCTCCGAAAGCGGGCTGCCGTTCCGCGTCGGGCTGATCCGCAGTCACTACGTCGGCCGCACCTTCATCGAGCCTGAGCAGCGCGTGCGCGACTTCGGCGTCAAGCTCAAGCTCAACCCGGTGCGCAGCGTGCTCGACGGCAAGCGCGTCATCCTGATTGATGACTCCATCGTGCGCGGCACGACCAGCCGCAAGATTGTCCGTATGATCCGCAATGCCGGCGCCCGCGAAGTCCACATGCGGATTTCCTGCCCGCCCACCATCTCGCCCTGCTACTACGGCGTGGACACGCCCTCCAAGCGCCAGTTAATCGCCGCCAACAAGAGCGTGGAGGAGATCCGCCAATTCATCGGCGCCGATTCGCTGGCCTACGTTTCACTCGAGGGATTGAAAAAGGCTTGCGGCGATGGCGACCAGACCACCTACTGCACCGCCTGCTACACCGGCGAGTACCCCACCGACTTCGTCGCGGTTGACGACATCCGGCCGGCGCACTTCGAAAACGAAAACGTCAACGCCGATTAGTCTTCAGTCGCCAGTCTTCAGTCGTCAGGCGCACGCTGCAGGCGTTCCTGTTTCCCGAAAACCGATAACCGACAACCGAAAACGGGGCACCAGCCGCAGGCCACTGCCCACACTTTTGTAACGCCCTGACTCCTGACACATCGAATCCCCAGGGAAGGTAAAATAACAATTGATGTCCGGAACCCCCCTCCCAATCGCGGCTTTTGTTGCCGGGCTGCTCTCGTTCTTGTCGCCATGCGTGTTGCCGCTGGTGCCGGGATACGTGTCGCTGATCTCGGGTACCAGCGTGGACAGCGTGGCGCACGAGCGCCGCGCGCTGCGCACCGTCATGCTGAACTCCATCACGTTCATCCTGGGCTTCAGCCTCGTCTTCATCCTGCTGGGAGCCGGAGCCACGGCGCTGGGCCAGGTAGTCGGCCGCTACCGGCGCGACCTGACATTCGTCGCCGGCATCGTCATCATCGTTTTCGGCCTCCACCTGACCGGGCTGCTGAAGATCAAGGCGCTGTATGCCGACAAGCGCCTGCACGACGTCAAGGGCGGCAGCTCCGCGCTCGGCGCCTTCTTTGTGGGATTCGCCTTCGCCTTCGGATGGACCCCGTGCATCGGCCCCATCCTTGCCGGAATTCTCACCCTCGCCGCCGCGGAAGAAACCGTGACCAAGGGCATGGGATTGCTGGCCGTCTATTCCGCCGGGCTGGCCGTCCCGTTCCTGCTGACCTCGCTCGGCGTGGACCGGTTCCTGTCGTTCTACAGCCGCTTCCGCCGTCACCTGCATGCGGTCGAGGTGGCCAGCGGGGTGCTGCTGATCGCCATCGGCGTGCTGGTGCTGACCGGGCGCTTCACCGTGCTTTCGGGCTATTTGTCGTTTTTGAACCGATTTGCTTTGTAACGAGGTAAAGATTTGGAAGCGCAACAGACGCCACAGGAAATTCCCGAACAGGGGCAACACGAACCTCAGGCTCAGCCCCAACCCCAGAAGCCACGCTTGAACCGTGACGCCACCGTGATCGTCGTCGTTATCCTGGTGATCGCCGGCATGCTGATTGCGGGCAAGCGCCTGACCAAGCCGCAGACCCCAGGCGCCTCCATCTCCGGCAGCAATGCCGCTCTGAAAGGCAAACCCGCTCCCGACTTTCAGTTGACCGACCTCGACGGCAACAACCTCCGGCTCGCCGACCTGCGCGGCAAAGCCGTGCTGCTGAATTTCTGGGCCACCTGGTGCCCGCCGTGCAAGATCGAGATGCCGTGGTTCGTGGATCTCCAGAAGCAGTACGGGCCGCAGGGGTTGCAGATCGTCGGCGTCGCCATGGATGAAGGCAACGCCCACGACGCGGTCGCCAAGTTTGCCAAGGAAATGGGATTGAACTACACCGTGTTGCTCGGGAACGACAAGATCGCCGACCAGTACGGCGGCGTGGATGCGCTACCGACCACGTTCTATATCGGACGCGACGGCAAGATCGTCACCCGCGTCTTCGGCCTGGTCAGCCACAGAGAGATCGAAGACAACGTCCGCGCCGCGCTCAAACAGGGCCCGGCGGTCGCCCAGAATTCCCCGCCGGCCGCGGGAGCGGCCCGCTGATGAGGTCGCGCGATTTCCACTCGAGGTTGCCCCACCCGAGGTTGCCCCACCCTTGTCTCGCCCGCAGTTGGCGAGACAGGGTGGGAAAATTCGCTATTGTGCTGCTGCTGATATCCCCGGCAGCTCTGGCGCAGGTCGAAACCTCCAAGTCCGGCGCCACGCAGCGCGTCGCCTTTGCGCCGGTCGCGACCGTGAAGGTTGCCGCGGGAAAGTCCGTCACGGTTGAGCTCCCGTTCCGCGTGACCCGCGGATATCACATCAATTCCCACAAGCCCACCTCCGAGCTGCTTGTCCCGACGAAACTCAGCGTCAATCCCCCCACCAACATCCTTATCGCCAAGCTGACCTATCCCGCCGGCGAGGACCGCTCGTTCCCGTTTTCGCCCGGTGACAAACTGAATGTGTACACCGGCGACTTCACCGTGACCGGGCTGGTGCGGGCCGCGCGCACCACTCCGCCGGGAACCTACCGCGTTAAGGGAATCCTCAAGTACCAGGCTTGCGATGACCGCGCGTGCTACCCGCCGGGCCAGCTTCCGGTCGCGTTTGACGTGAAGATTACGAAAGCGGCCAGTACCAGCAGTCATCGCCGCAATCCGGCGCAAAGCCCGCACGTGCACCCGTGACACGGTGACTAACGCCATGAAGCCATGAAAACACTCGGCATCATCGGCGGCCTTGGGCCCGAGTCCACGATTGAGTATTACCGCTTCCTGTTGGCAGCCTACCGCGAGCGCCGGCCCGACGGCAGTTCTCCCGCCATCATCATCAACAGCCTTGACGTGCAGCGCGGGATCGCGCTCCTGAATGCCAACCAACTCGACGAGCTTGAGGACTATCTTGTGGCGGCTGTAGAAAGCCTGGCGCGAGCCGGCGCCGACTTCGCGCTGATCGCCGCCAACACGCCGCACATCGTTTTCGACCCGGTGCAGCGCCGTTCGTCGATTCCGCTGATCAGCATTGTCGAGGCCGCGCGCGACGAGGCGCAGCGCTTGCGGCTGACCAGGATCGCTCTCCTGGGCACAGGCTTCACCATGCAGGGGCGCTTCTATCCTGACGTCTTCTCGCGCGCGGGCATTGAACTGGTTGTTCCCAGCAAAGAAGAGCAGGCCTTCATTCACGACAAGTACATAAACGAGCTTCTGGAGAACATTTTTCTTCCGGCGACGCGCGACGGATTACTGGCCATTGTGGAGAAGATGAAACAGCGGGATCGAATCCAGGGAGTTATTCTCGCCGGCACCGAGCTGCCACTGATCCTGCGCGAGGTCGCCGACCGCCCCGGCATCCCTTTCCTGGATACGACCCGAATTCATGTGGATCGTGCGATAGCAGAATTGCTCGCCTGAAGCCTGAAGCCTGAAGCCTACTGCGTTTCGATCTGCATCGTCTCCCCGATGCTCAGCGACTTGGGCGCACCCGTCATCTCCGGCCCGGAATAGGTCGCGGTAATGCGGAAGCTTGTCCCGCTGACGTCTGCCGAATAGCTGTATGGCCCACGGCGATCCTGCGGCAGCACTGTCCCCTTGGCCCGCAATTCATCGAGTGACAGGAATTTTCCTTCCAGCGCGAACTGCTGTTTTTCCGCGCTGGCAAACGCCAGCAGGTCGTTGCGCACGCCGGTTACGTCAATGGCAGCTCTCGGGCTTGCCGCGCCCGCAGCCGACGACGCCGTTTGCGCCGACTTGGTGTACAGGTAGAACCCAATCGCCATCGCGATGACCAATCCAATCAGTCCGAGAACACGCGTCATACGCTACCGCCTCATCGCCCTTCGCCAATACAAATACCCCGGCAGCCCGATCGCCGAAAGTACCAGGCACGACACCGCTTCCTTAGGCCGCTCGAAGGTCGTGTTCGCCAGCCACCCGGCGATCAGTACCACATACACCGCCGGCATCCACGGATACCCCCAGCAGCGGTAGGGCCGCGGCGTGTCGGGACGCTTGCGGCGCAACACGAACAGCGCGCCCACTGTCGCCACGTACGACAGGATCATGCCGAACTCGGTGTAGGTGAACAACTGGTCGTAGGTGCCTGACAGCGCGAACACGCACGCCAGCGCGCCCTGCGCCATCAGCGCGAACGCCGGCGTTCGGTGCTGCGGATGAACATTCCCCATGCGGCGGAAGAATAGCCCGTCGTGCGCCATGGCGTAGGAAATCCGCGCCCCCGCCAGGACATTGCTCGAAGTGGCGCTGAAGCACGCAATCGCGATCACCACCGTGATCCAGTACGCCGCCACCGGCGAGAACAACACCTGCGCGGCCGCCTGGCCGATCGCGTCCTGTTTCGCGATCGCCGTCACCGGCAGGGCATACAGGTAAGCGGCATTGATCGCGCAGTAAATCAGGCTTACGGCAAGCACACCCACGATCAGCGAGCGCGGGATGTTGCGCTCCGGGTCGCGCACCTCGCCCGCCACCCAGGCCACGTACACCCAGCCTTCGTAGGCCCAGAACACGGCGATAAACGCCACTCCCGTCGCCGCCATGAACGGGCTGAGACCGGGGGCCAACGCTTCCCGCACCCCGCCCAGGTTGAAATGCGACCAGGAGCCTCTGCCCATCGCAAACCCGAACACGATGAACGCCGCAATCGCCACGTACTTCATCCACGTGGTCACGTTCTGCAACAGCACTGCGGGACGCAGGCCGCGCACATTGATGAAGGTCAGCAAGACAATCGCCGCCACCGCTACCACATCGCCGCGGGTCAGGTTCCATGCCGTCTGCACCACGTGGCCGGACTTCCATCCCAGTCCGGGCAGAGACAGCACCGCCGCGCTCGCTTCCAGCGGCCGCACCACTTTCCCGAGATAGACCGCGAACGCCACCGCGATGGTGGCAATGCCGCCGCCATTGCCGGCGACAAACATGAGCCAGCCATAGAGGAACGCCGCGAAATCGCCATAGGCTTCGCGCAGGTAGACGTATTGCCCGCCGGCTTCGGGGAACATCGCGCCCAGTTCGGCAAACACCAGCGCGCCCATCAGCGCCAGCACTCCGCCGGCCACCCACACGCCGAGAAACAGCGGGGCCGAGGGCAGCGCCGCGGCAATTTCCTTCGGTACCAGGAAGATGGCGCTGCCGATTACGCCGCCGATCACCAGCAACACGCCATCCCACGCCGAAAGCCCGCGTACCAGGCCGGTGGATTCCTGCTTTGCGGGTTTAACCGAAGCCTCGGCGGGCATAACTCTTGGAAGTGAAATCGGCGTGCTTCCGACAACTAGAAACTAGAAACTATAATCAGTGCCCGGAGGTTATCCGCACATGGCCGACAGCGTCAAGGCGAAGGCGGCGGTCATGCCGGGCATCGAGCGCGCGCACACGCTTTCGTCCGCGTACTACGTCGATCCCGCCACCTATCGCCGCGAGTGCGAGCGCATCTTCTGGCGTGCATGGCAGTGCGTCGGCTGGCGCGAACAGGTTGCCAACCCCGGCGACTACTTCACCTTCGACCTTTGCGGTGAGCCGCTGCTCATCACCCGCGATGCCTCAGGCTCCGTACGCGGCTTTTACAACGTCTGCCGCCATCGCGCCGGCCCGGTCGCGGAAAACTGCGGATCGCGCAAAGTCTTCCGCTGCGGCTATCACGGCTGGACCTACTCGCTCGACGGACAACTGCTCAACGCGCCGGAGATGGAGGGGGTCTGCGATTTCTCCCCCGCCGACTTCGCGCTGCGCCCGGTGCAGGCTGCCGAGTGGCAAGGCCTGGTCTTCGTGAACCTCGATCCCGCCGCCGAGCCGCTGCTCACGGCGCTCGGCGAACTCCCGTCGCAGGCCGCCAAGTTCGATTTCGCCCGCATGCGCTTCTACCGGCGCCACGACTACGTCATGGAGTGCAACTGGAAGGTCTACATTGATAATTTTCTGGAGGGCTACCATCTTCCCTCGGTGCACCCCAGCCTGAATCGCGAGCTCGACTACAGCCAGTACGGCACCACCACCTTCGCCCGCCATTCCATGCAGTCGTCGCCGATCCGCGGCCCGGAGAATGAAGCCAATGTCACCCGGCGCTACGCGCAATCGCGCGGCGATCTCTCCGCCGAGTACTACTGGATTTTTCCCAACTGGATGCTGAACTGCTATCCCGACAACATGTCGCTCAACATCGTCCTGCCGCTGGGCCCGGAGCGCTGCGTCGCCATCTTCGTCTGGTTCTTTCCGCCCGAGGTATTGCAGACCGAAGTTCCCGAGAGCACGGTTCGCTTCAGCGATGAAATCCAGCTCGAAGACGGCCACATCTGCGAGGTCGTTTACCGCAACCTGAAATCGCAAAGCTATTCCCGCGGCCGCTATAGCGTGAAGCAGGAGAAGGGCGTGTATCACTTCCACCAGCTCTATGCGGCAGCGATGAGTGCCGAGTACTGAGTACCGAGTACTGAGCGAGCACTCGCCGGCCGGCGGCTCGGTACCCGGTACCAGGTACTCGGTACTAACTGGCGCCCGGCAAAATAGGGCATCCCCATTTCGCTGTTCACATCGAATCCAACGAACATGAGCCGACTCCTGCTCGTCCTAGTTGCCGCGCTGTGCCTCGGCCTTCCCGCGCTGGCGCAGGACAATTACGAAATCCAGGTCTACGCTTCCGACACCGTCGAGCCCGGCGCCACCATGTTCGAGACCCATACCAATTTCACGCCCTCCGGCCACGGGTCGCAGGGCGGCCTTCGCCCTACCGACCACGCGCTGCACGAAACCTTCGAAATCACTCACGGGTGGAACGACTGGTTCGAAACCGGGTTCTACATTTTTACCTACGCACATTCCGGCTACGGTTGGGAGTATGTCGGCTCGCACATCCGGCCGCGGGTGCGCGCGCCTGAAAAATGGCACTGGCCGGTCGGCGTCAGCTTGTCCGCCGAATTTGGCTACCAGCGCCGCATCTTTTCCGCGGACACGTGGACGCTGGAACTGCGTCCCATCGTGGACAAAAAAATCGGGCCTTGGTACCTTGCGTTCAATCCCACGGTGGGCAAAGCGCTGGTCGGCGCGAATGCGGATAAGGGGTTCGATTTCTCGCCCAACGCGAAGGTCAGTTATGACCTGACCAAGAAAGTCGCCGTCGGGGTGGAATACTATGGCGCGCTCGGCCCGATCGGAAATTTCGACCCGCTCGCCGAGCAGGAGCAACAGATTTTTCCGGCGGTGGATCTGAATCTGTCGCCCAACTGGGAATTCAACGCCGGCGCCGGTGTGGGCACCACGCGCTCCACCGACCGGCTGATCCTGAAAGTGATCATCGGCTACCGGTTTGTGAAAAAGAAATAGTACCGAGTACCGAGTACCGAGCACCAGGAGTTGCGCAGTTGCCAGGTACTGGAACTGGTTCCAAGAATGCATTTTCGCGGTAGAAAAAAATGTGCCTCAGGGGCTAAAGCCCACTATTTTTGCGGCCTCGATCGGCACGGCTGAAGCCGTGCCCTACCCGAACACCGATTGTTAAAACCAGTTCCAGTACTCGGTACCAGGTACTCGGTACTGTACGAGCGAAGCGAGGACACATGAAAGGCTTCATTCTCGGCATCATCTTCACGCTGGTTTGTATTGCCGCCGGCGCCTACATCTACTTTTCGCGCGGCTACGCGCCCGTTGCCACTTCCGCCCAGCCCATGCCATTCGAGAAGAGGCTGGCCAAGATGGCGCTGGATGCGCAAGTCGAAAAGCAGGCGCCCAAGAGCGTCCCCATCCAGGCCGACGAGGCCGCCTACACTGCCGGCGCTGCGATCTACAAGATGAATTGCGCCATCTGCCATGGCCTGCCCGGTGCGCCCGAAACCCCAATCGCCAAGGGCGAGTTCCCGCGCCCGCCGCAGCTCTTCAAACACGGCGTCACCGACGATCCCGCGGGCGAAACTTACTGGAAGGTCGCCAACGGCATCCGTCTCACCGGCATGCCCGCCTTCAGCCAATCGCTGTCGGAAACGCAGATGTGGCAGGTCAGTCTCCTGCTGAAAAACGCCGACAAGCTGCCCGCTTCCGTACAACAGGACCTCGGCGGAACCATGCAGACGCCGGCGCCGACCGGCAGCGCCCACCAGCACGACCACTAAACACATCGGGTGATCGGGAGATCTGGTGATTTGACTTTCATCGAGGAAACGTACTGGGGCCTACCGTCCTAAGAAGATCGCCAGCGTGAATCGAGAGTTGCTGTGGTTGGGCAGATCACCCGATCACCAGATCTCCCGATCACCCGATGTGATAAACCCCCGCCGCAACGCCGCTCGCCCTCTATAATCGAAGTTTCACCATGCCCACGACCCTGGACCAGATCGTAGCCGCGGCCCGCCGGCGCGTGGCTTCCAACCAGCCGCTGGCCAATCGCGCCGAACTCGCCAAGCGCGCCGCGGCGCATGTCCCGCGCGGATTTGCCGCCGCCCTGCGCCGCGTCTCCGCCGCAGGGCCCGCTGTCATCGCTGAGCTGAAAAAAGCGTCGCCCTCGCGCGGCGTCATCCGCGGCAGCTTTCATGTTGCCGGGCTCGCCTCGCAACTCGAGGCCGCCGGTGCCGCCGCGTTGTCGGTGCTCACCGAAGAACAATATTTCCAGGGATCGATTGCCAATCTCTGCGAGGCCTCTGCCGCCGCTGAATTGCCCTGCCTGCGCAAGGACTTCATCGTTGACGAGTTCCAGTTGCTGGAATCGCGCGCCAATCGCGCCGACGCCGTTCTCCTGATTGTGGCCGCGCTCGACCCTGCCGAACTCCGCCGCCTGCACGCCGTCGCCCGCGAGTTCTCCCTCGATGTGCTCTGCGAAGTGCACGACGAAAACGAACTCGGACGCGCCCTTGATCTGGGCTGCGACATCATCGGCGTCAACAATCGCGACCTGCGCACCTTCCAGGTGGATCTGAATACCGCAGTGCGCCTGGGCCGCAACATTCCTCCCGGCGTGCTCAAGGTGGCGGAAAGCGGCCTGCAGACCGGCGCCGACATTCGCCGCCTACGCGATGCCGGCTACGAAGCCTTTCTGATTGGCGAGTCGCTCATGCGCGCCGAATTTCCCGGCGAGGCCCTGAAGGAACTTCTAGCCGCCGCCCGAACCGCCGCGGCCTAGTCGACGCACGGTGCAGGTCGAAAACCGAGATCTTGAAGCTGCAGCCGAAACTGAAACTGAAACTGAAACTGCTGACAACTAACAACTGGCAACTGGCAACTGTTTTATGACCTGGATCAAGATTTGCGGCACCACTACTCGCGACGACGCTTTGGCCGCGGTCGAGGCCGGCGCCGATGCCGTGGGCTTCGTCTTCGCGGCTAGCCCGCGGCGCATTGCGCTCGAAGCCGCGCAGGAGATCGCCGCCGCCCTGCCGCGTCCGGTGGACAAGGTCGGCGTCTTCGCCAACGAATCCGCGGAGCGTATCGAGCGAGTCGCGCGCCAGGTCGGCCTCACTGTCATTCAACTCCACGGCGACGAGAGCCCGGATTTCGCGCGCCGGCTGTTTCGCAGCATTGACGGCCGTGCCGACGGACGCGCCCGCCTCCGCGTCTTCAAGGCGGTCTCCGTGATGCCGGGCGTGGAAGGCGTGCTCCGCGACTTTGCCTCCTCCGATGCGGTTGACGGCATCTTGCTCGACTCCGCTGTGCTCCGCGTCGCCTGCATGGGCCAGGGCACCGAGTTGGTGCGCGGCGGAACCGGCGTCAGTTTCGATTGGAAGCGCGCCGCCGACTTTGTTCCCGGCATCGCGCAACGCACGCGCATCATCCTCGCCGGCGGCCTCTCGCCCGCGAATGTCGCCGAGGCCGTGCGCATCCTCCAGCCCTGGGGCGTGGACGTCTGTACCGGCGTCGAAGCCTCGCCCGGCGCCAAGGATCACACTAAAATTCGCGCATTTGTTGCTGCCGTTCGCGACGCCGCGTCACCACCGGCTACCAGCCACTAACCGCCATCCACCATGCCCACATCAGCCAAACGCGCGATACCCACCCCCGGACGATTCGGCGACTACGGCGGACGCTACGTTCCGGAAACCCTGGTCGCCGCACTCGATGAACTGGAAGCCGCCTACAGCCGCGCCCGCCGCGACAAGAAATTTCAGCGCGACCTCGCTTACCTCCTCAAGCAGTACGCCGGACGGCCCACGCCGCTCTTCTTTGCCCGCCGCCTGACCGAAAAACTCCGCGGCGCGCGCATTTACCTGAAGCGCGAAGACCTGCTCCACACCGGCGCGCACAAAATCAACAACTGTCTCGGCCAGGCGCTGCTTGCCGCACGCATGGGCAAGCGCCGCATCATCGCCGAAACCGGCGCCGGCCAGCATGGCGTCGCTACCGCCACCGTTTGCGCGCTGTTCGGATTCGATTGCGTGGTGTACATGGGCACCGAGGACATGCGCCGCCAGGAACTCAACGTCTTTCGCATGCGTCTGCTGGGCGCGGAAGTGCGCGGCGTGGACTCCGGCTCGCGCACTTTGAAGGACGCCATCAACGAAGCCATGCGCGACTGGGTCACCAACGTCCGCAGCACGCATTACTTGCTCGGCAGCGTGCTCGGCGCCCATCCCTATCCCACCATGGTGCGCGATTTCCAGTCCATCATCGGCCGTGAGACGCGCTCGCAAATTCTGCGTGCCACCGGCAAATTGCCTTCGGCGATCATCGCCTGCGTCGGCGGCGGATCGAATGCGATGGGAATCTTTCATGAGTTTATAAAGAAAAAAGATAAGCGCGTCCGCTTGATCGGCGTCGAAGCCGGCGGACGCGGCGATAAGTTGGGCGAGCACGCCGCGCGCTTCCACGGCGGCTCTCCCGGCGTTTTGCAGGGCACGTTCTCGTACGTCTTGCAAGACGACGCCGGCCAGATTGCCGCCACGCATTCCGTTTCCGCCGGCCTCGACTATCCCGGCGTCGGGCCCGAGCACGGCTGGCTCAAGGACATCGGCCGCGCCGAATACGTTTCCGCCAGCGACCGCGAAGCCCTCGAAGCCTGCGTGCTGCTGTCGCGCACCGAGGGCATCATCCCGGCGCTGGAGTCAGCTCACGCAGTGGCGGAATGTCTGAAGCGCGCGCCGAAGATGAAAAAATCCGACATCCTGGTCGTCAACATTTCCGGCCGCGGCGACAAGGACATGGGAATCCTGCAGGAGAACTTATCAATTGGGTGACGTCTTCGATTTCGTAATTTGGTAATTTCGTAAGTTGGTAATTTGCGGTCAACTGACGGGAGGCCGCTGTGGACAGTGCAGAGGAGCTACGGGAACGTACAAAGCAATTTTCGTTGCGGATCATTCGGCTGTTTCGGCAAATCCCCTGGCAAAACGACGCTCATGTTATAGCCAAGCAACTTCTCCGGTCTGGCACATCAATCGGCGCCAATTACCGCGCCGCATGTAGAGCGAGATCACGGAACGAGTTCATCGCCAAGCTGTGCATCGTCGTAGAGGAAGCTGACGAGACCGTTTACTGGCTCGAATTGTTGCATGACGCGGAACTCGTGCCGCCCGACAAACTCGGCGGTCTTCTCCGGGAGGCTAAGGAACTCGCGGCGATTTTCACGGCATCGAAGGCGACCATGATGGAGGATCTGCCGGCGCCAAGCACGCGCTGACGAAATACGGAAGGCAGAGTAAGAATCGGTTGGTTTTTCAAATTACCAACTTACCAATTTACGAAATTACCAGATCGTTACAAATGGCGATTAGCTTCAAATCCCGTCCCGGCCTGGTCGCCTACATCACCTGCGGCGATCCGGATCTCGCCACGACGAAAGAAATCATTCTGTCAGCCGTGGACGCCGGCGCCGACGTCATCGAACTCGGCGTTCCATTCAGCGATCCCGTCGCCGACGGCCCGGTGATCCAGCGCGCCTGCGAACGCGCCCTGCGCAATGGCACCACCCTCCGAGACGTGCTGAAACTCGCCCGCGAAGTGCGCGCGCAAGAACCAGGCGCCGGCCTGGTCATTTTTTCCTACTTGAACCCCATCCTCCGCTTCGGCCTGGAGCGCTTCTGCACCACCGCCGCCGACGCCGGAGTTGACGGCGCGCTGGTCACCGATCTTCCCGTCGAAGAAGCGCACGACTACCTCGCCAACATGCGCCGCCGCGAACTGGCGACAATTTTTCTCGCCGCGCCCACCAGCACCGACCAGCGCCTGAAAAGCATCGCCGAGGTTTCCACCGGTTTCCTGTACGCCGTCTCGCGCACCGGCGTTACCGGCACGCGCCAGGAACTCGCCACCGACGCGCGTCGGCTGGTCAAGCGCCTGCGCCGATACACCAAGTTGCCCATCGCAGTGGGTTTCGGCATCTCCACCGCGGAACAGGTTCAAGAAGTCGCGCAGTTCGCCGACGCCGCCGTCGTCGGCAGCGCCATCGTGCAGGCGGTCGAAAATGCTGCGCTCCCGGGCAGCGCGCCCCAAGCTGTGGCAGAATTGGTGAAGCAGCTCTCAGCTTTCAGCTCTCAGCTATCAGCCGGTTCGGTGGCCGCGGCGGTTTCTCCGGCGCCCTCCCGGCCGCGTAACTTCAGATGAGAGAATGAGCCTGAACTCTTTCGGTCTGGCTAATTGCTAATGGCTAATTGCTAATAGCTGTTCTTATGGACATCGCGGATTGGCGCAAGACAATCGATGAGCTTGACCGCAAGTTGGTTGACTTGCTCAATGAGCGCGCCCACTGTGCCCGGGAGATCGGGCGTTTGAAGCGCGGCACCAACCAGCCGGTGTACGAGCCCGAACGCGAGAAGGTGATCCACGAAAACGTGCACCGCGCCAATCGCGGCCCGCTCGCCGATCGCGACCTGACCACGATCTACGAGCGCCTGATTGACGTCATGCGCAAGATCCAGAAAGAAGAATCCGTCCCCAAGGTCAAGGCCGACGGGGGCGACACCGAATTGGAAGCTGAAGTTAACGATTAAGGAGTTAGTAGCTAGGAGTTAGTAGTTAGCGCGAAGCAAGCATCTGAGATTGCTCGCAAGTAGAGACGTTTCGCTTCCCTTTGGCGCTAACTCCTAACTACCAACTCCCAACTACTGGTTTTCATATGATAGTCACAATGCAGGAAGGCGCCAGCGAACAGCAGATCCAGAACGTGATCGAACACCTTGTCGGCCTCGGGTTCTCCGTCCACCGCTCGACCGGCGAACGTCACACCGTGCTCGGCGCAGTGGGCGCGCGCAATGATTTCGACACCCGCGATCTCGAGGTCCTCGACGGCGTCCACCTCGTCCATCGCATCAGCGCGCCTTACAAGCTCGTCGCCAGGCATTTCCGGCCGGAAGGCACGGTGGTCAAGTTGCCCAACGATCTCACCGTCGGCGGCGATAAGGTCCTGGTGATGGCCGGCCCGTGCTCGGTGGAATCGCGCGAGCAACTCTTCTCCACCGCCGAGCAGATCTCGACGGCCGGCGCGCGCGTGCTGCGCGGCGGCGCTTTCAAGCCGCGCTCTTCCCCGTATTCCTTCCAGGGCATGGGCGAAGACGGCCTCAAGCTGCTGAAGCAAGCGGGCGAAAAATACCACCTGCTGGTCATCAGCGAGGTCATGGAAATTTCCCAGATCCCGCTCATGCTTCCCTACGTTGACATCCTGCAAGTGGGAGCGCGCAACATGCAGAACTTCAACCTGCTGCGCGAACTCGGCAAGGTGCGCAAGCCGGTGATGCTGAAGCGGGGCATCGCCGCCACCATCGAGGAAATGCTGCTTTCCGCCGAATACATCATGGCCGGCGGCAACTACGACATCATCCTCTGCGAGCGCGGCATCCGCACCTTCGAGACCTACACCCGCAATACGATGGACATCTCCGCCATTCCCATTGTGCACAAGCTCTCGCACCTGCCCATCTGCGGCGATCCCTCGCACGGCACCGGACGCCGCGACAAAGTCGCTCCCATGGCGCGCGCCGCCGTCGCCGCCGGCGCCGACGCCCTCATCGTCGAGGTGCACAGCAATCCCGACAAGGCGCTCTCCGACGGCGCGCAGTCGCTCTACCCGAAACAATTCGCTGAGCTGATGGACCAGTTGCGCATCATCGCCCCAGCGGTCGGGCGCACGATTGCGTGAATACGAACTTTCAACAGGTGTCATCCTGAGCGAGGTCCAACGCGCCCCGGTTTTGGGCGCGTTGCGACCGAGTCGAAGGACCCCTACTTTCACACGCAGAGCCCGTGCAATCAGGAGGGAACTTCAATGCAAATTGCGGAACCCTGGTGTTTCTCTGCGTCCTTTGCGGTTAGCTTTTTCTGAAACCTGGAGCCTGGCGCCTGAAGCCTGCAGCCTATTCCATCCCCGCCCTCGCAAAATCCTCGCGCGTCAGCGGCGGCAGATAAAACCCTCTGTACTCCCGTTTCCACCACGCTCCCGTCGCTCTCCGTTCCGGCCAACTCGTAAACCTGTACTCGTACACCAGCGCCCGCACGTACACCGGCGGCGCTTGGGCAAAGGGGTTCGATCCCAACAACCGGGTCGCCTCCGGCGAACCCTGCAGCAGCCGCAGCATGAACCGCAGCAGCCACGGATTCTGTTCGTAATTGCCCAGCGCCGCGAACCACATCTGCCAGTCCAGACGCGGCTGGTACGGCGCCACCCATGCCGGACGTCGCTTCACGTCCCCCGGCTTGTACTTGAATTCATACGCCTGCCAGGTCACGCCGTCGCTCGATCCTTCAATCACGATCTCCATGCGCGTCGTGGTCATCACCGCGAACAAGCCGTAGGAATTCACGATTTCAAACGGCGCCAGCGTTCCCAGCGCCGCGCCCGCTCCCGGCGGTCTCCAGTGCAGGAGCGGCCCGGTGACCTCGCCGATACTGGCGAACAAAATCAAGATCGCGACTCCGGTCCCAATCGCCACCCGCGGCACGCTGTTCGTCCTCTTCAACCACCTTCCCCGCGCCCGCGAAACGAAAGCGTTCACGACGGTGCCCCACATCTGCCCGGTTTTGGCAGATGTGGGTCGTAGCCAGCGCTGATCGTCCACCAGCCACAGGCACAGCGCGATCGCCAGCAGGTTGAAGAATGCGTAGTTGCCCGTCAGCATGATCAGCACCTGGAAGACGATCAGGATGCCGGCCGCCAGCAATCGCACCCGCCGCGGAAACCAGATCAGGAAGGGCACTCCCAGCTCGACCGCCAGCACCACCGCCGTGCTGAAGCTCTGGAACCACGGCGGCAATTGGTGCAAGTACCAGGCCAGCGGCGTCGGCAGCGGCTGCGTCTGGTAGTGGTAGCGGATCGCGGTCAACGCGTGCCAACTCCTGTCGCCGCTTGCCAGCTTCACCACTCCCGACATGAACATCAGCCGGAACAGCAGCCAGCGGAACATCCACGGCACTAGGTTCGACCAACCGAGAAAAATCGCCAGGAAGCCCGCCTCCAACAGCAGCGCGTCCCATTGAAAGCTCATGAACGCCTGCCCTGCGTTCACGATGGACAGATACAGGATGAACGCGCCAAGGCACGCCGCACGCCGCGCGATACCCAGCGCCAGCAGTGCTCCCAGCGCCGCGCCCGCGATCCACACCGCGGCCACAAACCAGTCGCTGGAGTTGAGGAAGAACACGCTGGGAAGCGCGCGAAAGGCTGCGTCGCCGTAGTACCGCTTCACCGCGACGATGGTTTCCGCGACGGGATAAATCCCGTTACTTCCAATCAGACCCGAAGCCTGCACGCCGAACGAAACGAACGCGATCAGGTAAATGATCCCCAGCGCGCGCAGGAACAACTCCGTCGCGAGCGCGTACGTTTGGCGCCGCACCGGAACGCCCCACAGCAGTTTTGTGATGGTGTACGCGGCGGAGCGATGCGCCGCGATCGTCCGGTACGCCGCTTCCGCAACCGCCGCGAATCCCGGCACGCGCTCGTACGCCGACAGCAGCCAGGTCTTGTCCCCGATGGCCATCGCCGTGAGCGCCGCGTGCGCTCCGCTGCGCCGCTGGCCGTCGGGAAGAAAAATCTGTACTGCCTCGACGAACTGCTCGCGCGGCACGTTGGGAAATTGCGCCGCCGCCTCCTGAAAGGGCGCATAAGCCACGCGCTCTCCGGTCAGTTCCTTCCAGTACTCGATCCAGGCGCGGCAGAATCCGCAGTCTCCATCGAACACCATCAGCGGCTTTTCACGCGCGTGTTCCGAAGACGACAAGCAGGGAGCCTCCCGGGGAAAGACTGTATAACATTGTTCCAGCGACCAGCGCCGTAGGCGCGAGCGCCTGAAGACTGAAGACTGAAGACTGAAGACTGAAGACTGAAGACTGAAGACTGAAGACTTTCTCCTCCGTGTCCTCTGTGGTTAAATCGCACTCGTGCGCCAGCTCACCATTATCGGCACCGGCCTAATTGGCGGCTCGCTCGCCCTCGCCCTCAAGCACCACGGCTTCACCGGGCGCATCTTCGGTTGCGACCGCGCTTCCGTCCTCGCGCAAGCCGAGGCTCGCACCGCCATTGACGCCGGCTTCGACGATCCGGTGCAAGCCTGCGCCAACAGCGATGTCGTCGTTCTCGCCACCCCCGTCGGCCCGATCATGGATCTGCTGGAGCGCCTTGGCCCGGTGCTGCCTCCCGACACGCTCTTCACCGATGTCGGCAGCACCAAGGCCGACGTCATCGCCCGTGCCCGCGCCATCTTCGGCGATCGCGTGGGGGAGCGTTTCCTTGCCGGCCATCCCATGGCTGGAAAAGAGAACAGCGGCATTCAGCAGGCCGACGCCAATCTGTTCTCCGGCGCCGTCTGGCTGTTCACGCCCTTTCCCGGGCAGAACATTCACCGCGGCCGCGCTGGCGACTACGTGCAGTGGATCGAGCGCATCCGCGCCCGCGTCGTCGAGATGGACGTGGACCGTCACGACCGCATCTGCGCCTGGATCAGCCACCTGCCGCAGATGCTTTCCACCGCCCTCGCCGCCACGTTACGCGATGAATTCGGAAACGACCCTGAACTGGAGGCGATCGGGGGGCGCGCGCTGCGCGAGATGACCCGCCTGGCGCAAAGTCCGTACAGCATGTGGCGCGATATCGCGCTGACCAACACGGCCAATATCCAGGAAGCGCTGCTTCGCCTGGAGCAGCGTCTGGCGCATCTGCGCGAAAACCTTCGCACCCGCGAACTGGAAGCGGAATTCGACGCCGCCCGCCGCTTCCGCAAACCGTAGCGCAATCCTTGCGCGCACCGGAAAGTCGTCGCGCTCCGCCGGCTGTCCGCAGCACAAAATCACGAACCCGATTTCCTGCTTGTGGAGTACACTGTCCACAATTCGGGTTGGCAGCCAAGGAGCTGCGCACTATGTCAGCTCGACGCCTCCTGTTCATTCAGTTCGAAGACGATCAGCTCGCCGCCGGCAGTGCGGCGTTGCGCCAGGCCGGATACCGCGTCGAAGGCGCCAAGAGCCTGCTGGGCGCGCTGCGCTGGCTCTCCTACGACAACTTCGACCTGATCGTAATCGGCGAAACCGTGCACAAGTCGCAGCTTGCCCTGGTGCTCGAGCGCATCCACGAGAACACGCGCAGTCCGGTGGTTCTGGTCTGCCGTGGCGACCTGCCCTTTGGCGTCGTGGTGGATGCGATGGTGAGACAGGAAGACGGGGAAGCGGCGCTGGTCGGCGCGGTTGATCGCCTGCTGCTGAACGCGCCCAACCACTTCATCCAGCGGCCCGATCCCAGCGGCACCAGTCTGGCTTAAGGTCCCTTGAAATCCGCTTGAATATTGGCGTTGGAATCGGAGTGCGCCCTCCCGTTCGCTGCCATGGCAGCACGCTCGTGAGGGCGTGTACCTGCGGCCACACCGTGTCACCGCGCACACAATCATCCTGTGCGCCGAAACGCTTAACCCACCGGAAATCAATGCGGGGTGCGCTGGACCGCAGTTTGCACTCCCACCAGCGGCCAAGGAGGCCGTTATGAAAGCCAACACGCACATCGCAACCTCAATCGGCAAGATCGGCGCGGCGATCCTGCTTGGCACTCTTGCCGTGACTACCGTCGCCTGCTCTGCCAAGTCCAAGCCGGCTGTGAGTTCGTCTTCGTCCATGCCGGAGAGCGCAAGCCTGCACCCGGCGGTGCTTCAATCCGGCGTACCCGTTGTCGAACAGCCGGCGCCGGTGGTGGTCAGCAAGAAAACGTCTACGAAGCCGTCGGCAGCGAAGTCGATCGTCTACTGCAGCCGCGATTACGGAGTTTCGTTTGTCTACCCGTGGCAGTACTCGTTTGTCAGCGCAAAAGCGGTGGCCAACGGTGGCGACTCGCTGCGGCCAAAATCCGACGGCCATGAAGGCCAGTTCACGCTCGCCAGGGTCGAAATTCCCAAGGGGTTCTATTCCGATACCGACTACGAAAGCGGGTATTTCACCCTCAGCCTGAACCAGGACCTGAACCAGCAGGAATGCGAGTCGGTGCTCAATCCGGGTAGAGATGCCAAGCTGGAGATCGAGACCATCAACGGAGTGGACTTCCGCTGGGTGGAGACGGACAGCGGCGGCCGCGGTCAGGCAGCCAAGCTGCGCCAGTATGCGACCTTCACCAACGGCACCTGTTATGAGCTGGAGGTGGGAGTGAAGACCAGCAATGACGGCGGCTTGGCCCGGGAAGTGAATCCCGACCAGGTGCTGCGTCGCCTGGACGGAATTCTGCGGACGGTGAAAATTCAGCCGTCATCGGAGAAGCCTGCCGCAGCCGTAGCGGAGAGTCCGAAAGCAGAGCCGGCGCCGGCTTCACAATAGCTGCTGCTCTAACAGAGTCCCACATCTGCCAACTGCAGGCAGATGTGGGGCACCGAGGCCGCACCAAACTCCTCACCCGTCCCCAATCAATTTTAGAAACATCCGGACCGCGGAAACGTCTAATACATAGATCGATCTGATTTCGAACTACGCGTCCTGAAAATTCGTATCTATCTTCATGAGCGAGCCTGCAAACAGCATGGGGTGCCAAGTGCTAACGCTGGAAATCCGGAATTATCCGCATCTTGCCGTATTGCGCTGTTCGGGCCGAATCGTTCGCGGCGACGGAGCCGATGACCTGCTGCGGGCAGCGATGTCGCAAGACAAGCGCCATCTTCAGATCGACCTCAGCCGGGTTGAGTCCATTGACGCAGGTGGATTGGGAGTTTTGGCCGCATTGGAACAATGGGCGAAGGATGGGAATCGCACAATCCAGCTCATCAATCCCTCGATGCGGGTCCGGCAGGCGCTGGAGGCGACGAAGCTGAGTTCGGTCCTGCAGGTTTGGCCTGCCATTCAGGATCGTGAGGACGTCGCGTAGGCGCAGCCGCCGGCGTTATCTCTTTTCACCACTGATTCCCGCAATCCCGCCAACAGCGGCGTGGGCGATTCCCGTCTCTGTCCTTGACTAATCGTGCGCCCGATTATACGTTGCAATCGTGAAAGCGAAGAACCGGGCAGCTTCCCAACTCGCGAAGAAACGCTGGGCGAAAATTCCCAAATCGGAGCGCGCTGCCCTGGTGCCGCGCACCGGCGGACGGAAGCGCAAGTATCCGCCGTGCCCGCGCTACCCCGCGCATCGCTTCTCGCCGGCTGGCCGCTGTCCCTGCGGCTTCACCCGCTGATCCGCCGCCCCCACGGCGCTAAAACTGGAGGCGTTGTAATGGCAAAGATCGAGAAGTACTGTCCGAACTGTGGGACCGTCGCGGTCCCGAAGCGCTACATGCGCGGGGGCTTTGTCACCGAGCTGCTGCTGTGGCTCTTTTTCCTTCTGCCCGGGATTATCTACTCGGTCTACCGTCTGACGGGAAAGTACGACGGCTGCCCGCAGTGCGCGGCCCGCAACATGATTCCGCTCGAATCGCCCGTCGCGAGAGCCGCACGCGCCGCGGCGGGTGCTTCATGAAGAAACTCGCTTTTTTCTTCGCATTACTCCTACTCGCGGCCCCGCTGTCCGCCAGTCCGAAGAGGGCAATCTTCACCGGCAGCGCCGATGAGGTCTTCGACGCTGCCGTGAAGGCGGCGCAGAGGCACTGGTCGGTGAGATTCTCTGACCGCAAAACCGGGATGCTTACCTTCACGACCGGGATGTCGCTCACCTCGAACGGCATGGAGTGCAGCGCCGTGATAAAACCTCTTGATAATCGCAGCGTCGAGGTGACCCTGACGCCTCACAAAAAGGCGCAGGTCTTCGCGTGGGACGTCGGCAAGAGAATCGCCGACAAGTTCTTCGCCGCGATCGCGGAGGAACTGGCCTCAAAGGGAACACCGATCCCCGCCTCTGCTCCGAAGTAGGCGCGGACGCTTCTTGCCCACGCCCGGCTGCGGCCGGGCGTTTGTTTTGCGCCGAACAAAAGTCAACAAAGTCAACGAAGTCAACAAAGTCAACAAAGCGGACATCCCTGCGCGGCGCGGCGGGATATGTTTCGCGCATGAGGAATTTGGTCATTGCGTTCTTGCGACTGCTTACGCCGCTGCTCGGGATCATCAAGCCCGATTTCATGAAGTTTTTGATAGTTCTCGCCGTGTTGATGATTGCCTACCTCCTCTTGGAACCGCGCGGTCCCATAGTTCGGGCTGTATTGCTATTTTGCACGATCGTAATGATTGCACTGCTCGGTGTCCTTCTCCAAGTCATCCAGTGGCTCCTGCGCTAGTTCACTCTACCCAGTCGGCGATGAAGACGTTGGTTTCGTGGGGGCGGGAGGCGTTGCGGTTGGAGGAGAAGACGAGCTTCTTGCCGTCGGGGCTGAACATGGGGAAGCCGTCGAAGGCGGGACTGTAGGTGATGCGCTCCAGGTTGCTGCCGTCCACGTTGACGGCGAAAAGCTCGAAGTTCCCCATGCCGCCGCCATCCGCCAGGTTGGAGCTGAAGATGATGCGCTTGCCGTCGGGGAAAAAATAAGGCGCGAAGTTGGCGGCGGTGTTGTGAGTGATCTGGCGCTTCTGGCTGCCGTCGGCGCGCATCACCCAGAGGTCGAGGCGCGTGGGGCGAATTAAATTCTGCTTCAGCAAGTCCCGATAATCGGCAATCTCTTCCTTGGTTTCCGGGTGATAGGCGCGATAGACGATCCACTTGCCATCGCGCGACCAGAACGGGCCGCCGTCGTAGCCGAGCTCGTGGGTAAGCTGGCGGACGTGGGTGCCGTCGCGGTTCATCACGTAGATATCCAGGTCGCCGTTGCGGGTGGAGGTGAAGGCGATCTTGCGGCCATCCGGGGAGATGGTGGATTCGGCGTTGTAGCCCTGGTTGTGGGTGAGGGCGTGGGGAGCGCTGCCGTCGGGGTTGGCGACGTAGATTTCGTAAGTCGGATAGATGGCCCAGCGGTAGCCCTTGGACCAGTCGGGCGGCGGCGGACATTCGGGCGAGGCGGCGTGGGTGGAGGAGTAGAGGATGTGCTTGCCGTCGGGGAAGAAGTAGGCGCAGGTAGTGCGGCCGCGGCCGGTGGAGACCATGCGGGCGTCGGAGCCGTCGGTGTTCATGGTGAAGATCTGGTCGCATTTCAGGTCGCCGCGGCGGGACTGAAAGATGAGCTTGCTGCCGTCGGAACTGAAGTAGGCTTCGGCGTTCTCGCCGCCGAAGGTGAGCTGGCGGACGTTGCGGAGATGCTCTTCTTCCGGCGTGCGCAGGTCTTGCGGGGACGGCGACTGGGCGAGCAGGGCGGCAGACAGTAAGAGCGTGAGGACGGTCGCAGTTCTTGGCATGGGAGTGAAGACTTAATGTACGAAAAGAAGGGGCCGCTGGCTAGGGCTTCACTGATCGAATGATCTGGCGATCGGGTGATCAGGTGATCTCACAACGCTGACGCGATCACCCGATCATCCGATCACCTGATTCAATCACGCGGCCTTGCCGAAGGCGATGCGGTGCGTGGTCGAACTCTCCACGTTATGCAGCACCGGCTTGATTTCGTTGCTCAGCAAGGGGCGGAGCTTGTTGAGGATAGTGTTGTACGCCGGCATGGAATAGCAGCTGTCGGCGTCGTCCTTGCTCTGCCAGTAGGTGATGGAAGTGGTGATGTTGGGATCGGCGTCACGCGCCAAGGTTTCGTAGGCAACAAAGCCGGGCTGCTTCTCCAGTATGGGGACGAGCTCGTTCTGGAGAATCTTGGCAACCTCCTGTTTCTTGCCACCTTTGATGCCCACTTCGACGACTCTTGCCAGCATAGAACCTCCTCTTGATTGCGGCTGAAGGTGGATGGCGCATGGCCGGCCCACCCGGGGGCCCAGGGCGGCGGGAAAGTTCGGCCACATGAAGGGTGGTGCGGCAATAAACCGGTCGAGCGTGACCGGCCCACATCGGTTCAATGCCGGAATTATACGCCTCGCCGGCGGGGAGAATTGGGCCAAAATACCTATCTGCCCTAGTCCCAAACCGAGAGATTTTCAGGTGTCAGACTAGGGTCTTTCTCGGCAACAAATAATTGACTTCGAGCGGTTTTGTTGTAGTATCCGGGAGCTAATCGGTTTTAAAAAATAAAGATAAGGCTGGCCGGATGGAAGTGGTCTGAAACTGGACACTTCCGTCGGATATCCTCCCCCCCAACACGAACTTTGCAATCGCTCCGCGACGCTGTTGTGCTGCGCCCGGAGTGGGAGCGCAGGTGTCCGATGCGATTGTTCCGATTGCTCTGTTGCGTCCTGGCGTTGGCCGTGATGGCCGCCGTTCCAACCTCCTCCGCCCAGACTGGGAACCAGCAGAACGCGCCAGCGCCGACTGCCGGCCAGGCGCCAACCAACCCGATTCAGGACGCCACCCAATCCACCTCGCTGACGCAGCAGAACCAGCAACAACAACAGCAGGAGCAGGCGGATGCGTTGAAGGGCAAGCCGTCCAGTTTCAACATCGGCGGGGCCGGCGCCGGGCAGCAAGACCAGGAGCTGGGCGAAGTGCGGCTGATGACGCGCCATAGCGAAATCAACAGCGGCAGCTCGCAGGGACTGGCGCGCTCCTTCCACAACGAGGGCGAGAACGACCTGGCCGAATTCAATTTTTTCCTGGACAAGCAATTTTTCAGCACCGGGCACCGGTTCCAGTTCCTGACCATGTACCGCGGGACCGACGATTCCAGCATTGACCCGGAGCGCAACAGCATCCAGAAGGGCTATATCCGCATCTACGGGCCGCGCGACGAGTACATTCTCGGCGACGCGCTGGTGAATTACTCGCGGTTGACCTTTAACCAGAACATCAAGGGCGTGAGCGCGTCGTGGAGGCTGGGGAAAAGATGGAAGCTGTCGGCCACGGGCGGCGTCTTCGTCGACCGCTGGGGATCGCTATTCAAGGACCAGCGGATCGATTTGCAGGCGTTTGCGATCGATCCCAGGACCGGCCTGAGAACACCATTCCTGCTGGATGCGAACGGCAATCCGGTGCTGGATGCCGGGGGAAACCCGATCCGGCTGGTGTCGGGGTGCCAAGCGAACGTCTTTAACCCCACGCCGAACAATTTCGTGCCGTTGAACGATCCGCTGTGCGGCCGGCCATTCACGTCGGCGGTGAGCGGGGCGCGGCTGGAGTATGCGTTCGCGCGCGACTCCGTGGTCGGTTTCAACTGGGCCTCGAGCAACGACCTGGTGGACACACGGGCGCCGCTGGCGCCCAATACTCCGCAGCCGTTTCCGTCGCCGCTGCCCGCCGGCAACAAGGTCGGATCCATCGATTTCAAGTACCAGCTCAGCCGCTTGCGGGTGGACGGCGAGTTTGCGTACTCGGCGACCAATTTCGATACGCGGGCGACGCCTTGTGGCGGCGACTCGACTCTGGCGCCGACCAACCCGGCGATCAACCCAACGCCTTGCGAGTCGCGCGTTCCGACCGCGGGCGAAGGCGTGCAGGGCGATTGGGGCGCACGCTTGGACGCGACCTACCGCTGGCATAAATTCAACTTCCGCTCGTCCTACGTGCGCTACCAGCCGAATTTCGCCTCCATGAACGCGCGCCAGATCTCGGACTTGCAGGATTTCCTGTTCCGCGTGTCGTACGACGCGCTGCCGTGGCTGACCCTGGACGGCACGATGCGGCGCAACAACAACAACCTGAAACAGCAGTTGCCGTACGAAACGACGATCCTGGGGCCGGAAGCGCGGCTCATCTTCCATGACTTTTCGTTCTACCGGCGCGCCTCGCTGGAGGTGGGTTACCGCCACCGGATCATTGACGGATCGGCGGCGACCCTGCCGCTGGACGCAACCACCGGGCTGCCCACGCTGACCGCCAATTGCGTTTCCCACAGCGACGGCAAAGGCCAGGTGTGCATTGACCGCATTTTGCGCCAGCCCTACGCAGAGCTGACGCTGCCGATCCACACCACATTCCTGACCTTGGGCTACGAGCGCCGGCAGTCGATCGACTTGATGAACGCGGGCGCGACCAACAATACCAACAATACCAACCGGGTCTACATGTCGCTGCGCGGCATTTACGACTTCGGCGGCTGGCACGTGAGTCCCAACTTCCGCTACGAACTGGAGCGGCAGGGCCACCGGCTGGATTGGGACACTTTCCTGATGCCGACGACGCCAACCACCTACGTCAATCCGGTCCAGTTGCTGTTCCTGGACTACGACAGCAACCGCCTGGGCACGGCGAGCCTGCTGGTGGAAGCGCCGAAGTGGTTCATCCTGGAGGCGCAATTCCGTGACACCTCGGCGACCATCACCGTCCCGGCTTTCATTGACGTTTGCCTTCCCGGTCAAGTGCAGAAGGTCGGGACGCCGCCCGCGTGTCCAGCCGGTCTGACCGCAAGTCAAAAAGTAGTGAACGGCGCCAGCGGCTACAGCCGTCCGTCGTATCGCGTGGCCCTGACGTACAAGCTGCTGAACGACGAAAACAAAGTGCTGATCTTCTCCTTCGAGCGCAACAGCAACTTCTACTTCGGCGCGCCGAGTGGGACTGATTACGTCGGCATTCCGCCGGGCGGTGCGCCCAATCCGCTGAATTTCGACGAGCGGATTGCGGGCGTGACCTTCGTCTACAAGTTCGGGAAGCACGGCAGATGAATTCGGTCCTGAAAAAGATTGCCGAGATGTGGGGGAAGTTTGCCGACCTGGTCGGAAGGGTGCCGGCCAAGCGGGTGGACATGGGGATTGCCGCGGCGGTGACGCTGCTGGCGATCGTGGTGTACGTGCTGGTGGCGATTACGGCGCAGACGCGGGCGTTGTTCGGGTTCCTGGACACCATGGAGCTGCGTTCGCTGGATGCGCGCTACAAGACGCGCGGGCCGCGGCACAGTTGCACGGGACAGGCGGCCAGCCGCGATTGCATTGACGACCGGATTGCCATCATCGGGCTGGATGAAAAGACGCTGCAAAGGGTGGGGTCCTACCCCATCGCGCGCAATTACTACGGCAAGGCGGTGGACCAACTGGTGGCGGGCGGGGCGCGGGTCATCGGATTCGACTTTGACTTCCCCACACCGGAGAAGAACTCGGCGGTCGAGTCGCTCCAGAAACTGGAAAAAGAGTTGAGCGGGGCGGCGTCACCGGCGGTGCTGGAGAAGATCCGCGAGATCGAGCGCACCAGCGATAACGACGCCATCCTGGCGGAATCGATGAAGCGCGCCGGCAACGTGGTGCTCGGACACATCTTCCTGGGTGAGGATCGCGCCAAGCAAATTGATGCCAAGGCGTCGGAGGATTACTACAACGTGCTGTGGGGCCACCCGTTTCCGCAAATGCAAAAGCTGGCCGGGAACTTCGACCTGGGCAAGGCGTGGTTCGATCCGGTGGCCGGTCATGAAGGCGGCGTGGCTTACGGGATCGAGTCCAACATCCGCATCCTGGCGGAGGCGGCGCGGTCGTACGGCTTCTTCAACTACGGCCCGGAACGCGACGGCATTTACCGGCGCGCGCCCGCCCTGATCCGCTACCGCGACCGCGAGTGGTTCCCGTCGCTGCCCATCGAGATGCTCAAGGTCTTCGAGAACATCAAGGACCAGAGCGAAGTGGCCTACATGGGGCCGAACGGGCTGGAGCGGATGGAAGTGGGGCCGCACTCCTTTTTCACCCAGCCGGATGGCAGCTTCCTGATCAACTTTGCCGGCCCGTTCAAGACCTATCCGCACTACTCGATGGCCGACGTGATGGACGGCACGGTGCCACCGCAGACCTTCAAGGGCAAGATCGTGATCCTGGGCGCGACCGCGCTGGGCATCGGCGACTTGCGTCCCATGCCGTTCCAGACCACCGACTACATGGGAGTCGAGCTGCACGCCAATGTGCTCGACAACCTGCTGAACAACGACATTCCCGGGCGCGGTTTCCTGAAGCGCGGGATTTACGAAGAAGCCATCGACATCGTTTTCATCCTCCTCTTCGGCATCGGGATGGGGTACCTGTTCGCGCGCCTGAAGCCGCTGCACTCGACATTTTCCGTGGTCACTGCCGTGCTTGCCTTTTACGGCATCACCTATTTCGCGTTTACCCACTACGGGATGTGGCTGTATTTCGTGATTCCCGCCGGCGCGCTGGTGGTGAACTACGGCGCCATCACCAGCTTCCGCATGGTGTTTGAAGAACGCGAAAAGCGGAAGGTGCGCAAGACCTTCGAGCGCTACGTTTCGCCGGGCGTCATCCGGCTGATCGAGCAGGACCCGAAGAAGTATTTCAAGGCGGGCGGGGAGTCGAAGGAGCTGACCATCCTGTTCAGCGATATCCGCTCCTTCACCACGATTTCCGAAGGCCTGACGCCGGATGCGCTGGTGGCCCTGCTGAACGAGTACCTGGGCGAGATGACCGACATCCTGTTCACCCGCTGGGGGACCCTGGACAAGTACATCGGGGACGCGGTGATGGCGTTCTGGGGATCGCCGTTTCCGCAGGCCGACCACTCGGTTCGCGCCTGCCACGCCGCGCTCGACATGAGCAAGCGGCTGGAAGAGCTGAACCTGAAGTGGGAAGTGGAAGGGAAGAAGCCGCTGTCCATCGGTATCGGGATCAACACCGGGACGGTGAACGTAGGCAACATGGGGTCGAGCCGGCGGTTCGCATGGACGGTGATGGGCGACCCGGTGAACCTGGCTTCGCGCCTGGAAGGGCAGAACAAGGAGTACCACACGGCGCGCATCATCAGCGAGTTCACCTATGCGCAGGTGAAAGACCACTACGTTTGCCGCGACCTGGACCGGATCCGGGTGAAGGGCAAGCTGAAGCCGGTGAAGATCTACGAGCTGATGGACTTCGGCAAGAACGCCGAAAAGCACCGCGACCTGCTGACGCGCTGGCATGACGCGCAGGACGCGTTCTACCGCATGGCTTGGGATGAGGCGGTGCAGAAGTTCGAAGTGTTGCTGGGCAACTATCCCAATGACGGCCCGACGGAGACGTTTCTGAAAAGGGCTTACGACTACTACAAGGAACACCCGGCGGCGGACTGGGACGGCGTGTACGTGGCCAAGACCAAGTGACGGCAGGGCACCGCCATCTTGAGCGGGCAGCCCCAAGGCCGCGAGGCGTACGTTACGGTGGTTACGAAGGTAATTATCGGGGGGACTGCCGGTTGTTAGAGGATTCTGCGATAACCCGAACCAGGTGGTGCAGAAGGGCAGGAAGAAAATGACGAAGCAACGACTGCTGCTCGGGGTTGTCATGACAGTTCTGTTGGCGGGGGTGGTAGTGCCCGCGCACGCCGCTCCGGCGCCAAAAGCACCGGCGCCCAAGGTGGGACAGAAGGCGGGCGCCATCAGCGCGCTGCTGCCGATCGCCACTATCACTCGCGGAACGGGCAAGGCTGCGGTGACCAACCAGGCAAAGAAGGGTGACGACCTGGTCTGGAACGACCTGGTGAAGACGCTGAAGGGCGGGCGCGCCCGCATCACGCTGACCGACCAATCCATCCTGTCGCTGGGGTCGCAGTCGGAATTGAAGATCGTCAAGCACGACGACCGGTCGCAGCAAACGGCGCTGCAACTCTACGGCGGACGGATGCGGGCGGAAGTGGCCAAGATCACGCGCCAGGGCGGCAGCTTCGAACTGCGCACGCCCACCGCAGTCGCCGGCGTCATCGGCACCGACTTCGGCTCCGACGCCTCCAGCGTCGGGACCACAATATTCTTGTGCATTTCGGGCATTACGCAGGTGTCCAGCATTGATTCCAATATTCAAGGCTCGGTGCAGTGCGCGGCGGGATTGACCACCAGCGTCACCGCCGGCAAGCCGCCGACCATCCCCACCAATGCGACGCCGCAGCAGATCCAGCAACTGATTCAGGATACGGAACCGGCAATGATCAGCTCGATGTCGCCGACCTCGGCGATGCCGGGCACGACGTTCGATGCCGCCATCAGTGGAACCAAGCTGGCCGCGGTGAACGCGGTGAGCGTGACCGGATCGGGCGTGACCGTGTCGTTGTCGGGCGCGCCGACAGACACTGCAGTGACGGTCCACATGGTGATCGCAGCCAACGCAGCCCCGGGGCCGCACACCCTTACGCTGACCAAGCCGAACGGGGCGGCCTCGGCCGCCGTTTTTACCATCATGGTTCCGCCGACAGCAGCGGGCTCAGGGGACCTGAAGAAACCCTACCACGACCTGTTCGACCAGGAGCGGCAAACCAACAAAGCAGGACTGACGGCGCTCATCGCATCGGTGCAGCAGGCGGTGGACCAGACACTGCAGCAGTTGCAGACAGCCAACCAGGGCAACGTGGTGGACCTGTCGCCCGCGACCAACAATTTGAACCAGCAGATCGCCACCATCCAGAACGCCATCAACCAGGCGGGCGGGCAGGTGGACCAGGCGGTGACGAGCGCGCTGGCGACCTTTGATTCGCAGTACCAGTTGGCATGGAACGCGCTGCTGCAGCGCAATCCCGCGGGTGTGCCGGACGACACGTTCAACCAGGCGCTGCAAGCCGCTTACAACCAGGTGAACGCCAGCCTCGGCCAGGCATTCGCGAACATTGCCAGCAGCCTGAACACGAATGTGCAAGCCGCGACGACTTCGGTCACGCAGTTGGGGCAGACGTGGATGACGACCATCGCCAGCGCTGCCATTGCGGCCCCGACGCCGGCCGTGAACAATACCGAGTTTTCCGCCTTTCTGGGCGCCGCCTTCGGTTCCGGAAGCGTCACGGCACCGGATGCGAGCCGGTCGAAGGGAAACAACGGCGCGTCCATCGTGCGCTACCAGTGGGTGCTGTGCGATTCCGGGTACCGTCCGGCGCAATTTGGCGTGCCCATTTCGGCGAATGCGACCGGTTGCAACCCGCTGGCGGGCTATGCGTCCACCAATCCGGACTTCCAGTTCCCGACCTGTAACCTGTCCGCCGCCGACTACATCGCGCGCGTCACCGTGACCGACACCAACAACCAGCAAGCGGCCATGGACGTGAAGATCCACGTGCTGGCGGCGGCCTATGACGATCCCACCACGCGCGTGCGGAACCTGGCAGCGGCCTACGGCACGCTGCAATCGACGCAGTTCCTGGCGTTCTTCGACGAGACCGGTTTCGGGGGCTACTCGTCACTGGCGGAAAACGTGCGCAACACCTTCCCGCTGCTGGCGTCCATGAACATCAACCCGCAGGTGGGCCAGCCCGGCGTGATTTGCAATGACGCGTCGGTGCGCGTCGACTGGGTGCAGAACTACACCTATAAGGCGAACCCCAACATCCCATTCAGCCAGAGCGAGCAGCTTACGATCCGCATGAGCCGCGCGCCGGGGAAGGGCTGGTACATCACCGACTTCCAGGGCGACAACGGAACGGTGCAAGGGCAATTGCCGGGTCCGGCGGTGACGACGAATCCGCTGCCCGATTTGCAGGTCACCTCGGTGTACGCCTCCTATACCGGGGGCAGCACCGCGGCGGCGCAGGTCGTGCCGCCGGGACCGCAATCCTTCACCGCAGTGGTGGCCAACATCGGCGGCGCCGACTTGAGCGCGGCCACGGTCGTCCGCTTCACCCTGCTGGACAGCAATAACACCGCGCTGACGACCACCGATGTTAGCCTGCCACTGCCGCTGACGGCCGGCAGCACGCAGAACCTGACCGCATTGCTGACCGTTCCCGGCACGCTGGCGCTGGGCGCGCCTTTGCAGGTGCAGGCGACGGTGAATCCGACGTGCACGGTGGCGGAGGCGCTTTGCGACGCCGCCAACACGTCGGCGCAGCCGCTCACCCTGGGCACGCCGGTGCATCTGACCCAGACCGCCACGCCGAACCTGTTGGCGGGCGGGGCGGCGGCAGTGCTGACGGTGACCGTGGATGGGCCGGGAACCTTCGCGCTGGTGCTGCCGAACGGCATCATCGGGTGCGCGCCCGCCCCGTGCGCTCCCTCGGCGGCGAACGCCAGTCCGATCGCGCAAACCGTGACCTCCGCTTCGGGCGGCACCTTGAGCTGGAACCTGCAAGCTCTGCTTACCGCCGTGCCCGGGACCGCGCTCTCCACCAACATCATCTTCCTGGGCTTCAGCTTCCCGGTGAACTATGCCGTGACCGGGCAGGCGAATTATGTGATCCAGAGCATTTCGTTCGCTGGGCATACGCCGCCCTTTACGGGTGCGCAAGGTGTCCAGGTGGGCGAAACCCTGGTCATCAATGCGGTAGTGGCGAACGTCGGCAACGTAAGCCCAGTTGGACAGATCACCGTGGCTGCGAGCTGCAGCGGCGGTCCGGCCGAGAACACAGCGTGTAACGGTGGCGGTGGCGGCACCGGGAATCCGACCACAACGATTGCGGCGCCGGTTGCAGGAACCACGACTACGGCAACCATGATCGCCACCACCAACGAATTCCTGCCGGGCACGTATTTGGGATTGGTGGCCTTGACGACCACGCTTACGCAAAGCTCCACTGCCGACGACTCGCTAACCCTGCCGTTCGAAGCGGTGGACTTCAACCTGTCGATCGTGGTGCCCCCTGGCTTCCTGGAAACGCAACCGGGCGGCGGGGCGACGCCGGTCCGCGGGGCCGCCGCGGCAGCGATTGCGCCGACGCAGAATGTGCTGCTTGGCGGTACGGCGCAGATCAGCGTCAATTTGGACGAGACCGGCAACCCAACGGCATTCCCGATAACGGTGACTGCGACGACCGACAATACCGCCGTCACGATCACGCCGCCATCGTTCACAGGGCCGGGCTCCGCGAGCACAGCCACGAGCGGGTCGCCGAGCGGACCGGTGCCGGTCACGGCGGTGTACAGCGCCACCAATCACGGGGTGACCAAGAACGCCACCCAGGTGCTGAACTATGTGACGGCCTCGGTGACGCCGACCAACCTGTTCCTCAACGGTCCCAGTGATCCACTGAAATTGCAGATGGGGCAGACGAGTTCGGCGTGCGTCATTGTGGTGGGCCAGCCGCCCTCCGGCTGTCCGGCAAACCCCGATATCACGCTGACCGTCAGTTCTACACCCAGTTTTGCCGGCGCCGCCGGGAATGCCGCGACCGTGACGCCGCCTTCGCCGGTCTCCGGCTTTACGGCGACGGTGACGCCAAACACGGTGACGCAAGGTGGAACGTTTGACTTGCGGGTTGCAGCGGCGATCGGCGCTAATACGTCCACGGTGACGGCACTGCCGGTAGTGGTGACGCTGCCCAACAGCAATCCCCCGGCGAATGTGACCTACACGTTGTACGTGCAGGCGATTGGCGTTCCCGACCTGCAGGTGGTGAGCGCCACCCCGGCGCGCACCCTGAGTACGGCTACGCCCTGGCTATCGGGCGAGGGCATTGACTTTACTGTGGTGGTGAAGAACAACGGCAACACCGCCAGCGCGGGCAATGAAACTCTCACCATGAATCTGAATGGGTACCAGGTGGACCCCGGCGGCAGGGGGACTGCCGTAAAAGTGCCTTCGCTTGGGCCCAACACCAGCACCAACATCGTGGTCCACGCGATCGCGCCCGACGTGGGTGCGGGGACGTTGTCCAGCGGCACCCTGGTCACCAAGGTGAACGCAGACACGGCGGGCGACCTGAATTACGCCGATAACAGCCTGACGCAGAGCGTTGCCGTCTCCAACTGGCGCTTGGGAGTCGGCAACCCCGGGTCGACCGACGCTGCACCGCTGGTGATCACCATCACCTCGGGCGGAACCTCGTGGTCGAACCAGGCGTTACTGACCGGCGCGGTTGACAATGGCGGCACGACCGCCGTGACCTTCATTCCAACGCCGGGCGTGGTCGGCAGCAAGCTGGCGATCACGGGCTTCGCGCCGGGGACAGGTCCGGACAGCTTCCTGGTGACGGTCGCGACCAGCGACACCACGACGCAAAGCGGGTTGTATCCGGCGCAGGTGATCGTGCAGTTGATGGATGGCGGTGCGGTGACGGCGCAGCGCCAGGCGACCATTCACGTGCAGGTGGACAACACATTCATCACCGCGCCGAGTTATCCGCTGGCGGTCCAGTGCACGCACAACGGTGCGAGTTGCGTGGCGGGAACGGGCCCTGCTACGCCTATCCAGGTGAATGGCGCATTGACCGAGCTATACATCGCAACCGTGGTGCCCGTGTCGTGCACGCCGACCGCCGGTCTGACCTGCCAGGGCACGGCGGACATCGTGATCACGGATGGGGCGAATACCTCAACCACGCCGCCGCAGGCAAAAGGGCAGCCGTTCAACTCCGGCGCGGTATTCCAGGTAACGGCGAACCAGGATGCGAACGGCAACATCAGCACCGGCGCGGCCGGCGGGTACAGCATCACCGTCAACAGCATCCAGCGGTCGTTGACGACCTCGCCGGATCCGGTTGGGCAAGCGGTCAGCGTGCCGGTGAACGTGGGCGACATCATCATCACCACCAACGCGGGCGCGAACGGTTGCACGGCGGTGGCGCCCAACGGTCCGCCCGTTCATTTGACCGTGAACTGGGCCATCGCGAGCATGGGCGGCTTTAACGTGCCGAGCATTGCCTGGGAATGGGAGGATGGCAACCACGTTCCGGTGGGTGCGGCCCCGCTGAGCTTCACCAGCCCGAGCGGAACCAGTTCAGGCGGGCCGAATTACAGCAACCCACCGGGGTTCGACCTGACGAACAGCCCCGCTCTCAACGTCCCGCCCCCGGATGGACTGCTGCTGTACTTTTTCGCGGCGACGGTCAGCAATGGGACCTCCAGTGCGACCAAGTACTTCCCGTTCTATTTCGATGCGTCGTTGAGCCAGAATTTCTGCGGCGCAGCCGCCGCGGCTCGCGGGGGCTTTACGCGGATTAACGGCTCCTGGAGCCGGAGCGCGGCCGGCGGCGGCGCCATCACGCTGGGGAAGCGCCTGGCAACCGGCGCGGCCGGCGGCTCGGTGGATTTGCACGTGAGCGCCGCGGACGTTTCCTACACGCCGTCCATACCGAAGATCGGTGACACCGTCCAGGTTCGTTTCCGGGTGCGCAATGACGGCGCCGCGGACGCGAAGGGCGTGCCCATCGCGCTGCAGGTAAACGGCGTCACGGTGGCAAGCGACACGTTTGATGTCGGCGCGGGCCGGACCGCGCTCGGCGGACTGCAGTGGAACTCGGCCAGCATGCCGGCGTCCGCGGGCACACGGCCGGCGGCATTGCGTCCGGCGAAAAACGGCGCACGAACCGGCAGCGGCCCGGTGAATGACACCGGCGGTGACAGCGTGGACCGGTTCGCCGGCCTGACGCGCGTCTCCGCGCTGCTGGTCATTGATCCGCAGCACACGGTGCAGCAAAAGACGACGCTCGACAAATCGGCTCCGCTGGCGCACTTCACCATGAGCAGCGGCGACATTGGCGCGAGCGGCGTGGCCGCGGGCCCGTCGCAGCGCGTGCTGCTGGAAATTCAGGAGGGCGCCTGCGCCGGAATGCGGCTTTCGACGGGGAGCGTGGGCCCATGCGGCACTGCCGACCTGGAGCTGACCATCGCCGATATCGCCAAGGGGATCTACATGCTGAGTGCCGACTCCGGCGTGACGGACTTGGGTGCGGCGTTTGGCGGCGTTGCCCCGGGCAGCGCGCGCGCCAGTTCGGAACTGGCGGGAGTCGCCGGCCACAGCTACTCGGTGCGGTTGAGCGGCGGGCGCACCGCGGTGATCACCATTGACTCGATCCGCAACCCGGGGCAGTTGGACGCCGCGACGCGCGCGATTTTCCGCAGCAGCGCGGTTCTCGTCATGCGTAGCCTTGGTTCCGCCTCCGGAGCTGCGGCGACCGGTGATGTTGCCGGCGGCATGCGCGGCGGCGCCACGGTGTTCGTGCAGTTGAGCGTGCAGGTGCGGTAAGCACCCGCGCGGCAGAACGGGTCCCCGGCTGCTGCCCGCAGCCGGGGTTTTCGCGTCCGGCGCATGCAGGCAGCCGGAGTAGAATGAGCTGCATCTCAGGAATGAGAGGATCTCGTATGCGCAGGCTCGTGCTCACGATCGCAACCCTTGGCCTCTTCAGCTTCAGTTTGTGCCTGGCAGCCGCGCAGCAGGCCCCGGATTCCTCCTCGCCGCCGCAGGAACAGCCCAAGCAAGGCGCCGATAAAGACAAGGAAAAGAAAGAAAAGAAAGAGAAAAAAAAGAAAGACAAGGCCAAGGCCCAGGACCCGTACGACAGCGCCGTGTTTTCGCAGGCGGTGGCCAACAGCGTGCTGAACGATCTGCGCGACGGTCTGGAAGGCCACAGCCAGCGCCTGGTGCTATCGGCGTTCGATGACGACAAAATGGACGGCTACCTCACCTTCGAGGACCAGATCGACGCGATGATGCAGCGCTACGATTCGTTCCGCGTGCATTTCCGCATCTCGCAAAGCACCATTGAGGGACCCAAGGGCGTGGTGATGGTGGACTTCGAGCTGGAGGAGATCCCGCGCGCCGGGGGAGCTCCCATCCGCCGCAGCGGCCAGGTGAAATTCGAGATGGAACGCGGACGCAAGGGATGGAAGATCGTGGACTTCAATCCGCGGGGATTCCTGTCGTAAAGCAGCAATTAGCAATTAGCGATTAGCAATTAGCTTTCGACATTGCGCGCAGATATTCTCTGCGCGTTTTGCTTTTTGCCGGTGTGCCGATACCATGATTGCCGCCGCACGAAACAAGCTAATAGCTAATTGCTAATCGCTAATGGCTGCTTTCATGAAACGTGATTATCCCGACCGCCCTCTCGTCGGTGTTGGCGCGGTCATCGTGCAGGACGGCCGCGCCGTGATCGTCGAGCGCTCCACCGAGCCGCTGAAAGGGCAGTGGTCCATCCCCGGCGGCGCGCTGGAGCTGGGCGAAACCCTGCGCCAGTGCGCCGCGCGCGAGGCGCTGGAGGAAACCGGGTTGCAGGTGGAAGCGGTGGACGTGCTGGATGTGTTTGACAGCATTTATCGCGATCCGGACGGCCGCACGCGCTATCACTACGTGCTAGTTGATTTCTTCTGCCGCGTGGTTGGCGGCGAATTGAAGGCGGGCGGCGATGCGGCGCAGGCGCGGTGGGTCGCTCGCGAAGAGTTGGGGAATTTCAGGATCACGGAAACGGCGCAGAAGGTGATTCGCAAGGCGCTGGACAGGCAAGGGGGCTCCGAGTAGCCCGAGTTTTTGGTTCGCCAGGACGGTCGGTAGTCGTTGGTCGTTAGTCGTTCGCAATTTCTAATGGCGATCGGCCAACGACCATCGACCATCGACCAACGACGCTTTTCCAAGAAACAAAACGACCCGCGGCTCGATTGCGGCACGCGGGTCGCCGGTAGTCTGTTGGGATTGGCCTGAGGCGGTCACTCTAATCTACCCGGCACCACTTGCGGCCTGGGCGACTGCGACCTGCTTGCCTCCGGGACTCCAGCACTGACTCTGGAGTGGCGTTGGGCCAAACACACCGGAACTTGAGGTTGGTTTAGAGCGAACCGCTCTAAGCCTCAGACACCTCACTGCGGTTTTGTATATGACTGTCAATCATGTTGACCTGGACCACCTCCTTTCTCAGTGTAGGGGCAGATTAATACAGGTCGCGGAAGGCGGTCAAATTCAGCTTTTCTGCCCTTCATTACTGTCCGGGTGCTGCTTTCCCAGGTTCCGCCTCTAATTGTTCTTGCATTCCGTCGCGGACGTTCTTGTGTGCGGAGTCGGGCCGAAACTGAAACTGAAACTCACGTCTGGTATGCTGCTCGCTTCCCCATGAGCCCCGTTTCCCTTAGCGTGCTGCTCGGGCTGACTGCCGCCGCCGCCAACGTGGTCGGCGGCGCGGTCATTGTGCACCGGCAGTGGCACCAGAGCTATCTGAAGTATTTCGTGGCGCTCGGCGCCGGATTCATGCTGGCCACGGCGCTGGTGGAAATGGTGCCCGCCAGCGTGCGCCTGCGCGGCAATGACGCCGGGTTCCTGGTGCTCGTCGGGTACCTGATCGTCCATTTTTTCGAGCACACGGTGTCGCCGCACTTTCACTTTGGCGAGGAGACGCACGAAGACGAGTTCGTGCAGAAACATAAGTCCTGGTCGGTGCTGCTGGGGCTGATCATCCACGCTTTTTTCGACGGGATCGCCATCGCCTCCGGCTTTCTGCTTTCCACCTGGCTGGGATGGATTGTTTTCATGGCGGTGTTCCTGCACAAGATTCCGGAAGGCTTCACGGTGGCCTCGGTGATGCTGGCCAGCGGCCGCAGCCGCGCCATGGCGTGGGGGTCGTCGGTCCTGCTGGGCGGGGCGACACTGCTGGGTGTGCTGACGATGGTGATCACGCGCCAGGCGGTCAGCGTCGGGCTGCCGGTCTCGGCCGGAGTCACCATCTACGTGGCCGCCTCAGACTTGATCCCGGAGGTCAATCGCGAGCCGGGGATCAAGATGGCGCTGGTGGTCTTCCTCGGCGTCGGGTTCCTGTTCCTCATGGACCGCCTCTTCCACGTGCACTAGGCTGCGCCGCGGTCCAGCGGTCGAGGTACAATCCTGTATTCGTGGCTACCTCCAGCAATGCGTCTGAGTTTGGTGGTGCTTCTCTCGACGAGGAGGGAGGCGCGCCTCTGCAGCGGTTGTGGCTGTCGATGCTGACGCGCAACCTTTGGCTGATCGCCGGCGCGGTGGGCGTGGTGATGTTCGTCGGCGGCGTGGGCTTCGACCTGGTCCTGCTGAAGCACCAGGAAACGCCGGCGGCCATCGTGATTTCCAACGGGCTGGTGGCGCTGCTGGCGGCCATGCTGGTGCTCACGCTGCTGGCCTATGGCCGCCAGCAGCGGCGGCTCATCATGGAACGCATGGAAGCCCTCAACGAAGTGAACCACCACATCCGCAACGCGCTCCAGGCACTGGCCTTCACCGCGGGCGCGCTCCAAGGCACGAAGGAAGGCGTCACCGTCAGCGAGTCCATTCAGCGCATCCAGTGGGCGCTGTTGGAAGTTCTGCCGAAAGTCGAACCCACCTACGAGCCTTTCCAGGGCAGCGCACGGCAGGCGGACGCCGTGCGCCGCGACCTCGGCTAGCGCCGGCAGCTTCGGCGCCGTAGATCTCAGCCACCGTCAGCTCTGCGCGGCGCATTTCGGCGGGCTGCACCAAGCGGGCGGGGTCCGGTACAATGTTTTTATCGGCCAATGAGTCCCTCTTCCGTGAAGCCCAGCGAATCGTCCGCGCTCGGAAATTTCCCCGCGATGCCGAAAGCAGCGCGCTCCTCCCTGCTCTCCAACGGCAAACTGATGTTGTTGGCCGGGCTGTTGGCGGCGGTCATTGTGTTCCTGGTCGGCGCCGGGCTGGACTGGTTTGTCCTGCACGAGAACGAGTCGCGAACCATCGCCATCAGCGTGTCCGACAGTTTGGCGGCGGTGATCGCGGGCATCCTGGTGTACCGCCTGCTGCAATACGAGCGCGACCGCCGCGAACAATTGCGGCAGCGGCTGGAGATCATCGCCGAGATGAACCACCACGTGCGCAACGCGCTCCAGGTGATCTCCTTCTCCGGCTATTCGGCCGATAGCGAGCAGCAGCTCGAGCGCATACGGGAGGGCGTCAACCGCATCCAGTGGGCGCTGAAAGAAGTTCTGCCAAAACTGTAGTTGGGAGTTAGTAGTTAGGAGTTAGCAAAAGCAAGTACCGCCTGAAATGACGAGCCCGGCCGGTTTGGCCGGGCTTTCGCGTATGGGTGCAGGCGTAAATCGTTTTGCGCGCTCTGTCTCGCTAACCCCTAACTATTCGACCTGGTGTTTCGCCGTGTAGCCCTCGCGGGCGATGACCTGGAACTTCACATCTTTCCCCTTCTGATCGCGCACGTGGAACGGGCCGCCGTCGGGCGCGACAACCTCCACCTTCAACTTGCGGTAGGTGCCGTCCAGCTTCGAGTTGGCGGGGTGATAGGCCAGCACGTACTGGTTGCGGATGTTGGCGCCGATGTCGCGGAAAATTTCCGGCAGTTCGCCTTCAAAGCGCGGTTTGAACCAGCGGCCGCCGGTCATCTTGGCGAACGTGTTCATCTGGTTGTCGGCCTGCAAGAAGTCAATGCTGGAGCTGACGCTGCACGGCATGATGCTGGGTCCGCGTCCGCCGCCGGCAGCATCCGCCCAGATGCGCAGCGCCTCGCCGGTGCTGATGGTGAAGATGGTGACGTTGGGCGTGTCCTTGACCTTCTTCAGCACCTTGTCGTAGGTCATGCGGCTGAAAGTGTCGCAGCCGCTGGCCACCAGCACGATGTACTTGCGGCCTTCGATGCCCTCCACCCGGTCGAGCGTGTCGTAGAGCGCGTCGAACACGTTGGTCTCGCTGAAGCCCGGGATGCGCAGGCTGCTGATCGCCGCCATCACCTTGCGCTTGTCCTGGGTGAAGTCGGCGACAATCGTGGGCTTCATGTCGAAGGAGACCACCGCGATCCAGTCTTCGGGTTTGAGCGTCTGGGCGAAAACATAGGAGGCGTTGAGCGCGTCGTAAACGAACCGGTAGTAGCGGGCGGCGAATTCCACCACCAGCACGGCCGTGATCGGCGCCTTGGAAACCTCAAACTTGGTGATCCTCTGCGGCACGCCGTCTTCCAGCACGCGGAAGTTGCCTTCCCTCAGGCCGGGGATGAACTGGCCGTCCTTGGTGGTGACCAGTACCGGCACCTGGACAAGCGAGGTGTCCACCCTGATGGAATACTCGGGCATTCCCTCGATTTTTTTCGCCGGCTGCGGCTTGGGCTCCGGTGGCGCTTCCCCTTTCTTGGGAATTGCCATGGGCCCGATGTCGCCCTGCGGCCCGCCTGCCTCGGCCGGCGCGGGTTGCGAGGGCTTGCCCTCCGGCGGCGGAGGCGGCGCCTGTTGGGCGATTGCCGGCCCGACCAGCATGACGGTGAACGTGGCAACGAGAAGGATGGCTACCAGGGCCGGGCGAACCCGCGTGGCGCCGGAAGTATCGTGGTTCTGATACAACATGAGCAATTCCCTTCGGAGTCTCAATACGCTAGTATAGATGCGTAACTCCGCTTTTTCACTGCGCGCGACTTGAGTTCGTCCCCCTCCACGCAGAGGATCGCGGTCCCGCAACTCTCGCCTCCCAGGCGGGTTTGCGGAAAGGATGGACCGGCTGCGGGCGAGTCCGGGGTGGCAGGATGGACGCTTGCGGTCACACCAGGTGGTATGAAAAAAGTTGTGCTCTCGCGGCTCCTCTCCTACGTGCTCGTCCTGATGACTGCACCGGTCGCGCTGTGCGCTCAGACGCCCGCGGCCACCGCCAATACCAAGACGCCAATCCTGCCGCTGTCTGAGGTCAAGGCCGGCATGCACGGCATCGCCTACACCGTATTCGAAGGCGTCACGCCGGAGCCGATGGATGTGGAAATTCTCGGCGTGCTGCGCAATGCCAACGGCCCCAAGGGCGACATCATCCTGGTTCGCTTGCACGGCAAGAAGGTCGAGTACACGGGCGTGGTCGCCGGCATGAGCGGCAGCCCGGTGTACGTGGACGGCAAGCTGGTGGGCGCGATTGCATTCCGCATCGGCGAATTCTCCAAGGAACCGATCGCCGGCGTGACCCCGATCGGCGCCATGCTGGAGATCAACGCGCTCGACAAGACTCCTCCGGCCGACGCGCAATCGGTGCCGCCGGCCGCTACCACCGAGACCACGCGCACCAGCGGCCCGGGCGCGGTGAACGGAATTGCGGGCGTCGCCAACCTGCTGCGGCCGATCGAGACGCCGCTGGTGTTCACCGGATTCACGCAAGACGCGGTCAACCGTTTTGCGCCGCAATTCGCCGCCGCCGGCATCGTGCCCGTGATGGGCGCCGGTTCCGTGTCGGATGAAAAGCAGCCGGAGCCGATCGAGCCCGGCTCGGCGGTCAGCGCCATCCTGGTTCGCGGCGACGTGAATATCGCCGCCACCTGCACCGTCACCTACATGGATGCGCAGCGCCTGCTGGCCTGCGGCCATCCGCTGCTGCAATTCGGCATGGTGGACATGCCCATGACCAAGGCGCGCGTGCTGGCCACCCTGCCTTCGCCGCTCAATGCGTTCAAGATCGTCAATACCACCGAAGCGATCGGCGCGTTCGTGCAGGACCGCCATACCGGAATCCTGGGTCGCTTCGACAAGCAGCCGGAGATGATCCCGGTGACGCTGACCATTCACGGCGCCAGCCCACCCAAGCAGTTCCATTACGAGGTGCTGAACAACAGCCGGCTGACACCGGTGGCGATCATGGCCACGGTGTTCAGCACGCTGCAGGGGGTGAATGAAGCGGGCGAAGACGTCACCTACCGGATGAACGGCAGCATCAGCGTGAACCGCTATCCGGAAGTTCACCTGCAGAACATGTATGCGCCGTCGGACGCAGGAATGCCGACGGCCTTCGCTGCCGCCCTCTCGCTGGGCGACCGTTTCGGGCGCATCTACCAGAACCCGTACGACAAGCCGAAGATCAAGGGCGTCGAACTCGACTTCGACATCGTTCGCGAGCGCCGCTCCGCGCAACTGGAAAGCGCGCGCACCGACGTGACCGAGGCGCGGCCGGGGGACGAGATCCTAGTCGAATCCGTGCTTCGTCCATATCGCGGCGAGCGCATCGTGCGCCAGATTCGGGTGAAGATCCCGACCTCAACCCCCAAAGGAACGCTGCGCATCCTGATCAGCGACGGCAATACGCTGGACCGCATGCGCAACATCGGCGTCGCGTTTGCCCGTCGCATGGACCTGGCGTCCACCATCGCGCTGCTCAACAAGGAACACTCCAACGACCGGCTGTACGTCTCGCTGCTGGAGGCCAACCCGCAGGCCATGGTGGAAGACAAAGTCATGCCCACCCTGCCGCTGTCGGTGATGACCGTGATGGAAGGCATGCGCGGCACGCAGGACATGGTGGTGGTGGGCGAGTCGTCGGTGAACGAATCCTCCACGCCGCTGGACTACGTGGTCTCGGGCGCGCAGATCATCACGGTCAGCGTGAAGTAGGCGGTAAGCTTCAGGCGCCAGGCGCTGGGCAGTCGGCTAGTCCGCGTTCGTCTCCCCTGCGCTATTTCACCCATAAAGCACCAGCGAAGTGCGCTTACGCTCACAGGAACGTGTGATGCCGCGCACACCTCCCCTGGCATGACATTTTCAAGTCGTTGATTTTAAAGACTAATGTTTAGACATGAGCGGCAGGACGGTTTGGCCGCGGTCGTGCCTTTGCATTCCTTGGAAACAGGTCTCGAAGGTTTCGAGGAGGCACGCAAGCCTCCGAGGAAAGGGATGCAATGTCTACCTACCGCACACCGTACAACCTTCAGCCGAGCGAATCCTGTGATCACTGTGGCGCACACTCGGCCGGGTTCTTCTGCCAGCTGCCGCCGGCGACGCTGAAGAAGCTGGAGGCAATGTCATTCGTGACCTCGTACCCGCAGGGCGCAGTGCTGTTCGTGGAAGGACAGGCGCCGCGGGGGGTGTACATGATCTGCCGCGGCGAGGCCAAGCTGTCGGTGGTCTCGCAGGACGGACGCACCCTCATTCTGAAAATAGCCGGTCCGGGCGAGGTCCTGGGCCTGAGCGCCTGCGTCATGAATCAGGGCTACGAAGCGACGGTGGAGACCCTGAGCCCGTGCCAGGTGAACTTCATCCGCCATGATGATTTTCTCCGCTTCATCCGCGAGGACTCGGAAGCCTGCCTGGCCGCCGCCAGCCAGATCAGCCGGCAGTACAACAATGCCTGCCGCGAACTGCGCTGGGTGGGCCTGTCGCGCTCGGCCGACTGGAGGCTGGCGAGCCTGCTGATCGGCTGGTGCGAAGATCACGCCGAAGGTAACGTTACCAACGGGACGCCGGCCTTCAAACTCACGTTGACCCATGAAGAGATTGCGCAGATGATCGGCACGACTCGCGAGACCGTGACTCGCGCCATGGCACGATTCAAGAAGCAGAAGCTGATCGAAGTCCGCGGCGCGACGTTGGTGTTGCGGAACCAGTCGGCGCTGCAGGAGATCGCCGGAAGGGCTGAACCGGTCCCGACGCACGATCACCCCGCGCTAATTGGGGCCGGAAAAGAACCTCGGGAGCGACTAAATTCTCCTTTTCGGGTTTTGAAGGAAAAACAGGCAGCTTGCGCGGCCGTCTAACGCTCAGGTTTGGCCTAGGAGGCTCCGATGAGCCGGGTCCAAAATTACAAATGCGAAGTCTGCGGGATGCAGGAGCGCGATCATAGCCAGTGGCTCCTGGTCAGTGACCAACCCCGCGCGCACCACATTGACATTCTCAAGTGGAACGACAAGCTCGCCGAGCAGCCGGGCATTTGCCACCTTTGCTGCACCCAGCATTTGCATGTGCTGGTCGGCTCCTGGATGATGCCCGACCTCGGCATCCCGGAGACGCCGGGAGAACGAGACGCGGCCGGCGATGAGGGCTCGTCCATTCTGGGCGAATTGCATCTCGACCGCGCCTGCCTGAGCGGCGGCCTCGGCACCGATCGCGATTCGATGATGTCGGTGCTGGAAGCGGTGGAAATCGTTCTGCAAAGCTCCCAGTTCCAGGAAGAAGAACAGGCCCCGGTTTACGACGCTTGAAAGGTGTGCCTTCCCCCAAGCCCCCGCGCGAGTGCGGGGGCTTTTTAATTGCGGTGGCCAGTGGCTAGTGGCCAGTGATGACAGCGCGAGCGCACTACCACAACCTGAGCCGGCGACCACTCGACTGACCACTGACCACTCGACTGACCACTGACCACTGACCACTGACCACTGACCACTGCCACTGTGTTACGCTGTTCATAATTCCCCGCTTAGGATTCGTGATGCGAAAGCTGTACTTGCCGCTCTGCTTGCTTCTTCTCTCCATTCTTGTGTTGGCCGAAGGCACCCGCACCTGGGAACAGAGCAAGTTTGACGAACTGGAGAAGGGCACGGCGAAGGGAGTTGCCATGCGCAGCGAAGGCGGCCTGGAACTGGCGCCCTCGCTGAAGCCGATTTTCACCACGCCATCAACCTATGTGTGGGCGATCGCCGGAGACGCGCAGGGCAACATCTACGCGGCGGCGGGCGCGCCCGCTCGGGTGTATCGCGTGACGCCCTCCGGCCAGGCCAGCATCATCTTTCAGCCGCAGGAGCTGCAGGTGCAGGCGCTGGTGGTGGATGCGAGCGGGGTGATATACGCCGCTACCTCGCCCGACGGGAAGGTGTACAAGATTGTGCACGGCGCCGCGCCGGGCGCCCAGGCGACACCGGAATCCAGCGCAACCACCGTGCCGCCCCAGGCAGCGAAGCTTTCGGTGGACCCGAGCTACACCTCCTCGGTCTTCTTCGATCCGAAAACCAAGTACATCTGGGACCTGGCCCAGGACGCGCAGGGGCGGATCTACGTCGCCACCGGCGACCAGGGGCAGATTTTCCGGGTCGAGAAAACGGGCGAACATTCGCTATTTTTCAAGAGCGACGAAGCCCACATCCGCGTCCTGCATTTCGATCCGCGGGGCAACCTGATTGCCGGCTCCGACGGAAGCGGGCTGGTCTACCGCATCTCGCCGTCCGGCGAGGCGTTCGTTCTCTATAGCGCGCCGAAAAAAGAGATTACCGCGCTCGACATCGACCCGGCCGGCAACATCTATGCCGCGGGTGTCGGCGAAAAGCGCGTGGGAACGACGCCGCCCCAAGTCATAGCCGTACCAGCATCAGCGCCCACCATCACGGTTACGACTGGCGCGCCTGCGGGCGCGGTGCAGACGGCACCGGCGCCGATGGCGATGACCATTCCGTTGCCGGCATTCGGGGCAATCGGCGGGTCCGAGGTCTACCAGATCGCCCCCGACGGCTCGCCGCGCCGCATCTGGAGTTCGCGGGAAGACGTAGTCTATTCGCTCGCCTTCGATCAGCGCGGGCAGTTGCTCGCCGGCACCGGCAACAAGGGACGCGTGTACGTCATCCGGGATGTGGGCAGCTTCACCGACCTGGTGAAGGCCAGCGCCACCCAGGTGACAGCGCTGGCGCAGGCGCCCAACGGCGGGGTGTACGCGGCCACCAGCAATCTGGGCAAGATCTTTACTCTGGGCGCGGCGCCCGATGCCGACGGCACCTACGAGAGCGACGTATTCGATGGCCGCAACTTCTCGCTCTGGGGACGCGCCGAAGTCCGCGGCAGCGGCGCCTTCGACGTTTACGCCCGCAGCGGCAACGTGGACAATCCCGACCGCAATTGGAGCCCGTGGAAGAAAATCGATTTCGCGGCGGGCGCCGCGCTCGACGTCCCGCCGGCACGGTTCGTGCAGTGGAAGGCGGTGCTGCACCCGGGCAAGCCCACCCCCTCCATCAGCAGCGTGCTCATCAATTACCTGCCCAAGAACGTGGCGCCGGTGATTGACGAAGTATTCGTGCAAACCGGCGCGCGCTTCCAGTCGATGCCCAAGCCGAGCGTCGAAAATGTTTCCGTCGGCGGCAATCCCGGGCCGCGATTCGAGGTGCAGGCGCCGGCGGTGCGCGACCGCGGATCCATGGCCGTGCGCTGGACCGCCCACGACGAGAACGACGACGAACTGGTCTATTCCGTCTACTATCGCGGCGACAACGAAACCCAGTGGAAGCTGCTGAAGGACAACATCACCGACAAGTTCTATTCCTTTGACGCCGCGCTGCTGCCCGACGGCGGCTACACCATTCGCGTGGTCGCTTCCGATGCGCCTTCGCATTCGCCGGAAGAGGCGCTGAACTCGGCGAAGGAAAGCCAGCGCTTCGAGATTGATACCACGCCGCCGCAGGTGGTGAACCTGAACGCCGCCTTCGACAACCATGCGCTGCACATCACCTTCCGCGCCATGGACGGCTTCTCCACCATCAAGCGCGCGGAGTACTCGATTGACGCCGGCGAATGGCAGTACGTCGAACCGGTCGGCCGGCTCTCCGATTACCGCGTCGAGAACTACGATTTCCTGGCCGCGATTCCCGGAGACGCCGCGAAAACCGTCGCGGAGAGCGTGGGTGCAGGACCTGTGCGACCGAAGCCGGGCCGAAGCGTCGCCGGAGGAGGGGATGGGGCGGCCTCGACCGGGCCGAAGCAGGAGCATGTCATCGTGGTGCGCGTCTACGATCGCTTCGAGAACATGGGCTCGGCGAAGTTCGTGCTGCGCGGACGGTAGATCCCAAGGCTCGCGGAAAGCGCGACAACTCAGCCACGGATTTCCGCGGATGCACGCGGATAAGAAATCAAGAATTCTGATCCGTGTTTATCCGCGGTGATCCGTGGCTAGTCCTGGGTGTCGTTGATTCGCGGAATGTCCATTCTCCACACCGCCGCGTGGGTGATCGCCATCATCTACGCGACCGTTCCTTCTTATTGGCTGCTGGTCCACCCGCACATTGAATTCTGGCGCGCGCGCCGGGTCCGACTCGGCGTAGTGGGACCGCTGTGGGCGTTGTTGTGGCTTGTCGCGGGCGCGATTACCTGGCCGTGGCGGACGCTGGCGCTCTACCGGGTGGGGTGGACGTGGATTCCCGCCGTGGGGCTGATTCTCACCGGAATTGTCATCTACGCCCGCGCGCGCCGCGACTTCACCACCGATCAGGTCCTCGGCCGCTCCGAACTCGAGCCCCAGCGCCACGAACAACGGCTGCACACGTCCGGCATTCGCGCGCGCGTCCGCCATCCCTACTACCTCGGTCATATGTGCGAATTGCTCGGCTGGGCCTTCGGAACCGGTCTGGTGGTGCTGTACGCGCTGCTCATCTTTGCCGCGATCACCGGCGCGCTGATGATCGCCGCCGAAGAACGGGAATTGGAATCGCGCTTTGGCCAGGCCTACCGTGACTACAAGCAGCGCGTCCCCAGCATCCTGCCGCGTTTCTAACCGCGGCGTTCCTGGCTGAAACTCGACCTTGAATCTGAAACTACCTCGGCGAGGTGTACTCGCCGCTGCAGTCATCGAGAAACGTGCCGTCAGGTTGCGGATGGAGTTTGCAGATTCCCTTGCCCCTGAACCCCTTGTAACTGCCCGTGCCGCCGCTGACCTCCCAGACATCTTCGCCGGAGGTGAAAGCGCCGTTGTTCAGCACGCCTTCGCCGTGGTGCCGGTAGTAGAGTTTTTCGCCGTTGCTCATGGTCTCGGTGAACACCCCGTGCCACTGGGTGCGCGTGACGGTGGTTTCGCTGAACACGATGTCCTCACCGGCGACCTTTTTCGCCACGCCGATGTTGCCCGGCTTGGAATAGGTGCAAGTGGAATGCGAAATGCTGTAGACGTGTCCGGGCGCGTCACCGACCGGGATGGCGTACTGCTGATCCGGCTGCCCGCACTTGATCTGCTCGGTCATCCTCTGCGCCGTGGCTGCGGCGGCGAGCAGCAGCACACAAGCAAGCACCAACCAACTGCGCATGACGTAACCTCCGAATGCGATTTGCGAATTCCTGGCCGTGATATGGTACGCGTACTTTACCTCGCATGCCTCAAAGTCTCCAGGAACGCGGATCTTTGGCGTCTCTAGAGCGACGCGTGTCCGCCGGTTACTTGGTATTCGCGCTGCTTTTCCTGGCGCTCGCGCTGCGCGTCGGGCTGGCGCTCGCCTATCCCACCGTCGACTGGCCGGATGAAGTGTTCCAGACCACCGAACCCGCTCACCGCCTCGCCTTCGGAAACGGCGTGGTGACGTGGGAATGGCTTACCGGCGCACGCAATTGGGCGCTGCCCGGATGGCTGGCGATGATCATGCGCACGTCATCATGGATGGGCGCAGGATCGTCCGGCTACCTGCTCGGCATAACTCTCAAGCTCGCGACGGTGTCGCTCGCCGTGGTGTGGTTCGGTTACTGGTGGGGGAGCCGTGTCTTGGGCGCGCGCGCCGGGATATTGACGGCGATCATCTGCGCCGTGTGGTACGACCTGGTGTACTACGGCCCCAAGCCGCTCAACGAAGTTCTGGCAGCGCACCTGCTGGTCGCCGGTTTGTATCTCGGGTACTGGGCCGATCCGCGGTCGCGACCGGCGCGCCTGCTAGTGTCCGGCGTTCTGCTGGGCGCGGTTGTGGGACTCAGGCTGCAGCTTGCGCCGGCAGTCGCCGTGGCCCTGGTCTTTATTTGTTACCGGCTGCCACGACCGCGCTGGACGCCGATTCTCGCCTCGGCGGCGCTTGCGTTCGCCGCCTTCGGAGCGCTGGACGCAATCACCTGGGGTTTTCCCTTCGCTTCCTACGTGCGCTCGCTGAGGGTGAACCTGGTGCAGGCGAAGAGCACGCATTACGGCGTCTTCCCGTGGAATTATTACTGGGGCTACCTGATCCTGAGGGTTGGATGGCTGCTGCCGTTCTCGCTTTGGGGAGCGCGCCGCAGTCCGGTGCTGGGGGCGGTGGCCGCGGCGGTGCTGGTGACCCACAGCGCGGTGGCGCACAAGGAGTATCGCTTCATCTATCCGGCCGTGGTGTTGCTGGTGATGCTGGCAGGAGTCGGGATCGCCGATCTCATTGCGCGCTGGCAAAAGCGACCACAGCCCAGTGCTCGCGCTGTCGCCATTGCCGGCCTGGTTGTGGCGGCAATTTCGCTGCACACCTGGAACACGGCGCAGATGTCCGCCAAGTACAACGGTGCGCTGCCGGCGTTCCGCCGCCTGAGCGCTGATTCCAGCGTGTGCGGCGTTGGCCTGCGCGGCTACTGGTTCTGGTCGGGCGGGTACACCAATCTCCACCGCAAGGTGCCCATCGTGCCGGTGAAGGATGACGCTGCTGCCGCCGCGAGCAGCACGGCGTTCAATGTCCTGGTCACGATTGATGGTGTGCCCGGCCACCCGGCGGGATTCACGCTCGAGCGCTGCTGGGGATATGCCTGCATCTACCGCCGCACCGGCGGATGCCTGCCCGATCCCGCGCACGAGATCAACGCCTACTTGCGGGCAACCGGGCAATAACCGCCCTTGTCGTTCGCGGGACAAGGCCCACATCTGCCAACGGCGGGCAGATGTGGGGCACCATCATTTACCATGATTTTGCTGAAAGCTGATAGCTGACAGCTTCTTCCCATGTCCTTCGAACTGTTCATCGCGTCGCGCTACCTTCGTGCCAAGCGCAGGCAAGCCGTGATCGGCATTATCACCGCCATCTCGATTGCCGGTGTCACCGCCGGGGTCGCCTCGCTGATTATCGCTCTCGCCATCAACAACGGCTTCCGTCAGGACCTGCAAAACCGCCTGCTCGGCTCCACCTCGCACGTGCAACTGCTGCGCGTGGAAAGCGACGGCATCCGCAACTGGCAGTCGCTGCTGGCGCGGTTAAGCAAGGAGCCGCACGTCGCCGCCGACTCGCCCGCGATTTACGAACAGGTGCTGGTGTCGCGCGGGGCGCGGGCCAAGGGCGCGATCCTGAAGGGAATCCTGCCCGAATACGAGCGCAAGGTCAGCGACATGCTGAAGAACGTGACCGTGGGCTCGGCAAATGCACTCGAGCCACCGCAGCCATGTCCCGAGATACCTAGGAGGGATTTGAAGCTGCAACAGGGTCCCGCGGTCGGGTCGATTCTGGGTCCGCCGCGCCCGGAGTGTTTCCCGCAGGGCCTTGCTGCAGCTATGAGTGGGTCCCCCGATTCTCTCGCACGCACTGCCGCCATGCCGCCGATTGTCTTGGGCAAGGAAATGGCCGACGACCTCGGCGCCTCCGTCGGCTCTGTGGTCATGGTCATCAGCCCGCAAGGCGAGCTCACGCCCTTCGGCCTGGTGCCGAAGTACGCGCGCTTCAAAGTGGCCGGGATCTTCAACTCGGGCTTCTTCGACTACGACAGCTCATGGGCGTTCATTCGCCTTTCCGACGCGCAGCAACTGTTCGGTCTCGGCGATCTGGTGTCGGTGATCGAATTTAAGATTGACGACATTTACACAGCGGGGCAGGTGGGCACAGAACTGCAGCGCGCCGCCGGGCCCGGCTTCATGGCCACCAACTGGATGGAGCAGAACCGGGCGCTGTTCCGCGCGTTGCGCCTGGAGCGGGTCGTCACCTTCATCACCATTGGACTGATCGTATTCGTCGCCGCGCTCAACATCCTGATCTCGCTCATCATGATGGTGATGGAGAAGACGCGCGACATCGCGGTGCTAATGTCCATGGGGGCGAAGAAGCGCCAGGTGCGGCGGGTGTTCATTGCTCAAGGGGTCATGGTAGGAATCGTCGGCACCGCGCTCGGGCTGGTGGTGGGCTACGCGCTCTCCTGGGCGGGCGGGCATTACCACTTTATATCCCTCTCACCCGAGGTGTATTCGATTGATTACGTCCCCTTCGCCCCGCGCCTGGTGGACGGGATTTGGGTGGCGGTGGTGGCCATCGGTGTCTCTTTTGTTGCAACTATTTATCCTTCGTGGTCGGCGTCGAGCATCTTGCCCGCCGAAGCGCTGCGCTATGAATAGGGTGGGCAATGTATTGCACCTCCGCTCGCTGCGGGCACGGACCCTATTTCCATCCGCCGAAGCGCAGGCCTATGCCGGCGCTGATCTGGAGCGTATGCACGCTCGACCCGCGGAACCCGACGACGGGCAGAATGCCTACGCCGACTAGGCCGGGTCCGTTCAGGGTTGTGGTGAAGGAGTTGTAGCGAAAATAAGTGTCGCCGACATCAAAGCGGAAGAAGGTGCTGCGGCTGGGGCTGAATTCCATCCCGCCGCCGACGTCGAGGGAAAAGGATGTCTGGCGTCCAACCGGGGCTATCACGCTCCCGCTCCCGGACGCTCCAATCCCCGATGAGGCGCTGTAACGCACATCGCTGAAGCTGACGAAGCCAGGTTTCGCCTTAATGAAGACCTGCACCTTCTTGAAACGAAGGACACTGGCTTTGGCCCCAAATTGTCCTTGCAGGATGTTCCCCAGGTTCCAACCACCTAACACCGGCCTGATGCCGGAGCCCAGATTGCTGCTGGGGTCGCCCGGAAAAAATTGAGCGTTGATTCCAGAGCGAAGCGGCGGGTAACGTTGTAGGTGAGTGTGCCGCCGAAACCGGGGGCGCGTTCACCGACGTCGAGCAAAGCGAAGTGGCTGGTAAGTTCGAAGCGGCGCGATTGTGCATGAGCGCCGATGCTAATTACGGTCAGAGCCAGTGCGGCAAGGATGGGCCATAGTGACGCAGCGGCGTCCACACTCTTCATCGTCTTCGTCTCCTAGTTGCTCCTCAACCAAGCTGTGTTTCCCAGATGCCCAGCCACGCATAGCTGTCGGGACAGCAGGCTCGTTAGTTGCCAATGCAGACAAAACGGACCGTGATCGATACATCGCTGATTCGGGGGATGATGATTTGTCTCCCATCGATCTTCTGCAATCCACCAACAGGGCCAGGGTAGTCACCGTAACAGGCGTAGCTAGATGCGCTTGTAAATGCAGCGGGACCTTTGAGAGTCACAGTTGTACCAAGCCCGGCGGCCAAAATTACGTGGCCAATAACGACGTGGCCGTCCGGCAGCGCGGTGCCGCCTGGGTCGAACATAGGAATCCCTCGCGCTTTTTCAGCAGCGGTCAAGCTGTTGCCTTCTAGCGGCTTGGCCCATAGCGCGATGGCCACGACTAATGCAAGGAACAAGAGAGTACCGCAAGCTGTAATGCATTTTGCCGTTGCCATTCGTGCCTCCTTTTGTCATTTGGTTTCCGCTGCTTTTTGCTCAGGTAGCGGCATGGAGTTCGTATAGCATGCCTTCCGCAGCGTGTATCAAGCAAATGAAACTAAGTTCTGAAGACAGAACTGATTTCCCGATTTGGATTCGCGCGCGGACATGGATTTCGGCGCGGCAAGGTTCGCGTCAGCCGCGCCTGCGACGCCGTGCTCATCTCCAGACGTGCTCATCAGGAGCGAGAGGAGCGCCAATTGCGGCGCGTGTTCGTTTCCCAGGAGGTGCTGATCGGAATCGTCGGCACCGCGCTCGGGCTGGTGGTGGGCTACGCGCTCTCCTGGGCGGGCGGGCATTACCACTTTATCTCCCTCTCGCCCGAGGTGTATTCGATTGATTACGTCCCCTTCGCCCCGCGCCTGGTGGACGGGATTTGGGTGGCGGTGGTGGCCATCGGTGTCTCTTTTGTCGCAACTATTTATCCCTCGTGGTCGGCGTCGCGCATTCTGCCCGCCGAAGCGCTGCGCTATGAGTGAGTCGCGAGTCCCGAGACGCGAGTCCCGAGTAGCCGTTCCGAGAACGGGAATCGTCAGGATCTGCTTTGTTCCTCGTTTGTTCCGCGGCGAAGTCGTTTCAGGCACAATGAGCGGTCATTCATTTCGCCTCAGTCGATGGGGAGGAAACAATGTCCCACGGATATCAGGACTTGGTGGCTTGGCAAAAATCCATGGATTTGGTGGAAAGCGTTTACCACTTGACCGAGAGCTTTCCCAAGCAGGAAACGTACGGTCTGACCATCCAGATCCGACGTGCGGCGGTGTCCGTTCCCAGCAACATTGCGGAAGGTCAAGCTCACTACACAAACGCCGATTTCTGCCGTTTCCTGCGTATTTCGCGAGGTTCGCTTGCGGACTGGAAACGCAGGTACTGATTGCGGAGAGACTGAAGTATGTTGCGCCCGTACATGAAAAGCCAATTACTGCCCAGATTCATGAGGTCAGCCGGATCATCAGTGGGCTCATAAACAGCTTGCAAGAACGCGATTAGCAGCGGATATGTTGATTGCGCCACTCGGCGTAACTCGGGTCAGGTTACTCACGACTCGGGACTCGCGACTCGGGACTGGTTACTGCCGTTATCGGTTGTGTGCAACTTACGCTTCCATTCCGTGTCATGATAGGCAAAGCGTAGGCTGGATGTGGGTCTTGGGCAGGGTGAGCCCGGGATTGTTGCACCGTGGGAGAAAGATCTGCATCCAATGGAAAAGACCGAGATTCTGCGTGTGGAAAACCTGAAGAAGGTCTTCCGCTCGGGCAGGTCCGATCTGGTGCTCTTTGACAACTTGTCCTTCCGGGTGCACACGGGAGAAATGGTCGCCATTGTGGGACAATCGGGTGCGGGGAAATCCACCCTTTTGCACATCCTCGGAGCGCTTGATAGCGCTTCCGAAGGTGACGTATACTGCGCCCAAGTAAAGCTGCAATCGCTGACCGACGAAGCGGCAGCCGAATTTCGCAACCGCGAGATTGGATTTGTCTGGCAGTTTCATTATTTGCTGCCGGAATTCACCGCGACGGAGAACGTGGCCATGCCCCTCTTGATCCGGGGCCAGGCACGGACCCAGGCGGAATCGGAGGCCGCGCGGTGGCTGCGCGAAGTGGGGTTGGAGGAGCGCGCGCACCATCGTTCAGGCGAGCTTTCCGGGGGCGAGCAGCAACGCGTTGCACTTGCCCGGGCTCTGGTGACGAGGCCGCAATTGCTGTTGGCAGACGAACCCACCGGCGATCTGGATAACCGGACTGCTGAGGCGGTATTTGATTTGATCGCCAGGTTACATCACGAGTACGGGCTAACTTCTTTCCTTGCCACCCACAACTTTGCGTTTGCGCGCCGTTGCAGCCGCGTCATGCGGCTGGAGAATGGGCGGTTGGAGGAAGTTGCTCCGGGGTCGTTGCCAATGGCATGAGGATTGCTAGAGTCAAGGGGACGGGGGCCGCTTCCGTGTCCGACGCCGAACCGGGCGTCGCCTTCGTCGGCGGTGGATGGGGTGAGAGGGTCCTGGGTTATGGGGAGAATAACCAATGTTTGAACGGTACACGGAAAAAGCCAGGCGCGTCATCTTCTTCGCCCGCTACGAGGCCAGCCAGTTCGGTTCTCCTTACATCGAAACCGAGCATCTGCTGCTGGGCCTGCTGCGCGAAGACAAGGCCCTGACCAATCGTTTCCTGCGCTCGCACGCCTCGGTCGAGTCAATCCGGAAGCAGATTGAAGGCCACACCACCATTCGGGAAAAGGTTTCGACCTCGGTGGACCTGCCGTTGTCGAACGAGTGCAAGCGCGTGCTGGCGTATGCGGCGGAGGAAGCCGAGCGCCTGTCGCACAAGCACATCGGCACCGAGCACCTGCTGTTGGGCCTGTTGCGCGAAGAAAAGTGTTTTGCCGCCGAAATTCTGCACGAGCGCGGCCTGCGCCTCTCCACCATCCGCGAGGAGCTGGCGCGCAGCACGCAGGAAAAAGCCACGCCGCAGCGCAATCGCGAATCGTCGCTGCTCAGCGAGTTCTCCCGCGACCTCACCCAGGCCGCCATGGACAACCAGCTCGACCCGCTGGTCGGACGCGAGCAGGAGCTGGAGCGCGTGGTCCAGATTCTCTGCCGCCGCACCAAGAACAACCCCGTCCTGATCGGCGAACCCGGCGTGGGCAAGACCGCCATCGTCGAGGGACTGGCGCAGCGCATTGCCGACGGCGAAGTTCCGTCGTTCCTTTCCGACAAGCGCATCCTCGGGCTCGACCTATCGCTGATCGTCGCCGGCACCAAGTACCGCGGCCAGTTCGAAGAGCGTCTCAAAACGATCATGAAGGAACTGATGGAGTCGCAGAACGCCATCATCTTCATTGACGAGCTGCACACGCTGGTGGGCGCGGGATCGGCGGAAGGCTCGCTGGACGCCGCCAACATTCTGAAGCCGGCGCTGTCGCGCGGCGAAATCCAATGCATCGGCGCCACCACCCCCGGCGAGTACCGCAAGTCTATCGAGAAGGACCGCTCGCTGGAGCGCCGCTTCCAGTCGGTCAAGGTTCCGCCTCCCAACGAGGACGATGCGGTCAAGATTCTTAACGGCATTAAGGATCGTTACGAGAAATTCCACGCGGTCAGCTACACCGACGAGGCCGTGAACTTCGCCGTGTCGCACTCCAACCGCTACATCCCCGACCGCTTCCTGCCCGATAAGGCGATTGACCTGATTGACGAGGCGGGCGCGCGCGTGAAGCTGCGCCAGACCTCGCTGCCCGACGAGATCACCGAAGTGCAGAAGCGGATCAAGTTCATCGTCCATCGCATGGAGAACGCCATCGCGAACCACGAGTTCGAGAAGGCGCGCTTCTACTCGGACGAGGAGCGCAAGGAGCGCGAGAACCTGCGCGCCCTGCGCGAGAAATACCATCTCGATGAATCCTCCACCGGCGTGGTCGGCCGCGAGGACATCGAGGACGTCGTCTCCCGCTGGACCGGCGTGCCCATCACCTCCATCAAGGAAGAAGAATCGCAGAAGCTGCTGCGCATCGAAGACGAGCTGCACCGGCGCGTCATCTCGCAGGAAAAGGCGATCTCGGCGCTGGCCCGCGCCATCCGCCGCAGCCGTGCCGGACTGAAGTCTCCCAACCGGCCCATCGGCTCCTTCCTGTTCCTTGGCCCGACGGGCGTCGGCAAGACGGAAGTCGCGCGCACCCTGGCGCATTTCATGTTCGGAAGCGAGAAGTCGCTGGTCCGCTTCGATATGTCGGAATTCATGGAGAAGCATTCGGTCAGCAAGCTGATCGGTTCGCCTCCGGGATACGTCGGTTACGAAGAAGGCGGCCAGTTGACCGAGCGCGTCAAGCGCGCCCCCTACTCGGTCGTCCTGCTGGACGAAATCGAGAAGGCGCACCCGGACGTCTTCAACATCCTGCTGCAGGTATTCGAAGACGGCCAGTTGACCGACGGTCTGGGCAACACCGTGGACTTCAAGAACGCGATCATCATCATGACCTCCAACATCGGCGCCCGCCACCTGCAGAAGCGCAAGGGGCTGGGCTTCGAGGCCGCCAGCGAGGACGCGGTCTCGAAGACCGTCGAGGACATGGTGCGCAACGAAGTGAAGCGTACCTTCAACCCCGAGTTCCTGAACCGTCTCGACGAGGTCATCCTGTTCAGCGCGCTCAGCGAGCAAGACCTGATCGCCATCGTCGAACTGATGGTCACCCAGTTGAACCAGAACCTGGCGCAGAAGTCGATCACGGTGACGGTGAACGAGGAAGCGCGCAAGTGGATCCTGGACAAGACGCTGGTGGACCGCAGCTACGGCGCGCGTCCCCTCCGCCGGGCCCTGCAGAAGTACATCGAGGACCCGCTCAGCGAAGCGCTCATCCAGGGCGCCATCAACGTGCGTCCGGCGTTTCTGGAGGTTTACCTCGACGGCGACCGCCTCTTCTACCGCCAGGTCGGCGAAGAGAAGCAGGAAGGCGTGCTGCTGTATAGCAATTAGCGATTAGCAATTAGCTGTTAGCTAGAACAAATCAGCCACCGGACATCCGGTGGCTTTTCTTTTGCGTGAACTGCAACGGGAAGCCGCCCTGCGTGATCTCAGCGGCCGTAGAGCTCGACCGTGGGTCGTTTGCGCCAGCGGCCCTGGGCGTACCACAGCTCCACGCTGCGAATGTCGCGGCGCTCGCCGCGCAGATCAATGGGGCGGGTCTGGCCGCCGGCGGGGATGCGCTCGCGCACCTGGACTTCGTCCGAGGCGCCGTTGCCGTAGTGAACCACGACGTGGCGGAACTCGACGGCGCCCCCACGAACGCGGAGCTGGATCTCGCGGAACGGGCGCTCCGATTTGGACACCGTGATATTGTCGTGATCCACGGCGCCATCCACGTGGGCGGTGCCGAGGAGGCGCCAGCCGCGCTTCCTCTGGCCCTGCCCAGGCTGCGGAAGCAGGAGCAGCAACACGAAGCAGCAAAGTGGAGCGATTCGGGCGATCCGCATGTGCCTCCTTTGGAACTCTGTCCAGCGTGTAGATGCGGCGCGAGATTGTAGCACAACTGGGTGGCCTGCAGCCTGAAGCCTAATCAGTCGTTCGCGGCGGCAGGATCGTCGCTGATGCCGAGCAGTTTGCTCATCTCTTCGTAGAGGAAGCCTTCGCCCGGGCGATAGGGCTCAACCCAGACGCCGTTGATGACAAACTGCGGGATGGCGCGCTTGCCGGTGCGGGCGAGAATCTCCTGCGCCGCACCCGGCGTCTCCTCGATATCAACTTCTTTGTAGGGGACGTGGTGCTTGGCGAGAAATCGTTTGGCAATGCGGCAGTCCGGGCACCAACTGGACGAGTAAACAATAACTTCCATTTCGCTCCGCGAGTCCTAAGATCCGAGGGATACGAGGGCCCCACTACTAGGTAGATGATCCAGAGCAGCATTGGACGCGAAAAAACAGCCTGCGACATATTCGGTGACGCTGCTGCTTCGCGCGGAAGCGTCGTCAGGATTGCGCGGCGGGAAATGATGGAGGTTTGGAGTGTTCGGGCGCTCCTTGGGTCCGGTCATCCTTAGGCTCTTGTCTCAACTGCGGCTTGCTGTGCTCTTGCCGGCTCGCGGCCCGTTATCGGCCTGGGTGTCGCGTACCACTTTCTTGAGCGCGGCGACCAGGTCGGGCGCCATCTCGCGCAATTCCGCCCGATGACGCAGCGCCATCTCCTGCAGCAACTTGTCGCCGCGGGGCGTGAGCTCGAGGAAGACCTCGCGGCGGTCCGACCCGCTGCGGCGGCGCTTGATGAGTCCGCGGCGCGCCAGCCGGTCCACCAACTCCACCGTGCTGTGATGCTGGATCTGGAGCCGCTCGGCGATTTCACCGATGCGGCCGCGCACATCGCCGGGTATGCCTTTGAGCGCCAGCATGAGCTGGTACTGCTGCGGCTCGAGGCCGCCGGCACGCGCCGTCTCTTCGCTGAAACGGAGGAACCGGCGGATCTGGTAACGAAACTCCGCCAACGCCTTGTAGTTCGGTTGAACGTTGCCGCGCGGGCTCATGAGCTCACCTTTCATCGTAACACGATATGATTTCGGTTTTCGGGCGCTGGCCGCCCGATGGTCTGGATCGGGACCTGACCGGCGCCGAGCAGACGCCGCAGCGCACATTTCGGCATCGTAGTCCGGGCCCTCGGAATGTGGTGCAGCCCGAGCGCACCGCCCGCGCTCCCCCCCGGCGTGCCGCAAAGCCGGAGAATCTTAGCGCAAGTTGCGGGAAATTCAATCCTGTTACGATGTATTTTCCCCTACCACTTTTGTGCACTGGCGGAGCAGTAACCAGGCGCCCCAGGCGGCCGGAAGACGCCGAGCTAGGTGGCGGGGGCTACTCCATTTAGAATGAGCGGTTCGGCTATTCAGGTTGGCCGCGACAGGAGGGTCCTTGATCGCCCGTTATACGCGCCCGGAGATGGGCCTCATCTGGAGCGAGGAGAACAAGTTTCGCCAGTGGCTGGCGGTGGAGATTGCCGCCACCGAGACGCTGGCGGAAGCGGGTCTGGTGCCCCGCCAGGCGGCGAAGGTGATCCGGCAGAAAGCGGACTTCGACCTGGCGCGCATTCACCAGATCGAGGCCGAGGTGAAGCACGACGTCATCGCCTTCACCACGGCGGTGGCGGAGAAGATCGGACCGGAGTCGCGCTGGCTGCATTACGGCCTGACCTCCAACGACGTGGTGGATACGGCGCAGGCGCTGCAGGTGAAGGCGGCATCGGCGATCCTCCTGGGCGACGTGAAGCGGCTGCGCGACGTGTTGCGGCGGCGCGCCTTCGAATTCCAGCACACGCCGATGGTGGGACGGACGCATGGCATGCACGCCGAACCCATCACCTTTGGCCTGAAGCTGGCCAACTGGTATGCCGAAATGGCGCGCGACCTGGCGCGCTTGGAACGCGCGGCCGAGGAGATGCGCGTCGGCAAGTTCTCCGGCGCGGTGGGCACGTTCGCGCACCTGGAACCCGAACTGGAAGAAAAGATTTGCGCGCGGCTGGGGCTGGAGGCGGCGGCGATTTCCTCGCAGGTGATCCAGCGCGACCGCCACGCCAATTACCTGGCAACGCTGGCGGTGGTTGCCTCTTCGCTGGACAAGATCGCGGTGGAAATCCGCCACCTGCAGCGCACCGAGGTGCGTGAGGCCGAAGAGTTCTTCAGCGAAAAGCAGAAGGGCTCGTCGGCGATGCCGCACAAGCGCAATCCGGTGAACTTCGAGCAGATCAGCGGTCTGGCGCGCGTGGTGCGGTCGAATGCGCAGGCGGCGCTGGAAAACGTGGCGCTGTGGCACGAGCGCGACATTTCGCACTCTTCGGTGGAGCGCATCATCCTGCCCGATTCCACCATCCTTGCCGACTACATGCTGGCGAAGATGGCGGACCTGGTCGAAACCCTGGTGGTGTATCCCGAACGGATGCGGCAAAACCTGGAGAGTTCGGGCGGGCTGGTGTTCAGCGGACAACTCCTGCTCGACCTGGTGGAGGGCGGCACGCTGACGCGCGAGGATGCGTACCGCATCGTGCAGCGGAACGCGATGAAAGCGTGGCAGGACGGCGCGAATTTCCGCGAGCTGATCGCAGCCGAGCCGGAGATCGCGTCGCGCGTTTCGCGCCAGCAGATCGAGCGCGCGTTCGACCTGAAGCGGCAGTTGCGGAACGTGGACAAAATTTTCGCGCGCGTGTTCGGGGAAAAGCAAACCAAGTCGCAGAGGACGCAGAGGACGCGGAGGAAGACATAGGTAGAAGTGCATTTCGACGACTGAGTGCGGTCGAACTGGCAGGGGTCCTTCGACTCGGGCGTGCGCCCCTTCGACTTCGCTCAGGGCAGGCTCTCGCTCAGGATGACAGGCCTTAAGTTTCTGTGGCCGGCCAGTCCTCGCGCAGGATGGCATACATGCGGGCATCGCGCGGCCGGCCGTGCAGGATGATGTTCTGCCGCAGCACGCCTTCCAGCTTCATTCCAACCTTTTCCATCACGCGCCAGGAGGCGGTGTTCTCGACATCGCAGCGCGCTTCGATGCGGTTGAGCCGCAGGGTGTTGAACCCGTAATCGAGCATGGCGCGAACGGCCTCGGTCATCAGCCCCTGGCCCCAGTATTTGCGGGCGAGCGCGTAGCCGATCTCGCCGCGCGCGTGCATCAAGCTGACCTCGTGGAATGCGCAGCCGCCAATGATGACGCCGTCGCCGAGGTGTTGGATACCCCAGCAGGGCGGAAGCCCGTCCGCATATCCCTGCAGCGTGCGCTGGAGATACTCGCGCGTATCATCGAGCGTCCGGTGTGGCTCCCAGAAAACGAAGCGCGTCATCGGCGGGTCGCAGGCGTAGGCGAAGATGTCGCCGGCATCTTCCATGCGCAGGCGGCGCAGGAGCAGGCGCGGCGTGCGCAGATCGGGAAAGTTGCGGATGGCGTCTTGCAACGCGGAGGCCTGCATCGCCGCAGGTTAACACGACGGTGGCTGGTAGCTGGGGAAGGTTCGATGCGGATGGCGCGGACGCGCAAAGCGGCAGGAGGTGCAGCAGGGAAGGTGACGAGCGCGGAAGGGAGTTGCTAAACTCGCGCCCATGAAATTGCGACGGTTTGTCATGCTGCTGTTGCTGATTGCATGCTTTGCGCCTGCACTGAACGCGCGGGTGGTGCGCGTCGAGGTCACGTCGCGCCAGGACGTGCTCGGTGGACAGCCATTCGGTGAGGTTGGCCCGTACGAGCGCATCACCGGGAAGGTTTATTTCGCCGTGGCGGCCGCCAACGCCCGCAACCGGCGCATCGTGGACCTCGACAAAGCGGCGAACCTGAAGAATGGCGAAGTGGAGTTCTGGGCCGACTTCCAACTCGTGCGGCCGAAGGACATGATGCGCGGCAACGGTTCCATGCTGCTGGAGGTGCCGAACCGCGGGCGCTCGCGGATTATCGCGCTGGTAGACGGCGGCGATTGGGACCTGAATAAGAGCGCGGGCGACGGATGGCTGCTGGTGCGCGGCTTCACCGTGGCCGCACTGGGCTGGCAGTGGGACGCGGTGGGCGACGACGCGCTGCACATGAGCGCGCCGGTGGCGAAGGATCACGGCAAGACGATCATCGGCCTGTTGCGCGGCGATGTGATGCTTTCGAAGCCGATGGAGGAGATTCCGCTCGGGCACCTGATCCTGGGGAACATCGGCGGCAGCGAGTACCCGGCTGCGCAGCCGGACGACGAGCGCAACGCGCTGACCGTCCGCGATTCACGCCTGGCGCCGCGAACGGTGATCCCGCGCGCGCAGTGGCGCTTCGCACGAGTCGTCAACGGAAAATTCGAGGACAGCAACCGCTACATCCATCTCGCCGGAGGCTTCCAGCCGGGCAATATCTACGAGTACGTTTACGCCGTGGCTGACCCGGTGGTAGCCGGCCTTGGATTTGCCGCGGTGCGGGACTTCGCGTCCTACGTGAAGCACGATCCGCAGGCAGTGGCGGCGGTGTCGCGCGTGATCGGCGAAGGCATTTCGCAGAACGGACGATTTCTGCGCGACTTCCTGTACCAGGGGTTCAACGCCGACGAGCAGGGACGCATGTCGCTGGACGGCGTGCTGGCGCACGTGGCGGGGGCGGGACGCGGCAGCTTCAACTGCCGCTTCGCGCAGCCCTCGCGCGACGCGCAGCCAACCTCGTCCATATTTTTCCCGACCGACATCTTTCCTTTTACCGATCAGCCGGAAATGGACCCGGAGAGCGGTGAGAAAGCGGGGCTGCTGGATCGCGCGACCGCGGAGAAGGCAGTCCCCAAAATATTTTTCTCCAATACTTCGTACGAGTACTGGGGAAGGGCCGCTTCGCTGATTCACACCACCGCGGACGGCAAGCGCGATGTGGCGCCTTCGGCCAATGTTCGTATCTATCACTTCACCGGCTTGCAGCACTTCTCGGGTCCGTTTCCGCCGGCGAAAGGCAAAGACGACCTGCTAGGACAGCAACCGGAGTCGCCGCTTCCGGTGAAGTACTTCTGGCGCGGCATGATCCGGAACATGGACGCATGGGTGCGTAGGACGGCCGCGCCGCCGGAGAGCCGGTATCCGAAGATCGCCGATGGCACGCTGGCGCCGTTGGCGAAGTATGCATTTCCCACAATTCCAGGCGTGAACCGGGCGCAGGAGGCCAGCGAAGCGTGGCGCCTCGATTTCGGGCCGAACTGGCGCGACGGCGTGATGAGCGCGCAACCGCCGAAGGTCGGCAAGGCGTTTCCGGTGCTGGTGCCGCAGGTGGATGAGGACGGAAATGAACGCGGCGGCATCCGGCTGCCGCAAGTCAGCGTGCCGCTGGCGACGTACACAGGCTGGAACCTGCGCGATGCTTCGATCGGAGCGCCCGACCAGCGGGTGTCGTTCGAGGGCTCGTACCTGCCGTTTGCCAAGACGGCGGAAGAACGAAAGAGAAGGCGATCCGCGGCAGTCTATCGCCGAGCGCTACAGCGGCCGCGAAGATTACATGAAAAGATTCAGGACAGCGCTGGATGAGTTGATCCGGCAGAGATACCTGCTCGACGAGGACCGCGGCGCTCTGATCAAGCTGGGCGAGCAGGAGTGGGAACTGGTGAGCAAGTAGTTTTTCACACGCGGCGTGTGTGCCACACTCACCCGCTGTGGCGGATGTGCATGACATCGCCGTCCTTGACCACGTAGTCCTTACCTTCCAGGCGCAGAGTTCCGTGCGCGCGGGCGTTGGCTTCCGAGCCGGCTTCGAGAAGATGGTCCCAGCGGATGACCTCGGCGCGGATGAAGTGGTGCTCCAGGTCGGTGTGGATGACGCCGGCTGCGTTGACCGCCCTGGTGCCGTTCTCGATCGTCCAGGCGCGGCACTCGTCCTCGCCGACGGTGAAGAAGGAAATCAGGCCGAGCAGCTCGTAGGTTTTGCGGATCAGGCGGGTGAGGCCGCTCTCGCCCATGCCGTAGCTGGAGAGGAACTCGGCGGCGTCGGCGTCGGACATCTCGGCGAGCTCGGCTTCTACTTTGCCGCCGATCGCGGTGGCGCCGGTTCTGGGGCGCGCGGTAACTTCCTTCAGGCCAAATTTTTCGACCGCCTGCCCCAGTTCGCGGCCGAGTTCCGGGCTCTCGCCGATGTTGAGCACGTGCAGGATGGGCTTTTCGCTCAGGAACATGAAGCCGCGGATGCGCTTCTTGTCGTCCGGCGTCATCTCCATTTCGCGCAGCGGGCGCTCCTGCTCGAGGAAAGCCGTACAGCGCCGGAGAAGATCGAATTCTTTTTCCAGCTCGGGCGTTTTCTGCTTCTTCAAGTCCTTCTGCAGGCGCTCCAGGCGTTTCTCCACCTGGCCGAGGTCGCTGACCATGAGGTCGAAATCAACGTTTTGAATGTCGCGCAGCGGGTTGATTTCGCCGACGTGCGCGATGGCAGGATCTTCGAAAGCGCGGACCACGTGCGCGATGGCGTCCACCTGGCGGATATTGGCGACGATGGCGTCGCTCAGGCCGGCGCCGGCCTTGGCCTCCGCATGCGAGGCGTGCGCCGGCATGGCGGCAACGTCCACGTACTCGACCGAGGCGTGCATCAGCTTGCGCGGGTTATACAGCGCGGCGAGGCGGTCGAGGCGGTCGTCGGGGACCCTGGCGACGCCCACGTGCGCTTCCCGCGGATTGACGTGCTGCGGCGAGAGCTGCGCCTTGGTCAGGATCTTGAACAGCGATGTCTTGCCTACCTGGGGCAGGCCGATGATTCCAGTCTTCATAAAGCAGTAATTAGTAGTTAGTAGTTAGCGAAGACGGGCTGGCTACGGATTCCGCGCCTCGCTGAGAAACTACTAATCATAACAAGTATGCCCGGGGTTGGGCCTCGGCTCCCACGTTACCCGCAAAGGTTCCCCAACCTAAAAGATTTAGGCGCGGGTGGAGAGCGAGCGCGCGCTCAGGGCATTCATTACGGGAATGGCCCAGTTACGCGCAATGATGTACAGAGTCGCCAGGCCGAGCAGGAGGACGATGACCTCCAGTCCGGTAGACCATTGGTGGAGGTGGTTGAAGGCGACGCGGCGCGGGTCGGCGGCGGAGATTTTATCAATCTCGCCCATTTCGGCGCGCAGGGCCGCCATTTTCGTGCTGACAACAATTTGCGAGAACAGGGTGGCCACCACCATGGCAAACACCAGCAGGTTGCGTGCAGCGCTGGCCTGCACGCTGCCCGAGGTATGGTAGGCCGCGAAGGTGGAGCAGATCAGGAAGATGCCGCCGCAGACTACGCCGATCCAGTGCAGCGAGGTGAGAGTGCGGGTCACCACCAGGCCGGAGAGATGGCGCGTGGGCAGCACGCTGAACAGTGCGGGCGCCACCACGAAGGAGAAGAAGATGATCCCGCCCACCCAGATCACCATCGAGAGCAACATGAAAAAGCGCAGCACGGACATATAGTGCAATTCATCCGACATATCTAAATCAACATCCCAACAACTCCCCTCACTCCTCACCCAAAAACCCCCCCCCCCCCCCCCCCCCCCCCCGAGTCGTTTCTCACACTACTTGAACTGCTACACCGGCACCGGCACGCCGTCCACGATCTCGCGCAGGATCTCTTCCCCCTGCTGCGATTTTTTCAAGGTAGACGAGTAGCGCCCGCTGACCACGACGCGGTGCGCGAAGACGTGGACCGCCAGCGTCTTGAAGTCGTCCGGGGTGGCGAAGGTGCGGCTGTCGAGGAAGGCCATACCCTGCGCGGCGCGAAACAGCATGATGCCGCCGCGTGGCGAGACCCCGAGGGAAAGATACGCCGATTCGCGCGTGCGATTGACCATCGCCAGGGCGTACTCCACCAGCGAATCGTCCACGCGGACGCGCGTGACCTCATCCTGGATGCCGATCACGTCGGCGGCGGTAAGCACGGGGCGCACGCTGTCGAGCTGTGCCGCGCCCGCCTCGGAACGCAGGATTTCGCGCTCGCTCGCTCCCGTGGGGTATCCCATGTGCACGCGCATCAGGAAGCGGTCCATCTGCGATTCCGGCAGCGGATAGGTGCCGTGGTGCTCGACCGGGTTCTGGGTAGCCATCACCAGGAAGGGCTGCGGCAGCGAATAGGAGTGGCCGTCCACGGTGACATGCGATTCGTTCATCGCCTCCAGCAGCGCGGACTGGGTTTTCGGCGTAGTGCGGTTGATTTCGTCGGCGAGCAGGACGTTGGTGAACACCGGGCCACGCTTGAATTCGAAGCGCTGCTCGACGGCGGAGTACATGGAGATGCCGAGCACGTCGCTGGGCAGCATGTCGCTGGTGAACTGGATGCGCTGAAAGGCGCAGTCCAGGGCGCGCGACAGCGCTTGCGCCAGCGTGGTCTTGCCGACGCCGGGCACGCCCTCGATGAGCAGGTGGCCGCGCGCGAACAGCGTCACCAGGGCGAGACGGATGACCTCGTCCTGGCCGCGGATGATGGTGCGCAGCGCCGCCTGCAACGCGGCTGCGCGGGTTGCCGAGCTCTGGATGGTGTGGGGAGACATTACCCAGCGATTGTAAACTAGCTTTTTTTTTTTTTTTTTCTCACCTCAGCATGCCGTAGCTGCCGCCTTGGTATCGTGTTAACCAGCGTCTGCTTCGCTGGTTGTTGTTGGTTTGTGTCTCAGCCATCAGCTATCAGCCGTCAGCCTGCCGACCTTGGTAATCGTGTTAAACCAGCGCTCAGGTCTCAGGTTGGCGGCTGAGCGACTTGATGATCGTTCCGGCTCACGCAAAAACATCACTGCCGTTGATTAACGCAGATGAACGCTAAACCTGCGCTGATTACGCGATGCGCGGTCTGATCTTCTTCGATCTGCTTTTCTGGGGTGGCGGCGTGCCGTGCCTTCGTTTCGTGCGCGGGCGGGTCTTGCTGGTTCGCACCCTCTGAATCGGCGGTCGCTGTCCGCGCCTTAGACGGCCGGTTGCGCTGGCCGCGCGCTGGCGAGGCGTTGGCGACGTTGGGAGCGGACTCGGTTCGTTCCGGCCATGAGCTGCTGCCGCTGCCGAACCGGCGCGCGCCCCCGGGACCGGGGCGGCGCTCGGACGCGCGGCGGCGGCGCCGCGGCGCGCGGCCGCCGCGGCGGCGCCCGCGCGCGCGGCGATGAGCTCCGGCGCGCTCGAGCGCAAGACAACTGCGCGATACAGCGCGATGCGCCCCGGCGCGCCGCGGGCCCGCCGCGCGCGCCCGACTGGCGCCCGAAACGTTCGCGGCTACACCAACCTCGGCGGCGTTCTTTACTTGCAGGGCAAGTACCAGGAGGCGCAGCAGCTCTTAAAATCCCTCCCATCCAGCCGACTACCGCGCCTAGTAACCTCGGCGCAGTGTATTTCGCGGCCGGGAAATACGATGATTCGGCGCGCATGTACGAGAAGGCGCTGCAATTGAACGATACGGATTCCCGCATCTGGCAATCCGCCGCGTCAGCCTACCTGGGCGCCCGGACAGAGGAAAGGCACGCGCCGCCTACCAGCGCGCAGCGGAATGATGGAGCGGGAGCTCAAGATCAACCCGCGCGACAACGCCAAGAAGCTGGCCTGGCGGACTGTTACTCCGTGCTGGGACACCCCGCGCGCGCCCGCGATCTACTCAGCAGGATCTGAAATACTTCATTCGATCTGCGCTTTTCTGCGTTGATTACTCCAGCTGGACGATCGCGACGCGCATTTACTGGCTCGCGGGCTTCAGGCTGGCCCGGTGCGGAAATCGAACGCGATCGCAAGTGGAATTTCTTGGGACTAGACCAGCTGAAGGCTGCACAGCTGAGAGCATATCAGCATTGAAGAGAGAGAGAGGTGATGTATGGCAACTCAGCCAAAGATGGTAACCATCGCGGAGCGGAGGGGCAGCCGACCCTGGCGCGATGATGAACCGGTTATCGTGGGCAAGTTCCTCGACGACAAGAGGAACGCCCGAGCACAGAGTCGTGCCCCCACATAAGTTCGCCAGCGCCGGCGACACGCTGGTGTTCAAGTATTACGACTGCAAGATCGACATCCAGGGCGATATCTTCGAGCCGCTCGATTACTCCATCCCTAACGAAGTGCGTGCGACTCTGAAGAAAACCCTGCCTCGCGGAATCCACCACTACAGGGTTTTCTGCGATGGCAAGGTGGAAGCGAAAGGCGGATCGCCGCCGACCGTCATCATCGATCCGTAGGCAGCAGGAGCGCGCATGGCCCACATTTGCCCGTTGTTGGCAAATGTGGGTCTTTTCCCGATGTCACGGATACAGGCTTAGACGTCGAACTCAGCCGGATGGCCGGTCAACCGCTCGATGCGCTTGGCGATGGGCGGATGGGTGGAAAACAGGTTTGCCAGGTTCAATCCGCTCGTGCCGAGGAACGGCTGCACGATAAACAGGTGCGCGGTTGAGGGAGATGCCTGCAGCGGCACGCGCCGCGAGTATTCGTCGAGCTTGCGCAGCGCGCTGGCGAGCGCGTTGGGATTGCCGGTGAGATGCGCGCCGGTATCGTCGGCGGCGTACTCGCGCGAACGCGACACCGCAAGCTGGATCAGCATGGCCGCAATCGGCGCCAGGATGATCATGAACAAGCCGCCAATGCCGCCGCCACGATCGCGGTCGTCACGGCCGCCGTACCCGCCGAACATCGCGCCCCACATGGCCATGCGGGCCGCCAGGGTAATCGCGCCGGCGATGGTGGCGGCGATGGAGCTGATCAGGATGTCGCGATTGCGCACGTGCCCAAGCTCGTGGGCGAGCACGCCTTCCATCTCGTCATCGGTAAGCAGGTTCAGGATTCCCTGGGTCACCGCGACGGAAGCGTGGCTCGGGTTGCGGCCGGTGGCGAAGGCGTTGGGCGAATCGCTGGGAATCACGTAAATCTTCGGCATCGGGATGCCGACGCGCTGCGTCAGGCGCTCCACGATCTGGTAGACGCGCGGCAGGTCTTCCCGCGTGACCGGCTGCGCCCGGTACATGGCCAGCGCGATCTTGTCGGAGAAAAAGTAAGAAACGAAGTTCATGACCCCGGCGAAGACCAGGGCGAGGATCATCCCGTTCTGCCCGCCGAAGTACTGGCCGACGAACAGCAGGAAGCCGGTCAGCAGGCCCAGCAGCAGCGTGGTTTTCAGTGCGTTACCCATAAATTCGTTCCTACGTATTAGATGCTATCGCAAACCGAAGGATTCCCCCCTGGTTGATACGAAATGCTACGGGATGAAGTTCATTTCCGAACTGGCTGGCGAAAGGACTGCGGCGGGGTTGCGCTAGATGCCGAGCTTCTTGACCAGCTCGTTGTAGTACTTGCGGTAGAGGATGTCCCACTCCTGGCTGCCCTCCAGGATCGTACGCTTCTGGGACTCGATCTTGCGGCGTGCTTCCAGGTCGATCTTCTTCTCCTGCGCGAGCAGTTCCTCCAGCAGCCGGCGGACTTCCAGGCGGACGGTGTTCTTTTCCTTGGCCAACTTCACGCCTTCCATGGCGGCCAGGGCTTCGGTGACGGCACGCGCCAGCACGTTCATCTTGTCGCGGCTGACGCGATACGGCTCTTCCGACCTGATGTCCACCCGCACTACAGCACCGCCTTGTACTTGCGCACCAGTTCGTTCTTCACTTTCTTGAACATTTCCTGGTAATTGGCGCCGGTGCGGCGCATCTCCTCGGAGTAGGTTTCCAGAATGATGCGGACTTCGTCGTTGATGCGGTCTTCCAGCGTCATTTCGTCGAGCATGGCGCCGTGGACGCGCTCGGTGACGGCGGGCAGATTCTTGGTCTCGATGAATTCGCCCTTGACCAGTTTTTTCGAGATCTCGCGGGCCAGGTAGCCCACATATTCTTTGGACAGGACCATAGTGCGTAAAAGTTGGTGGCGTTAAACACTCAAGTTTAACACACGGAAACGCGGGCGCCCGGGAGGGAGCGTTGACCCATGGCGGTCTGCGTAGTAAGGTACGCAGGCACTCGTAACTGTTGCGCGCGGCTTGTGTCCGCGCGGGTTCCAGGGAGCGAACATGATGGATGCACTGGGAATGATCGAAACCAAGGGCCTCGTCGGATCGATCGAAGCCGCCGACGCCGCCGTCAAGGCCGCCAACGTGCAGTTGGTTCACAAGGAATACATCGGCGCGGGATTCGTGACGGTGATCTTGCGCGGCGACGTCGCCAGTGTGAAGGCGGCCACCGATGCCGGCGCCGCCGCCGCGCGCCGCGTCGGCGAACTGGTCGCGGTGCACGTGATTCCGCGTCCGCACGGCGACCTGGAAACTTCGATGCCGATGATCAGCGGCGCCGCCCCGAAAGCGAAAAAGGCAAGCGCCGACTAGACACATTTGGTGATTGACTGATTTGGTGATTTAGCGATTCACCTGAACCTCCGGCAAATCGCTAAATCACAAATCACTAAATCACAAATCGCTTCAATTTCCCCGTGGCTTTGGAATCTACATCAGGCACCGCTACTGCCCCGAGCGTCGCTCCGCAGACCAAGGACGAGCGCTCCGTCGCCGAGGCGCGCGATCTGATCGAGCGCGCCTACAAGGCCTTTCTCGAATTCCAGACCTTCACCCAGGAGCAGGTGGACCGCATCGTGGACGCGGTAGCGGCCGCGGCCACTGCCAATGCGGAAAAACTGGCGCGCATCGCGGTGGAAGAGACCACCTATGGCGTGGTCGAGCACAAGGTAATCAAGAACCTGTTTTCGTCGCAGCGGGTGTATGAGGCCATCCGCCCGCTGAAGACGGTCGGCGTGGTGCGCGAGGACAAGGCGCAGGGCGTCATTGAAATTGCCGTACCGGTGGGCGTGGTGGCGGCGATCCTGCCGTCCACCAATCCGACTTCCACCGCGATTTACAAAATCCTGATCGCCATCAAGGGGCGGAACGCCATCGTGCTCAGCCCGCACCCGACCGCACTGCGCTGCAGTTGCGAGGCGGCGGCGATCATGAAAGACGCGGCGGTGAAGGCGGGCGCGCCGGCCGACGCGATCTGCTGCTTCAATACTCCCAGCCTTCCGGGCACGCAGGAATTAATGAAGCACCGGCGCACCAGCGTGATCCTGGCTACCGGCGGGATGGCGATGGTGCGCGCGGCCTACAGCTCGGGCAAGCCGGCGTTTGGCGTCGGGCCGGGGAATGTTCCGGCCATGATTGACAGCAGCGCCGATCTGCCCAAGGCCGTCGCCGACGTGGTGTTCGGCAAGACGTTCGACAACGGGACCATTTGTTCGTCGGAGCAGGCGATTGTGGCTGAGGAATCGGTACGCGAACCGATCCTGAAGGAGCTGGCGAAAAATGGCGCGCACCTGCTGAGCCGCGACGAAATCCAGAAACTCGGGAAACAGATGGTCAACACCGAGACGCATACCATCTGTCCTAAGTTCGTCGGCAAGAGCGCGGTGACGGTCGCCGAGCTGGCGGGGTTGCGCGTGTCCTCGGGCGTGCGCGTGCTGGTCGCGCCGTTGGACAAGGTGGGACGCGATGAGCCGCTGTCGGCGGAAAAACTTTCGCCGGTGCTGGCACTCTATTTTGAAAAAGACCGCGCGGCGGCGATGGCGCGTTGCGCCGAACTGCTGCGCTTCGGCGGCCTGGGGCACACCTGCGCCATTCACGCCAAGGACGATGCCGTCATCCGCGAGTACGGCCTGAAGATGCCCGCGTACCGGGTGGTGGTGAACAGCCCGGCGCCGCAGGGCTCGATCGGCTCGTCCACCAATTTATTTCCGGCGATGACGCTGGGCTGCGGCGCCGCCGGCGGCAACATTACCTCGGACAACATTTCGCCGCTGCACCTGATCAACCTGCGGCGGATCGCCTACGAGGCCAGGCCGGTGACCGCAGTGGTCAGTGGCCAGTTGCCAGTTGCCAGTGTGGCAACAACCTCGGCTGCGAGTTGCGGCGTGTGCGCAACACCCGCGGAAACGGCGGCGCCGGCAGCCGGAACGGGCGTGAACTGGTCGGTAGCGCGCGCCGTGGACCGCTTCCTTGCCGGCAAGCAGGTCGCGCCGCCAGCCACGAAACCGGCAGCGATCCCAACGCAAGCCGGACCGGCCAAGGCCGACGCGCCGCCATCGGCTGCGCCTCCTCCCAAGCCGCGCGCGGTGGATTTCGTGAGCGAGGCGGAGATTCGCGCCGCGGTGAAGCGCAAGGCCAAGATTTTCGTAGGTCCGAAAACCATCATCACGCCCGCCGCACGCGACCTTGCCGCGGAGTATGATGTACTGGTTAGAGTGGATTAAGTGCGACACTTGTCCGTCATGCAAGACGACCTTACCAGCCTGAAAGATGACATGACCGCCTTCATCGAAGGCCACGGCATGCGCCGCTTCCACGGTTATGTCAACGACGAAGTCACCAGCGTGATGTGGGACCCGCACGGCAACGTGGACGCCTGGAAGGATTTTGTCGAGCTCGCCAAAGCATCCGGCGCGGCTTTCCTCACCATGAACGACGTGGTGCTTGACCGCGAGGATGTGGACTTCATGGTCGAACGCCTGCGCAATTCCAATTACACCAACGAAGAAGACGTTGACGAAGCCCGCTGGCTGCGCACCTACATCGGCAAGACCGGGTTCCTGCAACTGGGCTGGCCGTACCAGGGAACGATGTTCCTGTGCGAGGTTTCCACCGAGTGGTACGACCGCTACCAACGCCTGCTGGACGTCGCCGAGGAGTATGGCGGCATCATGATTGACGAGCCCGACGATAAGGACGAGGAAAGATAGTACCGAGTACTGAGTACCGAGTACCGAGCGTCGAATTCTGACCTGACTTCTTATTCCGTTCTCGCCGCAAAGAATCCTTGCCCCCAAAAACAGGTTGACTGACCAGTGCATCTGCATTTGCCTTTACTCGGTACTCGGTACTCGGTACTCGGTACTCGGTACTCGGTACTCGGTACTCGGTACTCGGTACTCGGTACTCGGTACTCGGTACTCGGTACTCGGTACTCGGTACTCCGGACTCGGGACTCGCAACTCGCAACTCGTGATACTTTTCTCGAATGCGCTGGCACCTGCGAGCGGCGGATGAAGAACAAGCAACGCGACTCGCCACCGATCTCAAGCTTCCTCCGGTCATCGCGCGCCTGCTGGTCGCCCGCGGCATCACGACCGGCGAACAAGCGCACCACTTCTTGCACCCGAGTCTCGACCAACTGCACTCGCCGCGCCTGATGCTTGGGATGGACGCCGCCGCCGAGCGTCTGCGCCGCGCCATTGCCAACCGCGAGCAGGTCCTCATCTACGGCGACTACGACGTGGACGGCACCACCGCGATCGTAATCCTGAAAACCGCAATCGAGCTGTGCGGCGGCAGCGCCGACTTCCACGTCCCACACCGCATCCGTGAAGGCTACGGCATGCAGGACGACGTCATCGAGCGCGCCGCGGCCGCCGGGGTATCGCTCATCATCAGCGTGGACACGGGCATTCGCGCCTTTGCCGCCGCCGAAACCGCGCGGCGTCTCGGCGTAGACCTGATCGTCACCGACCATCACCTGCCCGAAGGGCAGGGCGTGCCGCCGGCGCTGGCGGTGCTGAATCCCAACCAGGCGGGTTGCGCGTATCCGTGCAAAGCGCTGTGCGGCGCGGGGGTGGCGTTCAAGCTGGCGCAATTGCTGCTGGAGGAAAGCGGGCGGGCGCGCCTGCTGCCGTCGTTTCTGAAGATGGTTGCCATTGCCACCATTGCCGACGCGGTGCCGCTGGTGGGCGAGAATCGCGTGTTTGCCAGTCTCGGCCTCGACGGGCTGCGGCATCCGGTCAATGCGGGCTTGAAGGCGCTGCTGGAGGTGGCGGCGCTGAGCGCAAAAAAGCTGACCGCGACCGACGTGGCCTTCCGCATCGCGCCGCGCCTGAATGCCGCCGGCAGGATGGACGTCGCACAGGACGTCATTGAACTGTTCAGCGTCAAGGATGCAAAACGCGCGCAGGAAATTGCGGCGCGGCTGAACCAGCTCAATTCCGACCGCCAACTGGAGGAAAAGCGGATATTCGCAGCGGTGGAGGAGCGGCTGGCGAGCGCGCCCGAGGTGCGCGACTCATTTTGCCTGGTGGTGGACGGCGATGCGTGGCACCGCGGCGTGATCGGAATCGCCGCCACGCGCGTGGTGGAGCGCTATGGACGCCCGGCGCTGGTGCTCTCGCGCGAAGATGGCGAGGCCTACGGCTCGGGGCGCTCGATTCCCTCGTTCCACCTGCTGGACGCGCTGGAATCGTGCCGCCAGATGTTCACGCGATTCGGCGGACACGCGCATGCGGTGGGCTTTTCGCTGCCGTGCGACCGCGTCCCGGCGTTGCGGGCGGCGCTCGATCGCTATGCGCGCGAGCGGCTCACGCCGGCGGATTTCGAACGCGTTCTGGAATATGACGGCGAACTGCCGCTGAACCAGGTCACGCCCGCCTTCTACGAATGTGTGCAGCAGTTGAATCCGTTCGGCATGAGCAATCCCGAGCCGGTGTTTGCGGCACGCGGCGCGCGCGTCGCCCTGGCGCCGAAGATCCTGAAAGAGAAGCACGTGAAGATGCGCCTGGCCGACGGTGCGCCGCGGGTTCCCGATGGTGCCCCACATCTGCCCGGTGTTGGCAGATGTGGGTCTTTACCTAACGGCGCGACGAAATTCTCACGCGGCATTGACGCGCTCGGCTGGCGCATGGCGGAACGGGTGCAGCAGGCCTCGATTCTCGCCGGCGACGCGGTGGATGTGGCGTTCACGCTGGAACTTAACGATCATCCGGAATACGGCGGGCTGGAGCTGCGGCTGGCGGACATCGTTAAGTCCACGAGCGCGCAGACCTCAGAAGGTGGAAGCGCCGGGCGGAACTTGTCCCGAACCTGAGCGAAGTGAAGCGTGAGGGAGCCCGGCGAATACGTCCACCTCAGCAGTGGTCATTCCGAGGGGCTGCCGAACATGGCCGCTAGAAATGCACTTTGAAAGTAACGTCCGCGCGGCGGCTGGGCAGCAGATAGTACTGGGCATCGCCGAATTCGCTCTCCGCTACCGGGTCGCGACGGTCGCCCAGATTGCGTGCATCCACCCGAAACTCCCAGCGCGGCGTCCGATATCCTGCGCTGATACCCACGGTTGCGAATCCTTCCGCCAGCGACGTATTGCGCATGTTGAGAAAGCGGCTTCCGGTGTAACTGACTTCGACGCCACCCAGCAGCCCGCGCACCGGAGTGTAAGCGATCCCGAGCGCCACCAGGTTCCGGGCAGACATCTCGATCCGCTTTCCTCCCAACTGCGTCGGCACGCCACCGAAGTCCTGAACAAAGTCGGTGAACCTGGCGTCGTGAAAGCTGTAATTCGCGCGCGCGATCACGTTGTTTCGAAGGAAGAGCGACACTTCGGACTCGAATCCCTGGAAGCGCTCCTTGCCGGCGTTGATCAGCGCCGGTACGCCGCCCACGCTGGTAGCGGTCACCAGGTTTTCGAAGTTCATCAGGAAGCCGGAGGCCTCCACTTCCATCCTTCGATCGAAGAACCGGCCCTTGATGCCGCCTTCGATGCTGCGTGAAGTCTCCGGTTTGAGGATCAAGTCTCCGCCGCCGCTTTCACCGATGCCGAAGTCGATGGCCGCCGGCTTGAACGTGTCGCGGTAGTTCGCATAGAAGCTGAACCAGTCCTGGTTCCTCTGCCATGCCGTCAAGATCGCCCCGACGCTGGCGCCAGGACGCACGTCCGAGCGTGTCTGCTGGTCGCTTGTTCCCGCTCCTCCGTCAATCACTTGCTGATGCTCGCGGGTCACATTGAGCCGGATCCCGGCGTCGATGCGCAGCCGCTCCAGCGGCCTCCACTCCACCGAACCGTAGGCGCCGAAGAAATCGCGGTAGTCGTTGATATGGAAATCGAGGTCAGTGGGAGACGGAACGAAAGGCACGGGCGAGCCGCTGAGCGGAGCCGTGTAGTCGAAGTCGGCTCCTCGCGCTATTCCCGATCCATGCAGGTAATCGGCGCCGACCAGCAACCGGACGGACCGCGGCAGCTTCCACGACACGTGCGAATCGAGGTAAACATCGGTCAAATGGATCTTCTCGCGGAAGCCGTGGGCGTTGTCCGGAACATCCTCGACATCGACGAGGAATCCCCGAAAGATGTCCTGACGACTATGGGAGGCCGACACGGTCGTGACCCACTCGCCGTATCCGAAGACAGGATGGTCAAAGCCTCCCATCAACGTTCCGCGATGATCATTGAGAAACGCCCCCGCCATGTTCTGGTTCGAATCCACCGGAACCAGCGGCGACAAAACCGTGCCCACGCGCGGACGGGGACTGGCCGGGTCCTGGTCAAGCCAGTTCACGTCGGTGTTGAACCAGATGCGATTTCCGTCCGAGGATTTGTGCGAGACGCGCCACAGACCGTGACCACGGCGATAAGCCGTACGATCATCGCTGAATCCCAGCCGTTCTCCCTCCACCGTAAGACGGGATGCCCAGTCGCCCCCCAGCGGTATGGGGGTGGAAAACGCAGCCCCTCCGCTCGCATCGTTGCCACCGTGCAGCTCCAGGGTCCTCTCCTTGGACGCCGTATCCTTGTGGACGACCTGGATGACGCCAACGAACGACGTCGCACCATAGGTGACCGGCGCTGGGCCCCGAAGGACTTCGATGCGATCGATGTCGCTGAGACTGAGAGAAGTCAATGCCGGGTTGAAAGTCCCTCCCCAGGGAACGCCATCGACCACCAGGAGAAACGCGTCGAACTCTTTCAGTCCCCAAAATTCCGGCACGGAACTGGCCGGTCCTGCGTCTCCGCCCGGCGCTATCGCTACGCCGGTAGCGAACGCCAGTGCGCTGCGCAGGTCGGTGGCGCCGCGTGCGCTCAACTCATCTCCGGTGAACACCTCGACGGCGGCCGGGACTTTGCCAGGATCCTCAGGCAGCCGGGTGGCAGTCACTTCCACACGTTCCTGAACGGGCGGCAACTTTTGCTGCGGAGTGGTGGTGGGACCGGGAGCGTTCTGTGCAGCAGCGTATGAAAACAGCACACTCAGGAGGATCGCCATACGAAATTTCATGCCGGCAGCGTAGCGGCAGCATCTCGGCTACTACCAGACTAGTAGGAAAAACCGGGTGAGCGGGAATCCAAAGTGGAAAAAGAGTGTAAGCTACTCGACCACATGGTGCGTTGGCTCGACAACCCGCTCTTCCGACGGCATCAACTCGGTCCGCTGGAGTTGCATCTTCTTGGTGTCGTGTGCAGGCGCAGCCACGCCACGGTTCGCGAGTTGCTGGAAGAGAACGAGATCGATGCCGCTTACACGACGGTAATGACGACCCTGGATCGTCTCTTCAAGAAGGGGCTTCTCGACCGTGCGCCGGACGGACGAGGTCATGCCTTTCGCTACCGCCTGAAAAACACACAGCAGGATCTCTACCGCACAATTCTGGGTCCTGACCTCAAGCAATTGCTGGCGTCGGCTGCGGATCCATCCTTGCCGGTTTCCTTTCTTGTGGACACCGTCGCCGAACATGACACCGCATTGCTCGATGAACTGACGCGCGCTGTGAACCGGAAGCAGCGCGAGCTGCGCAGGAAAGGAAAGCCATGACGTACATGGTCCGAGGAGCAGCCGTTTCGCTCGGCATCTTCTTCCTGACCTATTGCGCTTTGTCGGGATCGGTTGCGTTGGGGTGGAATGCGATTCGAACCAGGGCCACTTCTCTGCGCGCTTCCCAACTGTTTGCATTGCGGATGCTGCCATTCGCCACCACCCTTGGCATTGCGTGCCTGCTCACGATCCCATCCTTCATTTGGCTGGAGCCGGACTTGGATACGGAGACCTTGGGATTGTGGGGCGCAACGGCTGTCCTGGGCGGGGTTGCGGTAATTCTCTTTGGGCTAGCCAATACAATCCCCGCCTGGCTGAGGACAACGCGGTTCGTTGCCGGGTGCGCAAGGAGTTCCCCGCGGTGGAAGATCGACTCCAATACCGAAGCGATCGCAGTGAGTAGTGAAGCGCCGGGCCTGCTGGTCGCCGGCGTATTCCGGCCGAAAATCCTGATCTCCAGGAAGGCCGGAGAGTTGCTCGACGCGGGCGAGTTCCAGGCGGCGATCCGGCACGAACTGTTCCACGTCCAACACCACGACAATCTTAGGAAATTGCTGCTCCGCTTCTGCGCTTTCCCGTTCCTGGGACCGCTGGACCGCCATTGGATCCACGCCGCGGAAATCGAAGCCGACGATGCGGCGGCGAGCGACCCGCAAACGGCGGTGGACCTTGCATCTGCCCTTATCAAGATGGCTCGTGAAATGCCGCGCGTGCCCACCACAACTATCGTGATGGCATTGGTTTCGCATCAAGGCGACATTCTTGCCAACCGCGTGCAGAGATTACTCAACTGGCAGCCTCGCGTGAGTACCGGAACAGCGAAGTTGTGGCCGATGTTCATGGCCGCAATCATGGCGCTGGCGGCCTTGGGGTTTCATTACGGCTGGGTCCTCACCCGTACGCACGAACTCACCGAACTCCTGGTTCGCTGACCGTCTCGGTTTCTTGGACGGGCGGGCAAGTCAATCGAACTCAGGACGCATGGCCGATGGCCAACAGCTAGTCCCGGTGCTATATTTCCCGGTCTGATAATCGCGCTGTGAGGCATACATGACCCGCGACGAAATCATTGCCAAATACAAGCAGTACCTGTTTCCCTCCGTCACCACCTACTTCACCGACCCGCTGGTGACCGACCACGCCAGCATGCAGTACCTGTGGGACACCGAAGGGAAGAAGTACCTGGATTTCTTCGGCGGCATCGTCACCATCTCGGTGGGGCACTCGAACCCGCGCGTCACCACCAAGATCAAGGCGCAGATTGACAAAATCCAGCACGCCTCGACGGTGCTGCCCAATGAAGCCATCGTCGCGCTGGCGGAGAAGCTGGCGAAGATCGCTCCTGGCGAGATCAGCAAAACGTATTTCACCAACAGCGGCACCGAGGCGAACGAGACCGCCGTCCAGTTCGCCCGCATGCACACCGGGCACTTCGAGATTGTGGCTTTGCGCCACGGGTACAGCGGCCGGTCGCAGACGGCGCAGTCCATGACCGGCATGCATAGCTGGCGCGCGTCATTGCCGGCTGCGTTCGGCGTCGTGCACGCCATGAATCCGTACTGCTACCGCTGTCCCTTCGGACTGAAGTATCCGGACTGCGGGGTGAAGTGCGCCGAAGATGTAGAGAGCGTGATCCAGACCTCGACTTCGGGCGCCATCGCCGGCATGCTGGCCGAACCCATCCAGGGGCTGGGCGGATTTATCACGCCGCCGCCGGAGTACTTCAAGATCGTGTTCAAGATCGTCAAGAAGTATGGCGGCGACTTCATCAGCGACGAAGTGCAGACCGCCTGGGGACGCACCGGAAAGAAATGGTTCGGCATCGAGCACTGGGAGGTCACGCCCGACATCATGACTTCCGCCAAGGGCCTGGGCAACGGCGTGCCGGTGGGCATCACCATGACTCGCCCGGAGATCGCCGGCAGCTTCAAGGGGGCGCAAATCTCGACCTTCGGCGGCAATCCCGTGACCTCGGTCGCGGCCAAGGCGGTGATTGACCTGATCGAAGAAGACCGGCTGATGGACAACGCGCACACCGTCGGCCAACATTTTCGCGAAGGACTGGAAGGACTGAAAGACAAGTACGACTTGATCGGCGACGTGCGCGGCATGGGCCTGATGCAGGCGCTCGAACTGGTGAAGGACCGCAACACCAAGGAACCGGCGCCGCAGGAGACCAACCGCGTGCTCGACGAGGCGCGGCGCGCCGGATTGATCATCGGCAAGGGCGGGCTCTACGGCAACGCCATTCGCATGTCGCCGCCGCTGAATATCGCCAAGGCGGACGTGGATGAAGCCATCCGCATGCTCGACAAGGCATTTGCGGCGGTTACCGCCGCGCAGCCGGCCACCGCAGCGGCGAGATGAGAATTAAGAAGTAAGAAGTCAGAAGTAAAACCCGCGGGAACTTCTCTCCGCGTGCAGCCGTATCCCGGATTGCAGCAGGGGAAACGCTGATCGCTCGGGCGCCACTGCAACATTGTGCAGGACGGGTTTCATCGGTGACATTTTCCCGGCTGCGACGTCCGATACAAAGCGCCGGTCCCTGCACCGTGGCGCTCCGCAACCATGCAGATCCGGCCCTTCACAACGCTCATTTTCGCGCTGGTCCTGCTCTCCACCTGTGCCGTAGGGGCGCAAACGCGTCCTGCACCGGCGCCCGCTCCGCCGGCGGCATCGGTCCGCATTCCACGCCTGAACTCCGGCCCGACACTGGAGGATTTCCTTGCCATGCAGCCCAGCTCCGAATGGGAAGGGAAGCTGGCGAAGGTGGATGATTTCCGCCAGTGGCGTCCCCAGGATGGCGCGCCATCCACGCAAAAGACCGTCGCCTATCTCGGCTACGACGCCAAGAACCTGTACATCATCTTCGTCTGTTTCGATTCCAATCCCAACGCCATTCGCGCCCACCTCACCGCGCGCGACCAGGTCTTCGGCGACGACTTCGTGGACGTGTGGCTGGATACATTCCACGACCATCACCGCATGTACGAATTCCTGGTGAATCCGCTCGGCGTGCAAGAGGACGGCATTGACGACGAAACCACGTTCAACGAGGACTTCACGTTCGACACCGTATGGGATTCGCGCGGCAAGCTGACCAAGCAAGGATACGTGGTCTGGATCGCCATCCCGTTCAAGAGCCTGCGGTTCACCAACGCCGACGTGCAAACCTGGGGCCTGCTGCTGCAGCGCGACATCACCCGCAACGGAGAGAAAACTTTTTGGCCACGCGTCACCCAGAACGTTTCCGGGCTGGCCAGCCAATCCGCCGATCTGAAGGGCATTGAGAAGATTTCACCCGGACGCAACATGCAGTTCATCCCGTACGGACTGTTCCGCGCCTTCCGCGGCCTCGACCTGCGCGAACCCACGGCGCCGACTTTTACGGCGCGGACCGCCAAGGTGGATGGCGGCTTGGATTCCAAGTTCATCCTCAAGAAAAGCCTGGTGCTGGATTTCACGGTGGAACCCGATTTCAGCCAGATCGAGTCTGACCAGCCGCAGGTGACCGTCAGCCAGCGCTTCGAGGTTTTCTTCCCGGAGAAGCGGCCGTTTTTCCTGGAGAACGCGAGTTACTTTGCGACGCCGATCAACCTGTTTTTCACGCGCCGAATTGTGAACCCACAATTGGGCGCGCGCTTGACGGGCCGCGCGGGCCGATTTTCGATCGGAGCGCTGGTGGCCGACGACCGCTCGCCCGGCCTGATCGTTCCCGACAACGATCCGTTGGCCGGCAAGCGCGCGCAATTCGCCATCGTGCGCGTCGCCCGCGACGTTCTTCGGGATTCCACCATCGGCGTCATCTACACCGACCGCGAGTTCGACGGCGCTTTCAATCGCGTCGGCGGCGTGGATGGCCGCATCCGGCTGAGCAAGACCGTGATCACCAGTTTCCAGGCGGTGGAGAGTGCCACGCGCAATCCCGACGGAAGCTACCTGGCCGGGCCGGCTTTTGAGTTTGACCTGTCGAAGAACACGCACACGCTGAATGCCGACCTGCATTACACCGGTCGCAGCGATGGCTTTCGCACCTTGTCGGGTTTTGATCCGCAGCCCGACATCCACGCGATTAACCAGGACGTGAACTACACTTGGTGGCCGAAAAAGAGCCGCTACGTTCTGAACTACGGCACCGACCTGAATTCCTACAGGATTCAAGATCACGAAGGGAACCTGATCAACTGGGGCGTCGAGCCGCAGTTCTACATCGAGTTCCATCGCCAGACGCGCATCAACTACGGCTACGCAACCGAGGCGGAAACTCTGCGCCCGCGCGATTTCGGCGTGCTCACGCGCAATATTGATTTCCTGCGCCACACCAACGTCGTCCAGTTCAGGAGCGCGCCGGCGAACCAGGTGTCGTTCTCGATTGATTATCGCTGGGGAAGGCGCGTCAACTACGCGCCCGCGGCCGGCTTGCCACCGTACCTGGCGCGGCGCAACGGCGTGGACGTGGAAATGACGCTGCATCCCGTCAACCGGCTGCAGGTTGACAACTCCTACCTGTGGTTTCGCCTCGGCGGCGTGGGAACGCGCTTGCCGGCATTCAACAACCACATCCTGCGCAGCAAGTGGAATTACCAGTTCACGCGCGAGCTGTCGGCGCGCGTCATCCTGCAATACAACTCCATCATCGGCAATCCGCTGTGGACTTCGCTGGCGCCGGCCAAGAACGTCAATGCCGATTTCCTGATCACCTACCTTGTCCATCCCGGCACGGCCATCTATGTCGGCTACAACAGCAACGCGGAGAATTTCGATCGCCTGCTGGCGCTCGGTCCCGATGGCAGCCTGCTGCGTACCCGGAGCAGCTTCATCAATGACAATCGTGAATTCTTCGTCAAGGTGTCGTACTTGCTGCGGTTCTGAGTGGCTACGCAAATCACCGGATCAGCCGTCCCGTAGGTGTCTGTGTCGTAGCTGGTGCTTGTTTTTCACAGGGGAGATGAGCGACAAAGAGGCATGTCACGATTCTTTGACTACGATCCGAACCAAGCGTACTTGCTGCCGCCGAACGTGAAGGACGTACTGGGACAAGAGCATCTCTGTTTTCGCCTGCACGCGATGGTGGAACAGTTCGAGGTGCGGCAGTTTGAGGAGGCGTACGCGGCCGAGGGGCGGCTGGCGTATCCGCCGCGGATGATGCTGAAGGTATGGCTGTACGCGTTTTGTCTGCGGGTGACCTCGACCCGGCGGCTGGAGCGGAGGATCCAGGAAGACCTGGCCTTCCGCTACCTGGCGGGCGGGTTGGCGCCGGACCACAAGACCCTGAGCGAGTTTCTGCGGCGGCATCGGCGGGCGATCAACGATGTGTTCACGCAGGTGGTGCAGATGGCGCGGCGGGCGGGGATGGCGCGGCTGGGGCATGTGGCGATCGATGCGACGCGGGTGCGGGCCAACGCCTCGCGGCGCAGCGTGGTGGAGTGGGAGCAGGCGCGACGGCAGCAGTGGGCCCGCGACCGGCGGTTGGTACGCGGCTTTCAGCAGAAGGCGAGCGCGCAGGACCCGGAGGAGGACGGCGGAGTTCGGCTGAGCGCGGCCGAACAGCAATCGCTGCAGACGGTCAGGCTCCCGGCGCTGCCCAAGAAAGGGCGACAGCAGGTCTCGTTGACCGATCCCGACAGCCGGTTTTTGCGGACGGCGCAAGGCTGGGAGTTGGGCTACACGCCGGAGATGGCGGTCAGCGACGACCACATCATCGTGGCCACGCGGGTGACGCAGCATGCCCCCGACAACGGGTCGCTGGTGCCGATGGTGGAGGAGGTGGAACGACAGTGCGGCGCGCGTCCGGAGAAGGTGACGGCGGATTCCGGTTTTTTCAGCGGGCGGGCGCTGTACGAGATGAAGGAGCGCGGCATCGATCTGTACGTCCCCGACAACAACCTGCGACACGAGATGTGCACGGGGCAGCGGGCGGCGGGGATCGGGAAGAACCCGATTCGGGACCCGGAACATTTACGCATGCGGGAGAAGCTGCGCAGCCCGGAGGGACGGAGAATCTATCGGCGGCGGCAAGCGGTGGTGGAACCGGTGTTTGGCATTCTGAAGGAACAGCGCGGGATGCGGAAGTTCCAACGGCGCGGATTGCCGGCCGTCACCACGGAGTGGATGCTGGCTGCCATTGCCTACAACCTGACCCGCCTGGCGCGCGGGTGAGCGACTGGGGAACCCAACTGCCGAGCCGAATCCTCGGCATCGACTGAAACTGTTTTCTTAACCCGCCGCTGAGGCGTAAGACAGCTACGACACAGACACCTACGGGACTCGGAAGAGTTTTTGGGGCGGGCTTCCCCAGGACTGAAGTCCCTTCGACTTCGCTCAGGGCAGGCTCTGGGCTACTTTCGGCCGTCGCTACGCGACTACGCACAGCCGGGGCGGCCCGTGTGCCTCACGCTTATTCCTGCACGCTCACCACCTGCAACACTTCTTCCACCGAAGTATCGCCATTCAGCAGCAGTAAGCCCGCGTATTTCTTCAGGTCGAGCATGCCGTGGCGCAGCGCGGCGTTGTGGATTTCTTCCGTCAGCGCGCCTTTGGCGACCATGGTGCGCAACTCGGCGTTCATCTTCATCACTTCGTAGATTCCGATGCGGCCCTTCACGCCTTTGCCGGCGCAGGCGTCGCAGCCGCGGCCTTTCCAGAACTTGGAGCCGCGCGGCAGGCCCATGTAATCGCAGGTCGCGTCTTCGGCGACGTACTCTTCCTTGCAGTGCTTGCACAGGCGCCGCGCCAGGCGCTGCGCCATCACGCCGATGGTGGAAGACGAGATCAGGAAGGGCTCGATGCCCATTTCGTTCAGGCGGGTGAAGGCGCCGGCGGCGGAATTGGTGTGCAGCGTGGTGAAGACCAGGTGCCCGGTGAGCGCGGCTTCCACCGCGATGTGCGCGGTCTCTTTATCGCGGGTTTCGCCGACCAGGATGATGTCGGGATCCTGCCGGAGGAAGGCGCGCAGAATGCGCGCGAAGTCGAGGCCGATATCGCTGTTGGCCTGGATCTGGTTGACGCCCGCGAGGTCGTACTCGATGGGGTCTTCGGCGGTGGAGATGTTGAAGCCCGGGTCGTTGATCTCGGTCAGCGCGGAGTAGAGCGTGGTGGTTTTGCCCGATCCCGTCGGACCGGTCACGTACAGGATTCCGTAGGGCTGGCTGATCAGTTCGCGGACGAGCTTGAGGGTGGGCTCGTGCGAGATGACCTTGTCGAGCCCCAGCATGGTGTTGGACTTGTCGAGGATGCGCAGGCAGACCTTTTCTCCCCACTTGCCGGGAATGGTGGAGACGCGGAAGTCAATCGGCCTGGATTCCATGTTGACGGAGATGCGGCCGTCCTGCGGCAGGCGCTTCTCGCTGATGTCGAGCTTGGAGATGATCTTGAGGCGCGAAATAAGCCCGAGCTGCACTTTTTTGGGCAGGTTCTGGATGGTCTGCAGCACGCCGTCAATGCGGTAGCGGACGATGACGTTTTTCTCCATGGGCTCGACATGAATGTCGCTGGCGCCCTTCTTGATGGCCAGTCCGAGCACGGAATTGGCGAGGCGGATGATGGGCGCGTCCTCGCTGGCGGACATCAGGTCCTGCTTGCTTTCGGCGATTCTGTCCTCGGAGACCTGGATGTCGCGGATGAGGTCGGACTGCATCATGTCGATCATGGCCTCGGACGAGGCCGGCGGCGCAGCCAGGGTGGTGGTGGGGGTGACGCCGGTGGCGGACTTGTCCTCTTCCTTTTTCATGAGCTGGTTGTAGGTGGTGCTCATGAACTTTTTGAAATCTTCCTCGGTGGTGACGACCGGCTCGATCATGACGCCCTTGATGATGCGGCGGATGTCGTCCACGGCGATGATGTTGTTGGGATTGACCATCGCGAGGGAGAGACGGTTATTGATGAAGGCGATGGGAATCACCTTGTGCTGCAGCACCATGGGCAGGGGAAGCAACCCGAGCACGCGGGGATCGAAGTGCATCTTGGCGAGGTTGATGAATTCGATGCCGACATGCTGGCTGGCGTTCTCGACGCGCTCGGCGAGCACGGTGGTCAGGGCGAGGCCGATTTTCGGGTACTGCATCAGCAGGTCGTGGAAGTCGGCCTGTTCCAGCACGGCGCAGGTGGTGGGCTGAAGAGAGGTGACGGAGGCGGTGCGCGGCTTGCCGGTGAGCAGCGCCATTTCGCCGAAGTTCTGTCCCGGACCCATTTCGCTGAGGAGGAAGTCAATGCCGGTGTGCGGGTCCTTTTTGCGGATCTCCACCAGGCCGGCGGTGATGAAGAACATGGAACTGCCCGGCGCGCCTTCACGGACGATGATCTGGTTGGGCAGGAAGTCGCGGCGCTTCATGCGCTTGACCACCTGCTGGCAGTCGTCAACGGAGAGGGCGCTGAACAGTTTGATGCGCTGCAGGAAATGCTGCGGCTCGGCCGCGGGCTTGGACTCGTCGACGGCTTCGCGCGGGAAAGCGTCAGCAGCAGCGGCGGCGCCGCCATTCGGCGGGACAACCCCTTTCACCGGGTCAGACGACATGATGGGCCTCCAAACGAGTTTCAGTTTCAGTTTCAAGTTTCAGACGGTCGGAGCTGAACCCGAAACTGCGGACTCAAAACCCGAAACTGAAACTTCTTCGTCGGGTTGCGGCTGACTTCCGCAAGTAACGCCGAGGGGAGAGGCGAGGGATTATACATCAGGCACCGGAAAGGCCGGATGGATTGCGAAGTCAGCGCCCGGGACGGAGGGTACCTCCCTTGCAAGCGGGGGCAACGGTTTTTTTTCCCCGGCTCTTGAGCTATAGTGACGGCTCTGTCAGCAAGCACCAGTGTGCGCGCGCGCGCTGGTCAGGCCGGCCTATGAGTACCACCAAAGCAACGCCGGACAAGGCGAGCGTGTCCAGCGCCTTGCGCACCATGCCTGCCGTCATCTGCTTCGATGGCGACACGCTGGCGCACAAGGCGATTGCCGCCTGCCAGCGCTACGCGCGGTTGAAGTACGCCGACCTGGCGTCGCGCGAGGCGGAGACCATCGTGGTGGTCTCCTCGGAACGGCTGCTGGCGCAATACCAGCCGCTGCTGCGCGCGCCCAACATCCGCATCATCGCCCTTTCCGACACCCGCTACCGCGACGCGCGGCTGGACGGCGCCGTGTACGGGTACCTGCCGGCCAATACCCAGCCGTTGCTGGTGGAACGCATGATGGACCAGGCGCTGGACCACATCCATCTGTCGGCGACGCGGCGGGAGGCGAACGAGCGGCTGGATCGCGCCACCAACGAGATCAAGGAGCTGAACGCGATCGGGGCGGCGCTGTCGGGCGAGCACGACACGGACAAGCTGCTGGAGATGATCCTGAAAAAGTCGCGGGAGATCACCAAGAGCGACGCGGGGTCGTTGTACCTGGTGAAAGAAGTGCCGCTGGAGGGCGAGGCGCTGCCGCCCGTACCCGAGGAACTGAAGGAGTACGGCGGCGCCAAGCTGGTGGTCAGCCGCAAGGAAAATACCAAGAAGGTACTGCTTTTCAAGCTGCCGCAGAATGACACCGTGGGTAACGTCGCGTTCCGCGAAGCGGTGATGGAGATCAGCGACAAGTCCATCGCCGGTTACGTGGTGCAGACGGGCGAGATCGTGAACCTGGAAGACGCGTATCACCTGCCGGAGCTGGTGCCGTACTCGTTCAACCGCAAGTTCGACGAGGATTCGGGATACCGCACCAAGTCCATGATCGCGGTGCCGATGCGCAACCCGAAGACGGGGGAGATCGTGGGCGTGGTGCAGTTGATCAACGCCAAACGGAACGCCGAGGCGAAGCTGAATTCGCTGTCGGCGGTAGTGACGCAGGTGGTGGCGTACTCGGTGCGGCAGCAGGAGATGGTGGCGTCGCTGGCCAGCCAGGCGGCGGTGGCGCTGGAGAACAGCCGGCTGTACCAGAAACAGCAGGAGCTGTTCGAGGGATTCGTGAAGGCGTCGGTGACGGCGATCGAGTCGCGCGATCCGACCACGTCGGGCCATTCGGAACGGGTGATGAACCTGACGGTGGCGCTGGCGGAGACGGTGGACCGAGCCGGCGACGGGGTGTACAAGGACGTCCAATTCACGCGCGACCAGATGAAGGAGATCCGGTACGCGTCGCTGCTGCACGATTTCGGCAAGGTGGGCGTGCCGGAGCAAGTGCTGGTGAAGGCGAAGAAGCTGCTTCCAGCGGACTTTAGGGATCTGCAGCGGCGGTTCCGCGACTCCGTGAAGCGCAGCATGCAGGTGCGGTCGCTGCAGTCGAAGCTCAATTACGTGCTGGAAAAGGGGCGCGACGAATACCTGGCAAAGCAGACGGAGTTCGATGCCTTTGTCGGGCAGCAGTTGGAGGAAGTGGACGCTCATTTCGCGACGGTGCTGCAGTCGAACGAGCCGACGGTGCTGCCGGAAGGAAGTTTCGAGAAGCTGACGGAGATTGCCGCGCGGCACTTTTTGGATTTCGATGGCGCGGACCAGCAGTTGCTGACGCCTGACGAGGTGAGGCTGCTTTCGATCCGCAAGGGATCGCTGGATGACAACGAGCGGGTGCTGATCGAGTCGCACGTGACGCACACCTTCGACTTTCTCAGCAAGATTCCGTGGACCAAGGAGATCCGTAACATTCCGGAAATCGCGCGCGGCCACCACGAAAAGCTGACCGGGAAGGGATATCCCAACAGGCTGACGGCGCCGGAGATTCCGCTGCAAACGCGGATGATGACGATCTCCGACATTTTTGACGCGCTGGGGGCGAGCGACCGTCCTTACAAAAAGGCAGTGACGCTGGAAAGGTCGCTGCAAATCCTGGAGACGGAAGTGAAGGACGGCAACATCGATTCCAACCTGTTCCGCCTGTTCGTGGAAGCCAAGATTTGGGAGCGCTGGTATCAGGCGCCGTTCCCGTACTAGCAATTAGCGAATTAGCAATTAGCGATTAGCTTGTGCAGTGTGAGGGATGGAGTGTCGTTGCACGACAGATCTAGTCTGCGCGCGCGCATCGCCTGGCGCGCTGCGTTGTCACATGGCAATGTGAGGTGACTCACTGAAACGGCCGCCCCAATTGAACCCGTATCGAGAGCGGCGGGGCCACGATTTGCTGGCGTTTTCGCGGCAAAGTACTAGACTTGCCTGTTTTCCATAGTTCATACAGGGAGTCGGACATGCGTCGTCTGCTTGGGCCGCTCATCGCCATTCTCCTGGTCGTTCCCTGTCTTGCCACCGCCCAAACCACAGCAGCACCCGCTGCCGCCAGCGCTCCGGCGGCTGCGCCGCCCACGCCGGCGGTCGCGCTGGCGCAAGCCGAAGGCTTGTATCGCGCCGGGAAGTTCACGGACGCGATGCGCGGCTTCGAGCAGGCGCTGAAACTGGACGCAAAATCGGGCGGGGCGTGCGAAGGGGTGGTGCGCTCCTACCTGAAGTTGGACAAGGTGCAGCAGGCGTGGGAGACGGCGCAGCAAGGGATAAAGACGGCGCCGGAGCAGTCGTTGACGCACAGCGCCATGGGCGAAGTGCTGTTTCGGAAGGGAAAGATCGAGGAGGCGCAGCGCGAGTTCATCACCGCCTACAACATGAGCGAACGGGATGCGCGCGCGCCCTATGGTCTGTACCGGGTGTATCGCAGCGCGTCGTATCACGCGCAGGCCAGGAAGATGCTGGACACGGCGTACGCGATTGAACCGCAGGACCGTGACATTCAACGCTCCTGGATGGTGTACCGGCCGCGCAAAGAAAAAATTCCGGCGCTGGAGCAAGAGCTGGCAAAGGAGACCGACAAGAAAGAGCGCGCGGGAACGCAGAAGTACCTGGAATTTCTGAAGGCGGCAGATAAACAGCCGCACACGTGCCAGTTGGCTACCAAGGTGACCGAGACCCAGGTCCCGCTCAAGGTACTGATGCCGGACCCGCAGACGATGGAGGGGGTCGAGCTCAAAGCAACCATTAACGGCAAGGCGATGAATCTGCTGCTCGACACCGGCGCCAGCGGCATTCTGATCAAGCGGGGAGCGGCGAATGGGGCAGGGTTGGTTCCGGCCATTGAGTCGAAGATCAGCGGGGTCGGCGATGAAGGCGCCATCAAGGGTTACATCGCTTACGCCGATTCCATCCGGGTTGGCGCCTTGGAATTCCAGAACTGCATGGTCGGCGTTGCGGACACGAGAGAGCGAGAGATACTAAGCGGCATGGACGGGTTGATTGGCGCTGACGTATTTTCCAGTTACCTGGTGTCCATTGATTTTCCCGGCGAGCGGTTGACGCTCAAGCCGCTGCCGATAGCTCCCGGCAAGGATGCACCGGACGCAGCGACGTTGCTGACGGCGACTGGGCTAAGCGAGGATGACGACGCGTCGTCCCACGACCGTTACATCGCACCGGAGATGCGGAACTACACGCCGTTCTTCCGCTTCGGACACTACATGCTGATTCCGACCAAGATCGGCGACACGGATCCGAAATTGTTCATGATTGACAGCGGAGCGTTTTGGTCCAGCATTACTCCCGAGGCGGCGCGTGAGGTTACGTCATTGGGTTATGACCTGGATCTTCAGGTGAGCGGGTTGAGCGGTGAGGTGAAGAGCATGGCGAAGGCGCGACGGGCAGTGCTGCAATTCGGCCACATTAAGCAGGAAAATTTGAACATGTGGTCCATGGACCTATCGGGGATTAGCCGCAGCGCGGGGGTAGAGGTTTCGGGTTTCCTGGGCTACACGGCGCTGGCGTTCATGCAGATGGACATTGACTATCGCGACGGACTGGTCAACTTCAGCTACGACCCGAAAAAATACCGGCCGCTCATGAGGTGGAAGCAACAGGGAAAGTGATCTCGAGTCGCGAGCGCCCAGACTGGTCTGCGATTCAAGAATAGAGTTCGGTCAGCAATGCGTACGCCCGTCGCAGGTGCGGGATCACAATCGAGCCGCCGACCATGAGCGCGACGTTGAGCGCTTCCTCCTGCTCGGGACGCGAAGCGCCGAGGCGGTACGACTGGATGATGTGGTAGTTGATGCAGTCGTCGCAGCGCAGCCCGGCGGAAACCACCAGCCCCATCAATTCCTTGTACTTGGCCGGGATGGCGCCTTCCAGGTAGGTATTGTGGTCAAGGTTGTAGAAGCGCTTGACCAGGTAGTTGTCGGCGGCGTCCACGTTCTCGTTCAGCCGGCGGCGCGTGTCAAGGAACTGGCGCGCGATGGGGCTGCGCGCGGCGGCGTCTTGTTCGCTGTGGAGGTAGGTGGGCTCGCGGCGATCGTCAGGCATGGGGCAATTCTATCGGGTGATCGGGTGATCTGGTGATCGGGCGATTGAAAAGCAATCCAGAAGCGTGGCCGATTGCGGATTGAAGAACGGCAGGCAATTCTATCGGGTTATCGGGCGATCGGGTGATCGGGTGATTGAAATGCAAAACAGAAGCAGTGGCGATTGCCGATTGAAGAAGGGCAGCGCGAGCGAATAGACTCCGGCAATGCATACTCAACCAAGTTCCCGTTTTCCGCTTTTCCTGATGCTGACCATGATGGGCGGGCTGGCGTTTGGGATGCTGGCGCTGTCTGGCCGGTCGGCAACGCTGCGAAACTCCCAAGCTCGCCCACAGGCGGTCGATCCGCGACTGAAAACGGCGTGGCGTTTTCAACGCGGAGGGTGGACGTATGTGCACCTGGAGGGATCGCCGGCGGAGATCGGATATCAGCACGGGTACCTGCTGGCTTGGGAGATCGAGGGTGCGTTCCGGGCGGTGAAGCTGCAGGACACGCACAACACCAAGCGCGAGTGGGAATTTTTCCGCGCGACGGCTCGCGACGTGCTGTGGCCGCACATTGACACCGAGTACCGGCAGGAGTTGCAGGGCATCGCCGATGGGCTGAAGGCGCGCGGCGTCGCCATGGACGTGTGGGACGTGGTGGCGCTGAACGCATTCGAAGAGGTGCCGGATTACTACGTGCCGTGGCTGGACGCGAAGGAGAAGCGCGCCGGCGCGCCGTCGCTGCACGCGCCGGGGAATTGCAGCGCGTTCGTCGCCACCGGGAGCTGGACGAAAGATCATCGCCCGGTGATCGCGCACAACAACTGGACCAGCGTTCTTCACGGGGCGCGCTGGCGAATCATCTTCGACATCGTGCCGCAGAAGGGCTACCGCATGATCATGGACGGATTTCCGGGGGTGATCGTCAGCGATGATGACTTCACCATCAATGCGGCGGGGCTGGCGGTGACGGAGACCACGATCGCGCGCTTCCACGGGTTCGATCCCAACGGCAAGCCGGAGTTCGTGCGCGCGCGCAAAGCGACGCAGTACGCGAAGTCCATCGATGAGTACGTCAAGATCATGAACGACGGCAACAACGGCGGCTACGCCAACGACTGGCTGCTGGCCGACTTCAACACCGGCGAGGTGGCGCGCTTCGAGCAGGGCCTGAAACACACGCGCCTGTGGCGGACGAAGGACGGGTACTTCGTGGGATCGAATTTTCCCAGCGACCCGGAATTGATCAAGGACGAAACCGATTTCGATGTCAGCGACAAGTCGAGCTCGATGAACGCGCGGCACGCGCGCTGGGACCAGTTGATGGCGCAGCATAAAGGGAAGATTGACGCCGCGCTGGCGAAGAAGTTCGAGAGCGACCACTACGATTCATTCCAGAAGAAAGAAGAGGCGAACGAGCGGACGCTGTGCGGGCACGTGGAGAAGTCGCCGCGCGGGACGGAGGAATGGGACTGGGATCCGTATTATCCCGGGGGCACGGTGCAGGCCAAGGCCGCCGACGCGGCCATGGCGAAGAAGATGGCCTTTGTGGCGCGCGCCGGCCACGCGTGCGGCGCGAACTTCAAGGCGACGGAGTTCCTATTCGAGCATCCGGAATTTGCATGGCAAAAACCGGCGCTGACGGACATGATCGCCGGGCCGTGGACGGAGTTTAAGATCGGGGAGAGGAAGTAGTTTGGGAAGGCTCACCGCAAAGGACGTCCCTCGGCCGCACTCGGGACATGCTCCGGACGCAAGGAAAAACGTCGGCTGCAGATGATCGCGGATGAACGCAGATGCTGATTGATATTGGCTCATCCGGGTACATCTGTGGCCAATTTTGTTGGCGCAAGCCTCCGTATACAATCAAAGCGAAAATTACTGAAACGAAAGGGCTCTCTGGCCGATGAGAATGCTATTTGGAACCGACGGGATCCGCGGCGTGGCGGGCGATCCGCCGCTGGATGCCGCCACCGTGTATGCCGTGGGTGCGGCGCTGGGGCGGCAGTTGAAGGCGCAGCACGGCGACGCGCAGGTGGTGATCGGGCAGGACACGCGGGAGTCGAGCGCGTGGATTGCGGAGTCGCTGACACGGGGGCTGGAATCGGCGGGCGTCGCCGCGCAGAGCGCGGGCGTGATCACCACGCCGGCGGTGGCGTTTTTGGCGCGCGGCGGTTTTGCGGCGGGCGTGGTGATTTCCGCCTCGCACAATCCCTGGACCGATAACGGCATCAAGATTTTCGGGCACGACGGCTACAAGCTCTCCGATGAGGTGGAGGAAAAACTGGAGGGCGACATCTTCGCGCTGCTGCACGGGAACCGGGTTCCGGCCGCCGCTGCGCAGCGAAGCGACAAGCCGGGGCCGATGGGCACCGAGCCGCGGCTGCTGAAGGAATATGTGGCGTGGCTGGCGAAGAGCGTGGAAGGGACTTCGCTGCGCCGCCTGCGCGTGCTGGTGGACTGTGCGAACGGAGCGGCGACACCGGTGGTGCACGAGGTGTTTCGTATTTGCGGCATTCACGCCGAACTGACCTGCGATCAGCCGAGCGGGCGGAACATCAACGAGAGTTGCGGCGCGCTGCATCCGAAAATCGTCGCGGAAAAAGTCGCGCATCGGCGCGGGATCTTCGACCTGGGAGTCACCTTCGACGGAGACGCAGACCGGGCGCTGTTCTCGGACCGCGAAGGACGAGTGGTGAACGGCGACGGCATCCTGCTGCTGGCGGCGCGCGACATGAAAGCGCGGGGGCGGCTGAAGGGCGACACGGTGGTGGCGACCACGATGTCGAACATGGGCCTGGAGGTGGCGCTGGAGCGCAGCGGCATCCGCATGCTGCGGGCGCCGGTCGGAGACAAATACGTGCTGGAGGAGATGAAAAAGACCGGCGCGACGCTGGGCGGCGAGCAGTCGGGGCACATCATCTTCCGCGACGGCGATTCCACCACCGGCGACGGGCTGCTGACCGCGTTGCGGGTGATGGAGGTGATGGCGCGCAGCGCAAAGCCGCTCCACAAACTGGTCGGCGATTTGAAGGTCTATCCGCAGACGATCAAGAACGTGCGGGTCAGGGAGAAAACCCCGTTCGCCGATTTGCCCGAGGTCGCCGGCGCCATTGACGCGGCGCAAAAGGAGCTGCACGGGAGCGGAAGGGTGGTGGTGCGATATTCCGGGACGGAGGGGCTGGCGCGCGTGATGGTGGAAGCGGAGTCGGAAGACACGATGAAGCGGATCACGGAGGGAATCGCGGGAGCGATTGAGAGAGCGTTGGGAATTTAGTGATTTAGCGATTGAGTGATTTAGTGATTGCGTGATGGTCCGGATTGACGGTAACGATCGGGTGTTCGTGCTGACCGGCGCGGGGGTGAGCGCGGAGAGCGGGCTGCCGACGTTTCGCGGGGCGGGCGGGTTGTGGCGGGGGAATCGGGTGGAGGACGTCGCGTCGCCGGTGGCGTGGGCGCGCGATCCGCTGATGGTCTGGCAGTTTTATTCCATGCGGCGCAAGGCGCACGGCGGGAAGCACCCGAACCCGGCGCATTTCGCACTGGCGAAACTTCAAGAGGCGCTCGGGGACCGGTTTTTCTTGTGCACGCAGAATGTTGACAAGCTGCACGAGGAAGCGGGGTCGCGCAGCGTGGTCCACATGCACGGGCGGCTGTTCCAGAGCCGGTGCGACAGCTGCGCCCGGCCGCCGTTCGAGGACGCCAACACCTACGAGGACAACGTGCCGCGATGCGCGTGCGGCGGGCAAATCCGGCCGCACATCTGCTGGTTTGGCGAGACGCCGTACGAGATGGACGTGATTGAGCGGGAACTGCAGCGCTGCTCGGTGTTCATGGCGGTGGGAACGTCGGGCGTGGTGTACCCGGCGGCGGCATTCGCGGCTCAGGCACGCCGCCGTGGTGGGGCGAGGACGTATTACGTGGGGCCGGAGGAACCGGCCAACCGCGCCCTGTTCGACGAGTGTTTTCTGGGCATGGCCGGGGAGTTGCTGCCGCGGCTGTTCCACTGGTCCCAGCTCGGCGCAGTTAAGGTTTGACTTACCTTTGGAGTGGACCTACGCTGAACGGCAGGCGGGGTGAGGCCCGGCGTCTTTACCATTTCCTCGTTATTTCAACAGTCCGCATCGAGGTGTGCCATGCCTTCTGCGCGAGCACTCTTCCGGTACGCAGCCTGCATCGTTCTGCTGACCATGCCTTGCGCATATGGACAGTCCAGCGGCCAAACCGGAGGAGGAAGCGGTGAGGGTAGTACGACGATGAACACTCCCACCACGTCAACACGCCCGACGACGCCGACAATACAGGAGGAGCGCCGGTTGGTGTTCCTCAGCGGGCGGGTCATGTTGGACGACGGCACGGAGCCGCCGGAAAGGGCGTCCATCGAACGCGTGTGTAACGGGCGGGTGCGGCGGGAGGCCTATACCGACTCGCACGGACAGTTTGGGTTTCAGTTGGGCGCGGAGATGCGAGGTTTTCAGGATGCAACGGTGGGGGGCAGTCCCGATCCGATGCGCAATTCGTATCGGTGTTCAGCGAATACACCAGCGTCAGGCACGCCGCTCGGAACGGCGAGTCAGGGCGTCACGCAGCGGGAATTGATGAGTTGCGAGCTACGGGCGAATCTGCCGGGATTCCGTTCGGATTCCATTTCGCTGGCAGGGCGCCAGCTTTTCGACAATCCCAGCGTGGGGACGATCGTGCTGCACCGAATCGGCAAAGTAGAGGGTACCCGCATCAGCGCCACGTCGCTGCAGGCGCCGCGGGATGCGAAAAAGGCGTTTGAACGTGGCCAGAATTTTCTGAAGAAAGGGAAGAAAGCGGAGGCGGCCGGGGAGTTCAGCACAGCGATCAAACTGTATCCGAAGTACGCAGAGGCGCTGGTGCAACTCGGCGATGTCTACGCCGACCTGGGACGCCGTGAGGAAGCGAAGAAGTTGTACGAGCAGGCCATCGAAGTTGATCCGCGCTTCCTGCCGCCGTACTTCGGCCTGGCGGTGCTGGCGGCCAAGGAGCAGGACTGGAAGGCAGTCGCCGAATTCAGCGGACGGGCGCTGGCGCTGAACGCCTACGAATATCCCGCCGCGTATTTTTACGACGCGGTCGCCAACTACAATCTGCGCAACCTCGATCGAGCCGAGAAAAGCGCGCACACGGCGCGGCGACTCGATTCGCAACATCGCCTGCCGCGCATCGATTTCCTGCTCGCCAATATTCTCCTGGAGCGCGAGGACTACGCCGGCTCCGCGGAGCAACTGCAGTCATTCCTGAAATGCCAGCCGGCGGGCGCGGACGCGGACGCGGCGCGCGAGATGCTGGCAAAGACACAGCAGAGGATCGCCTCCGGGCGGCGCCTGGGCCGCAATAGTGTGGCGCAGGCTCACTCCAGGTCGCGCCAGTTCTTGCCCACGCCGATATCCACCAGCAGCGGGACTTTGAGCGGATGGGCCTGCTCCATCTGCTCCTTGACCAGCGCGCGCAGGGTTTCGATTTCCTCTTCCGGCGCTTCAAAGACCAGCTCGTCATGGACCTGCAGCAGCATGCGCGACTTGAGTTTTTGTTGGCGCAGCAGGCGGTCAATGCGGATCATGGCGATCTTGATGAGGTCGGCGGCGGCGCCCTGCAGCGGGGTGTTGACGGCGGTGCGCTCGGCAAAGCCGCGCAGGTTGGAGTTCTTGCTGAGAATGTCGGGAATGGGGCGCACGCGGCCGAACAGTGTGGCCACCTTCTGGTCGCGCCTCGCCTGCGCCAGGGTCTGGTCGATGAAGCGGCGCACGCCCTGGTATTTTTCGAAGTAGGCCTCAATGTAGGCCTTGGCTTCCCTGGTATCAATCCCCAGAGTTTGCGAGAGGCCGAACGCGGAGAGGCCGTAGACGATGCCGAAGTTCACCACCTTGGCGCGGCGGCGATGCTCGGAGTCCACCATGAGCGGGGGCACGCCAAAGACCTGCGAGGCGGTGAGGGTGTGAATGTCGTCGCCGCGGCGGAAGGCCTCCACCAGCAACCGGTCTTCGGAGAGGTGCGCCAGCAGGCGGAGCTCGATCTGCGAGTAATCACCCGCCAGCAGCAGGCAGCCGGGCTCAGCGATGAAGGCGGCGCGGATTTCGCGGCCCAGCTCGGTGCGGACGGGAATGTTCTGCAGGTTCGGGTTCTTCGACGAGAGGCGGCCGGTGGCGGTGTTGGTCTGATCGAAGGTGGTGTGCAGGCGGCGCGTGCTTTGGTTGAGCAGCAAAGGCAGCGCGTCCACATAGGTGGACTTCAGCTTTGAGAGCTGGCGGTAGGAGAGCACCAGGCGCGGCATTTCGTGCGCGGCGGCGAGGTCCTGCAGCACGTCCACGGCGGTGGAAATGGTCTTGCCTTTGCCGTATTTCATCGGCTTCGGCAGGTTGAGCTTGTTGAACAGAATGTCGCCGAGCTGCTTAGGAGAGTTGATGTTGAATACCTGCCCGGCAAGTTCGTAGATCTGGCGCGCCACCGACTGGCAGTCGCGATCCAGGCGCTTCGACATTTCGGCCAAAACGTCGCAATCGATTTTCACGCCGGCGTCTTCCATGCGCGCCAGCACGGGCACGAGCGGGAGATCAATGTCGCCGTAAAGCTGCTTCAAGCCAGCCTGCTCGACTTTTTCGCGCAGGGAGGAGGCGAGGCGGCCGGTGACGTCGGCGGCTTCGGGGAGCGATCCACCCAGCTTGAGGTTGAAGTGGCGCAGCGCGACCTGGGGCAGGTCGTGGTTGGAGTAGGTTGGGTCGAGCAGGTAGGAGTAGAGCATGGGGTCGTGCTCGACGCCGGCAAGAGTCGTTCGACTTTGTGAAACATCCCCACCCTGTCGCTCCAAACCCGGGAGCGACAAGGGTGGGCCACCCAGCGCGTGCAGGGCGGCCTTGAAGTCGTGAATGGATTTCGCGAGGTTGGGATCGGCGAGCGCCTTTTTGACGCGCGCGGCGGCGTCGCCGTCGTCGAGGGAAATTGACAGTGCATGGCCGGGATGGGCGGAGATGGCAAGCCTGTCGGGCGCGGCGGCGGTCACTTCGGAAACATCCCCACCCTGTCGCTCCCCTTCGGCTGCGTTCAGGGCAGGCTCCAGCGGGAGCGACAAGGGTGGGGCAACCGTGGTTTCGCTATCAGCGATTTCGTCTTCTTCAGTCGCGGGCGAGGGCGCCCGCGCCACATTGGCTTGCTGCACGGCGATAGCGAGCGGGGCGTGCTTGCTCACCGACTTAAGCACGCTTTCCACGTCGGCGGCGGATGCGGCGTCTCGGTAATCGGTCTCGCCGAGTTCGACGCCCGAAGGCAGGAATTCCTTCAGCAGCGTGGTGAACTCCAGCTCGGCAAAAAGCTCGCGGCAGGCGTCGGCGTCAGGCTCGACGGCGCGCATGGGCTCCAGGTCAAGCGTGACCGGGACGTTAGCATCGATCGTGGCCAACTGCTTCGACCATAGAATCTGCTCGCGATAATTCTGCAGCGACTCGCGGTAAGTTTTCTTCTCGATTTCGGCGGCGTGCGCGAGGGCGTTCTCCACCGAGCCGAAGCGCTGGATGATGTCCACCGAGCCCTTGTCGCCGATGCCGGGCGCGCCGGGAATATTGTCAATCGCGTCGCCGCGCAGCGCCATGACGTCCACCACGCGCTCGGGCGGCACGCCGAGAATTTCCTCGACCTTGGGTGGATCGCAAATCAGGTTGTCCTTGGGCGGATTGAGGACGCTGACCCGGTCGCTGACGAGCTGCAGCATGTCCTTGTCGTTGGAGACGACGTAGACGGTGTGCGACTGCGCGGCGGCCTGGCGGGCGAGCGTGCCGATGACGTCGTCGGCCTCGTAGCCCGGCATCTCGAGGATGGGAATGCGGTAGGCCTCAAGCAGGCGGCGGATGTGAGGGATCTGCTGCGCCAGGTCGGCGGGCATTTCCGCACGCTGCGCCTTGTAGCCCTTGTACTCCTGCTGCTGGAAGGTTTGCGTTTTCAGGTCGAACTTGCCGACAGCGGACATTTGCGCCGCCTGCTGGTCGCGGAAGGTGGGTGCGGCCACGTCGAAAACGGCGGCGCGGTACTCGGGCGCAAAGTCCTTTACCAGCTTGAGCAGCATGTTGGTGAAGACGAAGGTGGCGCTGGTGGGAACGCCGGTCTTGGTGCTCATCGGCCGCTGGCGCGCCATGGCGTGATAGGCGCGGAAGATGAACGACATGGCGTCGATCAGGAAGATGCGGGGGTTGCCGTCATTTTTCGGCGGCGTCTTGGGGGACGACGGCGCGGGCGCGGTGGTCGCGGGTTGCTGAGCGAATTTTTTGCGTGGGGGCAACAGATCAGTTTAGCAAGGGCGGGAGCGGTCGGCGAGGGGCGGAGACGGTAGGGGTCCTTCGACTCGGACGCGCAAAAGCGGCGCGCAAAAGCCAAGAGTTCCCTCGGCTTCGCCTCGGGATTTCGGCAGCGGGCTCCCGCTTCGCTCACGCCCGCTAAACGCCTCAACCTCGCTCAGGATGACATCCGTTAATTTTTCTCCAAGACTTGAACAGCTGATCCGCATTGATCCGTGAGATCCGTGGCCATCTGCGGCTAAGCTTTCTTTCCGTACTCGGTCGTGTAGCTCAGCTTGATTTCGCCGCAGGTGCCCTGCTCCTCGGAATAAACGACGCAGGAATCGAACGGCTTGGAGTAGATGTGCAGGCTGACGGCGCGCTGGTTGAACTCGCGCGGGTTGGACACCTTGTGCACCGGTTCGGCGGGATCGACGGCGCAGCACTGCACGGGATTCATTTCCTGGATGTCGGTGGGCTCGAGCTTGCAGCGGCCGCCCACGAGATCTTCCATCAGCGTGCGGTAGTTCTGCACCAGCAGGCGTCCGATGGGCACGGCCATCCAGCAGTTCTGCTGGTGATGGTTGTGGATGGAGCTGCCCTGGCCGATTTCCCAGCAGATGGCGACCAGCTCGTACAGCGGCGTTTTGTCAATCAGGTTGCGCGTGTAATGCTGGCGGTCCCAGATGAGGTAGGGCGCGAGCGTGTCAGGCTCGATGGGATGCGAGTTGAGGAAGCGCTGCAGTTGCGCGACCTCCAGGAACGCGGATTCGGGGAACTTGCGCAATTCGCGGACGAAGTCCTGGATGGAACAGGCGTTCACGGCCGGCTGAGTGCTCACGGGCGTCCTCCCCACACATGCTTATTGTGCCACGGATAAGCGCGGGACCGTGATTCCTTCTGTGCGGTCGCATACAATGCCGCGGGAGAGGACAACGTGAACGACAAGCAACGGCTGCTGCTGATCAGCAATTCTACGCAGCACGGGCGCGGCTACCTGGAACACGCGGAAGAAGAGTTGCGGGATTTTCTGGGCGGAGTGAAGCGCGCCCTGTTCGTGCCGTACGCGCTGAAGGACCGCGACAGGTACGCGGAAATAGCGCGGGCCAAGTTCTCGCAGATGGGCTTCGCGCTGGAATCGATTCATCGCGCGCCCGACCCGCGGAAGGCGGCGGAAAGCGCCGAGGCCATTTTCATCGGCGGCGGCAACACGTTTCGCCTGCTGAAGACGCTCTACGAATACGGGCTGCTGGAGCCGATTCGCCGCCGGGTGGAGGGCGGAATGCCTTACATCGGGTCAAGCGCGGGATCGGTGGTAGCGTGTCCGACGATTAAGACGACCAACGACATGCCCATTGTCGAACCCCCGAGCCTGACGGCGTTGGCGCTGGTGCCGTATCAGATCAACGCGCATTATGTCGATCCCGACCCAAATTCAAAGCACATGGGCGAAACGCGCGAGGTGCGCTTGCGCGAATTTCACGAGGAGAATGAAACGCCGGTGGTCGGAATCCGCGAAGGTTCGATGCTGCGCGTGGAGAACGGCGCGACGACGCTGAAGGGAACCACGGGGGCGAAGATTTTTCGGCGCGGCGAGCAGCCGGTCGAGATCGCGCCGGGAATGGTGGTGGACCCGTTTGTGGTCCAAGCGGCCAGGCGGTAAGCGGCCGTTATTCGGTCGTGCCGTCCCTAGGGACGGGATCCGATCTGAGGCGCATAACGGAGGCGCATTAGGTCTCTGCGTTTGTAAACACCACCCGGTCGCTGAGCAGGAAATTCAATAGGCAGCACGCTGTGATCGCGAGCAGATTGGCCGGGACCACAGGGAAGCGCAGCTCGCCTACAAGCCAGCGCATCGCGAGCGCATTCCCGGCCAGCGACACTGCGCCGTTGGTCAGGTGGAAGCGCACCAGTCGCGCCAACCATTCCGACCGCAAGGCGCCCGCGCGGTCGCGCCAGGTATAGCGCTCGTGCCAGACGAAATTGTGGAGGATGGCCGCTTCGACCGCGAGCACGGTTGCCAACAGGTAATCCACCCCGGCCCGGCGCAGCAGCTCGAGTATCCCGAGCTGCACCGCGAGCCCGATCGCACCCACGAGATTGAAGCGGAAGAAGCGGCGCGCAGTTGCGGGGGATTGTTCTCGACGGTTAGAGCAGACTCGCATTTCGCGTAGCCCTCGACAAACTACCTCAGCGGCTAAAGCCGGAAGATTGTGACCCGCCATCACGCAGGCCTAAAGGCCTGCTCCACCCAATGCCAAAACCTGAATCACCTGCACACGCGAGGGCGCGGTGCCACAATATCACCCCAGGCGCTCCTCGCGGTAAAGCTGCGCGATATGCCCGGCCGCGGAAACCAGCAGCATGATCGTCATCCCCGCGATTCCCACAACGCCGCCTAGGTCCAACAGGAGAAATCTTCCGCCGAGCACGTGCGCGTCGCCGCGGAAGTAAAGCGCAAGGTTGCCAATCGCCAGCGCGATGCGGATCTCCGTCGGGCCGAGCTTGCCGTAGGAGAGCTGGAATGTGCCGAGCGTGTAGGTGGCCAGGTAGACCTCGATGGAGAGCAGCAGAAACGCGATCAGCATTGCCATCGCGATCCAGGGATTGATGCAGCCCGACACGGCCAGCCCGCCCATCAGGAACAGGGCCCCGAAGCTATCGAGTAAGTGATCGACGTAAAAGCCGTAGCGCGGACGCTGGCAATTGCGGAGACGCGCGAGTGTGCCGTCCAGGCTGTCGCCGAACCAGTTCACGGCGAGAAAAAAAGTGGAGGCCAGCAGCCCCCAGGCATGCCAGCGCGCGACCGCATACGATGCCCCCGCCAGCAGTATGCCGAGCGAGCCCAGGACCGTGAGGTGGTCCGAGTTCACCCACGCCGGCAGTCGCACCGCCAGCCAGTTCAGCGCTTTCTTCTCCGCCGCCGCGGAGAAGCTTTCCTGAACCCGTTTTTCCTGTTGAAACCCGACCTGCGCCGCGCCTTTGGCCCGCATCCTTGTCACCGGGGCGCCGCCCATGTCCGAATACCAGTCATCGTAGGTTGTCATTGCCGCATCCTCCGTCACTCGGGCGGACTATGCGGCTGGGTCCGGATGACCGCAATGCAGGGCGGGTCAAATGCAGGTCAATTGCTAAGCCGCTCGGTACGTGTCACATACGCGCGCGCATCATCTGGCGCGAAACATCCCCCTTCGGCTTCGCTCAGGGCAGGCTCTGTCTCGCCCCCTCGCTACGCTTCGGGGCAGGCTCCCCCGGGCGAGACAAGGGTGGGGCAACCGCAACTGCGGCTGAAACCCACATCTGCCAAAGGCGGGCAGATGTGGGGCACCATCAACCCCGAGCGTGCCGTGCCCCGCGTGACGACGCGCGAGTTGCCGTACCAGCCAGGGTTTCTGATAAATTGGTGCGCCCGGAGTCTAGCTCCGGCGGCCGGAATGAGGGTGGGGCTCATTCATGTATCCGCACGCCTTCCGTTACGATCGCGCCGCTTCACTCCAGAAAGCCGCGTCCATGATTACCGAACTGGGCGGTGACGCCAAGCTGCTCGCCGGCGGGCGGCGCCAGATCACCGGATGAAAAAGGTTCTCATCGTCGGCTGTGGGGCCATCGGCTCGCTCTACGCCGCGCATCTGGCGCGCGTCGCCGAGGTGTGGGCGCTGGTCCGCCGGGACGACCACGCGCGTGTCTTGAACGAACGCGGAATTCGCGTCACCGGTCAGCGCAGCTTTGTCGCGCACGTCCACGCCACCGGCGATCCGCAACAACTCCCCGAATTCGACCTCGCCATCGTCGCCACCAAGGCCACGCACACGCGCCAGGCCTTCGCCCCGGTCGGAAAGTGCTGCGACCGCGCCGCCGTGATCTCCGCGCAGAACGGCCTCGGCAGCGAGGAAGTGCTGGCGGAACTCACCCGCGGATACGTCATCCGCGGCACAACGTTCATGAGCGCAACGCGCCACAGCGATTGCGACGTTGAACTCGAACTCGACCAGTACACATGGCTGGGGCCATTCGAGCCCTCGGGAACGCCGTTCGCGCTGGTGAAAGAAGTGGCGGACTTGATCGTCGCCGGCGGCCTCAAGGCAGTGGCGCTGGAAGATGCGCGCCCGGCGCAATGGTCGAAGCTGATCTTCAATGCCTCGGTCAATGCGGTTTCCGCGCTCACCCGTTTGCCGCATTCGCCCGAGTTTGCCGACGAGCGCTCGCCCGAGGCGCTCGGCCGCCTGCTTCACGAGCTGATCGATGAAGGCAGGCGCGTGGCGCAGGCGTGTGGCGTCGCGCTGCACGAAGATCCGTGGGAGATGAACAAGATCGGCGCGCAAACCAATCACCCGACCTCCATGCTCTTCGATGTGGACCACGAGCTGCCGACCGAGGTGGATTATCTTTGCGGCGCCATCGCGCGCGAGGCGAAACGCGCCGGCGCCTCGGCTCCGCTGCACGCCGCGATGTGGCGATTGATCCGGGGCCTGGAAATTTCCTGGCAGCACGAGAAACGCAAGAAGGCTACGCAGAGGGCGTGAAACGCAGGTCAGATCGACCGCGGATTTGCGCGGATTGACGCGGATAAGAAAATAATCCGCGAAGATCCGCGTTGATCCGCGGTTAGTCTTTTCCTACGGCGCGCGCCGCGACCAACGCATGATGAATCGTGCGGAACTCCTCGTCGGTGACCAGCCCGCGCTTGGCAATGGACTTCTTTTTCACTTCCGCGAGCAAGGCGGCGCGCTGTTCCGGCGCGATCTCCAGTTTCAGTTCGCGGCATTTCAAATCGATGGAATCCAGGCCGCTCTTCTTGCCGAGCACGATGCTGCGCGTCGCGCCCACCAGGTCGGCGGCGTAGGGCTCGATGGCTTCGGGAATGTGAAACTGAGTGGCCACCGCACCGCTCTCGCGATTGAAAAGATTATTTCCCACTGCCGGCTTCCACGGTTCCATCTGGTATCCCGAAAGCCGCTGCACCGTCTCGGAAGTTTCGCGCAGCTTGGGCAGATTCATCTCAACCGGCACGCCATACAGGCAGCTCAACGCCAGAGCGGTTTCGCCGAGGTCGCAATTCCCGGCGCGCTCGCCCATGCCGTTGATGGTGCCCTGCACCCAGGTGGCGCCGGCGCGCACTGCCGCCACCGAGCACGCCGTTCCGAAGCCGAAATCGTTGTGCCCGTGCCAGTGGATGGGCACGCTGTCGCCGACCCAGCGCTTCACCTCGGCGACCAGGAAGTCCACCGCTTCCGGCCCGCAAACTCCAATCGTGTCCACCACCACCAGCTCCGCCGCGCCCGCTTCCAGGGCGGCGAGGTAGATCTGCTGGAGAAATTCCAAGCCGGTGCGGGTGCAGTCCACAGGGAAGAACGCAACGCGAATGCCATTCTGCTTCGCCAGCGAGACGGCGTTGACCAAACGCTTCTGCGATTCTTCGCGCGTCAGGCCGTACGCCTTTAGCTTGATGTCGCTGGTCGGCACCTCAATGACAGTAGCTTTGACGCCGAGTTCCAGCAGCGCCTCGATGTCGGCTTTCTGGGCGCGCGAAAATCCCCAGATTTCCGCCTTCAGCCCGGCGCGCAAGATCAGCCGGATCGCCTCCGCGTCTTCCGGGCTGACGCGCGGAAAGCCGGCTTCGATGCGCGAGATGCCGAGCACGTCCAGCTGGCGCGCGATTTCCAGCTTATGCTCGGGGCTGAGCACCACGCCGACCGTCTGCTCGCCGTCGCGCAGCGTGGTGTCGTAGAAACGAATCGGCTCGGCGACGTGGAACCGGCCGTGCTCATTCAGCTCGCTGACCCAGACTTTGTTGTTGTTCATCACGCCGCCTCAAACAATTTACGAATTGAAGCATTTGAACGCGCGGCAGTGTATGTGAAGCGGGAAGGCTTGTCCAACCCGCGTTTTGTTGCATCCGGCGCGGCGCGGCGCACATCTAGTGTGAACTTATGACGCGCAATTCCTCTCTCGAATCGCAATTGACCGAAGTCCTGGGCCTGACCCGCCGGCCGGTGGCGGTCAGCTCGTCGCAGCAGCCGGGAATCCCGAAATTTTCCGGCAGCGTGCCCGCGGGCTGCAGCTTCTGGCGCCTGGCCGCCGAAGGCCGCTCGTTTTACACCGAAGCCGGCGACCACTACAACTGCGCCATCGGTTGCTACACGCACAACATCCCGCTGCCGCCGGAGCGCGAGGCGGAGCTGGGCGCGACCGTCGCCTTCATGACCTCGATTGGCTACATCCGGCCGGAAGACATTCCCGGCATCGCGCGCCTGACGAACTCGCCAGGGTACATGGCGTATGCGCCGCTGGCCGACGCATCGTTCACGCCCGAGGTGGTGATCCTGGTCGGCAAGCCGGGGAAGCTGATGCTGCTGCAGGAAGCCGCGGCGCGGGCCGGCGTGCAAACTCAGCCGTCGCTGCTCGCGCGTCCGACGTGCATGGCGATTCCGGCGGCGCTTGCGGGCGGCACGACCGCCTCCAGTGGGTGCGTGGGGAATCGCGTCTATACCGATCTTGCCGATGACGAGCTCTACATCATGGTTCCGGGCGCCGACCTGGAGAAGATCGCCGCCGAGCTGGACACCATCCTCGATGCCAACGCGAAGTTGAACGACTACCACCGCCAGCGCAAGGCGGAGCTGCTGAGCGTGAAATAGACGTGTGCCACAAACGCATGGCTATTGAGAAATTCGCAGCACGCCTGCGCCCTCGATGCGGCTGTGCTTGAGCGCTTGCAACGCCTGGTTGGCCTGCTCGAGCGGGAATATCTGGACTGCGGTTTTGACCGGGAACTTCGGCCGCGATGCGCAGGCACTCGCGCACATCGTCGCGGGAGCTGTTGGCGGCCGAGCGCAACACACGTTCCTGGTACAGCAAGTCGTAATCCATGGCCGGAATCTGGCTCATGGTGATTCCCGCCAGCGCGACCGTCCCACCCTTGCGCACCGCGCGCAGCGCCTGGGGAACCAGCGTTCCTGCAGGCGCAAAAACGATCGCCGCATCCAACGGCGCCGGCAGGGTCTCTTCCGACGTTCCGACCCAGGCTGCGCCGAGCTTCTTCGCCAGTTCGCGATGCGCCGCGGTGCGGGTGAAGACCATGACCTCGCATCCGAGATGGTGCGCGATTTGCAGCACGATGTGCGCCGAACCGCCGAAACCATACATCCCGAGCCGCTCCCCGGGACGCACATTGCTCAGCCGAAACGAGCGGTAGCCGATCACTCCGGCGCACAACAGCGGCGCCGCATGCTCATCATCGAATTGCGCAGGGATGGAGTAGGCGAAATCCTCGCGCACGATGATTGCCTCGGCATAACCGCCATCAACGTGCAACCCGGTGAAGCGGCCGGTTTCGCACAGGTTCTCCTGGCCGCGTCGGCAGTACGGGCAATCTCCGTCGGTGGAATACAGCCAGGGCACGCCGACGCGATCACCCTCGCGGAAGAGCTTGACCTCGGGGCCGGCTGCATCCACCGTTCCCACAATCTGGTGCCCCGGAACCACGGGCAACTTCGGGAGCTTGAGATCGCCTTCGACGATGTGCAGGTCGGTCCGGCATACGCCGCAACAGCGCACGCGCAGGCGAATCTCCCCCGCGCGCGGTTCAGGCAGGGGCAGATGGCGCAGCTTGAGCGGGTTATCCTCCGCCGGGCGGGGCTGGTCGAGCACCATGGCGCGCATGCGCGGAGTGTAACAAAGCAGGCGCCAGTCGTCAGTCGCCAGTCGTCAGCTACGGAAAGAGAGGTGGCTTGCGAGCGAAGCGCCCGCAGGAGCGGCGATCTCGCGAACGTTGGGGGCGGCCCAAGCGAGGCGCTGGGGCCTACTACCCCGTGAAAGAACAGCAGGTTCCCTTCGACTTCGCTCAGGGCAGGCTCTCGACTCGGACGCGCCGTGCGTGCGCGCAAACCCAGCGCGCACGCTTGTGGCGCGTCCTCGCTCGGAATGACACAAGTTAAGGACTGTCAATGAATCGCGGACTGTGCCGAGCCGCGAGCCTTTTCCGCCAGCCAGGCATTCACGTTCTGCTCCAGCACATCGAGCGGAAGAGCGCCATTGCGCAGTACGACTTCGTGGAATTCCTTGAGGTCGAATTGCGGTCCGAGCTGGCGGCGGGCGCGCTCCCGCAATTCCCGGATTTTCATCTGGCCGATCTTGTAGCCGAGCGCCTGTCCGGGCCAGGCGATGTAGCGGTCAATCTCGTTGACGATGTCGAGCTCCGCCTTGGGCGCGTTCTGCATGAAATAGTCGATCGCCTGCTGGCGCGTCCAGTGCATGGAATGCATGCCGGTATCCACCACCAGGCGCACGGCGCGCCACATTTCATACGTCAGTTGGCCGAATTTCGAGTATGGATCGGTGTACAAGCCCATGTCATCGCCGAGCGACTCGGCGTAGAGTCCCCAGCCTTCGACGAAGGCGCCGTAGCCGCCGTAGCGCCGGAATTTGGGCTGCTCGCTGGCTTCGTAAGCGAGCGCAATCTGCAAGTGATGACCGGGAACTGCCTCGTGCAAGCGTAAGCGCCATCATCTCCCACTTGGGCCGCGTCTCCGGCTTGTAGAGATTGACGAAAAACGTGCCCGGACGCGAGCCGTCGGCGCTGAGCTGGCGGTAGTACGCGGTGGTGGTGTCGGGGGCGGAGATTTCCGGGATCGGTTCAACGCCATAGGGCGCGCGCGGCAATGTGCGAAAGACCTTCACCAGGTTGGGATCAATGGTCTTGGCCAGCGCCTTGTAGGCTTCCAGGAGTTCGTCCGGGTTCTTATAGAAGAAGCGCGGATCGCTGCGCAGGAACTGAAAAAATTCCGCCATCGAACCCTTGAAACCGGCTTTTTCCTTAATGGCCTCCATTTCGCCGCGGATGCGCTTCACCTCGTCCAGGCCCATCTGGTGCACCTGCTGCGGCGTCAGGTCGGTGGTGGTGTATTCGCGCACGAAGTAGGCGTACATCTCGCCGCCGTGCGGGAGTTGCCAGATGCCGACCTGGTCGAAGCATGCAGGCAGGTAATTCTTCACAAAGAAATCGTGGAAGCGCTGGAACGACGGGACAAGTTGCTCGCGAATCGCTTTTTGAGCCGCGGCAGCGAGGCGCTGGCGGTCTGCTTCGGCGATGGAAGCGGGAAAATTCCGGAACGGCTTGTAGAAAGCGCTCGCCTGCGGGTCCTGCACGATCTGCTTGGCGATCTGGGCCGGGACGCGCTCCATGATCACCTTGGGCAGCACGATGCGTTCGCGAATTCCCTGGCGCATCAGCGCGATGGTCTGGTCCATGTGCTCGGGAAAGCGCTGCAGGCGGGCGATCCAGTCTTCGTAATCCTTGACGGTGGTGAAGCGCAGGGCGTCGCCGAGTTCGTTGGCGGTCTGGATGCCGCCGCGCTGGTTCAGCGGAACCAGGTACCAATGAAACCTGTGGCCCTGGGCGGAAAGCTCGTGCTGGCGATGGAAGAGGTCATAGTTGATCTGGTCCGGGGGCGAGAGGCGCGCGCGATCCACGCGCTTGATCTCGTCCAGCACGGCGAGCGTGTGCTGGTAGCGCGCTTCGATGGCGGTGAGGCTATCGTCTGCCCAGCGATCGTTCCAGCGGCGGTCGCCCAGCGACGAAGCGCGCGTCGGATGCTGCTGCATCTGGTAGTCCCATTCGCGGTCGAACAGCGCGTGCAGGGAGTGCGTGGCGTCGCTGGCCGGTGTTTGCGCAGCCAGCGGGGCAGCGGAAATCAAAAGCAGGAACCAGAGCAGATGTCGCATGGCGCGGAAGGATAGCAGAGTTTCGCGGCCGCAAAGCGCACCGGTTTAGCCGGGGAGTTTGATGTTCTTGAAACGCCGGAAGCCTTCCTCGGTCAGCTTCTTCAGTTCGGCAAAGAGCGCCGCGTCGGGAGCGGTGAAGTTGAAGCAGGTTTTGCCCTGCATCCGTTTCTTCAGCGCGGGCGAGATGGAGGCGGTCATCTCCGGACAGGTGTAGAGCGGGAAGAGATGAAAGCTGACGTAGGCCTTGCCGGTGCGCACGGCGGCGAACATGATGGCGCGGCCCCGATAAGGCTTGTCGTGGGTTTCAAGGTAGTAGTAGCCGGACTTGTCGTGCGCGACGTGAAGTTTTTCGCCATACGGCTCGAGGATGGCCTTGAGTTGGCGGAAGCTGGCAGCGAAATCGGCAGCGGGAGCGCGGCGGGCGGCGGGGGCTTTGGGCATGGTCGGCCTCGGTGAAATCGGGCGATTCTAGCTCACGCCATCCAGCTTAGCCATAGCCATCCGAATAGCAGCGTCACGGCAGTGACCGGCAGCCCGACGCGGAAGTAGTCCCAGAATCCGATGTGCACCGCCGGGCGCGACCGTTCCACGACGATGATATTGGCGATCGAGCCGGTGATGGTCAGGTTCCCGGCGAGCGTGCTGGCCATGGCGAGGACGAGCCAGGCGTGCTGTGGATTTTGAAATCCTGGCGCCAACGACTTCAGCAGCATTACGGCGGGTACGTTGCTGACCAGGTTCGACAACGCGGCGGTCACAATGGTGAGAATGCCCGCGTTGTGCAGGTTCCAGCGCTGCGCCACCTCCAGCAGCAAGGACGTGAGCCCTACCTGCTCGGCGCCGCCGACGATGAGAAACAGCCCGATGAAAAATACCAGCAGGCCCCAGTCCACTTCGTCGTAAACCAGGCGCGGCTCCAGCGAGCGCGTGATCAACAAGATCGCTGCGCCCACGGCCGCCACCAGCGCGGGCGGCGCACCGGCCATGAAGCCCGCGAGCACGGCTGCGGTCACCACAACCGGCTTGCCCAGCGAGCGTGCAGCGCCTTGCGTGACTTCCACGACAACGCCGTTGTTGTTGTCCGGTGTTTGTCCGTCGCCGACGAAATGCAGCACCAGCCAGTCGAGCAGCAGGCCAATAATCGCGACAGGTCCGAGGTGGGCAAGAAATGACCGATAGGGAATTCCGGAGAAGGAGCCGATCAGGATGTTCTGCGGGTTGCCGGTGATGGTGGCGACGCTGCCGATGTTGGATGCGGTGGCCACCGCGAGCAGGTAGCGCGCTGGGGGAACGTTCATCCGTCGCGTGATGGTCAGCACGAATGGGACCATGACCAAGCAGATGATGTCGTTCACAAAAAATGCGGAGAGAATGCCGCTGGTGAAGATGATCGCCGGGAGCAGGTGGTGCCGTCCCATGCGGGCAACAGCAAACAGCGCGACGCGGTCGAAGAAGCCCGCCAGGTGCAGGTTGCCGACGATCAGCATCATCGAGAACAGCAGCACGATGGTGGCGAAATTGATGTAACGCAGCGAGTCGCCGGGGCCGAGTATGCGGAAGGCGAACATCAGCACCGCACCGATAATCGCCATGCCGGGGCGGTCAATTTTCCAGCCGGGGAACTTGCCGATGGCGAACACCAGATAGCTGGCGAGGAAGATCAGGTATCCGGCGACGATGTGCGCTTCCGTGAAGGCGTGGTGCATGGAGAAGAAACAGGATAGCAAGTTGACTGCGAGTTGCGATTGATGATTTGTGATTTGAACCGCAAAGGACGCGAAGGTCGCGAAGGGCGGTTGGATTCGAGTGGAGGTGCGTTCTGATGTGCGGGCGCTGCGGGCAAAGTAGGGGTCCTTCGACTCGATCGCAACGTGCCCAAAAGCGGGGCCCGTTGGATCTCGCTCAGGATGACACCACCTCAATTTTAGTGGGAAGGGCAGATTTCGTGGCAGGTCAAACTAGAAGGCAAAGAGGTAGGAAAGCTTCACGAACACCTGGTTGCCGAGGTCGGTGACGTCGAACGGCGAGCGGCGCTGGCGGTTGTAGCCGACGTAAAGCGCGCTGCGGGCGGTGAAATCGTAGGCGAACAGCGAGTTGATGCTGAGGTCATTGCCGTGGCGGTCGCTGGCGTACTGCGCGAAGACGCGGGCGCGCGCCTTGGTGTTGAACTGGTAGGTCCAGCGCGAGATGAAGAAGCGCCGGTACTGAAAGTGACGGCCGTCCCGGAGATGTTCGTCAATGAGGATGGCGTTGAGCTCGGAACGCAGGTGGCGGCCCAGCCGAGCCGTGGACTGGAGTTGCAGCGCCTTCATTGAGCCGTAGAAGTTCTCGTTGAACTGCACCATTTTCTGCGTCTGGAACAGCAAGTCAAAATACACGCGACGGCTCTGGTTGGAGGAAAGCTCCACGACATAAATTGGCTCCTGGTACCCGCGCGTATTGGGGAGCCGCTGGAAGTCCGGCGTAAAGAAGAAAAAGCGAGTGCGGTCGTAGGAACCGCGGAAGTGCGCGGTCCAGAAATTCTTGAATTGCGCTTTGAAGTCGAAGTCCGCTCCGGCATCCTCCAGTTCTCCGTGGGTGCCGTTGCTCTGGTCGTAGTTCAAATTGAAAAAGAGCTGGCGGATGCCATAGCGGTTGATGAATGGCTTCCAGGTGGCGGACATCCAGCCGGTCCAGCGGTCCACTTCGGGCTCGAAGCCGGTATGGCTGAGGTCGGTTTTGTTGCCCAGGAACTTGCCGCCGGTGTCGTAGGTGAACTTGTCAGAGTCGTAGATGAATTCCGAGGTCCACCCGAGATGCTGCGCGTCCACGCCGGGATTTCGGTCGTTGGTGTTGACCATGGCCTGCGAAACCCAGCGGATATGCGAGCCTGAGAGGATGCTGAGATCCACGGCATGCGTGCTCTCGTTCTGGCCAACGCTGCCCGGCTGCTGCCGGCGATTCACCGTCATGAAGCCGATGGCGGACTTCTGAAATAAATCGTGCTGCAGGCGCACTACGCCGAAAAACGCTCCCGGCGCCTGCTGCAGGGTTTGGGTTGCGGGATCGACGTAGTCCTGGGCCTGCGTGAGCGCCTCGAGCGCGCCGATGGTCCACCCGCCGCTCTTGCCGGTGACCTTGCCGCCCTCCAGGATGCGCTGCGGTTCGCCGTCGGGCATGGGCGAGCCGATGCGGCGGGAGAAGAACAGTTGCAGCGGCGTCTGGAAATAGTTGGCGCCCTCAGTGAAAAACTGGCGCTTTTCAGGGAAGAAGATTTCGAAGCGGGAGACCTCGGCGGTGAACTGGTCGGCCTCGGTTTCGCCGAAGTCGGGATTGATGGCGAGGTTGGCGGTCAGGTTCTGGCGCAGGCCGTAGCGCGCGTTGAGTCCGCCGTTGGCGGTGACCTTGTTGAGCTGGGGCTGGCGTCCGCCGCTGCGGTCGGCGCCGCCGGCGAACGGAACCAGTTCGAGGTTGCGCCCGACGTGCACGTCTTCCAGCCCGGTGAGCACGCCGGCGCGCGAGGGCTTCATGTAACCTTCGAAGCGCGGCACCGGAACCCAGAATGCGAATTCGTTTTCGCGCAGCCGCTCGCGCCCGATGTTGATGCCCCACTCCTGCGAGGAGCCCTGCGAGATGCGGATGGACTTGAACGGGATCACGACTTCCGCCGACCAGCCCCAGGACTCGCGCGACACCGCGCTGTACCAGATGCCGTCCCAGGTCAGGTCAATCGTGCCGAAGCCCTGACCGCCGCGCGATTCGTCGAAGGTGCCGTCGAACTGCGCGCCGGCGGCGGTAACGCTGAAGAAGTATCCGGTGCGGCGGTCGTGGAAGGTGTCGAGCAGGATGTCGGCGCTGTCGGAGCCGCTGGAGACGTCGCGGGCGACGAAGTGGTAGTTGATCTTGTCGGGGTCGTCCTCGAAGCGGAAACCGAAGTAGATGTTGTTTTCGTCGTAGAAAATGCGGGCTTCGGTGCGGCGGCTGACGGGCGCGCCTTCGTGGGGCTGCGTTTGGGTGAAGTTTGTGATCGGCTCGATCGTCGTCCAGACCGGTTCGTCGAGCTTGCCGTCAATTCTTAGGTGCGCGTCGTTGATGCGGCGCACGCGGATTTTGTGGTCCTCGGTAGTCCCGGCCAGTTGCGCGTGAAGGGGCGCGACAGCCAGCGGAAGAATGGCGAAGATGAGGACGAACAGGATCCGGCGCATCATGGCAAAATGACGGGAAAGAATACAGCAGCGGCGATACAAACCGCAGTGCTTTGGCCGCAGGTAACAACTTTTTACAGACACAAGCGTCTACATTAGTGCTGTCCGTGGTCGGCACGCCCGCCACACAGGAAGGTTTTCATGAGACGCCATTTCGCCGTTCTTCTCCTGCTTGCCGCGCCTGTGCTGTGCAGCGCGCAAACCAGCGATAAACCTGCTACCAGCGACAAGCCCGCCAGTCCCGAAGCTCAGCCGCGGGGCGAGGGCCGCGGCATGCGCCAAGGGCCGGGGATTGCCGGGACGATCGGTGAAATCAGGCCGGACGGATTTACCGTGAATACCTTGCAGGGCAAGACGGTGACGGTGAAGGTCACGAGCGAGACGCGCTTCAGAAAGGACCGCCAGGACGCCAAGCTTGCCGATTTCAAGCCCGGCGACATGGTGATGGTCGGCGGCGAACCGGCAGGCAACGACGCTTGGACGGCGCGGTTAGTGTCGTCACGCCAGGGCATGGGCGAAGGCAACATGCAGGCGCTGCACGAAGGCATGGGCAAGCAGTTCATCGCCGGCGAAGTGAAGGCGATTGATGGCACCAAGCTCACCATCGCGCGCCCCGATGGCCAAATCCAGACCATCGAGGTGGACGAGAACACTTCCTTCCGTAAAGGGCGCGAGAGCATCACGCTGCCGGACATCAAGGTGGGCGATCGGGTATTCGGGCGCGGGCAGTTGAATGCGGCGGGCGTATTTGTGCCGACGACATTCAACGTGGGCGACATGCGCATGATGATGGGCGGAGAACGCCAGCAGACGCCGCCTCAGCCTCCGAAATAGTCGTCCCGTATATTGACAAAATTTTACGTGGCTTTTGCGCCGCGAACGAAGCCGAATCGCTTACCTTCGGGTTAGTACACTCGTCTACATTCTGCCGATGAAGTTGGTCCCAGTGCTTCCGACATTCTCCAGACGCGGCCGGCTTGCGGCCATGGTGCTGCTGTTGGCCGCGGCGTCGTGCGCGTTCGCGCAAGCGCCGGCATCCTGCGACGTGGCGGGAAAGGCGGTGGCCGGGGCGGTTCCGCTGCCCGGTGTCGCCATCTCGGCTTCCAATTCCTTAACCGGCAAGAAGGCCGCGACCTCCACCGGGGTGGACGGCGCCTACTTCCTGGTTGCGCCGGCGAATGGGCGGTACGTCATCCGCGCCGAACTGGCGGGTTTCGCACCCGTGACCAAGGAAGTGGTGGTCAACGCCGCCAACTGCCATCCGCGCGCCGACCTGGAAATGATGTTGCAGTCGCGCGCGCAGGTGGAGGAAGAGCGCCAGCAACGGCAGACACAGCAGCAGGTTTCCGGCTTGGCGGGCCGCGGCTTCCAGAACCTTGCGCTGTCCACCGATCCTACCGGCATGGGGCAGAGCGAGGGCAACGGGAACGGTGGCGGTGCGACCGACATGACCGGCATGCCGTCGCAGGCGCTGAACCCGGACGCGGCGACCGAGTCGGTGGCGATTGCGTCCTCCAACAATGCCGCGCAGACCAACGACATGATGTTCGGCGGCAATGACGAGCAGTTGCGCGAACGCATCCAGGAGTTCCGCGACCGCGCCGCCCGCGGCGAATTCGGAAACATGGGCGGCGGCATGGGCGGACCCGGAGGAGGCCCGGGAGGGCGCGGAGGTCCCGGCGGCGGCGGCGGACAGATCATCAGGATCGGCGGACGCCGCGGCTTCAACCTCAACAAGCCGCATGGATCGCTGTTTTACTCCGCCAGTGACGGTGTCTTCGACGCCAAGCCCTATTCGCTGAATGGCCAGCCCACGACGCAGCCGAGTTATTTGCAGCAGCGCTTCGGCGCCACCTTGGGCGGGCCGCTGAAAATTCCGCATATCTATAACGGCGGCACCAAGACCTTCTTCTTCCTCAACTATTCCGGCAATCGTTCGGACAATCCGTACGACGTGTTCTCCACGGTTCCCACGCTGGCGGAGCGCGGGGGCGATTTTTCCGGCGTGACCACGCGCAACGGCGCGCCGGTGCAGATCTTCGATCCGGTCACGCATCTTCCGTTCGCCAATAACCAGATCCCCACGATCGATCCCGCGGCGCAGGCGTTATTGAATTTCATCCCGCTGCCCAACGAGCCCGGCAGTTCCCAGAATTTTCACTACATCACCTCGACGGCGAACAGCAACGACAACTTGAACCTGCGCATCATTCACAATTTCGGAGCGTCGTCCGATATGCCGTTCCTGATGGGTCCAGGCGGCGGCGGGCGTGGCGGCGCGCGTGGACCGCGCAACAATTTGAATTTCGGGATCCACTGGCAGCGCTCGGACGCAGTGCAGAACAACCCCTTGCCCACGATCGCGGGGCGGTCGAAATCCAGCGCGCTGGACGTTCCCGCCGGTTGGGTCTACGGCAAGGGCCACCTGACCAACATGTTGCGCTTCGATTTCAATCGCAGGAATTTCTCGACCAACAATTTGTACGCGGGTGTCGAGAACATCGCGGCCGAAGCGGGAATTCTCGGTGTTTCGCAGAACCCGTTCGACTGGGGCCTGCCGGGGCTTTCGTTTACCAACTTCGTCGGCGTGAACGACATCACGCCGCTGGCGCGCCACGATAGTACCTGGTCGCTCTCCGATACCGTGATCTGGAACCACGGCAAGCACAACGTGCGCTGGGGCGGCGATTTCCGCCGCATTTATCAGAACCCGCAGACGGACAAGAATGCGCGCGGCAGCTTCGTTTTCACCGGCCTCTACACCGCGCAATACGTGAACGGCGCGGCCGTGCCGGGCACGGGATTCGATTTTGCCGACTTCCTCCTCGGTACGCCGCAGCAGGCCTCGGTGCAGTACGGCGTCAACGACTATCATTTCGCGGCGAATTCCTGGGACCTGTTCATTCAGGACGACTGGCGCGTGCGCGGCAACCTGACCATCAACGTTGGCTTGCGCTATGAATACGTGTCGCCTTTCACGGAACAGAACCATCGCCTCGCCAACCTGGATGCCGCGCCCGGATTCGTCGCGGTGGCGCCGGTGTGTGCGGCCGCAATCGGCGGATGCAGTTCGGTGGGGCCGTACAGCGGCGCGTTTCCCGCGACGCTGGTGAATCCCGATCGCAACAATCTGGCGCCACGCATCGGCATCGCCTGGAAGCCCATGACGAAGACCGTGGTGCGCGCCGGATACGGGATCAACTACAACACCACGCAGTACTCGGCGATCGTGCAGAACCTGTCGTTCCAGCCGCCGTTCGATTTCACGCAGACCAACATCGGAACCACCGGCAGTCCGCTCCTGCTGCAAAACGCGTTCACCGGTGTGTCGCCGGCCACCACCACCAACAACTACGGTGTGGACCGCAATTACCGGCTGGGGTACGTGCAGATCTGGAACCTCGACGTGCAGCGCGAACTGACGCGCACCCTGGTGCTGAACCTGGATTACAACGGCAGCAAGGGAACGCATCTCGACCTGTTCCGCGCGCCCAACCGGACGCCGGGCGGAGGCTTGAGCATCGCCGGCGTGCAGCCGTTCCTGTGGGAGTCGTCGAATGCGGATTCCATCATGCACGGCGGCACGGTGCGGCTGCGGAAGCGCATGTCGCACGGCCTGTCGGTGGGCGGCAGCTACACGTATTCCAAGTCGATTGATAACGCGTCCTCGATCGGCGGCGGTGCGGTCGTGGTGGCGCAGAACGATCAGGACCTGGCGGCGGAGCGCGGGCTGTCCAGCTTCGACCAGCGACACCGGCTCACCGCGGATTACGTGTACGAATTTCCCTGGGGCACGAACAAGCGCTGGCTTTCGACCAGCACGCTGGCCTCGCGCATCTTCGGCGATTGGCAATGGAGCGGCAATATCGCCTTTGCCACCGGGCTGCCATTCACCGCGCGCGTGCTGGGCAGCTTTACCGACGTGGCCAGCGGCGTGAACGGCACGCTCCGCGCCAATACGACCGGCCAGCCGGTATCGCTGTCCGATCCCTCCGTGGCGGAATGGTTCAATACGGCGGCCTTCGTCATTCCTCCGGCTGGGACATTCGGCTACGCGGGGCGCAACACCATCGAAGGCCCGCACACGTTTTCCGTGAACATGGCGATCGCCAAGACTTTCAGCATGGGCGACACGAAAGGGTTCGAAGTGCGCCTGCAGGCGACCAACGTGTTCAACAACCCGCAGTTCACGACCATTGACACGGTCGTGAATTCCCCCACGTTCGGCCGCGTGGTCGGAGTTGGCGGGATGAGGAAGCTGCAATTCCTGGCGAGGTACAGGTTCTAGCGCCGGGCACCAGAGGGCATTTTTGAGTGGAGGTTTTGAAAGGGCACGGCTTCAGCCGTGCCGCTTGGGCGCCCAAAACATGAGGGCTTTAGCCCCTGAGGGAATATCTCGTACCAGCAACTCTTCCCTCAGCGGCTAAAGCCGGCGACCGAGCCAGGCATGAACGGCGCGGCTGAAGCCGCGCCCCTTCAAAGAAACCATGCACGGTGTTTGAGTGATTAGTAGGCTCACAACGCGCGTAATTGCCTTACTGCTGGTCGCGACTATCCTTGTGCCGCCGCTTCCGGGGCAGCAGCAGGGCGGGGCGCTCTACCGCTTCCGCGTCGAGACCGACGTGGTGCTGGTCAACGTCGTCGTCCGCGACAAGAGCGGCGCCATCGTCGGCGGCCTGAAGAAGGAAGATTTCACGCTGTTCGAGGACGGCAAGCAGCAGCGCGTCGCCAGCTTCGATTTCGAGCAGACGGAAACCCAGGCCGTCCCGCAGCCGGCGCAAGCGGTGCTGGTGGCGCCGCGCACCACCCCGGCAGCGCCCGCGGTGAAGCCCACCGACAAGCTGGAATTCCGCGACCATCGGGTCATCGTGCTGTTCTTCGATCTCACCTCCATGCAGCCGGAGGAGATTGAGCGCGCGGTGCAGGCCGCGCAGAAGTTCGTGGACAAGCAGATGACGCCCTCCGACATGGTCGCCGTGATCTCGCTGGCGTCGTCGCTGCAAGTGAACCAGGACCTTACATCGGACCACGATCTGTTGGTGAAAGCGCTGGCACGAATGAGTCCATCGAGCGGAGGAGGTTTCGACGCCGGGATAACCGGCGATACCGAGGGCACCGCCGATACCGCGCAGCCCTTCACGCCTGACGACACCGAGTACAACATCTTCAACACCGACCGGCGGCTGGAAGCGCTGCAGTCGCTCGCCGACTCGCTCTCCCGCATCGAGCAGAAAAAATCGGTCATTTATTTCAGCAGCGGCATGGACAAGACCGGGATCGAGAACCAGTCGCAGTTGCGCAACGCCATCAACCGCGCGGTGCGCGGGAACGTCGCCATTTACCCGATGGACATGCGCGGCTTGCAGGCCATTATTCCCGGCGGCGAGGCGCAGCAGGCCAGCCTGCGCGGGACCTCGCCCTACTCGGGAGCGTCGGTGCGCAACGCCTTCGATTCCAATTTCTCCACCCAGGAGACGCTGGTCACCCTGGCCGCCGACACCGGCGGGCGCGCCTTCCTTGATTCCAACGATTTCGGCGCCGTCTTCAAGAAAGTCCAGGAAGACACCTCGGCCTACTACGTGCTCGGCTATCGCAGCTCGAATCCCGCGCGCGACGGGCGTTTCCGCAAGATCACAGTCAAGACCTCGGTTCCGAACGTCAAGATCGAATTCCGCAAGGGCTACTACGCGCCGCGCGATTTCGCGCATTCCAACAAGGACGACCGCGAGCAGCAGTTGGTGGATGAATTGAGTTCAGAGCTGTCGTCCACCGACCTCGACGTCTTCCTGTCGGCCGCATACTTCCGCCTCAGCGATTCGCGCTTCTACGTGCCGGTATCGCTGGTGGTGCCGGGGTCGGAAATTCCGTTCACGAACTCCGGCGACAAGGACAAGGCGACGCTCGACATCATCGGCGTGGTGCGCGACGAGTTGCAGCGCCCGGTCGGCAACGTGCGCGACACCGTCAAGCTCAATCTCGACGAATCGCAGCAGGTGCGCCGCAAGAACGTGCAGTACCAGACCGGCTTCACCCTGCCGCCCGGAAAGTTTCACTTGAAATTCGTGCTGCGTGAAAATCAGAGCGGCCGGTTGGGTTCTTTCGAGACCGATGTCGTGATTCCCGATTTCAGGAAGAACAAGGCGCCGCTGAAGCTGAGTTCTGTGGTGATGGGCACGCAGATCCAGAACGCAGGCAAGCGCAAATCGGACAACGTCCTGGCCAAGGATGGCGAGGAGCTAATCCCCAACGTGTTGCACGTCTTCTCGCCGGCCCAGCACCTCTATTTCTATTACGAAGTTTATGAGCCGGTGAAGTGTGGCACAGCCGCCCCCGGATGTGCACAAGCGGGCTCGGTCAAGGGAACTCATATTCACCTGTTGACCAGCATCCAGTTCTTCCAGGGAAGGGTGAAGCAATTCGAGACGCCGCTGGTGGAAGCGCACCAGCTCACCGCGCCCGAACGCAAGGCCGCTGTCTTCCAGTTTGACGTGCCGCTCAGCCAACTCAAGCCGGGGCTGTACACCTGCCAGGTGACCGTGATTGATGATGCAGCGGGGACGTTTGCGTTCCCGCGCTTGGCGCTGCTGGTCAAGAGCGATGCGCCGAAACCGGCGACAGCGGCGGGGGGAGAATAGGCATTGGTGCCGCAAAACCCAAGATCCCTCGACTCGGGTTTCCCGCGCTGGAAAAAGCGCGCGGGAGCCCTCCCTCGCTCGGGATGACATCACACTGGATCAGTGATTGACTTGCGCTAGGTGTGATAGTCCGCGTTGATGTGCACGTACTCACTGGTCAGATCGCACGTCCAAAACGTCGCGCCCACCTTACCGCGGCCCAGTTGCACGCGTACGTCGAACACCGGCTGGCTGAGATAGGAGTGCACTTTCTTTCGTCAAACCGCGCCGCGACGCCGCGACGGCAGACCTGGTGCTTGCCGAAGAAAATATCCACCTTCGCGGGATCAAGCGCCACGCCGGAGTAGCCAACCGCCGCCAGCACGCGGCCCCAATTGGGATCGGCGCCCGCCCACGCCGTCTTTACCAGCATGGAATTGCCGATCGCCTTCGCCACCTGCGACGCCTCGACATCGGAGCGCGCGGCCTCGATGCGCAAATTCACCACGTGCTTCACGCCCTCGCCGTCGCTCACAATCTGCTTCGCCAGTGACTCGCACACCGCCTGCAGCGCCGCGCCAAAGTCTTTTTTCTTCACCTTGCCCGCTTCTCCACTCGCCAGCAGCAGCACGGTGTCGTTGGTGGAAGTGTCGGTAGTCCACGTTCATGCGGTTGAAGGTGACATGCACGGTGTCGCGCAGCAATGCGCCCAGTTCGCGCGGGCTCGCCTCGGCGTCGGTGAACAGGTACACCAGCATGGTCGCCAGCCGGGGATGAATCATCCCGGCGCCCTTGCATGTCCCGAACAGCGTGGCGTTGCCGAAGCGCGCCGAAGCAGTCTTCATGCGCGTGTCGGTGGTCATGATGGCGCGCGCGAAATTTTCTGCCCCGGCGACGGCGGTTGAACGAGCAGCGAACAATCGTGGTATGGCTTGGATCAGCTTGTCGGCAGGCAGCGGCACGCCGATGATGCCGGTGGAGGCGGGAAATACTTCGTGCTTTTCGCAGCCCGCAGCCTTCGCGACGCTGCCGCAGACCTGCTCGCACGCGCGCCGGCCCGCCTTGCCCGTGGCGCAGTTGGCGTTGCCGGAATTCACCACCACCGCGTGCACGCGTCCCCGGGTTCGGCGCAGATGCTCGCGCCCGCACGCCAGCGGAGCGGCAATCACGCGATTGGTGGTGAACATCGCCGCCGCATTGGCGCCGCGCGGAGCGAGCGCCAGCGCCATGTCGGGGGAGCCCGAGACCTTGATGCCGGCGGTGGCGGAGGAGAATTCAAATCCCCGCGGTACCAGGATCTCGGAGGTGAGCTTCATGATTCAGCGCGGCCGATACGGACCAGGGTGGCGATGGCCGGCTGCCGCTCGGGCCGGAGCACGGCGTCAATCTCACGTGTGCATTCGGGAATTTCGGCGAGCGCCGCTGCGCCCGCATAAACCATCGCCTTCTCGTCGCAGCGGGTGAACATCGGACAGTTGCGGCAGTCCTTGAAGATCTTGTCCGGCAGCACGGCGTGCGGCACTTCGACAAACCCCAGCCGCCCGAAATACTCCGGCGAGCGCGTGAACAGGCACACTTGCGCGACCTGGTGCTGGCGCGACTCCTTCAGCAGCGCTTCCACCAGCTTGCTCCCGGCGCCCCGGCCTTGCGCCTCGCGCGCCACCGCGATGGATCGCACTTCCGCCAGGTGCTGGCCATAGAGGTGCAGCGCGCCGCAGCCGATCACGCTCCCGTTCTGCTCGACCACCGTGAAGTCGCGCACGTTTTCGCAGATCTCGCCGATGGTGCGTGGCAGCAGGACGTTCTGATTGGCGTAGTGCGCGATGAGCGCGTGAATCGCCGGTGCGTCCGGCAGGAGCGCCTTGCGTGTGCGAATTTTTCCTTTGCCGAATCCCATTAGCGTTTCTTACCTGTCGTCACACCCACCCTAGCCAAACCCGGGCTAGGGTGGGGCACCCGCGATCCGTTTTTCGATTCGACTTCGGTGAGCGCCTGGTCGAGCAGCTTCACGCCCTCGTCCACCTGTTTTTCCGTAATGATGAAAGGCGGGAGGAAGCGCAGCACCGTGTCGTGCGTGCAATTGATCACCAGCCCGTGCGCCAGGCACGCGTCCACCACGTCTTTGCCCGGGACTGCAAGTTGCAGCGCCAGCATCAGTCCGATGCCGCGCGCCTCCACCACCGAGGGATGCTTCCGCTTCACTGTCTCCAGCTTCTCGCGAAAATACTTTCCCACTCGCCGCACGTTGGCGATCACGTTTTCGCGCTGCAAAGTATCGAGGAAGGTGATGGCCACGGCGCAGGCCAGCGGCCCGCCGCCGAAGGTTGTGCCGTGCAGGCCGGGCTTGATGGCGGCGGCGACGTGTTCGCGGGTCACGATGGCGCCCAGCGGCAGGCCCGACGCCAGCGGCTTTGCCAGAGCCAGAATGTCGGGCGTGACGCCGTATTTCTGGAATGCGAAGTATTCTCCGGTGCGCCCCAGTCCGCATTGGATCTCATCGGCGATCAGCAGCGCGCCGTGACGCTCGGCCAGCTTGCGCGCCACCGAAAAGAATTCCGGCGTCACCGGGTTGATGCCGCCCTCGCCCTGGATGGGCTCGAGGAGGACCGCGCACACGCTGCCGTCGAACTTCTTTTCCAGGTCGGCGGCGTTGTTGAATTTGACGAAGCGTACGCCGGGCAGCAAGGGCTCGAACGGCTCGCGATATTTTTTTGTCGCGGTTGCCGCCAGCGCGCCCGCGGTGCGGCCATGGAATGAATTTTCCATTGCGAGAATCCGCCACGGGGCCTTGCTTCCGTTCTTGTTATGGAGCCGCGCGTAGGCGCGCGCCAGCTTCAGCGCTCCCTCGATGGCCTCGCTGCCGCTGTTGCAGAAGAACGCGCGGTCGAGGCCGGAGAGCCTGGTCAGGCGCTCCGCCAAAGCGGCCTGGTAGTCGTGGTAAAAGAGGTTGGAGATGTGCACCAGCCGCGGCGCCTGCTTGCGGATGGCCGCCAGCACCGCCGGGTGGTTATAGCCGAGCGCGCACACCCCGATACCGCTGAGCCAATCCAGGTACCGCCGGCCGCGGTCGTCCCAGAGATAGCAGCCCTGGCCGCGGCGAAACAGCACTCGCTTACGATCGTAGGTGGGCAGCAGAAGTCTGGCTTCCGCCCGCGCCACCGCCTCGAGATTCACGCGATCAACTCCGTTCCCACCTGGATTCCACCCCTCGCAAACTGGTTGAGCGCTTCCATCTGCGCGCCCGGCAGGATGTGCACCGAACCGACGCCGCCGGCCAGCGCGCGCTCGCACGCTTCCAGCTTCGGCAGCATGCCGCCGGTGATGACCCCCGCCTCCCGCAGTACCGCGATATTGTTCGCCGGCAGAACGCGTATGACGCAACGGTAGGCGTCCAGGACGCCGTTCACGTCGGTCAAAAACGCCAACCGCGCTGCCTGGCACGCCACCGCGCACGCCGCCGCCATCTGGTCGGCGTTGATGTTGTAATACTCGCCGTCGGCGCCCAGCGCCAGGCTCGCGATCACCGGCACCGCGCCGGCGTTCCAGATGGCGTTCAGCCAATGGGGATCCACCGACGAAATTTCGCCTACGAATCCCAGGTCCGTGCCGCCGTTGGCGCGCTTGCGAGCGCGGAAGCTGAGGCCGTCGCCACCGCACATGCCGATCGCCGGCTGTCCCAGTTTGCCCAGCGCACCCACAAGTTTCTTGTTGATCCCGCCGGCGAGCACCATCAACGCGGCATCGCGCGTTTCCGCGTCGGTGACTCGCAAGCCGTGAACGAACTCGCTTTTCTTGCCCAGGCGTTCCAGAAGCCGGGTCAGGGCTTTGCCTCCGCCATGCACCACCGCCACCTGGTCGCCGGTCTCGACCAGGCCGGCAACGCAGCGCGCGCAACGCTCCACCAGGGCGGCATCATCCAGCAGGGCGCCGCCGATTTTGATGACCAGCCTCAATGGACCGTCCCCGCAATGTAGCTCGCCTGCGTTGCCGCCGCTACGTAGGCGGCGCGCGGGAAGCGGCTGCGCGTGGCCGGCACCGGGATCAGTCCCTCGCGCTCGTCCCAGCCGTACATCAGGTTCATGCTCTGCACCGCCTGCCCGGCCGCGCCCTTGATCAGGTTGTCGAGGCATGAAACCAGCATCACGCGTTTGCCGTCGGGCGCCAGCACCCAACCGATGTCGCAGAAATTCGAGTGCTGCGAGTGCTGCACCTCGGGCAGGCGCGGCGGCGCAAAAATCCTGACGAAGGGGCTGCTCGCGTAAAAATCGCGAATCAGCTCTTCCAACTCCTGCGCCGTGACCACCCGCTTCAAGCGGGCGTAAATGCTCGACAGAATCCCGCGGCGGATGGGCAGCAGGTGCGTGCTGAACGTCAGTTGCTCGGGCGCGAGTTGCAACTGCTCCAGGATCTCGCCGGCGTGCCGGTGAGTGAATGCCGAGTAGGCGCGAAAATTTTCAGCGGTCTCGACGAAGTGCGTTTCCGCCGTCGGCGACTTGCCCGCGCCGGAGACGCCGGATTTCGAATCGCACACCACGCCGTGCTCCACGTCGAGCAGCCCGGCTTCGATCAGCGGGGCCAGCGCCAGGATGGCCGACGTCGGATAGCAGCCGGGATTGGCGACCAGTTGCGCGTCGGGCAGCTGGGCGCGGCAGAGTTCCGGCAGCCCGTACAGCGCCTTGTCCATTACCGCTTCGGACGCGGGCGAGCCGATGTCCTTGAAGCCGTACACGGCGGCGTACTGGGGCGTGCGCAGCCGCCACGCACCGCTCAGGTCAATCACGCGCAGCCCGCGTTCCAATGCCTCCGGCACCCAGGCGCGCGAGACCTCGTGCGGCGTGGCCAGGAACAGCAGGTCAACTCCGCGCTGGTGCAGCAGCCGCCAGGAGAAAGGATGGATCGGCACCGCGGTGCCGTCCACCGGCGAGATGATCTCGGCGTTCGCGCTGCCGTTGTCGCCCTCCCGCGAGAGCAGCAGGGGCGGCCTCATGCGCGGGTGCTGAAACAGGATGCGGGTGAGTTCCTGCCCGGAATACCCGGTGGCGCCGACGATGGCGGATTGCAGTTCTGCACTCATAAGCGGGCCCATAACCTTCCGGAATAATTATGCATGCAATGAATATTTATGCACTCATTGCGGGCGGTGTCAACCGAAAAAACAGGAACAAGGCGCAAGGCTCAAGGCACAAGGCCTCGGGCTTCGGGCTTAAGCATTCAACGAATAGGGGGGTCCCTTCGACTCGGGCGTGCGCCCTCGCTCAGGATGACAGCCGTTGAAATCGAAATAATTGAGCGATGGCGCGCCGCTACCGGTCCATAGGCAGCGATTGTTTTTGCCAGCCGGTGAGACCGTCGCGGTAGACGACCACTTTGTTGTATCCGTGGCCAAGCAGAACGCGGCCGACGGCGCGGCTGGCGGCGCAGACATCATTGCCGCCGCCACTTCCACCTTCGTAGAGGACAATGGTTTTGTCGCGCGGCAGCTCGGTGGCGCGGCGCTGGGCTTCGAGCAGGGGAATGTTGACCGCGCCTGGAATGCGGGCGGCGCGAAAGTCGCCGGCAGAGCGGACGTCCACGAAGACGGCGCCGCTGTGGAACAGCTTCTCCGCTTCCGCGGTGTGGATCATCGCCGGTTCAGGTCCCTGGGGGGCGTCTTCGGAGCAATCGGTGGAGCTGCCGGCGACGTTGAGGAAGGGATTGGACGCGGCGCCGAATGCGCCCAGCGAAGATGATGCGGCCTGTTCTTGCGCCGGCTTGCTCGACGATCCGCGCGGGGCAGTGGAGGGAGCGGGAGCGGCCGAAACTTGCTTAGAAGCGGATGAGGAAGCGATCGCCTGATTCAGCATCTGCTGGAATTGGGGCATTTCGGGCGCGCCAATGATGCGCTGGTTGGCGAGAAAAAACGTCGGCGTGCCGCGAACACCCAGGGCGCGGCCATCTTCGCGGTCACGCTGAATGACCGCCCGGGTCGCGCCGCTGCCGAGGCAGGATTGGAACATCGCGGTATCCAGGCCAAGCTCTGCGGCGTAGCGCAGCAGCGATTCGTCCTTGAGGTCTCCGTTGGCGGAATAGAAGCGCTCCAGCGACTGCCAAAACTTTCCCTGCTGGGCGGCGCACTCGCTGGCCTCGGCGGCCTTGAGGGCATAGACGTGGACGCTTTCCAGGGGGAATTGCCGGAAGACGAAGCGCACGCGGTTGCGGTAAAGGCGGCGCAATTCGCGCATCTCGGGTTCGGCGGCGACACACGACGGACACTGCAGGTCGCCGAATTCGACCAGCGTGACCGGGGCTTGCGGATTGCCGGTACTGTGGCTGTCAGGACGCACCAGGCGAGAGGCAACATCGGGGGCGCTGGGCGCGGCGGCCTCGACGGGCGCTTGTTCGCGGCTTTGGAGCCAGGTGAAGGCGCGAGAGCCGACGACGATGGCCAGCACCAGCACGAGCGCGTGACGCCAGAATGCGGCGCGGGAGCGCGCGCGATCGTCGAAGCGCGCGCCCAACAGCGTGAGGGAGACGATGAAGATGATGGTGACCGCGATGGATTGCAGCACGCACCAGGTGCACCAGGCGTGGATGATGAAGGCCTCAATCGCGGTCAGGGCGGCGGAGGCGACTACGCCCAGGGCGGCGATGACGCTAACGGCGCGGCGCAGCAGCGCGCCGGTTGCAGGCGCTACCAGCGGTTCGGCGAAGATGAGAAGCGCAAGGGTGACGTACATGACCACGCCGTACAGGGGAGTCGGCACTCCGGCGATATGGGCAAAGCGGCTGGCGCGGACCTGGTCGCAGCCGCCGCCGAGGCAGACCATCGGCTGGGAAGGCGAGGCGTAGACCCAGAGCAGGTAAAGGGAGTCGAACAGACCCAAGAGAGTGAGCGCGAATGTGATGGAGCGGCGCACGGGAAATCTACGGTCATTCTAAAACACGGAGTGAACCATTGCCGATTGTCGATTGACGATTGCAGACAGCCGACTGCGTGCACACATTCATCCCAAGGTGATTCCGCGGGACTTGCCAGTTGTTGGTTGTTAGCGAAAGATATTGGCGATTGTCGGTTGAGAAAAACCCCACCCCTTCGGCTTCGCTCAGGGCAGGCTCTATCTCGCCCCTTCGACTGCGTTCCAGAACAGGGTCCCCCAGGGCGAGATAAGGGTGGGGCAACCACGTCCGGCCGGAGGAGCAACCATGGAAGTCGTGAATGTGGCGCAGAAGCTGGCGCAGTTTTCCGAGTACTGGTCGCCGAAGATTGCCGGCGAGGTGAACGATTCCTACGTCAAGCTGGTGAAGTTCAAGGGTGAGTTTGTCTGGCACCACCACGAGCAGGAAGACGAACTGTTCCTGGTAATTCGCGGAAGGTTGCGGATGAAGTTACGCGAGCATGGCGTGGAGCGGGAGGAGACGATCCTGCCGGGGGAGTTCATCATCGTGCCGCGCGGGCTGGAGCACATGCCGATCGCGGACGAGGAAGTCGAGGTTATGCTGCTGGAGCCGAAGTCCACGCTGAACACGGGGAATGTGCGGAATGAACGGACGCGGGAAAAGCTGCAGCGGATCTGAACCGCTGCCAGTTTGGTGACCGAAGTGCCTTCGGACGGTTCAGGCGATCTGTAAGAATAGGGGTCCTTCGACTCGGACGCCCAAAAGCAGGGCTTCCTCGCTCAGGATGACAGCCGTGTTTAAGCTGCTTACCATTTATGCTGCCGCGGTGTACCTGAACGAGCAACGTGCAGCTTTGCGCCCTGCGCCTGAAGCCTTGCCACATAAGCTTTCTGAAGCCGGCTCGTCACCCGCCGCATCTTATTCACAGAGCGCAATTTGGAGTCCCAGCCCGGTTTGTCTTTTGCCCCTCTGAGGCGTATATTTGTACGCGACTGCTGTGTCGGGCAGCTTCGGCGACGATAACCAGTGGGCGCGAGCCCACTTTTTATTTGAGCTGTCCCCAGCCGGTCAGAGCACGAAAATGGCGATCGAGCTGGAGCACGTGCGGCAAATTGCCGAGCGCGTCACCGCATCCCAAGGTCTGGAACTGGTGGATGTCGAGTTCCGGGGCGGCGGCAAGGCCCGCCTGCTGCGATTGTTCATTGATAAGCCGGGCGGCGTTACGCACGAGGATTGCGCGTTCGTCAGCCGCGAGCTGGGGACCATCCTCGATGTCGAGGACGCGATCCCTGGTTCGTACACGCTGGAGGTCTCTTCGCCGGGGCTGGATCGCAAGCTGGTCAAGGCGGCTGATTTCGAGCGCTTCGCCGGCAGCCGCGTTCGCCTGAGCACGTGCGAGCCGGTGGAGGGCAGCCGTCACTTTGAAGGACGGTTGCAGGGCCTGCGAGATGGACGCGTCGCGCTGGAGGTCGGCAGCAAGAAGGCGCCGGCGCACGCGGTCGAGATCGAGTTGGGCAACGTCGAACGGGCGAGCCTGGTTCCGGAGTTCTGAAGCAGTCGTTAGTCGTTGATCGTTGGCCGCATCGAGCAACATTCCGGTGACCGACTAACGACGAACGACCAACGACAGGATTGTTATGGCAAGCGAGCTTTTCAACACCATTGACGCACTCAGCCGTGAGAAGGGGATCGACCCGCAGATTGTAGTCAGCGCGGTGGAAGACGCCATTGTGGTCGCCACCCGCAAGTACTACAAGACGCAGGAAAACTTGCGCGCCGAGCTGGACAAGGACACCGGCCAGATCCGTGCCTTCGTGGTCAAGCAGGTGGTGGAAAGCGCCGCGCAGATCGAAGACGCGACCAACCAGATCACGATTGATGACGCCCGCCGCCTCGATCCCAAAGCCGAGATCGGCGGCGAGTTGCGCATCCCGAAAGCCACCGACGTGCTGGGCCGCATTGCGGCCCAACTGGCCAAACAAGTCATCTTCCAAAAAGTACGCGAGGCCGAGCGCGACACGGTTTACAACGAGTACATCGGCCGCGTGAACGAGGTCGTCAACGCCACCGTCAAGCGCGTCGAGGGGCCGGACCTGATCTTTGATATCGGCAAAGCCGAAGCCCGCATGCCGCGCAAGGAGCAGTCGCGGCTGGAATCGTTTGCCCCCGGCGAGCGTGTCCGCGCCGTCATCATCCGCGTCGAAAAGGCCGCCAAGGGCCCGCAGGTGATCGTCTCGCGCGCCGTGCCGGATCTGGTGCAGCACCTCTTCCAGACCGAGGTGCCGGAAATTTACGACGGCACCGTGGTCATCCGCGCCATTGCGCGCGAAGCCGGCGAGCGCACCAAGATTGCGGTGATGTCGAAGGACAAGGACGTGGACGCCGTCGGCGCCTGCGTGGGCATGAAGGGCATGCGCGTGCAGTCCATCATTCGCGAGCTGCGCGGCGAGAAGATTGACATCATCGAGTACCACGAAGATGCGGTCACCTTCGCCGAAAAGGCCTTGCAGCCCGCCAAGGTCAGCCGCGTCAGCGTGCTCGATACCGGCGAGAAGCACCTGGAAGTTATTGTGGACGATAGCCAGCTCTCGCTCGCCATCGGCAAGAAGGGCCAGAACGTTCGCCTGGCCGCCAAGCTGCTCGGCTGGAAAATTGATATCAAGAGCGAGGAAGAGAAGCGCCAGGAGGTCGAGCAGCAGATGTCGGCGCTGGTCGGAACCCAGGCCACGCCGCTGTCGGTGGTGCCTGATCTCGGCGAAGGCCTGCTGGAGAAGCTGACGGCCGCCGGCGTTTCCACTGTCGAGCAGTTGGCCGACATGACGCCGGAGCAACTCGAGGCAATTCCCGGCATCGGCCCCAAGACAGTGGAAAAAATCAGCATTGCGGTCAATAATTATTTTTCCAGCCTGGAAAGCGGAGAGGTTCCGTCGGCCGCGCCGGATTTAGACGCCTCTGACGACCTCCCTGTCCCGGGCGAGCAGGGTGCCCTGCCGCCGGAAGATGTCGGCCCCGATGCCGGCGGTGAGGCGGGCGATACCGAGGGCTTGGCGCAGGATTCTGCCGCGTCACCGCAGAGTGCGAGCGAGTTGGCGGAAGAGGGCCAGGACCTGGAAGCGGGAACCGTCAGCGGGGTGGAGAACGCTCCTCCTGCCGGCGAGGCGGAAGCCACGACGCAGGACCAGCATCCTGACGCAGAAGATGTTCCGAAGGAAGAGCAGTAACCCCGTCGTGAGTCACCAAATTTGAACCGTGAGGTAGCTATGAGGACATAGCGCGGCGCACGGAGGAAAAAGAAGCTCGGATGGTAGACACCTCTAAGATTCGAATCAACGACCTGGCCCGGGAACTGGAAGTCAAGAGCAAGGCGATTCTCGATGCTCTGCCGAAGGTTGGCGTCACCGAAAAGAAAACGCATTCCAGTTCCATCTCCGTCGAAGAAGCGGAAAAAGTGCGCCAGCACTTTCAAGCGGACAACAACGGGCAGGGCGGTGCGGCGCGTGCCGCGCGCCCGCGGCCGGACGACATCAAGACCAAGGTCGATCTCTCGCACATCTCCAAGCCCGGCGATGTTCTGAAGGCGCTGCAGCAAACGCAGCATCCCGCCGCCCCGGCTGCGCCGCGTCCCATGGCGGTTCCGCCGCGCGCCCCCGAGATTGCGAAGCCTGCCATCCAGACCCCGGTCGCCAAGGCTCCGGTCGCCGTGCCTCCGCCGCCGAAGCCGGCCGCGCCGCCCGAGCCGGTGGCGCCCCCGCCGCGTTTGGTGAAGCCTGCCGAGGCTCCCGTGCGCCCGGTCTACCGCGCTCCGGAACCACCGCCGGCGGCGGAACCGGAGCCTGAGGTTGAAATTCCAGAAGTGATCTCCGAGCCCATCCTTGCCGAAGTAGAAAGGCCCGCTGCCTCTGTGCCCATGCCACTCATAAGCGCTTCTCCCGTTGCGCCGCCTGTCGCCCAGGCTCCGCCCATGCAAGTTGCGCCGCCGCAAACCGCGCACCCCAAGCCGCCGGCTGCGCCGCCGCGGCGTGTCATTGTTCCGCAGACCGGCCCGCGCCCGGTTTACACCGCGCCGCCGCAGATCGAGCGGCCCGCTGCCAGCACCCCGCGCCCTGCGCCCGGCCGCCCAGTGCCCGGTCAACCGATTTTCCAGCGTCCGCGTCCCGCCGCGCCAGGATCGCGTCCGCCGCTGCGTCCGGGCGAACGCCGCCCGATGCATCCCACGCGCCAGTCTCCTACCGGCGCGCGTCCCCTGGGCGTTGGCCCGGGCGCTCCCGCCGCGCCGCCGAGCGGACGTCCCGCGGGACGACCCGCGCCGTCGCGCCGTCCCGGTCAGCGCTACGTTCCTCGCGGGGTGAAGGAAGGCCCGATGAAGGGCTTTGTTCCTCCGCCGCGGCTGATGATATCCAACGAGCCGCTGCCGATCACGCGCGAGATCACGATCACCGAAGGCATCAGCGTGAAGGATCTGGCGGAGAAGCTCGGCATTCGCGCCAAGGACCTGATCACGCGCTTGCTCGCGCGCGGCGTCTTCGCCACCGTGAACCAGACGCTGGACGCCAACCTGGCCGGCGACATGGCCCGGCAGTTCGGCGCCGACACCAACATCATCACCTTCGAGCAGCAGGCCGCCGCCGAGGTTGCGCAGGCCGAAGCCGCCACCGCCGAACAGGGCAGCGTCGGCGCCGTGCCGCGTTCCCCGGTGGTCACCATCATGGGTCACGTGGACCATGGCAAGACCACGCTGCTGGATTCCATCCGCCACGCCAATGTCGCCGAAGGCGAGGCCGGCGGCATCACGCAGCACATCGGCGCCTACAAGGTCACCATCACCGACACCAACTCGCCTGCGTATGGCCGCCAGATCGTGTTCATCGACACGCCCGGCCACGAGGCCTTCACCCGCATGCGCGCCCGCGGCGCCAAGGTCACCGATATTGTCGTGCTCGTGGTCGCCGCCGACGACGGCGTCATGCCCCAGACTCTGGAGGCCATGGACCACGCCAAGGCCGCCGCCGTGCCCATCATCGTTGCGGTCAACAAGATTGATAAGCCCGACGCCTTGCCCGAGCGCGTCAAGAAGCAACTGGCGGATCGCGGCCTGATGCCGGAAGACTGGGGCGGCACCACGGTTTTCGTGGACGTCTCCGCCAAGCAGAAGAAGAACCTGAACCTGCTGATGGAGATGATCTGCCTGGTCGCCGACCTGCAGGAGCTGAAGGCCAATCCCGAGCGCTCCGCCACCGGCACCGTGATGGAGGCCAAGCTCGACCGCGGCCGCGGCAGCGTCGCCACCGTGCTCGTCGCCGACGGTACGCTGCGCACCGGCGACAACTTCGTCGTCGGCAACACTTTTGGCAAGGTCCGCGCCATGTTCGACGATCGGGCTAACGCGCTCGACGAAGCGCCGCCTTCAACCCCGGTCGAACTGCTCGGACTGGAAGGCCTGCCGCAGGCGGGCGACCAGTTCGTGGTGGTCGCCGACCGCGAAAAAGCCCGCGGCATTTCCGAGTACCGCGAGCAGAAGGCGCGCGAAGCCACGCTGGCCAAGAGCTCGCGCGTATCGCTGGAAGGTCTGGCCGAGCAGCTCAAGAGCGCCGGCATCAAGGACCTCAACGTCATCCTCAAGGCCGACGTGCAGGGCTCCGTTGAAGTGCTGAGCGACCTGCTCGCCAAGCAGTCCACCGACATGGTGAAGGTGAAGCTTCTGCACAGCGGCGTCGGCGCCATCACCGAAACCGACGTGCTGCTGGCCTCGGCGTCGAACGCCATCATCATCGGCTTCAGCGTCCGGCCGGAACGCAAGGCCTCGGAGATCGCCGAGCAGGAGAAGGTGGACATCCGCCTGCACTCCATCATCTACGAGTTGCAAGACGAAATCCGCAAGGCCATCACCGGCATGCTGGAGCCGGTCTTCAAGGAGAACTACCAGGGGCGCGCCGAAGTGCGCGATACCTTCCGCATTCCGAAGGTCGGCACCGTCGCCGGCTGCTACATGCAGGATGGCTTGATCAAGCGCGATTCCGAGGTCCGGCTGCTGCGCGACAACGTGGTCGTCTTCAAGGGCAAGATCTCCTCGCTGCGCCGCTTCAAGGAGGACGTCTCGGAAGTCCGCAACGGCCTGGAGTGCGGCATCGCCATCCAGAACTACGGCGACGTCAAAGTCGGCGACGTCATCGAGGCCTTTGTCACCGAGCGCGTGGCCGCGGAATTGACGGCGTAAGAACGGTGGTCAGTGGTTAGTGGCCAGTGGTCGGTGGTTTGCTGGCCACTGAGCACCGGCCACTGACCACTGACATGATCGCTTTTCTAACAATTGAACTTCGCATCGAAGCGGCGCACTCCCTCAAGGACAAGCGCCAGGTGCTGCGCAGCCTCAAGGACAAGCTGCGCGCCAGCTTCAACGTGTCGGTGGCGGAACTGGACGCGACCGACTTGTGGCAGCGGGCGACCGTGGGTGTGGTAAGTATTTCCGGGTCGCGCGACTACCTGCGCGGCCTGATGGAAAAAGTGGAGCGCGCGGCCACCAGAATTACCAATAATGCCGGAGCAGAAATCACCGATTCCTTCATCGAATACTTCTAGCCATTAGCCGTTCGCCATTGGCCATGGGCAACAAAGAACGGTCCTAACGGCCCAAGGCCAATGGCCAACGGCTGATTTCTTATGGAACACCGCAACGCACAACATCATTACGATCGCCTCGGCGAGACCCTGCGCGAGGAGATCTCCGCCATGATCGAGGGCGAACTCACCGACCCCCGCATCGGCCTGGCCACGGTCACCGACGTCAGAATGTCGCCCGACGGCAAGTCCGCCCACGTCTCCATCAATGTAGCGGGCGACGACCAAGAGGCGGAGCAGACCCTGGAGGGTCTGGAAGCCGCCCGCAACTATATCCGGCACGAGCTTTTGGACCGTTTAAGGATTCGTCATGCGCCCGATCTGTTTTTTCATCTGGACAGGTCGCAACAGTTGGAGACTAGAATTGACGAGTTACTCCGGCGAGTGAAAAAGCGGAGAAGGTAACCCGCCCGGCGGGACTCAGGACGATTCGGCCCGTGGGAGAGAAGCTCAACGCGATTCTGGCGGAGATCGGACGGCGGGACCGCTTTGTCCTCACCTCGCATGCGCGTCCCGACGGCGATGCCATCGGCTCCGTGCTCGCCTGCTGCGAGATCCTCCGCCGCATGGGCAAGCAGGCGGAAGTCGTGCTCAACGGCGCCGTGCCGCACATCTACCGCCCGCTTCCTTTCGCCGATTCCGTCATTAACGCGCAGGCCATCAACGGCCACTACGAAGCCGCGATCGTGCTGGAGTGCGACAGTATCCAGCGCGCCAACCTGGAAGGACTGGAAAAACAGTTTCTCATCAACATTGATCACCACGTCAGCGGGCAGCCGTTTGCGCACGTCAACTGGATCGATCCCAGCGCCTGCGCCACCGCCGAGTTGATTTACCGGCTGGCGCGCGCCGCCAATGTACCCATCTGCCCCAACGTCGCCACCTGCCTCTACACCGCCGTCCTGACCGACACCGGCGCGTTCTGCTACGTCGGCACCAGCGAACGGACCTTTGCCCTGGCGCAGGAGCTGGTGCGCGCCGGCGCCGATCCCGCGCGCATCGCGCAGAATATTTATTTTTCCGTGCCCACGTCGAAAATTCGCCTGCTCGGCGCCGCGCTTTCCGGCCTGCATCGCGACGGCGACCTGGCGTGGATGGCCGTCAACCGCGAGCAAATGGAGCGCTGCGGAGCGATTGACGAAGATTGTGAAGGGCTGGTGAATTACGCCCTCGGAATCGAAGGCGTGGAGGTCGCGGTCTTCTTCCGCGAACTGGCCGACCGGCGCTGGCGCGTCAGCCTGCGCAGCAAGGGCGCGGTCGATGTCTCCCACGTCGCCGCCCGCTTCGGCGGCGGAGGCCACTTCTGCGCCAGCGGCTGCGCCCTCGATGGCCCCGTCTCCGTCGCCGCCGAACGCATTCTCGCCCAGCTCCGCATGGAGCGGAAAACTGTATGATCATAGCCGCGGTGAATGGCGGCGGAGGAATCTGTAATCGTGCAGACCGATAATTGGGCGGCGTTAATGGAGCAATTTGATAGTGGGGCTCCCATTCCGACGGCGAATTTGTCGGACATGAAGCAGATGTGGGATGCCTCTCGTCGCATGCAACCGAAGCCCAATGCTGCGATGGGACTGGGCGGATACGCAGCGTACGGAGTCGATGCTTCGACCGGAGGCGCGGAGAAATTCATCCCGCTATGGTTGCGGCAGAATTTGCTGGCAGCGCTGGTTGGGTGCGGAGTTCTCAACGACTACCTGCATGGCGATGAATTGGACGAGAAGGTAATCCGGGCAGCCGCCACCATGCCGTGCAACAAAGACGATTTGGCTGAGGCCGCGGTGCAACTCCGGCTTGCGCAATCCCCAGCGGAACTCGTGGCACAAGCTAAAGAAGAGATGCGGGCAAAAGGTTACGACGCCGACAAACCAAGCATCGACGGCAAATTCCTCGCATGGATGCGTGATAACTGCTGACATCTCTTGTCGTCAGCAGAAAAGGACAGCAACACGGCGACAAAGGAACGCTTAGCCAGCCGGCCACGCGGTTCGCACGCGCACTTCCCCAGCGCCACGCGCTCCTTACCTGGATGCATTCCTGCGCGCGCGCGTCGTTCTTCCTGCGCGCATGGGTAAAATGGTTGCGTGAGTCAATCTGTGATTCAGGCAGGGAGCATGTGACCGATACCCGTGCCGCCGCTCCTGCCGCCCCCACCCAAGCCGCCGCCTGGACCGAACTGGTGACGCTGGCGGGTTTCTGCGCCTACCTGTTCTACTTCGGGTTGGGAAGCTTCGGGCTGGTCGGCGCCGATGAGCCGAGGTACGCGCAGATCGCGCGCGAGATGCTCGCCCGCCACGACTGGATCACGCCCACGCTCAACGGCCTGCCGTGGCTGGAAAAACCGGCGCTGTACTACTGGAGCGCCATGGTTTCTTACAAGCTGTTCGGGGTGAGCGACTGGGCGGCGCGCGTGCCCTCCGCCGTGTTCGCCACCGCGATGATCGCGGCCATGTATGGCTTCGTGCGGCGCTTCCAGGCCGGCATGCAACTCGATGCCGCGCTGATCGCGGCTTCTTTTGCGGCCGTGATCGGATTTGGCCGCGGCGCCTCCACCGACATGCCGCTGGCGGCGACGCTGACCCTGGGACTGCTCGCGTGGTACGCCTGGCGGGAGACCGGACGCAAACCGTGGCTGGCGATTTTCTACCTCATGATTGCGCTGGGCACGCTGGCCAAAGGTCCGGTCGCGCCGGCGCTGGCGGGCGCGATCATCGTTGTATTTGCCCTGATGCAACGGTCGGAAACCCGCGCCACACGCCTGATCGCGGACACAATGTGGATTCCGGGCGTGCTGCTGTTTTTCGCGGTCGCGCTGCCCTGGTATGTCGCAGTGCAAATGAAGACCCACCAGTTTTTCCAGGTGTTCATCCTGCAGCACAACCTGGAGCGCTTCGGAACCAACCTGTATCGCCACCAGCAGCCCTACTGGTATTACGTACCGGTATTCCTGCTCGGCGTGCTGCCGTGGACGGTGTACGTACTGGCGGCCATTGTGGCAGCACTGCGCGGCACGACGGGCCACGACGCGGCGCCGACGCTTGCCAACACACCCACATCTGCCAAAAACGGGCAGATGTGGGGCACCAACGCGTGGCGCGCGTTTCTGCTGCTGTGGATTGCGGCGCCGCTGGTGGTGTTCACGATTTCGCGGTCGAAACTGCCCGGTTACATTCTGCCTTCCGTTCCACCGTGCGCGCTGCTGCTTGCCGATTGGATGAGAACCCGCCGGGGCGAGCGCGCCGCTGCGCCGTTGGCCATTTTTCATTCTCTGGCGTGCGGACTGCTGCTCGGAGGAGCGCTGCTGGCGCCTTACTTCATCGTGCGGATGCATCCGCCGGCGCAGGCAACCACCATCGCCGCTGCTGCCGCCGCGGTGATCGCCGTCGCCATGCTGGCCAGTTTGCGCTGGCAGGGCCTGCGCGTGCTCCGCTTTGTCACGCTGGTGCCGGTGGTGCTCGGGCTGGCATTCGTGCTGCGAGTGAGCGCGCCGGCCATTGACCGCACCCAATCGGCGCGGCCGGTAGCGCTTGAGCTGGCGCGGCTGGATACGCGCGGCGCACCGCTATCCGCGTTCAACGTCACCCGCGAGCTGGAGTATGGCCTGGATTTTTACCGCAACCAGCCGCTGTTGCGCTACGAGCGCGGCGAGGTGCCTGCGGGCGGCCACCTGCTGATCGCGCGCTCCGGCTCGGAGCCGCAACTCGAGGCGCTGCTCGCGCCGCGGCGGCTGTCGCATGTGGGCAGCTTCGCCCCGCAGCATCTGGAGTTTTATTGGGTATCGTCGGGAGCGGCGCATCACCACTGAGTTGTGAGAAATGCCAAACCTGGATTCCTCGCGGGCTGAAGCCCGCTCGGAATGACAAAGATCAAAGAGCTTGTCCGGCACGGCTGAAGCCGTGCCCTTCCCACAGTGCGCACAACTCAAAACTCAGAACTCGTTGCGCCCGGTGTTCCCCGGTTTGCTTCCGCAGTTCCCCGCGTCTAGACTTCCACGTTGCGTTAAACCGCGGTCGGCGTGGCTGGCATCGAATCCGGTAGTGGACTGAAGCGTGGAGATCCTCGATCTCAGGCATTTTTCGTCGTCGGACCTGCGTCCGCTGCTGGACGAAGAGGCACAGGTGTGGTCCAAGCTGCTGGCGTGGGACTACAGCAATTCGACGGAGATGATCCTGCGCTACATTGACGCGCGCATCCTGCCCGGCTACGCGGCGCTGGAGAAAGGCCGCATCTGCGGGTATGCGTTCTTCGTCTACGAGGGCAGCAAGGGAGTGATCGGCGATTTGTTTGTGGAAGGCGACGGCGTGCGCTACGCCAGTCCGACCGAACACCCGGTGGAAACGCGGCTGCTGACGCACGTCATCGAGACGCTGCAACAGTCACCGGGCATTCACCGCATCGAGGCGCAACTGCTGGTGCATCCGACGGGCGCGGTGGCGCGGCCGTTCCTGGAAGACGGCTTCCATCGCTATCCGCGCTTGTTCATGGTGCTGCCAATAGCGTCGAACGGGAACAACGGGCAGGGCAGGCCGCCTTCCGTCCCCGAGGGAGTTGATATCCGGCGTTGGAGCGAACAGGACTACCAGGCGGCCGCGGCGGTGATCACGGCGGCCTACCGCGGGCACATCGATTCCGAGATCAACGACCAGTACCGCACCATCGCCGGGTCGCTGCGGTTCCTGAACAATATCGTGCGTTTTCCCGGCTGCGGGCAGTTCGACGGCGGCTCATCCTTTATCGCCTATCACCGCCCTTCGCGAACCGCGGTGGGATTGATCCTGTGCTCGCGGGTGAAGAACGACGTCGGGCATATCACGCAGGTGTGCGTCCTTCCCGAGCACCGCGGCAAGGGAATCGGCGAGGCGCTGCTGGCGGCGAACCTGCAGGACCTGAAGCACCGGCGATTTTCCATGCTGTCGCTGACCGTCACGGAAGCGAACAAATCGGCGGTGGAGCTGTATAAGCGCCTGGGCTACCACATCGAGCGGGTGTTTGACGCGTTTGTCTGGGAAGGGTGAAGAAATTGCCGAATTGCCGAATTTGAGAATTGGCGAATTTTACGGCTCAATTCTGCAATTCTGCAATTCGTCAATGTCTGCAGCAGCCACATGGCCCAGCCGGCGCCGATCACGCCGACAATAAACAACGTGAAGCAATAGGCGCCGTAGCGCACCATGTCGCGCGGGGTGTTGCGTTGCGTGATGCCGAAGACCACGGAAGCGAAGAGGGCGAACAGCAGCGCGGCGGTGAAGTGCGACAAGTGCAGGGGGCTCATGGTTTCTTCCCGATGGCGATGTGGTAAGCGTCCACGGCGCTGATGATGTTGAGCAGCCCGGCGACGATCAGGTACTTGGTGCCATAGTCGGCGGTGGCGCGTGCAATGTTGCCGGTGCCGGCATCGAGCGCCTTGCTGACAATGTAGAGCGCGCCCGCGCCGACGTCGCCAATGAATCCGAGGACGTCGAGAATGTCGCCGGTGTTGGGCGAGTAGAGCTTGCCTTCCATCAGCAGGCCGAGCACGAACATCGCGACCACCGAAACCATCAGCAGCAGGCCGCGCGTCCAGCGTTTCTGCAGCAGGTGACCGGCGCCGGGAATCAGCCATCCCACCGCGGGCGCCACCACGGCCATGACGGCATTGGGCGCGGCCACCGCTTCGGCGCGCTCGATATTGGACTTGCTCGCGGCCATCAGATGATCACCAACTCGCTCTGCACTTTCCCGGTGACCTCGGCGGCGCCCTTCCGCACCAGCACGTTCACCTCGCTGCGCACGCCGAATTCGGGCAGGTAAATTCCGGGTTCCACGGAGAAGCAGGTATTGGGCAGGACCAGCCGCTCGTCGTGGATTTCCAGATTATCCATGTTGGCGCCGTTGCCGTGGACTTCGGTGGCAATGGAATGGCCGGTGCGATGGATGAAATATTTTCCGTAGCCGGCGGTTTCAATCACGTCGCGCGTCGCCTTGTCCACTTCCCATCCGGCGATCTTCTGTCCGGCGGAAATAGCGGACTTCACCTTTTCCACGCCGGCATCGCGCGCTTGTTTCACCACCTCAAAAACCTCGCGCTGCTTCTGCGAGGGCGCCTTGCCGACGAAGCCCATCCAGGTGATGTCGTAGTAGACGGCGCCGGGCTTGTTCTGCTTCGCCCAGACGTCGAGCAGCACCAGGTCGCCCTCGCGGATGGGCGAATGATGCTCGGCGGAGGGGCCGTAATGCGGGTTGCTGGCGTTGGCGTTGGCGGCGACGATGGGCAGGTCGTCGGTGACCAGGTCCTCGCGCTGGAACGACTCGGCGAAAAACTTCTGGATGTCGAATTCGTTGGTGCCGCCGTTGCGCACGCGGCGCCCGATTTCCTGGAAGGCGGCGGCCGTGATCGCATCCACCTTCTTGCCGGCGGCGAAATGGGTTTCGATCTGTTCGTCGAGCAACGTGGCCTCGAAGCGCGACACCAGGTCGGCGGAGCTGACGATGTTCTTGCCAAAGCTGCGTATCAGTTCCACCGTGCCGGCGTCCACCAGCGAGACCGTGAACACGATGTTATTGGGCGAATACTGCATGGCGAGGTTGCGGTACGGCGCCAGCATGGACTTGAGATTTTCGAACAGCTCCTGCCAGCCCGAGTACTCGCGCTTGGTGCCGGGCAGAGAGTCGAGATGGCCGGCCTCGATGCGATGCACCAGCTTGCGCGGCTCGCCCTCGGCGGGCACAACGTAATACCAGCGCCGGGTGACCATCAGGTGCTCGGGAACTCCGAGCACGCGATAGGCAATGGCGTCGCGGTGGTGGTGGTCGTAAAACAGCCACGCATCGATTTTCTGCTCGCGCAGGGCGGCTTGAATGGCGGGAAGGTCCATGGGCAAAAATCTATTGTATCGGACACATTACGATTTCTGCGAATCCTGCACTTGACGCTCCAGGCGGCGGATCGAATCGTCGGTTTCGCGCAGGAACCCCGAGGATTCGACCGCGCCGAGTTGGTGCTCGAAGGCCGGCACGAACAGCGGCCGGTGTTCGAACATCATGCGCTTGAGCGCTTCAAGGTGCAGCTTGAGTTCGCGGATTTGTTTTTGTTGGGCAAGGAGAAGTTCGTAGATCGCAGTTTCATTCATAGGATTTGTAGGATCAGCCCGGATTCTCTATCTGCCGTCCCCTTCGACTGCGCTCAGGGCAGGCTCTACGGGACTCTGAACATTTTTCGAACAGCTTCCCCGGCACTTACGTGCCGGGCTAGGTTCTACCGCCCCTTCGGGGCTCTCGTTACGAGCTACAAGCCAGCAGCCGCTTTTGCCAGCACCTTGGCTCGCGTTTCCGCCGGCAACGTTTCGCAGGCGGTGCGCAGCACCAGCCGCGGCGCGCGCACGCGCAGTTTCATCAGCAGTTTCACCGCGTTGGCGGCGTCGGCCTTGGCGTACTCGCGCAACAGCCACCCGAGGCCTTTCTGCACCATATCATCATCATCGGCGTCGTTCAGCAGCATTGCCGACAGCCGGGCAATCTCGCTGCGAAACATCCGCCGGCGGGCGCCCCGGATCAGCGCCACCGCCGAGGCGCGGCGGCGCCAGCGGTTGCGCGAGCGCGCCCAAACGAAGACGAACCGCACCCGCGAGGGTTCGTCCACGATCATGGGACCGATGAGGTAATGCAGGAGCGCGTCGTGGTCCGCCCAGCTCGACACGCGATCGAGCCACTGGTCGAACAGCCGGAATTGTTTCGGGCCGAAGTCGGGCACGGATTTTTCCAACAGCATCACCGCCATGTTTTTTTCTTCCAGCACGCGGCCGCGAAAGAGCTGGTCGGCGACGGAAACCAGGTAGTCGAGCCCGTGTTCGTCCAGCAGCACGCGGTGGAAGCGGTACGCAACCTTGCGCAGCTCGGCGGTGTACCAGCCGCGGGAAGCGACCTCCTCCTTGAAAAATCGCTGTACCTCTTCCGAGTGCGGCGCCGAAGCTCCGTCCACCAGCACGCGGCGGACATGGTCGGCCATGTAGGCGGGAGGTTTCATCCTGCTCATCATGATAAATGGGTTGTTGAGCGGTTGTGTTCTGCTCAACCGCTCCTATACATTGCCCCCATGGTTTCTCGCCGCGAAGTTTTGAGGTTGGGCGCAGTCGCCGCCGGAACATCTTTCCTGCCGTTGACCGCCATTAGTGAGCAGACAGCCGCGCAGCCAGCGTCCATCCAGGCGCTCAAGTCCATGCGCGACCAGGCCCGCCCGATTACGGGTGACGAGCGCCGGCTACGCATCGAGCGCGCACGCCAACTCATGGCCGCCAACAGGCTTGACGCCATCTTCATGATCGGCGGCAGCTCGCTCCTCTATTTCGCCAATGTCAGTTGGTGGAACAGCGAGCGCCTGGGCGCGCTGGTGCTTCCCGCCAAAGGCGAACCGTTTTTTGTCGCACCCGCGTTCGAAGAGGAACGGCTGAGGGAGCAACTCGCGAATGGGCCGTTCGACAGCAAGGCCGACGTGCGGGTCTGGCAGGAAGACGAAGACCCATATCGTCTCGTTGCGCAAGGACTGAAGGACCGCGGCATCTCGGCGGGCACGCTGGGCATGGAAGAACGGGTGACATTCGTGTTCAGCAACGGCGTGGCGCAGGCGGCGCCGGCGCTTAAGATGGTGAGCGCGACCCCGGTCACGGCTGGGTGCCGCATGGCGAAATCGGCGCACGAACTCGAGCTGATGAAGCTGGCCAACCAGGCGACATGGACGGTGTATCGCGCCGTCTATCAGGCGATGCAGCCGGGCATGACGCAGCGCGATGTCGGCGCGCTGATTACCGCTGCGTACGGCAATGTCGGTTTCCGCGGAGGCGCAAGCGTGCAGGTGGGCGAATACACCGCGCTGCCACATGGCTCGCGCACCGCGCAAGTCATCCACGAAGGCATGCCGATCATGATTGACGATGGATGCACGGTGGAGGGCTACAACTCCGACATCACGCGCACCTTCGTGCTCGGTAAAGCCAGCGACCAGCAGAAGCGCGTGTTCGAACTGGTGCAGCGGGCGCAGCAAGCGGCGCTGGCGGCGGCGCGCCCGGGCGTGGCGTGCGAAGCCGTGGACGCGGCCGCGCGCACAGTCATCACCGGCGCCGGATACGGCCCGGGGTATAAATTTTTCGGGCACCGCGTGGGCCACGGTATCGGCATGGACGGCCACGAATGGCCGTACCTGGTGCATGGCAACACCCTTCCACTGGCGCCGGGCATGACGTTCAGCGATGAGCCGGGCATCTACATTCGCGGCGAATTCGGCGTGCGGCTGGAGGACGATATCTACGTCACCACCGAGGGCGCGGAGATGTTCACCACCCCCAGCCCGTCCATCGAGCACCCGTTCGGCTGAGCGAGTCTTCGGTCGTCAGTCTTCAGTCGTTAGCAAGCCGGAATCCCGGATTGTGGATGGCTGGCTGAACCACCGGGCCCCAAACCGGCGCTAGTGATAGGCGCGGAATTATCTAACTGGCCACCGGCCACTAGCCACAGACCACTACCTTTTGACCCATCGCCTCACGATGAGTATCATGGCCGCGCCGAATTTCGTCGCTCGTGGGGGCGCGCAGCCGGTCAAGGGGTTCACCGCTGGTCTCTCTTTCAAGGAGGAATTACGTATGGCGAAAAAGCGCAGTGGAAGCTTCACCCGAAGGGATTTCCTTAAGACCACCGGCGCCGCAGCCGTGGTGGCGGGAGCGGGTCCATATTTTCTGTTTCCGGAACGAGCGCAAGCGCAGCAGAAGACGCTGAAGATTGCGCAGTGGAGCCACTTCGTTCCCGAATACGACAAATGGTTCGACAACGAGTACACCAAGGCGTGGGGGCAGAAACACGACACCAATGTTGTGGTGGACCACATCAACCTCACCGAGATCAACGCTCGTGCCGCCGCCGAAGTATCGGCCAAGAAGGGACACGACCTGTTCATGTTCCTGTCGCCTCCGGCGGCCTACGAACTGCAGACTGTCGATATGACGCACGTGTACCAGGAAGTCGAAAAGAGACACGGCAAGATGATCGACCTGGCACACAAGTCCACCTACAACCCGAAGACGAAGAAGTATTTCGCCTTTTCCGACTCCTACGTTCCCGATCCCGGCAACTATTACAAGGAGTGGTGGGCGGAGGCAGGCTATCCCAACGGTCCCGACACCTACGACGACCTGCGCACCGGCGCGAAGAAAATTCGCGACAAGCACGGCAACCCGTGCGGCATCGGACTGTCGCAGGAACTGGATACCAGCATGGCGCTGCGCGCCCTGCTGTGGTCGTTCGGCGGCGCCGAGCAGGATGAGCACGGCAACGTGACCATCAATTCCAAGGCGACCATCGAGGCGCTCAAGTACATGAAGGCGCTCTACCAGGAGTCGGAGACGCCGGAAGTCTTCACCTGGGACCCGTCGTCGAACAACCGCGCCATGCTCGCCGGCAAGACTTCGTACGTGGCCAACGCGATCTCGGTCACCCGGCAGGCGGAGCGGGAGCACAGTCCGATTTCCAGCCACATCATGATCTGCCGGGCGCCGAAGGGACCGGTACGTCGCATCGCGGCCGAACACGTGATGGACTGCTACGTGGTGTGGAACTTTGCCGAGAACAAGGACGGCGCGCAGCAGTTCCTGATTGACTACATCGACAACTTCAAGCAGGGCTTCGAGGCGGGCAAGTGGTACAACTTTCCCTGCTTCCCCAGCACCGTTCCGGACATCAAAAAGATCGTCCAAAACGACGCCGCAGCCGATCCGCATGACAAGTACAAGGTGTTGGCCGACGTGTTGGACTGGGCCACCAACGTAGGTTATCCAGGTTACGCCACAGCCGCCATTGACGAGGCATTCAAGACTTGGGTCATTCCCACCATGTTTGCCAAGGTTGCCCGCGGCGACGAGACTCCCGAAAACGCCGCCAAGGCGGCCGAACAGGAGTACAAGCGTATCTTCGAAAGATGGAAATAACCGTTCGAGGGATCGATGGCAGTTGTCGAAACCAGAAAACTAAGCAAGGTCTTCAAAGAGGGCGAACTCGGCGCCGTGAACGATGTGAATCTGGAAACTCGCGAAGGCGAGTTTCTGGTCTTCCTCGGTCCATCGGGATCGGGGAAGACCACGCTGTTGCGCATGATCGCCGGCCTGGAAAATCCCACGGCCGGCGAGATTCGCATTGGGGGCCAGGTGGTGACCCACCTCACCCCGCGTGAGCGCGGCATCGCCATGGTCTTCCAGAGTTACGCGCTCTATCCCCACCTTTCCGTGTACAACAACATCGCCTTCCCGCTGAAGGCGCAAAAAGTTCCCAAGCAACTGCACAAGCAGAAAGTCGAGTGGGCCTCGTCGCTGCTGGGAATCGGCGCACTCTTGCAGCGCAAGCCGCGCGAATTGTCGGGCGGCGAGCGGCAGCGAGTCGCGCTCGCCCGCGCCATCGTGCGCGAGCCTTCGGTCTTCCTGCTGGACGAGCCCTTGTCGAACCTCGACGCCAAGCTGCGCGCCAGCGCCCGCGAGGAGTTGGAACTGTTCCACAAGCGCGTCGGCACGACGACCATTTACGTCACCCACGACCAGGTGGAGGCCATGGCCATGGGCGACCGTGTCATGGTGCTGCACAAGGGATACGTGCGCCAGCTGGGCACCCCGCGCGAAGTGTACGACACCCCGGCCGACACCTTCGTCGCCACCTTCCTCGGCTCGCCGCCCATGAACCTGCTGGAGAATGGCGACTTCATTGTCGGTTTCCGTCCCGAACATCTCCTGCCCACCGAACTCGCGCCGCAAGCGGCAATCACGTTTCGGCTTAAGGTCAAGATCACCGAGTACCTCGGCGCCGAGTGGATCCTATACGGCACGCCCGTCGGGGGAAAATTCGAGGGCAAGGAAGTCGTCTCGCGGCTCGCGTCCGCCGCGCAGTTCAAACCCGATGAGGTTTACGACTTTGGGGTTCGCGAAGCCGACCTGCACTTCTTCGATCGCCACTCCGAGAAGCGGACCCAAGCCAAGGTGCTGGAATGGCAGTGAGCAAGGCCCCGTCCGAGACGGTTGGCGTGGAGGAAGGGATTCCGGTCGCGATTCCCTGGCACCGCACCCCGGAAAACCGCGCCAAACTGCTGGGCGTGGCCATGTTTTCGCCCGCGATCATCTTCATCGCCGCGCTCATCGGCGTTCCCTTCATCCTGGCGTTTGTCTATGCCTTCACCGACGTCAGGGTCGGCAGCATCGAGTCGCACTGGGTCGGGCTGGAAAATTTCCGCAGTATCCTGCAGAGCCCCAGCTTCAGGAAGGCGCTGATGAATTCGTTCATTTTCACCATCATCTCCCAGGTGCTGGTGATCGTCGGCTCCACCATCCTGTCGGTGGCGCTGAAGGAAAAATTCCACGGCCGCGGGTTTGTGCGCTTCCTGATCCTGCTGCCCTGGGTGGCGCCGATCTCCCTGGGCGCGATCGGCTGGAAGTGGATTCTCGATTCGCTGTATAGCGTCATCAACTGGGTGCTGGTGGCGCTGCATTTTTACCAACCATACTCCGCGCCCATGTGGCTCGGCGAACCGTATCTCGCAATGGCGTCGGTCATCCTGGTGCACACCTGGCGCCTGCTGCCGTTTTCCACCGTCATCATGCTGGCCGGCCTGACCGCCATCCCCAAGGACATCCCCGAGGCCGCGCAGGTGGATGGCGCCGGTTTCTGGCGCACCCTGTTCCAGATCACCATTCCGATGATGCTGCCCATCATCATGGTCGCGGTGCTGTTCGGCATCATCTTCACCTTTACCGACATGACCGTGGTGTACGTGCTGACCGCCGGCGGCCCGTACGATTCCACCCAGGTGCTGCCGTCGCTGGCCTTCTTCACCGGCATTCTCGCCGGCGACCTCTCCCAGGGCGCGGCGATCTCGCTGTTCCTGGTGCCAATCATGGTGGCGGTGACCTACGTGATGTTGCGTCTGGCGTACAAGTCGGAGGTGGCGTGATGCAGCGCGGCGCCGCTCGGCCCGTCGGCCACGTCATCGCGCGCTGGGCTGTCCTGGTGGTGTTTGCCGTTCTCTTGGCGTTCCCGTTCTACTGGATGTTCATCACCACGTTCAAGCAGACGGCGGACCTGTACACGCTGCAGAACAATCCCTTCAAGTTCAACATGCCGCCGACGCTGGAGCACCTGAAACTGCTGTTCGGCGAGACCAAATACATGGTCTGGGTGACGAACACGGTGATTGTCGGCGCGATTGTGGTCGCGATTACGCTGGTGCTCGCGCTGCCCGCCGCCTACGCGCTGGCCCGGCTCACCGGGCGCTGGGGGCAGCGCATCGGCGTTGCCATCTTCCTCACCTACCTGGTGCCGCCGACGCTGCTGTTCATCCCGCTCTCGCGCGTGGTCGCGGTCCTCGGCTTGCAGGACACCATCTGGTCGGTGGTGCTGGTGTACCCGACATTCACCGTGCCGTTCTCCATCTGGCTGCTGATGGGATTTTTCAAGTCCATCCCGCGCGAACTGGAAGATGCCGCCATGGTGGATGGCCTCACGCGGCTGGGGGCATTCTTCAAGCTGGTGGTGCCGATTTCGCTTTCCGGCATCCTGACCGTCGTGATCTTCACCTTCACGCTGGTCACGCAGGAATTCGTCTACGCGCTGACGTTTATCTCCACCGAGAACAGCCAGATGTTGAGCGTCGGCGTACCCACCTTCCTGGTGCGCGGCGACGTGTATTACTGGGGCTCGCTGATGGCCGCCTGCCTGATTGCCAGCGTGCCCATCGCCATTTTGTACAACCTTTTCCTCGACCGCTTTATCGCTGGATTCACCGTGGGCGCGGTGAAATAGACGTGCAGGGCGGGGGGCGCGGTACGTCTCGGTGTTTTCGTCTTTAGCCTGAAGCCCTGAAGCCTGCTATTTTGCCTGTGATTTCAGTACTTCGCGGATCTCGCGATTGATGCGCGCCGCATCCCGCGCCGCGTTGTCAATCAATTCCAGCCATTTCTTGTTGGTGTCGTCGAGCTTGGCCTGCGCCAGCAGGTAGGAAGCCTGCATGATGGTCTCGATCGAATTGCTCAGATCATGGGCGAGCGAGCGCAGCTTGCTATTCTTTTCCGGAGACATCTTGGTTGGTTCCATACGCGTCTGGGGCGGCATTCTACTCTCGTGCCTTGCTACAACGGGGCCCGGTTGTTGACGCCACCTGCTGTTGGAATCTCTTTCCGGGATTAACGTTGTTTACGGGCCATTTCTTTTCTTTCGCCTGCGGCCTGCGATTCGTCCACTCGGTGCGGCTGCGACGACGCTTCCGGCTTCGCCATAACCGACCTCAATCCTACACTCATCGACCATCGACCATCGACCAACGGCCATCGACTAGCGACTGGTTTGCATGCCGCCATTCACGTCTGTAAGATACCTATTGGTGTAGCCTTCGCGGCGCCGTTCGGCAGCCGCGCCACGCCGAAGTGGCGGAATTGGCAGACGCGCATGGTTCAGGTCCATGTACCCGCAAGGGTGTGGGGGTTCGAGTCCCTTCTTCGGCACCAAGGAATTTGAAAGCCCTGCGCAGCCTGCCGGTTACGCAGGGCTTTTCCTCGTAGCGCGGCTGTAGCGCGGCAAAACTGGTGAGAATGGTCTGGGCTCCCAGGCGCGCTTTAGTAGCCTGCTCAAGCGCTCAGCCACATCGAGCACCAGTTCTTTCTCCAGCAGCCCGGTGGGACCTTTGCTCCCCGTGTCCCAGCCGCCGTGGCCGGGGTCGATGACGATCTTCAACAGCCGGATCGGCGCTGGAATCCGCCTCTGCCTGAGTGCGATTGCCGGCAGGGCATCTGCCGGCGCTGTGGTTGCGGGGGGCATGGTTTCCGCGCCGGTGGCTTTGTACGCAGCGTGCAGTTCCACTAAAAGACGGAACGGCGGCGCTTCCGACATCAAGTACGTGTACTCGCATGCGCGATTCAGATCAATGACCACGCGCGCCACGTCTTCAGATTTCTGTGTCACGCGCAGGCGATTCACCAGCCGGTCGCCGACCGGGATAATCTTGGCGTGCAGGGCGTCGATCACTTCAGGAGCAATGCGGGTTTCGGCAAGATCGAAATAAATGCGGTCGGGGTTGGCCAGTTGCTCTGCCTTCACTTTCACCGGACCGCTCAGCTCGATGGCAATGCTGGTGAAGTCCGGCTGCGAGTTGTACTTCACTCCCTGGAGGATGGCGGGGCCGATGGCGACTGTCTGCGGTAGCGGCGATGCGGTCACGGTGATTGTGGGTGCCGGTTCGGCTGCCACGATTGAGCGCGGCGCCAGGGCGGGCGGCCTCAGGAAGCCGTGCTGATGTCCGATGAGGACGCCGGTGAAGCAACTGACCGACAGAGTTGAGATCACCAGCCACGGACGAAACTGGCTGCGAGGTCGTGGCCGCCGCACAGCCACGAGCTTTTGCCCGCTTCGCGCCAGCTCACTAATGACCGCAACATCCCGGCGAATTTCCTGCGGGGCTGGCGTCAGCGCAGTCTTCGCCGTCGTTAAAGTGGTGGCTGACGGCGCATCTTCGCAAGCGGCTGCGACCGGCTCACGCGGTGGCGGTGGATCGGCGACATCACGGACGCGAAGTGCGTCTGCCACCACACAGGCCAGCAATTCAAGGGCGCGACTCTCGCCGGTTCCGAATCGCGCCGGCGAAGCGGAAAATACTTCGATAATGCCGATTGCTTGTTGATTCTGTTCGACCGGCACCACGAGGATAGAGCGGATGCCGGCGACGCTACACGCTGTCTCATTGACGCGCGGATCGTTCTTGGTGTCCTTGCAGTACCGAACTTCGCGGGTGCAGAACGATTGGCCGGTAAAGCTCGAGCGAAGGTTTACGCACGTGCCAAGGGGGGGCGCCTTCAGACCGGCGCGCCCCCGGCAGACCACGCCGTTATCCTGGAGCAGGGCCACCGCTGCCGCATCCGCCCGGGTCAACGCGCGGGCGTGATGCGCGACTGACGCCAAGACTTTGTCCATTTCAAGTTCGAGGTCGGCGGCCTGCCGCTGCAACGATACCAGGGAGGAGAATAGTTGTGCCGACCCCGCTGGCGCCAGTTCCGTGCTCAGTGTCTGTCGGTGCTTGCCCAGCAGGTAGGCTGTTGCCAAGAAGGCCTGCAGATCGGGCAGACGCTCGGTCGAAGCCGGCGCCGCTCCTGCGCGGGACCCCTCATCGTCGTCCACCCCGCAAGACACCACCTGGCGCGGCGCGCTGCCAGTGGCGCTGAGCAAGCCCTGCTGTACCAGGCGAAGCTTTTCCTCATGGCCGGTCTCATCAAGATCAGCAACCGATGCGGCGGCGGCGTGGGTCTGCTCGCGGTCTACAGCAGCATGCGGCATTTCGGGCGCGGCCGCACGGCGCTCCTGTTCTGCTTGCCTCAGCAATTCGAAAATTCTGCTCATTCAGTTTCTATCCGCAATCACGCTCTGCTGTGTTGTTGCCGGACTCGACCTGCCGTCCCGGGGCAGTCGATCCTGCCTGTGAGCCGCCTTCCAAGTCCTTCCACGAAAAGAAGACCGGGGCTTGCACGTTGTAGCGCCTGACGCTTCTCCGCTGCCATTCGCTAACACAGGCACAGGCATTGGCAGAGAAATGAAGATAAGGAAGACAAAGGCGAGCAAAAAGCCGATGGACGAACTTGGGCCGAAACGCGCGACGGGACATCCCATGTTGTGCCACTGTCACGACGTTGACGAGCTTCGAGATGAGCATCGTCCCGCCCAAACGATGAAAGTCTGGACTGGAAACAGTGCACTTCAGTAACCATGTAAATCTTACGGTTGTGCCTTTTGATATCAGTAGCTTGGGTTTGATTCCAGGGGCGTTACGGCTCGACCAAAGTGCAAGAAATTGCAAAGGTAGGGGAAATAGTCCGTACAGTTCGCCCTGCTTTGAGGCGCGACTTCGAACGTGCGATAGGCTTCCGATGCTATGGCAGTTACGGTGGACATGCAGAATCCAACGGGCTTCTCCGAATTATGTGATGGATCTGGAGTTGACCGCGCCGGCCGCAGTGCTGGCATTTCCAGCCGTCCCGCTCCCGGATTTTTCAACTTCAGCTCGCGGTAACGCTCGGGGTCGAGCCGAAGCCGCCGTCGCTTTCGAAAGTCGCCACTCATGCCGATCGCCTGATGTCGCGCAAGAATTGCTGCTGGTGCGCAGCTGAGAGGAATGCAAAGAACCGCAGCTTTTCGCATTCTGCAGACCGCGCGCCCAAAACACGGGTTGCCTGATTCCGCGATCGTGGCAACTCACGGTTTTTCCTAAGGTGCGCAGCAATTACATACGAGTACTGAAGTCGTCTCCTTGTTCACAAGCACTTGCGACTGGTGATGCCCGTGCTCTCTAGTATGGCGTAAGTTGGCGGACGCCCTGCAAGGAGGGCCCGATGCGACACCCGGTCGTTCTATGCGTGGATGACGAACTGGAGGGCTTGATCGGACGCGAAGCTCTGCTGAAGCAAAAAGGTTGCCAAGTGTTGATTAGCACTAACCCACATGAGGCACTGAAACTGTTCGCATCGTGCCACGTCGATGCCGTGGTTCTCGATTACCAAATGCCGGAGATGCGCGGTGACGTGGTCGCTTCGCGAATGAAGCGGCGCAAGCCGGACATTCCGATCATGCTGCTGAGCGCACACGATTCGTTCCCTGAAGAAATGTTGGACCATGTGGACATTTTCTTTTCCAAGAGGGAGCCGCCGCAGAAGTTCGTGGCGGCGGTTCAAGTTTTGCTCGCCGATCGGGAAAATTTCTTTTCCAAGTGGCTGCGTGATTGGAAACGCAAAGCCGCCGCTTAGTTAGCACGCTTGGAAATATTTTCGTGGCCTGCGCGGGAAAACCTCACCAGCCGCCTCAATCCGCCACGATCCCCGCCTCTTCCGGATGCAGCTTTTCCCCCGGCCTGCTGCTCAACAGCGCCAGCCCCAGGCTGACGACGGCGGCTGCCGCCAGCAGCGCCACGCATCCACGCCATCGCGCCCACTGCCAGCACCATCCCGTGACCACCGCGCCCATGCTGCCGCCCAGATAATAAAACGTTACGTACAGGCCCGCGGCCGACGATCGCGCCCGCCCGGCGATTGCCCCGGTCTCCACCGTCGCCGCCGCCTGCGCGATGAACACTCCCGACGAAAAAAGCGTCAGCCCGGCGATTACCACCGCCAGCGACGGCGCCAGCGTCAGCAGCAGTCCGGCGATCATCATCGCGCAGTAGAGAAAGGCGGTGCGCCGGAAGCCGTAGTGATCGAGAAACTTTCCCGACATCGGCGTGATCACCACGCCGACCAGGTAGACAAAGAAGATGCTGCCCAGTTGCGCCGCGTTCAGGTGAAACGGCGGCGCCGCCAGATAAAAATTCGCATAGGTAAAGCACCCGACGAGGGAAAACAGCACCGCCGCGCCGGTGCCGAAGTTGTACAGCAGCCGCGGATTGCGCAAATGCCGGCGCGCATCCGCCAGCGCGTGCGACATGTGTTCCGCCTTCACGAACCGGGTCGCCATCGGCAGCCATGCCCGGACCAGCAGCGCGCCTGCCAGGTTCAATCCGGCCAGCGCAACAAACGTGGCGCGCCAGCTAACATGCGTGGTGATCAGCCCCGACAGGAAGCGGCCCAGGAATCCGCCCATCACCGTGCCGCTGACATAGGCGGCCATGGCGCGCCCGACACCGCGCCCCTCCCATTCCTCCGTGATGTAGGCCAGCATTACCGCGATCACGCCCGGAACGAACAGCCCCTGCATGAATCGCCAGAAGATGAGCGCGTGCAAACTGGTGGCGGTGGCGCACAACGCGGTCGGCAGTGTGAGCAGCAGCAGCGACGGCACGATCACGGTCTTGCGGCCCCGGCGTTCGGCGACGACACCGACAAAAGGCGCGGTCACCGCCACGGCAAAAATCGTGGCACTCACCGTCAAACTGACTTCCAGCTCGGAGGCGTGAAAAAGCTGCCGGAAGTAAGGCAGCAGCGGCTGCGTCGGATAGACATTCAGGAACGTGCACATGCCGGCGAGCATTACCGCCGCCATGGTCTTGTCCATTCGCGCCGCGTAGGGCGTTACGGGTTGCGCGTTGTCCGCCAGTTCGACTCTCCCGCTCCCATCCGCCAAACATCTTACAGCGCGGTCTTGGCGTGAAGTTGCGGGCCGGGGGCGCGGTGGGGATGGTATCGGTCGTTTGGTCTATCGGTCGTTCGGTCTGTCAGCCGTTCGACCGACAGACCAATAGACCGATCGACCGACAGACCGATAGACCAAAGTGCATCTACTACTTGTCGTACACCACGACATTGTTGACCGGTTTGCCGGCGGCGTCGGTGCCCTTGAAAGTCGAGGTACGGGTTTTTCCGTCTTTCGACACTACGGAAATGACGGTCATCACCACTTTCCCGCCTTTCTTCAGCGTGCTCTCCGTGGTGTTGGCGTCCACACGCTTGACGGCTATCGTGTCGGTATTGGCGACGCCCGTAGTCGGATTGTCTTTGCCGTCGTAGTTGGCGGAGAACTCGATCTTAATCGGCTTGCCGGCGGCATCGATGCCGGTCTGCGTCAGGTGGATGCCGGCGCCCTTGGCCTCGATCTTCATCGTGACCTCCTTCGGCGCCGGACCAGGACTGTACTTCGACTTGGCGACGTTGAGCTTCCAGGTCCCGACGTGCGGGTCGGCGCTCGCAGCCGCGACGCTCAACGCGAAGCAGCACAGCAACAACACGATCATCATTCTTGTAGTGCGCATGTTCCTCTCCTGAATTGAGTTGATTGGGAAACTTGGCCGAGAAACCGGGGGCCGCTCGACATGCCTCGATGACTGCACGCCCAGATTGGTCATCAAGCTTGAGGTTGGCGGGCATTCTAGTGGGAGAAGCAGGTTCGACGCAAGATGACATCGCCGGAACAGGAGCGGCATCAATTATTCTGAAAGATCGACCGAAAAGGAGAGCCAGCAATGCGAGTGGCATTTTTGGGATTGGGGAGCATGGGCACGGCAATGGCGCGCAACCTGCTGAAGGCCGGCAATAAGTCGTCGTGTACAACCGCACGCGCGCCAGGGCGGATGAACTCGCGAAGGAGGGCGCGACCGTCGCCGAGCAGCCGGCCGCGATCCAAGCCGACGTGGCGTTTACCATGGTCGCCGACGATGCTGCCCTGGAACAAATTGTGTTGGGGCCGCAGGGCCTGATTGCGGGACTGCCCCAAGGCGGGATTCACGTCTCCATGAGCACCATCAGCGCTGCTCTGTCGCGAAGTCTGGCCGGACAAGCACCGCGAGCACGGCCAGATCATGGTTTCGGCGCCAGTGTTCGGACGTCCGGAAGCCGCCGAGGCGGCGAAGCTATTCATCGTGGCGGCCGGGCCGCAGCAGGCAATCGAGCGCTGCCGGCCGCTGTTCGACGTCATGGGCCAGAAGACGTTTATGGTCGGCGAAGAGCCGGTCATGGCCAATGTCACCAAGCTGAGCGGGAATTTCCTGATTGCCTCGGTCATCGAGTGCCTGGGTGAAGCATTTTCCCTGGGGCGGAAATACGGCCTCGAGGCCGGCACCATGCTGGACGTGTTCACCAACTCGCTGTTCGCGGCGCCGGTGTACAAGACCTACGGGGCCATCATCGCGCAGCAGAAGTGGGAGCCGGCCGGGTTCCGCCTGCGCCTGGGATTGAAAGACGTGCGTCTGGCGCTGGCGGCGGCCGATGGCGCGGCGGTGCCCATGCCGGTGGCCAGCTTCATCCACGACAGTTTTCTTTCCGCCGTCGCGCGCGGCATGGGCGAACTGGATTGGGCCGCGCTGGCCAAGTTGGCGTCGGAGCGAGCTGGGTTGAAATAGGCTTCAGCTCCCAGCGATTGGCCACAGAGGTCCACAGAGGACGAAGGAATTCCTTGAAAAGTTACTCTGTGTCCTCTGTGGCTAAGGTTAAGGTTTCCTGAATTCTGGCGAGCTACCTCTGCGAAATTCCGCGTACCGTCATTTCCTGCGCCGGATCGCCGCCGGCGACGGCTTGCGCGATGATGAGCTGGCGGGCTTCGGCGCGCCACCCCGGCAGACGCGCGGCAAAAAACGCCGATCCTGCAATGCACGCCACGCCGCCGATGGCTACCGTGATCGGGGCGCCCAGCCGGTCCGCCAGCGCGCCGGCGAAAAACGACCCAAACGGCGCCATGCCCATGAACATCATCGAGTACACCGCCATCACGCGCCCGCGCAGGTGATCGGGCACCATGGACTGGATGAGCGTGTTGGAGGACGCCATCTGCACCATGATGGTGAAACCCACGGGCAGCAGCAGCACCAGCGAGAGCCAGAGCGAGCGCGCGAAGGCAAACAGGATCAGGCTCGCGCCGAATCCAACCGAACAGACCGCCACCCACTTGCCCAGCCCCTTCAACCCCTGCTTCGCCGCCAGCGTCAACGCCCCGAGCAGCGCGCCGACTCCGGTGGCACCCATCAGCAGTCCGAGCCCGCGCGCGCCCACGTGCAGGATGCGGTCGGCGAAAATCGGCATCAGCACCGCATACGGCATGCCGACCAGGCTCACCAGGCCGAGCAGCAGCAACAGCGCGCGGATCGGCGCGGTTTGGCGAACGTACTGGAATCCCTCGATGATGTGCTCCAGCGCGGAGGCGGTGCGCGCCGGCGGCACGTAGTGGCGGACGTCCATCATCAGCAGTCCTGCGAGCACGGCGAGATAGCTGACCGCGTTGGCGAAGAAGCACCAGCCCTCGCCCACCGCCGCCACCATGATGCCGGCCACCGCCGGACCGACGATGCGCGCCCCGTTGAACATCGAGGAGTTCAGCGCGATCGCGTTCATCATGTCTTCGCGGCCCACCATGTCCACCAGAAACGCCTGCCGCCCGGGAATATCGAAAGCGTTGACGACGCCCAGCAGCGCGGCCAGCGCGAAGATGTGCCACACCTGCACGCGGTGGCTGAGCGTCAGCCACGCCAGGATGAAGGCCAGGATCATCGAGGTGGTCTGGGTGGCGATGATCAGGCGATGACGGTTGTGCCGGTCTACGATCGTGCCGCCGATGGGAGCCACCAGGAATACCGGGAACTGCGACGCAAATCCGACCGCGCCCAGCAGCAGCGACGATCCCGTCAACCGGTACACCAGCCACGCCTGCGCCACCGACTGCATCCAGGTGCCCACCAGCGAGATCAGTTGTCCGCTGAAAAAGAGCTGGAAATTGCGGTGCCGCAGCGAACGCATCGCCTGCCAGACTCTGCCGTGAGAGGAGGGAGTTGCGGGTTCGGAAGAATTCGCCGGCGGCATGGATTTTGGATCTGCGTAAAACAGAATAGCAGGGGGTGAGTACTGAGTACTGAGTACTGAGTTGCGTGGTCACTGGCAGCGGGCGTTGGTTGTCAGTCGTTGGTCGTTGGCAGTTGGTACCCGGTGCTCAGCGCTCGGTACTCGGTACTCAGTACTCGGTACTCAGTACTACAATCGAAGCAATGCCCCTCAACCCCAACCGGCTCAGACTGTGGTTTGCCACCGCGGCCATCTTGCTGGCGGCGCTGGTCGCCGGGTTTTATTTCTATGGCCGCATGCGGGTGCGGCGCGCGATCAAGGAAGTGCCGAAGAATCTCGGCATCAACATCCAGCAGAGCACGCAGGGGTTTACGCTGTCCAAGTCCGAAGCCGGCCACACGCTGTTCACCATTCACGCCTCCCGCGCGGTGCAGTACAAGGAAGGCGGCAAGGCAGAGCTGCGGGACGTCAGCATCGTTGTCTATGGCCGCCAGTCGAACCGCTACGACCAGATCTACGGCGCCGACTTCGAATACGACCCGCAATCCGGCGAGGTGACCGCCAAAGGCGAGGTGCACATTGATCTCGAGGGCAATGCTGAAGGCCCGCTGAACCCCGACCAGGCGCCGCCGCCGGAGCTCAAGAATCCCATCCACGTGAAGACCAGCGGCCTCAGCTTCAACGCCAAGACCGGGCTGGCCAGCACCCGGCAGCGCATCGAGTTTCGCGTGCCGCAAGCCAGCGGAGCGGCGGTCGGCGCCGGCTACGATTCCAAGGGCGCAACCCTCACCCTCGAGTCCAACATCGTGGTGCACTCCACCGACGACAGCGCCACCACTATCACCGCCCGTCATGGTGTCATCACCAAGGGTCCCAGCCGCGCGGTGCTCGACGGCGTGCACGTGGCGCGCGACAACGGCTCCTTCGCCTCCAACCAACTGACGGTGTACCTGCGGGACGACAACACCATCGAGCACCTGCTCGCCACCGGCGACGTGCGCGCCGACACCAGGGGCAAATCCGCCACCCAAGTGCGCTCGCAGCGCGCGGAAGCCTGGATCACCGCCAAGAACGCGCTGAAGTCGGCGGAATTCTCCGGCGGTGTGCAGTTGGACAGCTCCGGCGAGCAGGCCATGCAGGGAACGGCGGGCAAGGTGAGGGTCGCTTTCGCGGCCCAGAACCGCGCCGACAAAGTGGTTGCCAGCGACGGCGTCAAGCTGCTGCAACAACCGGCTCGCGGCAAAGCGGCGCATCCGGTGGAGATCGCCGCGGCCAGCATCGACTTTCTGGTGAAGAACGGGCGCACCCTGCAGCAGGCCGTAACCGGCGGGCCGGCGCAGGTCACGGTCTTGCCGCTGGCGGGCGCGTCGGGACCAGACGCCGGGCAGACCGTCGCCACGGCTGGGCGCTTCGAGGCGCGCTTCAATCGCCAGAACCGCATCGATCATTTGACTGGAGCGCCGGATACGAAGGTCGTGTTGTCGTCGCCGGGCCAGCCGGATAAGAGCAGTACGAGTGATGCGCTTGAGGTGACGTTCAACCCGTCGGGCGCCATCGCGTCCATGCTTCAGGACGGCCACTTTCATTACACCGAACCCGCCGGGCCGGGCGGCAATGATCGCGCCGCCTGGGCCGAGCATGCCCGCTATACGCCGGCCGACGAGGTCCTTGCGCTGACTGGCTCCCCGCGCGTAGTGGATGGCGGCCTGACCACCACGGCGGACGTGATTCGCCTGGATCGCCGCTCCGGCGATGCCGCCGCTACCGGCGACGTGAAGAGCACGTACAGCGATCTCAAGGCGCGTCCCAGTGGGGCGCTGCTGGCTTCCTCCGATCCAATCCACGTGACCGCGCCCAGCATGCGCGCGCTGCGCGGCAGTGGAATGGCGGTGTACTCCGGCGGGGCAAGGTTGTGGCAGGGATCCAGTATCGTGCAGGCGCCGGTGATCGAGTTCAACCGCCCGGATGGTCGCCTGGTCGCCAGAACCTCCACGCCGGGCGCGGCGACGGGCGCCGTCACCACATCCTTTGTCCAGCAGGACCAAAACGGGAAAGTAACCCCGGTGAGCGTCGGCTCGGCGCAGTTGACCTACCTCGACCATGAGCGCAAGGCACGATTTGAAGGTGGCGTGGTCCTGCGCACTACGGACACAACCGTGACCGCGGAAAAAGCTGACGTCTACTTGCAAGCCAGGGGCCAAGGCGCCGCCGCTTCCGGGCAGCCGGCGCCGAGCCAGATTGAGCGGATCGTGGCTGAAGGGCAAGTCAATATCCAGCAACCCAACCGGCGCGCGACCGGCCAAAAGCTGGTTTACACAGCTGCGGACGGCAAATTCGTGCTGGTCGGCGGACCCCCTAGCATTTTTGATGCCGAACGGGGCAAGATTACCGGCGGTTCGTTGACTTTCTACAATCACGATGATAGGGTCGTGGTTGATAGCAGCAATTCTTCGCCAACCGTAACCCAAACGCGGGTAGCCAAGTAGATGCAGACCCTGGCGACAGACGAGATAGGAAAATCTTATCGCGGGCGCCGGGTCGTAAGTGCCGTCAGCCTCCACGTCAATCAAGGGGAAGTGGTGGGTTTGCTGGGGCCAAACGGCGCCGGCAAGACGACCACGTTTTACATGATTGTCGGGCTTACTCCTCCCGATTCGGGAAAAGTTACGCTCGACGGCAAGGACATCACCGCCATCCCTATGTACTTGCGGGCACGGAACTTCGGCGTCAGCTACCTGCCGCAGGAGCCCTCGGTTTTCCGCAAGTTAACGGTCGAGGAGAACATCCTGGCGGTGCTGGAAGCGCAGCCCACCTCCTGGCACGAACGCCGGGAGAGGATGGAGAAGCTGATCGGGCAGTTGGGTTTGGGATACATCCGCAAGAACCGCGGCTATGCCCTGTCGGGCGGTGAACGGCGCCGGGTGGAGATTGCCCGTGCCCTGTGCATCCAGCCCAAGTTCATCCTGCTGGATGAGCCTTTCTCGGGGATCGACCCGATTGCAGTGCTGGACCTGCAGAAGATCATCGCCGATCTCAAGGCCAGCGGCATCGGGGTGCTGATTACGGATCACAATGTGCGCGAGACGCTCTCGGTCACCGACCGGGCGTACATTATTAACGAAGGACGCATATTCCGGACGGGTACTCCGGAGCAGCTCGGCAACGACCCGGAGGTCAAGCGAGTGTATTTAGGGGAAAGATTCTCCCTGGTCTAGGGTGCTGTCTTACGCCGGTAACTTGCCCTCGGGGGCGTTCGGAGAGAAACTTTCAATAGTGATTTGCTGATTCGCCGATTTGCTGGGTGCATTTCAATCACCAAATCGCCAAATCACTAAATCGCAAATGTTTGTAAGGCATCCATGGTACTGCTGTCACCAAAGCTCAACTTAAGGGTCATGCAGAAGCAGATCCTGACGCCTGGCCTGGTCCAGATGGTCAGCGTTCTGGCGCTGAACAAGCTTGAGCTCAAGGACATGATCAATGCGGAGATGGTGGAAAACCCCGTCCTGGAGGAACTGGACGGCACCGTTCCGCTGCTCGATGAGGTGGCCGGCAAAGAAGAGGAGCGCGAGCGCCTAGCCGCCGCCGAGGTGGATCCCGCCGCCGCGCCCGACAAAAAGGACCCCTTCGACGAGATTGATTTCGGCTCCTTCTTCCAGGATTACCTCGATCCCGGCTATCGCAGCCCGGAATCCGAGTCCGTGGAAAAGCCTTCGTTCGAGAATTTCCTTTCCAAGGCCAGCACCCTCACGGACCACCTCATGTGGCAGTTGGGCGCGATGAGCGTCACGCCCGGCGTGCGCGAGGCCGCGGAACTGATCATCGGAAACCTCAACGAAGAGGGATACCTGACCGCCAGCGACGAGGAGTTGATGCACGCGGCGCTGCCGCCCGTGCACGCGGCGCTTCCGCAACCGGCCGTTGCCGAATCCGAGCCTGAGCCTGAACCGCAGCCGGAATCGGATGCCTTGCTGGACGATCTGATCGACGAAGCGGCAGCGCTCGAGCCCGCGGATGCCCTTCTCATCGCCGCTATGGCTGACGAAGCGGCGCAGGTTTCGCCGGAAGTTTCGGTCGCCGTGGCGGCCGCGGAGGAACAGGTCGCATCGCCGGCAGTGGCCGACGCGGCGGTACCAGTCGAAGTGCACGCCGGGCCGCAACTGGTGGAATCGACGGGCGCCAAACCGCTGTTCACGCGCGACGATCTGCAGGATGCCCTAGGCATTGTGCAGCAGATGGATCCGGTCGGAGTCGGCGCACGCGACGTGCGCCAATGTCTGCTGGCGCAATTGATATTTCTGCAGCATGCGCACAAGGTGACGGGCGCCAACGGCAACGAAACCGGCGCAGCGCTGGCGGATGCCGTCGTCATTGTCGGCGACCATCTCCGGGCGGTGCAGAACAAGCAGTTGAAGGAAATCGCCAAGGCGATCGGCCGCCCGCTGGAAGCGGTCCAGGCCGCCCTGGATCTGGTGAGGACGCTGGATCCCCGCCCCGGTCTGCGCTACAACAAGGTCGAACCGCGGCTGATCGAGCCCGACGTGGCCTTCATCAAGCATGGCGACGAATACCTCGCCGTCCTCAACGACGACGATGTCCCGCAATTGCGCCTCAACACCACCTACAAGAAGCTGCTGAGCCGCGAGACCGCCGAAAAAGATGTTCGCAATTACGTGAAAGAGCGGTATAAGTCCGCCATCCAGTTGATCAAGAACATCGAGCAGCGCAAGCAGACCATCTTGAAGGTTTGCTATGCGATTCTGGGACGGCAAAAGGATTTCCTGGACCACGGCATCGACCAGTTGAAGCCCATGATGATCAAGGAAGTCGCGGAAGAGATCGGCGTGCATCCTTCCACCGTCAGCCGCGCCGTGGCCAACAAGTACGCCCACACGCCCCAGGGCGTGTTCGAACTCCGCTATTTCTTCAGCGAGAGCGTCAACGGGCCGGAGGGCAGCAACACCTCGTTGCTCATCCTGAAGCGCCGCGTCAAGAAGCTGATCGAGGAAGAAGATCCCACCAGGCCGTTAACCGACGAGCAGATCACCCGCATCCTCCAGTCGCAGGGTATCCAGGTCACTCGCCGCACGGTCGCGAAATATCGGGAAGACATGCACATCCCGAGCACCCACCAGCGCAGAGTGAAAGACTGATTCGGGTGGCCCGCCCTTGCGCCCGGGTTTGGCGAAGGGTGGGTGACACAACGTTGTTAGCCGTACAGGAAGTTGAACGCACCAGGATGGTCACCGGGACGTTCGGAACACGGACGGCGGGCATCCTGGCGATAAAGGGGGCGTTCGATGAACGTGGAATACACCGGCAGGCAGTACGAAATCAGTCCCAAGGTCCGCAAGCAGGTCGAACATGGTCTCGCCAAACTGGTCAAAATCCTGGGCGACAATTTTGAGTCGAAGGTGATCCTCGCGGTCGAGAAGCACCGCTGCAAGGCCGAGATCACCGTCACCGTGCGCAGCAATCCCATCGTCGGCGCGGCCGTGGCGGGCGACATGATCGCCGCGGTTGGCGAGGCGCTGGATCGCATCGAGCGCCAGGCCATCAAGCACCGTACTCGCTGGCGCTCCATCAAGCAGAAGGCGCGAAAGAAGCAGCCCGCCAGCGCCGCCGAAGTGCAGGTCGAGGAATATCGCATGGCGGTGGGCGCCCAAGCTGCTACCGCGGTCCCGGTGGTGGTGCACGCTTATCCGGCGGCGGCGCGTACCCTGGAGGCGCACGTTGTGCCCTCCCACGACGCCGTGGCGCTGCGTCCCATGACGCTGGAGGAGGCCGTCAAGGAAGCCCAGTTCCGCGATCGCGATGTCTTCGTCTTCCGCGATCTGAAGGGCAAAGTCAAGGTCCTGCACCGCACCAAGGACGGCAAAATGGAGTTGATTGAGGCGCCTTAGAAGCAGTTTCAAGTTTCAGTTTCAGTTTCAGTTTCAGAGGGGCACAGCGATGTGCCCCTTTTCATCGGGTGATCGGGTGATTGCGTGATCGGGTGATCGGGCGAGTGCTGATCGGGTGATTTTCTCATCCGATCCGCATTTGCTCTATGCTCAATTCCGAGGTGGGCCTTCTTATATCGCCCGATCACCAGATCGCCGGATCACCCGATTGCTTCACCCGATCACCCGATCATCCGATTTGCCTTTCTCCGGTTCTGGTTTACGATGCAGCTATGCCCTCCAACCCCGCCAGCAAAGGTCGCGCCCGCCCCGCGAAACCGCCTCGCAAGGGCGTTCCGGTGCGCGACCCCCGCCGCCGGCCGGAATTGGTCATCATCACCGGCATGAGCGGGTCGGGTAAGGCATCGGTCCTCAAGGTGTTCGAGGACCTCGGCTATTACGCGGTGGACAACCTGCCCATGGAGTTGCTGCCGCGCTTCGCCGAGCTGGCGCGTTCCTCCGACATCGAGCGCACCGCGCTGGTGGTGGATGTCCGCGAGGGCGCCAAGCTCGATCGCCTGCCCGTCATGCTGAAGCAGATCAAGCGCACCTTGCGCACCACGGTGCTCTTCCTCGAGGCCAATGACGAGGCGCTGCTGCGCCGTTTCAGCGAAACCCGCCGCCCGCATCCGCTGGGCGCATCCGCGCCGGTCAAATCGTCCATCACCGCCGAGCGCCGCCGCCTGCGCCCCATTTCCGCCGTCGCCGACGTCATCCTTGACACCTCGAGATTCAACGTCCACGAGCTGCGCGACCACATCCTGCGCCGCTTCGAGCGCGAGCACACCGAAAAGAACATCCTCGTCTCCTGCGTCAGCTTCGGCTACCGCCACGGCGTACCCGACGACGCCGACCTGCTGTTCGACGTCCGCTTCCTGCCCAATCCGCATTTCGTGCCCGAGTTCCGGCCCTACACCGGACGCCACCCCAAGGTCGCCAAGTACATCCGCTCGTTCCCGCAGACGAAGGAGTTCATCAACCGCATCTCCGATTTACTGGTGTACCTGCTGCCCCACTACGTCAAGGAAGGGAAGAGCTATCTGACCATCGGGTTTGGCTGCACCGGCGGCCAACACCGCTCGGTCATGATTGCCGAAGACGTTGCCAAACGCTTGCGCAAGGGCGGTTACCAGGTGAAGGCCATCCACCGGGACTCGCCGCGATGACTCGATTCGGCAATTCCGCAGTGCGGCAATTCGTCAATTTCCTTTAGAATGGCTGGTGTTGCCTTCCCCTAAGATATCCCCGGTTGGCGGCCAGAATCCCGGTCCCACCCCGGCGGTGCGCTGATGCGTCATGCCTGGCGCCTGGTGCGCTACATCCGCCCCTACGCCCTGCAACTGCTCGCCGCCGTAGTGCTGCTGGCGCTGGTCGGCCTGCTGGACGCCTTTCGCGTGCTGCTGGTCGGACCCATCTTCGACCGCGTGCTCCACCCGGCCTCGCAGTCGCGGGAAATTTTGCTCTTCACCGTCCCTTGGACGCACCAGCCGATCCAGCTCCAGCGACTTGTCCCCGAGCACTTTCACAACGTCTGGACTATCGTCGCCTTTGCGCTGGTCGCCTCCACCTTGGCCAAGGGCCTGTTCGATTACGCCGGCACCTACCTGGTGAATTACGCCGGCTTCGGACTGATCACCGACCTGCGCGACGATCTCTACAACGCCATCCTGCGCCGCTCCGTGGCCTTCTTCCACCGCTTCTCCACCGGCACGCTGCTCTCCACGCTCATCAACGATATCGAGCGCGTGCAGGTTGCCATGTCGGCGGTGCTGGCCGAGTTCCTGCAACAGTTCTTCACCTTGATCTTCACCGCGTTTGTCGTCGTGCTGCTCGGCGGAAAACTGGCGTGGGTGCTGCTGCTGTTTATCCCGTTCATCGTCGTTTCGGTGCACCGCATCGGCCGCCGCGTGCGCCACACGACCCGGCGCGGTCAGGACAAGCTCGCCGAGATCCACAACATCCTGCACGAGACCATCACCGGCAACCGCATCGTGAAGGCGTTCGGCATGGAGCTGTGGGAGGCCGTCCGCTTCCGCGGCGCTGCGCGGCGCCTGTTCCGCGCCAACCTGCGCGCGGTGCGTGCCGCCGCACTCAGCTCTCCGTTGATGGACACCATCGGCGCGGTCGCCATCGCGCTGCTGCTGCTCATGGGCCGCGACCGCATCAAGACCGGCATGTTCACCGCCGGTACCTTCCTGGCGTTCATCGTCGCCGTGTTCAAGCTGTACGATCCAGTGCGCAAGTTTGCGCAGTTCTATAACAATTTCCAGCAGGCGATGGGCGCGTCGTCGGCCATCTTTTCCTTCATGGACGCGGACGATGACGTCAAGGAGCGGTCCAAGCCGGTGCAGTTGCCGAAATTCCACCAGGGCATCCGCTTCGAGCACGTCAGCTTCGGCTACGACGACGGCAACGGCGCGTCGCGTCCGGTGCTGCAGGATGTTGATCTGGAAGTGAAGGCCGGCGAAGTCGTCGCCATCGTCGGCTCCAGCGGCGCCGGCAAGACCACCATGGTGCACTTGATCCCGCGCTTCTTTGACGTCACCGGCGGCCGCCTCACCATCGACGGCCGCGACGTCCGCGAGCTCAGCCTGGCCTCGCTCCGCGCCCAGATCGGCATCGTCACCCAGGACACCATCCTGTTCAACGACTCGGTGCGCAATAACATCGCCTACGGCCAGCCCAATGTCTCGCTTCCCGTGGTAAGAATTGCGGCCGAGGCCGCCCTCGCCGACGGTTTCATCGGCGCACTGCCGGAAGGCTACGACACCATCATCGGCGAGCGCGGCGTGCGCCTCTCCGGCGGCGAGCGCCAGCGCATTGCCATTGCCCGCGCCCTGCTGAAGAACGCGCCCATCCTGATTCTCGACGAGGCCACCTCCGCCCTCGACACGGAAAGCGAATCCCTGGTCGCTTCCGCGCTGCAGAACCTGATGGCCGGCCGTACCACGGTTGTGATCGCGCACCGGCTCTCCACCGTGCGCCGCGCCGACCGCATCGTCGTTCTCGAAAACGGAGCCATCAGCGACATCGGCTCCCACGAAGACCTCATGACGCGCCTGGGAACCTATCGCAGGTTGTATGATTTGCAGTTCGTGGATTTAGAGCCCCCGAAGATTGGTGCGACTTCTGGGGAATAGCGATTAGCAATTAGCGATTAGCTCTGAAGACGGCAGGCGCGATGAATAGTGGGAAAATCCTAATCGCGGCAATCGTTGGCATCATGGCCGCAAAGGCATTGGTCACTGGATTTAGGATGAATGAAACACTTCCGCGCGCTTTGCCCACGGGCCGAGATGACGACATTAAACCTGTACCCGTTGTTTGGTACCACCGAGCGTTCTACATAGTCGGCGGATCAGCAGGTTTGGCTGCTGCGCTCTACTACATTGTCACAGCCGTGATTGCCAATGGTTAATGGCTAACGGCTAATTGCTAATTGCTTTACCTCTCATGAGCATTAGATCAATGACCGGCTACGCCCAGGTGAAAGGCCAGGTGCACGACCGCCTCGGCTTCACCTTGTCGCTGAAATCGGTGAACCACCGTTTTCTGGACCTGCATCTGCGCATGCCGGCCGAGACCGACGCGCTGGAAATGCAGCTCCGGCGCGCCCTGAAATCCAAGCTGGCGCGCGGGCATGTCGAGCTGACGCTCGACATCGAGCGCACCGACGCCCAGGGCATCACCGTCAATCGCGAACTGGTCAGCGGCTACATCACCGCGTTCCGCAATGTTGCCAAGGAATTTGGCCTGACCGTGGAGCCAGACCTTAACGCCATCTTCAAAATTCCGGGCGCGCTCGACGGCGCCGGCGGCGACTTCGATGAAGAGACCGAAAAAGCCGTGCTCGCCAAGCTGGACGAAGCGGTCAAGCGGCTGGACGCCATGCGCGCCGAAGAGGGCAAGGGAATCGACCGCCAGTTGCGCGGGCACATGCAGCGCCTGCTCCAGGCTACCCAGGAAATCGGCAAACATCGCGCCGCGGTCTCGCAGGCCTACTTGGAGAAAGTGCAATTGCGCATGCAGGAATTGATCGGCGCCCACGCCGACCGCGACCGCATCCTTCAGGAAGCCGCGCTGCTGGCCGAGCGCAGCGACATCCGCGAGGAGTTGGTCCGCATGGAAACGCACGTCCAGCACTTCCTGGGGCTGCTCGACCAGAGCGGCGAAGTCGGCAAGAAGCTCGACTTCCTGCTCCAGGAAATGGGCCGCGAGGCGAACACGCTGATGTCCAAGACCTCCGGCGTCGCCGGCGAAGCCTTGCGCATCACCGAAGTCGGACTGGGCATGAAAGCTGAAATCGAAAAATCTCGCGAACAGGTGCAGAACGTCGAATGAGCGGGATTCTCTTCATCATCTCCGCCCCCTCCGGGTCGGGCAAGACCACGCTCACCAACGAACTGCTCACGCTGGTTCCCGGCCTTCAATTTTCCATCTCCTACACCACGCGTCCGCCGCGCGGCAGCGAGCAAAACGGCCGCGAATATTTTTTCGTTTCCAAGGAGGAATTCGAGGAGATGGTGCGCCGCGGCGAATTCCTCGAGTACGCCTGCGTTTTCGGCTATTACTACGGCACCGCCCGGCGCTTCCTCGACAACGCCCGCAACACCGGCCGCGACCTGGTGCTCGACATTGACGTGCAGGGCGCGGCCCAGGTCGCGAAAATGGCGGAGGCGGTCAGCATTTTCATCCTGCCCCCTTCCCGCGAAGTTCTGGAGTTCCGGCTCCGCAATCGCAGCCATTCCGAACACATGGATTCGGAAGAAGTTATCCGCCGCCGCCTGGAGGGCGCGCGGAAAGAGATTGAGAATTACAGGAACTATGACTATATTCTTGTAAACGACCGCCTGGAACAATCCATCGCCATGCTGAAGGCAATCGTGGCGGCGGAGCGCCTGAAGCGCTCGGGGACGAAGCCTTTCGCGGACCCTGCCGGCGTGTTGGCCGCAGCCGAGAAATCATTGCTGCCCAACGTTCGTCCGCGCGCCGAGCAGATTCTGGCCTCGTTTGAACGGCCGGGAATGGACACGAGGTGAAAGTACCATGAAGTTGATGGAAGGCTTCGATAGCAACTATCGGTACATCCTGGTGGCGGCTCGCCGGGCGCGCCAGATCCAGTCCGGCGCGCGGCCCATCGTCAGCACCAATTCGCGCAAGCCGTGCCGCATTGCCCAGGACGAGATCAAGGCGGGCAAGGTGAAATGGTTCATCCCCGAGGTGCCGAAGTCGCCGGCTGCGGTTGCCGCAGAGTTCTTCGAGAAGGCCATCACGGCGGAAAAATGATGGCGTGTGCGGCACACCGCCTGCCCTGAGCGAAGTCGAAGGGCGTCCTCGCGTGGGCTCGGCTCCGGTGCTTTGCGATCGCAACCAAGGATCAGGTGAGGTTGTTTGCGCATCGAATTTAGCAGGTCAGTTGCCGCGGCGAGTCAGCTTGGCTGATAGCTGACGGCTGAAAGCTGAAAGCTGCATGCGAATCGCGCTGGGTGTCAGCGGCGGAATCGCGGCTTACAAGGCGGCGGAAATTCTTCGCCTCCTGCAAGACCGCGGCGTCAAGGTGCAGGTCGTCATGACCCGCGCCGCCCAGGAATTTGTACGTCCCCTCACCTTTGCCGCCCTCTCCGGCGAAAAAGTCATCACCGAGATGTTTGCCCGCGAAGGCGGCGAATCGGGGTCCCGGACGGCGCCGGTTTTGCGCGGGGGTGAACGTGCCAACGTCGAGTCCGCCATCCAGCACATCGCCGTCGCCGAGCGCATTGACGCCCTGCTGGTTGCGCCCGCCACCGCCGACATCCTCGCCAAGTTCGCCAACGGTATTGCCGACGATTTCCTCTCCACGCTCTTCCTCGCCACCACCGCGCCCGTGATCGTCGCGCCGGCGATGAACGTCAACATGTGGAACAACGCCGCCACCCAGGCAAACCTGGCGACGCTGCGCCGCCGCGGCGTTCGCGTGGTGGAGCCGGGAAGCGGATATCTGGCGTGCGGCATGGTCGGCCCCGGCCGTCTGGCGGAGAACGAAGTCGATCGTCGCCGCGACCCTGGAAGCGCTCGGAGCAGCGCAGGATTTCGCCGGCCAGACCGTGCTCATCACCGCCGGGCCGACGCGCGAGGCGATTGATCCCGTGCGCTACATCAGCAATCGTTCCAGCGGCAAGATGGGATACGCGCTGGCGCAAGCGGCGCTTCGCCGCGGCGCGCGCGTGCTGCTGGTCAGCGGACCAACCGCGCTCAAGCCGCCCGATGGCGTGGAAGTGTTCCCGGTCGAGAGCGCCTCCGAGATGCACCAGGCCGTGATGGAACATGCCGCCGGCGCCAACATCATCATCAAGGCTGCCGCCGTCGCCGACTACCGCCCGAAAAAAACTTCGGTGCAGAAATTGAAGCGCCACGATTTCCTGCGCGAAGGCGTGCAAGGCCAGGGTTACGCCCAGCTTGATCTCGAGCCTACGCCCGACATCGCCGCCGAACTGGGCGCGCGCAAGCACGACCAGATCGTGGTCGGCTTCGCCGCCGAAACCGAAAACGTGCTGGAAAACGCGCGCAAGAAGCTGGTGTCGAAAGGCCTGGACGCGATCGTTGCCAACGACGTCTCGCAACCCGGGATCGGCATGGATTCCGACCGCAACGCCGTCACCATCATCACCGCCTCCGAAGTGGTGGACGTGCCCGAAGCGAGCAAGGCCGAAGTCGCCCAGCGCATTCTCGACGCCATCCACCGGCTACGAACTCAGCGCACGTCGCCCGCCGCGAAACGATAAGCTCACCACGGAGGCACTGAGGCACGGAGCAGAAAAAGTAAGAATTAAGAATTAAGAAGTCAGAAGTCAGAATGAATTCCAGATATGACCGTCTCATTCTTCATTCTGACTTCTTCATTCTTCATTTCTCCGTGTCTCCGTGTCTCCGTGGTGAAAAACCTTTCGTCTGCGATAATCTAAACTCGATGCCCGCAAACCTCACTCCGGACCAGAGGCGCGCCCTTGCCGCCCGCGTCAATTACTACCGCGAACTCGGCATTTACGATTTCTATCGTCGCGAATCGGATGTGGCGCGAGCGCCCGCGCGTGTGCAGGACGGGCCGACAGACCGCGAAATTGGTACCGTAATTGATGCCCTCGAGGTCAATCCACTCCAGCCAGACGCTGCACAGCCGAGGGCGGCTGTGCCACACGATCCCGCCGCCGCGCTGCGCATTATCCGCGAAGATCTCGGCGAAGACTGCACCCGCTGCAAGCTGCACAAGCTCGGGCGCAAGCAGATCGTCTTTGGGGTCGGCAACCCGCGCGCCGAGCTGATGTTCATCGGCGAAGGCCCCGGCGCCGACGAAGACCAGCAGGGCGAACCCTTCGTCGGGCGCGCCGGGCAGTTGCTGAACAAGATGATCGAGGCGATGGGCCTGAAGCGCTCCGACGTTTACATCGCCAACGTCGTCAAGTGCCGCCCGCCGGGCAACCGCACCCCGGAACGCGACGAGTGCGAAACCTGCATGCCCTTCCTCATGCGCCAGGTCGAGACCATCAATCCGAAAGTCATCGTGGCGCTGGGCGCGGTGGCTGCCAAAAACCTGCTACAAATGAACGCATCCATGGGCGAGATGCGTTCGCGCTCCTACGATTTCCGCGGCGCCAAGCTGTTCGTCACCTACCATCCCGCATATTTATTGCGCGACCCGCGCCAGAAATCGGAAGCGTGGAAGGACCTGCAGCAGGTGATGAGGTTCTTAGGATTAAAGGCACCATCCAAGGCGAGCAGCCAGAAAAACTAGCCACGGATTACCACCGATTTCCACGGATCAGAACAGGCGGTCTTCCTGCTTGGTTTATCCGTGAGAATCCGTGCAAATCCGTGGTTAACTCGTTCTCTTCCGCTAAACTCAATCCAACTCATGCCGGACTATTGCGACGTCGCGCTGCCCGTGCCGCTGGAGGCGAACTTCACTTATCGCCTCAACGGCGCCATGCCGGTGATTGGCGGGCGCGTCATCGTCCCCTTCCGCGAGCAGCGATTGCCGGGCATCGTGGTCGCGCTGCACGACACTCCGCCCAAGGTCGCAGCGAAAATCGTCCTGACGGTTCTCGATGCGTCGCCGGTGCTCGATCCAGAGCTGATGAAGCTCGGACAATGGATCGCCGGCTACTACGTTGCTCCGCTCGGCGAAGTCTTTCGCACCATGCTGCCGCTGGGCGCCGAATTTCGCCGCGCGCGCGGCTATCGCCTCACCGACCGCGGCATGGAAGCGCTGCACCAGTCGGCGACGCTCGGCTCGTCATTGCGTTCCCCGAAATCCGCCGAAGATCAGGCCCAGGAGATCGCCGTCCTCAACCACCTCCTCGACCGCGATGTTGTCCGCGAAGAATCCCTGCGCTCCGCCACCCGCGCCACGAGGGAAACTCTGCACGTCGCTGGTTCGTAAGAAATGGATCGAACGGGTTGATCTTTCCGCCGTGCGCGACGCCACCCGCACCATCCGCATCGCTGTCTTGAGCGAGTCCATGGAACCGCGCTGCGCCGAGGCCACCAAAGGTCGCGCCCTCAATGCGAATCAAAACGCGTTGCTGGACGCGTTGAAGAAATCCGGCGGACGCATCGCCATCGAACAACTGAACGCACTTCCCATTCCGCGCACCACGCTGGCGACGCTCATCAAGCGCGGCCTCGTCATCGTCGAAAACCAGCCCGCGGGATTTCGCGTCTCGTCGCTGAAGACGCGTGGTCTCGACTTCATCTTCAGCCAAAAACAAAAAACTGCGCTGGAGCAGATCAACGCCGCCGTCGCCGCCAGAAAATTTTCCGTCACGCTGTTGCACGGCATCACCGGGTCGGGAAAGACGGCGGTTTATCTCGCCGCCATGCAGGAAGTGCTGCGTTCCGGCCGCTCCGCCATCATGCTGGTTCCCGAGATCGGTCTCACGCCCGCTGCTGCCGCGCACCTCCACCAGGTTTTCGGAGAAGAAGTCGCCATCCTGCACTCCGGCCTCTCGGACGCCGAGCGCGCCGAGCAGTGGCATCGCATCCGGCGCAGCGAGGCGCGCATGGTGGTCGGCACGCGCTCGGCCGTCTTTGCGCCGGTCAGCGATCTCGCGCTCATCGTGGTGGATGAGGAGCACGATACTTCGTACAAGCAGGAGGAAACGCCGCGTTACCATGCCCGCGACGTGGCCATCATGCGCGCAAAGATGAAGTCGGCCGGCGCCGCCGTCGATGCTGGGCTCCGCGACGCCGTCGCTGGAGTCCTACCACAACGCGCGCACGGGCAAGTACTCGCTGGTCGAGCTGCCGGATCGCGTCGAGCGGCGCCCGCTGCCCGAAGTTGAAATCCTCGACATGCGCGAAGAGTTCCGCGAAACCGGCCACGAACAGCTCATCTCCCGCAAGCTCGCCGCCGATATCGGCGAACGCCTGGCGCGCAACGAACAAGTCATGCTGCTGCTCAACCGCCGCGGCTACTCGGCATTCGTTCTCTGCCGCACCTGCGGCGACACGGTGCAGTGCAAGAACTGCGCCATTGCCATGACTCATCACAAGCGCCGCCGCGTGCTCGAGTGCCACTACTGCGGCTATACGCGCCCGGTGCCGCAGACCTGCCCCAAGTGCGCCAGCGAGTACGTGCAGTTCCTCGGCTCCGGTTCGGAGAAGCTGGAAGAACAGCTCCACGGCATGTTCCCGAAGGCGCGCATTGCGCGCCTTGACCGCGACACCGTCCGCGGCCGCGACGATTTCGAGCGCGTTCTCTCCGCCCTGCATGCCGGCGAACTGGACATGGTTGTCGGAACGCAGATGATCGCCAAGGGCCACGATATTCATGGAGTCACGCTGGTGGGCGTGGTGGGCGCCGATCTCGCACTCATGTTTCCCGACTTCCGCGCCGCCGAGCGAACGTTCCAGCTACTTGCGCAGGTGGCGGGACGTGCCGGGCGCGGCAGCACGCCGGGCACAGTGATCCTGCAAACCTACTTTCCCGATCACTACGCGGTGCAGTACGCCGCGCAGCACGATTTTCGGGCGTTTTACGAGAAGGAACTCCGCTACCGCAACTGGATGCGCTATCCGCCGTTCAGCGCTTTGGCGAATGTGCTGGTGCGCAGCAACCGTCTCGACGACGCGCTCAAGTGGTCGGGCACGCTGGGAAATTGGCTGGAGAAGACGCCGCACGAAGGAATCCGCGCGCTCGGACCCGCGGCCGCGCCGCTCTCACGATTGAAGACGGAGTACCGCTACCATTTCGTACTGAAATCTTCCAGCCGCGCCAAGCTCAATGGATTGTTACGAGCCATGCTGGCTCACGCCGTCGCGCAAAAAATCCCGCGCACAAATGTAATCGTGGATGTCGATGCGTTGTCGCTGCTGTAGCCAGCCCTTGGCCGTTAGCCTTTGGCCATTAACGACCCACTACGCGCATGACTCGAGTGCCTGACCGCCAATGGCCGATGGCCAACGGCTGCGCTTAGCGCAGCGCCGCTCCCTTGAACGGCTCGGGCACGAAGGTCAGGATCAGCATCGCCAGCGCCAGCAGCGCCAGCAATTTTCGGTTGGCGCGCAGGCCGGGCCACAGCGGCACCTGCGGATGACGAACTCCGCTGATGGTCAGCAGCAGCGCCCATACCAGCCATCCCGCCCACAGAAAAAATCCCATCGGCAGCAGGATTCCGACCGTCAACCGCGACACGTGCTTGTGCAGCCGCGGCGAAAGCGCATAGACCATGTGCCCGCCGTCGAGTTGACCGCCGGGTAAGAGGTTCAGCGCGGTGGCGAACATTCCCACCCAGGCAGCGATGGCGGTCGGGTGCAGATACGCCGCGCCGAGGGGAATCTGTCCCGGCCCGCTGATGCCCATGGTCCCCAGCAACCATTGCGCGAAGTGAAAGACCAGCGGGTATCCGAAGACGATGTCGGACACCGGCACGCCCGGCTGCAGCGGCTTGGACAGGGTCAGGGCGGCGACCAAGGTGACCAGCGCGACCACGAATCCGGCAATCGGCCCCGCGATGCCGATGTCGAACAGCGCTTCGCGCGAGCGGATCGGCGACTTGATGCGGATGAACGCGCCCAGGGTCCCGATCAGCGTCGGCGCCGGGATGAAGAACGGCAGAGTCGCATTCACGCCGTAACGGACGCAGTAGATGAAGTGTCCCATCTCGTGCGCCAGCAGGATCAGCATCAGCGTGCCCGCGAACGGCACGCCCAGCAGCAGGCGCGACGGCTCGGCCATCACCCAGCCCAGCGGAAACAGCGGCAGCGTGTTGTCGTCGAGGGAAAACGCCGGCAGGTTGTTAAGGAAGTTGAATTCGAGCCGCGCCCCGACCACCAGCGTGGTAAAGACGGTCGCCAGCAGCAGCAGCGCGTGCAGCCAGTAGCGCCGGCGCGGGCGCTCCGGCGCCAGGAACACCTCGATGGGCTGAAGGTCGTAGGCCGAGGGGACAGGTGGAATCGGGTCAGACATTACAGAGTTTCTAGCTTCTGGTTTCCAGTTTCTTGTGCGGCATGGCTCCGGGTCCTCGAGAAACTAGAAACCAGAAACTAGAAACTTGTTGTGCTTAGTCAATCGACTGCAGTTCCTTGCCGGGCTTGAAGCGCACTGCCTTGCCGGGCGGGATGTTGACCTCGGCGCCGGTGCGCGGGTTGCGGCCAATGCCGGTCTTGCGCGGGCGAACATTGAACACGCCAAAGCCGCGCAGTTCAATGCGGTCGCCGCGCGACAGCGCTTTCTTCATGCTGTCGAACACGGTTTCCACCGCCAATTCCGCCTTGGTCTTGGTGATGCCGGTCTTGTTGACCACTTCGTTGATGATATCGAGCTTGATCACCTGCCGCTCCCAAAGTACTGCAAAGTGTTGATGCTAAAGACACAAGCGAGGAAAGTCAACCAGTACCGAGTACCTGGTCCCGAGTACCGGGCAGGATCGGGCGCGGCGCGCCTCAGTGCTCGCTGGTTTGCGGCTCAGTACTGGGCATCGTTTCTCCACAAGATTCTTGGTATTCCACAGATTCTTCACACCATGAGTCGGAAGCCGGACTTGCCGCGGACGGTGATTCTTGCGAATCTTGTCAGAACCAAGTCCCGAGTCCCGAGTACTCCATGTCTATCAAAAGCGATCGCTGGATCCGCCGCATGGCGCAGGAACACGACATGATCAACCCGTTCTCCGAGAAGCAGGTTGGGATCGGCGTCATTTCCTATGGCCTGTCGAGCTACGGCTACGACCTGCGGGTCGCCGACGAGTTCAAAATCTTCACCAACATCAACGCCACCGTGGTCGATCCCAAAGACTTCGACGAGCGCTCGTTCGTCGCCATGCAGTCGGAATGCGCCATCATTCCGCCCAATTCGTTTGCGCTGGCGCGCTCGGTGGAGTACTTCAAGATTCCGCGCGACGTGCTTTCCGTCTGCGTCGGCAAGTCCACCTACGCGCGCTGCGGAATCATCGTCAACGTCACCCCGTTCGAGCCGGAGTGGGAAGGCTTCGTGACGCTGGAAATTTCCAATACCACGCCGCTGCCAGCCAAGATTTACGCCAACGAGGGCCTGTGCCAGATCCTGTTCTTCCAGTCCGACGAGCAGTGCGAGGTCAGCTACGCCGACCGCAAGGGCAAATACCAGGCGCAGAAGGGGATCGTGCTGCCGTTGGTGAACAAGAAATAGGTTTCAGGCTGCAGGCGCAAGGCTTGTGCGGGTAACTCTTAAACCTACCTACCGTTCTTCGCTGGCCTTGAACATGTACTTGATGGCGGCTTTGTAAATCAGGACGTTGGGCTGGCCGGCACGGTTGATCTTGATGCAGCTCTTGTCGTACCACTCGATGACGCCTTCCATGGAATCGCCGTCCTGGAGCACGATGACCATGGGCGTCTTGGCCTGCATCTGCTTCTGGTAATAAAAATTCTCGGCGTGCGTCTGTTCCGCGGGAGGGACCTTCTTGGCGGAGGCGACGCGCTCGGGCCGCTCGCGGCGTTCGCCATCGGCGCGGGTCTCGCTGCGGTTCAGCGTGGGACGGATCAGCTTGCGGTTGGCAAACCCCTCGGCGGGTTCGGGCGCCCTTCCCACAGCGGTGGAATCAGTTTCCTTCATATGATTGGCGGCTCCCCGTGCGGCCGAAGCAGCGCACGCTGCCCGGGCCGGAATTCTCCGACGCGGCTGTCCCGGCGGAACGCCACACACCAATGATTACAGTGACGCCCTCAGTAATGACGTTATGAAGAGGTGTGGACTTGGGCATACCGTATCACAGGGCGTAGGTCATGACAATCCTGAGGCGCAAGGCGCAAGGCACAAGAAGGCGGGGGATTTTCACAAGAGCTTGCCCTCGGAAGGCGTACCCTCAGCGGCTAAAGCCGAGTGTTGTTGCGTTGGAGCGGCACGGCTGAAGCCGTGCCCTTCCCACACTATGGTCTCTCCATCGTGGCAACCATGGCGTCGAGCGAGAGAGAGCGCAGCAGGTTGCGGCGCATGCCGCTTTCGACTTCGCCGACGCGCTGGGCCGCGGCGGCAATCCAGGCGAAATCCAGCGAGGCGGCAAGCCGGTTCAGTTCCGGGGCGATGTCGCTGTTGCGCACCAGTTCCGGGGTTGCGGACTTCAGGTACATCAGGTCTTCGAGCAGCGAATACAGGGTCCGGAGAAGCCGATCGGTTTTGTCGCGGCCCTCGGCGCCGGCGCGATAGGTCTCGGTGGCGCGAAACAGGGCGCTGTGGTCGTCGGCATGGAGGGCGGTGTTGAGCAGCAGCAACGCATCCTGGCGGGCTGCGGTGTAGGCGGCGAGATCGAAGGAGCGCGCGCGTCCGACGGCGCCCTCCGAGAGCCTGGCGACCAGCGCCCGCTGCGCCGGCTTCCATTCCGGATGCAGGCGCGCCAAGTCACCCTCGATTTCGCCGGCGGCCAGCGCGCACAGGTGAAAGCTGACGCAGCGCGAGCGGATGGTGGGCAGCAGTTGCCCGGGATTTTCCGCCAGCAGCAACAGCGTGGCGAATTCCGGAGGCTCCTCCAAAACTTTCAGCAGCGAATTGGCCGCCTCCTTCATGAAGGCCGCGCTGGTGAAGATGTACACGCGGCGGCGTCCCTCGCCGGGGAGATAGTAGATGGTCTGGATGACGTGCCGCACCTGGTCCACTTTGATCATCATCTGCGGCGGGTCGGGCGGGATGACGAGGACATCGGGGTGCGTCTGGACGAAAATGCGCGTGTCCTTCTTGTCGGTTTCGCGCAGGCCCTCGCGCGCTTCGACGGCAGCGGTACAGCGCGCTTCCAGGTCGTCGGCCTCGGCGATGCGCACGCAGTTCTTGCACTTGCCGCAAAAATCCGGGAGTTCGCCGGGCGGCGGCGCGAGGCAGTTCATCGCCCTGGCAAGCATCTGCGCCAGCGTGTACTTGCCGGCGCCCTCGGGCCCGGCCAGGATGACGGCGTGGGGAAAGCGGTCGCGCGCCAGCATGCCGCGCAGGCGGTCAACGACGTCGCGATTGCCGTGGAACTGGTCAAATCCCATTGGGGACAAACTAACACAGAGACACAGAGGAATGAAGATTGAAGAATGAAGAATACGGCACCTCAATAGTAAATAACCTAAGCGATTGGGATTATGTGATAGGATGGAGGCATGCCGACGGTCCTGCGGTTCGGCACATTCCGGGTGGTGATCTATCCCAATGACCATCGCCCAGCCCACGTCCACGTTATGGGGCGCGGGCATGAGGCGGTCTTCAAGCTGAACTGTCCCGCAGGAGCGCTTGTGCTGCGCGAGAATTACGGTTTTTCGCGAACCGATACGAGCCGCGTCAAACGTGTTCTGCTACAGCACCTGGCGCATCTATGCAGTGAATGGGAGAGAATCCATGGCGCTCCGTGACGAATTCGAACTGGCGAAGCAGAGAGCGAAGAACCGGCGTGCGAGATTCCCGGCGGCGGTGGGTGCACATTACGACCGGCGGCTGGATCGCGTGGTCATTCGCCTCGATTCGGGAGTGGAGTTGGCGTTTCCTCCGCGACGCGCACAGGGGCTGGAGCGCGCACGGCCTTCTCAATTGGACAGGATTGAGATCACGCCCTCGGGCTTCGGCATTCACTTTCCCAAACTTGATGCCGACCTGTACCTTCCTGCGCTCATCGAGGGACTGTTTGGCTCGAAGCGCTGGATGGCGTCCAGACTCGGAGCAGCCGGCGGGAAGTCCCGGAGCGCATCGAAGATTTCGGCGTCACGCGAAAATGGCCGGCTAGGGGGCAGACCCAAGAAAGTTGCCGGGTAGACTAGGCCGTTTTGGCTGCGCCCAGGAAGCGCTGCCGCACGGCGTCCACGATCTCGCGGTGCACGATGTCGGGCTGGCGGCGCGCGTCGAGCATGAGCACGCGGTGCGGTTCGCGCGTGGCGATGGCGAGATAGGCGTCGTGCACGCGGGTGAAGAACGCCTGGTTTTCCTGCTCGAAACGGTTCTCGTCGGCCTCGCCGCCTTGCGCGGTCGCGACCTTGGACAGGTTGCGGCGCCGCGCCCGCGCCACGCTAGCTGCCGGGTCGGAGTCCATCAGCACGGTCATGTCGGGGATAAACATTGCCGCACGTGAGGCGATGCATGGTGAGCACAGTCTCGCTGCCGAGTTCGCGGCCGCCACCCTGGTAGGCTTCGGAAGAATCGGTGAAGCGGTCGCAGAGCACCCATTTTCCGGCTGCAAGCGCAGGGAGAATGATCTCGTGCACCTGCTGCGCGCGCGAGGCAAACAGCAGGGCAAGCTCCGCCGTCGGGACCAGTCCGGCGGTGGCGGAGTCAAGGACGATGCTGCGGATGCGCTCGCCGACGGGAGTGCCGCCGGGTTCGCGCGTCACCACCACCTCGATGCCTTCCTGGCGCACGACCTCCGCCAGGCGCTGCATCTGCGTGCTCTTGCCGCAGCCGTCGAGTCCTTCGAAGGTGATGAACCGGCCTGGTTTTCCGGGGCTCACGGGCGACATGATAACACCCGTGCTGCTACACTTTTGCGCGGTGCCGCGCCGCTGGCGGTCGGGAATTTTATTTCCACGCCTCCCCACCGCTTCCGCGGTGGGCTAACGAATTCCACCCGCTTCGCGGGCTGTAACTCCGGAGTGAAATGAACGTCGCTGGGAACTCGCATCAGCAAATGCGGAGTGAAATGAACGCTGCTCGTCTTCAGCTTGCTGCCCTCGTACTGCTCGCAATTTTTTCACTTAGCCTCGCCGCCGAAGCGCAGAGGCGGCCGGCTGCCGTTTCGGCAAAGCCGCCGGGCACAATCATGCTGGCGGTGGATGCCAGACAGGCGGCACAGAAGCTGTTTCATGCGCGGCTGACGATGCCGGTGACGCTCGGCCCGCTGACGCTGCACTATCCGAAGTGGATTCCGGGCGAGCACATGCCCAGCGGGCCGGTGGTGGACAACGTGGGCGTGAAATTCAGCTGCCGGTGGGCAGACGATTCCGTGGCGGCGCGATGACGTGGACATGTTCACCTACCATCTGACGATCCCGCCGGGCGTGAACCAGCTCGAGATCACGATGGATTACACCTCGCCCGTTTCCGGCGAGAGCGGCTTCTCCAGCGGTGCCAGCGCTACCGATAAGCTCACGGTGATCAGTTGGAACCAGCTCTTGCTTTATCCTGCCGGATTCACCACCGACCAGCTCACCTACCAGGCATCGCTGCAACTTCCCGCAGGATGGAAATTCGGGACGGCGCTGCCGCAATCGGAAACGACGGCGGGCGACACCGTCTTATTTCAGCCCGCCACACTGACCACGCTGGTGGATTCGCCGGTCATCATGGGCGAGTTTTTCCGCGCCGTGCCGCTGTCGCCGCCGGGCGAAGCGCGGCCGGCGGAGCTGGATGTCGCCGCCGACAGCGCCGCTGCGATTGATATCAGCGCCAAGGTTGAGAACCAACTGAGCAACCTGGTTGCCGAAGCGGGTGTGCTGTTCGGCGCGCGGCACTACCGCGACTACCATTTTCTGCTGTCGCTCAGCGACCACGTGGCGCACTTCGGGCTCGAGCACCACGAGTCGAATGACAGCCGCACCTCCGAGCGCGCGCTGATTGACGACAACCTGCGGCGGGTCGCGTTCGGCGATCTTCTGCCGCACGAGTACACGCACTCGTGGAACGGGAAGTACCGGCGTCCGCTGGGGCTGGCGACGCCCGACTTCGAACAGCCGATGAAGGGCGAACTGCTCTGGGTGTACGAGGGCCTGACGCAGTACTTCGGCAAGTTGCTGGCAGCGCGCTGCGGAATCTGGTCGGCAGACGATTTTCGCGACAACGTTGCGCTGCTGGCGGGTGAACTCGCGCACCGCCCGGGCCGGCAGTGGCGGCCGTTGCAGGACACCGCGGTGGCGGCGCAGTTGCTCTACGAGGCGCCGACGCAGTGGTCGAGCTGGCGGCGCGGCGTGGATTTCTATGACGAAGGCGCGCTCATCTGGTTGGATGTAGACGCCACCATTCGCCGCCTGACGAACAATCAGAAATCCATGGACGATTTCGCCAAGCTCTTCTACGGCCCGCCCGACAATCCGACCAATGTTGCGCCGCAGGTGAAGCCGTACACGTTGGACGACGTTGTTGCCACCCTCAACCAGGTGGCGCCAAACGACTGGCGCAAATTTCTGCTGGACCGCGTCAACTATGTCGGGCCAAACGCGCCGCTGGCGGGTCTGGAAGGCAGCGGCTGGAAACTGGTGTACACCGAAACGCCCAGCGACCTGCAGCGCACGCGCGATTCCATCGAGCAGGACGCCGATTTCCGCTTTTCGCTCGGCCTGTTCATCGGGCGCACGGGGCGCGTGGGCGATTCCATCTTCTTCATGCCGGCCTACCAGGCGGGAATCATGCCGGGGATGACGGTCGTTGCGGTGAACGGGCGCAAATATTCAGCGGATGTGCTGCACGACGCGGTGAAGGCGGCGAAGAACAACGCAGCGCCCATTCAATTGCTGGTGGAAAATTCGGAATATTACAGAACCTATGCGGTGAACTATCACGACGGCGATCGCTACCCGCATTTGGTGAGGGACACGTCGAGGCCGGATTATTTGGGGGAGATGATTCGGGCGCACGTCACGTCCGCGGCGACACCGAAATAGTTGCGAGCCGCGAGTCCCGAGTGGCCGCGAAATGGTCCCGAGTCGCGAGTCGCAAGCGGCAGGAGTATTCAGGGGAGGTCGTTCTGTCGCCCGCTGAAGCGGGCTTGCAGTTCATCGTGCGGCGTTCCCACGGCTCACGCCGTGGGCTACGTTCTGTCGCTCGCTTGGCGAGCTTGGAACCGGTTCACGATCACGAACCACAAATTACAAATTACAAATTACAAATTACAAATTACAAATTACAAATTACAAATTACAAATTACAAATTACAAATCACTCCTCCACTCCTTCGAATAAATCCGTTTCTGGTTTCATGACGCTGGGCACGGAGCGCGCTGCCAGGTGGAAATGCTCCTGCTGCCCGCGTTTGCGCACGTGGTTCTCAAACAGCGAGAACAGGGGCGCCTGGCTGGTGTGCGCCTTGAAGGCGGCAATCTTGGTTTCCAGGTAATTGCCAATTTCAATGGTGGCGGTGGCCGGCGGCAGCGCGACCGGTTGACGGTCGGGCAGAGTGAACAGCGCGGTGGAGTAGTACAGCTTCTGGGTGCGATGCGGACTGACGCCGTCGGTGAGTTGCTCGACGAATCGATTGGCGCGTCCCGCCCAGTGAAACGCCAGGGTGGTGAACAGGGCGGCCATGGAGTGGTCGGGATGGGCGGTGATGGCGCCCTCCGGGCCCAAGGTGATGATCACCTGCGGGCGGATGGTGCGAATCCTGAGCACCAGGTCTTCGACGACGCGGTAGAAATCGGTGCGGTCGAGGGCGGCATCGGGGTAGCCGAGCACCTCGCCGCGCGTGAGGTTGAGGATGCGGCATGCGTCTTGAAACTCTCGCCGCCGCTGCGCCGCAAGTTCTTCGTCCGAGTTTGCAATTCCGCGGTGTGTCGCCGCCTGCCCGGGGGTGAGGCAGATGACGTAGGTCTGGACGCCGCGCTCGCGATAGAGCAGCAGCGACCCGCCGAAGCCTCCAGCTTCGTCGTCAGGATGAGCAGTGACACACAAGAGTCGCAGCATCGAACCTCGCGTTCCGCATCTTACACGCTCAGCTCCGCGGGCGAGGGCGCCCGCGGAGCTGCGATTTCGTCTGCTACTGACGGCAGCCCCGGCGAGGGCGCCGGGGGTACACAAGCCGGGCTGAAGCCCGGCACTGCCACCGGCACACCGGAATCACTTGCGACTGCAGATTGAGATGCCTCGTGAACGGCAAGTGAATTCCTGAAATGTGTAGGGGTCCTTCGACTCGGATGCGCGGCGCATCCTCGCTCAGGATGACAGCACTTTAGCTTTCACGTGCCGCGGGCGAGGGCGCCCGCGAAAGCGGCGTTTTCGTCGGCCACTGAGAGCAGCCCCGGCGAGGGCGCCGGGCCTACGGTCAAAGCCGGCAGTTAAAGGCTGACAATAGCTGGGAGCAGCAGCTGAGAGATAGGAGCGGAGAGCCAGGAGCTGAAAGCTGAGAGCGGATAGCTGAAAGCTAATCGTTATTTTCCGACAGCATGAATTCCAGGACTTCCTGCGGATGCTGCGCCATCCACACCGGCGCGAACGACTGGCGATGCAGCGGCGAGGGCCCGAACTTGCGCAGGCTGGCAATGTGCTTGGGGCTGCGGTAGCCCTTGTTGGAGGCGAGATCGTAGGCGGGATACACCGGCGCCCAGCGGCTTACGAGTTCGTCGCGGTAGACCTTGGCGACGATGGAGGCGGCGGCGATCGAGGCCGACAGGGCGTCGCCGTGAATGATCTTGGTCTGCGGGCACTCGTACTCGACGCGCACCGCGTCGAGCAGCAGGTGGTCGGGCGGCGGTTGCAGTTGCGTAACGGCCTCCACCATGGCCAGCAGCGAGGCGTGGTAGATGTTGAGCTGGTCAATGCGCGCGGCGTCCACCGCCGCCACCGCCCAGGCGATGCAATGGTCCTTGATCCGCTGCGCCAGGATTTCGCGGCGGGGCGCAGGCAGGAGCTTGGAATCGCGCAGGCCGCGGATGCGGTAGTGGGGATCGAGAATCACCGCGCCGGCAACGACGGGCCCGAAGAATGCGCCGCGCCCGACCTCGTCCACGCCCGCTACCAGCGTGGCGCCGGCAGCCCACGCCTGCTTCTCGAACTTCAGGGTGCACTTCAGCCGTTTGAGCAGGCGCATTTTCGCCGCCGAGGGCGAAATCTCTTCCACGGGTTTCAACAGGCGGGGCACAGAAAAACTTAACCACGGATTAACGCGGATGTCCACGGATCGGAGCTTGTTATCTGCTTTGTTCAGATCCGTGTGAATCCGTGGCGATCCGTGGTTGAAGCCTACTCCTTTTCGCGCAGGCGGGCAGCCTTGCCGCGGCGGGCACGGAGAAAGTACAGCTTGGCGCGGCGGACGCGCGCCGAGCGCAGGACCTCGATCTTGTCAATGACCTTGGAATTGAGGGGGAAGATGCGCTCGACGCCGTGGCCAAAGCTGATCTTGCGGACGGTGAAGCTGGGCTGGGCGCCGCGGCTGCGGGCGATAACCACGCCTTCAAACGCCTGCAGGCGCTCCTTGTCGCCTTCCTTGATCTTGACGTGCACGCGCACGGTGTCGCCGGCATGGAATGGCGGCAGGTCGGTGCGCTGCGCCTTGGCAATGAGCTTCTGCAGTATGGGTGAAGTGGACATGACACTTTTCCTTCGTAAAGTCGAACTTTAAATATAACAGCCACTCGGGGTTAGGCGCTAGCCGAACAGGCTGCAGGCGCCAGGCTTCAGGCGGATTCGCCGCAGATTAACGCTGATGGACACAGATTTTGTTAGATCTGCGTTCATCTGCGGCGTTGCCGAAGTTCTTCCACGATTTCGCGATCCTCGTCACTCAGCTCAACCTGGTCCAGCAACTCCGGGCGGTTGCGCAATGTTTTCTCCAGAGCCTGTTTCCGCCGCCAGCGCCGGATGGCTTCGTGGTCGCCGGAGGCCAGCGGCTCGGGAACAACCATGCCACGAAAATCTGACGGGCGCGTGTAGTGCGGGTAATCGAGCAGCCCGCCGGCACTGATGGTGGAATCGGGAATGCGTTTGCCATTGGCGTCTATCGGCAGGCGCGGATTTACCTCGCCAGTGCCGAACGACTCGGTCCGTGCGGACGCCTCATTGCCCAACGCCCCGGGGAGCAGGCGCGTGACCGCGTCCACAATAATCGCCGCCGGCAGCTCGCCGCCGCTCAGTACGAAATCTCCCACGGAAATTTCGCGGTCGGCCAGAAACTCGCTCACCCGCTCGTCCACGCCTTCGTAGCGGCCGCAGATCAGGAAGACGCGATCGAGCTGCGACATCTCCGCCGCGATCCGCTGGTTGAACAGTTCGCCTTGCGGCGACAGCAGCACGACGGACTCTTTGACCCGGCGCGAAATCCTCTCCTGGCGGGGCGCGACGCGCAGGAAATCCAGGCAATCGAAGATCGGCTCCGGCTTGAGCACCATGCCCTCGCCGCCGCCAAAGGGACGATCATCCACGGTGCGGTGCTTGTCTTTGGTGAACGAGCGCAGGTCGTGGATGTTGATCTCCACCAGGCCAGACTCCCGCGCCCGCCGCACGATGCCATACTCGAGCGGCCCGCGAAAAAAATCCGGGAAGATGGTGATGAGTTCGAATTTCATTTTCGAGCGATTAGCGATTAGCGATTAGCGATTAGCAATTAGCGATTAGCCGTTCGGACGAGAGTTTTTCCGGATACGAGAACAGCGGATTCCCTTCGACTTCGCTCAGGGCAGGCTCTCGCTGCGCTCGGAATGACAATGGCCTCGTGCAAAATCGCTAATTGCTAACTGCTAATCGCTTTTCTTCTGCTGCAAATCTTTCTCTTCCTTCGAGAGTGGCGCGTCCAGTTCCAACATGCCCTCCGGCAGTTCCATTTCGATGCGCTTCGCCGCCGTGTCAATGCGCCGCAGGTATTCCTGCGCCAAGGGGATCAGGTATTCCTTCTTGTCTTCGCGGACCACCAGCAACGGCGCCTCACCCGCTCCAAACTGAACGTCGGCCACGGTTCCGACGGCGCGCCCGCCGGCCATGACTTCGCAACCGACCAGGTCGCCGACGTAGGCCGATCCTGCTGCGAGCGCGGCCCGCTGTTCGCGGGGGATCTGGATCTCGCACCCGATGAGCGCCTCGGCATCGCTGATGGAATCCACGCCGGCGAACTTGAGAACCAGGCGTTCCTTATGCGGCCAGAAGCTCTCGACGCGCAGTTCGCGGCGCGCGCCACTCTCGTCGAGGGCGAACACCTGCCTGCGTTGCGCGAACCGTTCGGGAAAATCGGTGAGGACATCGGCCGCGACTTCGCCGTGGCGCCCTTGCGTCTTGACCACCCGGGCGATGGTGATGAACTCGTCGGCTATTCCAGGATCTCCAGTTCAAAGCGGCGGTCCAGCTTCATGCCGGCGGCGCCCAGGAGGTTGCGAAAGGCGCGCGCTGTCCTGCCCTGCTTGCCAATCACTTTGCCCACATCGCCGGGCGCAACCCGCAGTTCCAGGACGGTGGTGTCGCCTTCTGCGACCGCCTCCACCGACACCTCGTCGGGCGCATCGACCAGCGACTTGACGATCTGCTCGATGAGCGCGCGCAGGTCGGGTTCGGCCTGCTCAGGACGCGCTGCGGATGGCTCGCTCGACATAGGAATTACGCTGCCGGTTCTGAGCTGACGGGGGTGTGCTTGGAGACCAGGCGCGCCACTGTTTCCGACATCTTGGCGCCCTTGGTGACCCAATGATCAATGCGGTCGCGCTTCAGTAAGACGCTGGCCGGATTGGTGCGCGGATTGTACGTGCCCACCACTTCCACCGAGCGCCCGTTGCGCGCCCGCTCTTTTTCGATCACCACGATGCGGTAGTGAGGTTGTTTACGCGCGCCCACGCGCGCCAGTCGAATCATTAACACAGAGCAACTTCCTTTCCTGCTGGTTCCCTGATGGGTTTCCTGCGGATGACCGAGGAGTTAAGACAAACCCTTATTATTGCGGAACATGGCGTGATTGGCAATCACAAAGAGGCCGCCAGGCTCAAGGCACAAGGCGCAAGGAAAGCCGGCTACTGATTGCTGATGGCCTCCAAGACTTCCGGCGGCTCTGCTCTGCGGGTGTAATCCGGGTCGGCGGCGGCAAAGATTACCTTGCCGTCACGGATCAGGTACGCCGCCGGCAGCGGCAACTCCCAACTGGAATCGCCGTTGATGAACGGCAGGTTCACGAAGGTGCGGGCGTACATCTCCTGCTGGCACGCGGGGACGCGGTACACCAGCCCAAATTGCCGCGCCACAGTATTGCCGGCATCGCTCAGCAGTGGAAAGCCGAGCTGGTGCTGGTGGTGCATGAGATAGGACTGGTGCACCGTCTGAGGCGAGATCCCTACCAGCGCCGCTCCCGCCGCGCGCACCTGCGGCAGGGCTTCGTTCCAGGCTTCCACGGTGGCAACGCAAAACGGGCACCAGCGTCCGCGCAAGAACAGAATGACCGGCGGCCCGGAAGCAAGCAGCGCTGATGAGTTGATGGTGGTTCCATCCTGATCGGGTAATTCGAATGAGGGCGCGGCGGCCCCGACCGGCAGAATGCGGTCGAGCATCCCGGACGCGCGCAGTTCTTTCACCGCGCGGCGATTGATGGCGAGGGAATCGGCAGGGACGTACTTCTCCATCAGCTCGCGACGCTCGTCCAGCGCCGCTTTCAGGGTTGCGTGGCCCAGCCCGGATTTCGCTTCCTCTAGCCCTCGCCACTTCATGTTTCGACCACCTCAGCGGCTAAAGCCGCAAACTCCGCCATTTTGAACGGCGCGGCTGAAGCCGCGCCCCTTCAAAACCTATCTGCTGCCATGCTATTTGCCGTCGCGATCCACGAGCTTCTGCATTAGCTCCTGGTAGGTGGGCGGCATGTGCACGGTTTCGCGCATGGCCACGGTGATGGGATAACGGATGCCGCCCTTGTGGGTGCCTTCCAGCCCTTCGATGATCTCCTCCGCCCATCCCCACGGGAACGCGAACACCATCTCGGTGTCCTGCGCCATGCCGAAGATGCGGTCGCCGGAACATGGCAGGATCACCTTGGGCTCGTTGGTAGTCATGGTCTGGATGACGATCTCGGCGCAGTCCAGCCGCCCGCCCGAGGTGCTTACCACCCGGCCGCCGCGCTTGTACAAGGTGGCGTGCACCAGGCGCAGCACCTGCGCGCTGTTGCCGTACAGGGCGATGACGTGCGGCTCGAACTTCGCCCGGTTCAGCGGCGCCACGCAGACGTGCTCGTAGGTTCCGGGCTCGAACTTCCACGCGCTGGCTTCCAGGTTCGTCGCCGCCGGTTCGTCCTTGCAATACATTCCAACCGCCGCGAAACCCTTGAGGTAATCGTCATTGGGCTTGCGGAATCCGAAGGCGATCGCCGCCAGCGGGCAGATGACGTCCTTCTTCCCTACGGCGACGCCCCAGCCGTAGCGCCGGGCAATTCCGATGGACTGGCAGACGATCCACTGCTCGCCCAGGTCGCGGCTCGGCACTTTCAGATCGGGCGGGATCGGTTCGCCGGGTTTCAGCATGCGGAGGGCGAGGGGGAATGTATCGGGACGGACGTAGCGCGCGATGGCGTCGTCGAGTTTCTTCAGGGGTGCGGCATACAAGGGAGGCGCGGCGGTTTCGGTGGGCATGATGGCACCGGGTCGAATGAAATAGCGGGCAAGTATGAATCAGCAGGAAGCAGCGTGCAAGGAGCCGGTCGAAGGTCGATTGTGCAGGGATACCGTAGGGGTCCTTCGACTCGGACGCGCCAACCCGCACGCGAACACCGCGCGTGCTGGTTCTCTGGCGCGTCCTCGCTCAGGATGACAGTCGTCGTTGTGGGGAATGGTTTTCCGTTACATCCCGGGAAATTTCATGCCCGCCAGCTTGCGTCCGAAGCTCGCCTTGCCCATGTCCTTGAACATCTTGCGCATCTGCGCGTACTGGCGGAGAAGCTGATTGACTTCCTGCACGGTGGTGCCGCTGCCGCGCGCGATGCGCTTGCGCCGGCTGCCGTTGATCACGTCGTGGTGCTCGCGCTCGTGGGGGGTCATGGAGTTGATGATGGCCTCGACGCGCGTGATCTGCTTCTCGTCCACGTTGTCCACGGCCTTCTGCATGTTGGCGAACGGGCCCACGCTGGGCAGCATCTTCATGATGCTCTGGATGGAGCCCATTTTTTTCACCTGGCGCAACTGGTCGCGGAAATCCTCGAGCGAGAAGCCGTCGCCCGCCAGCGCCTTGCTGGTGAACTCCTCGGCCTTCTTGCGGTCTAGCGTCTGCTCGGCCTTTTCAATCAGCGACAGGATGTCGCCCATGCCGAGAATGCGGCCGACGATGCGGTCCGGATGAAACGGCTCCAGGGCGTCGTACTTCTCGCCGATGCCAATGAACTTGATGGGCTGCCCGGTGACTTTGCGGATGGAAAGGGCCGCGCCGCCGCGGGCATCGCCGTCCATCTTGGTGAGCACCACGCCGGTGAGGGTCAGCTTTTTGTGGAACTCGTCGGCGGACTTGACCGCGTCCTGGCCGGTCATGGCGTCGGCGACGAACAAAATCTCCTGCGGGTTGAGCAGCTTTTTCAGCGACTGCATCTCGTCCATGAGCTGCTCGTCAATGTGCAAGCGGCCGGCGGTGTCCACGATGAGCACGTCGCTGCCGGTAACGACTGCCTCGCGGCGGGCCTCTTTCGCGAGGCGCTCGACGGTGGCGGTATTCGCTTCCTCGACCTGGCCTTCGTATAGATTCGCGGCAACCTGGCGCGCGACGACTTTCAACTGCTCACGCGCCGCCGGGCGATAGACGTCCACCGATACCAGCAGCGGCCGGTGTCCGCCTTTCTTGAGCCAGTGCGCCAGCTTCGCCGAGGTGGTGGTTTTTCCGGAACCCTGCAGCCCCGCCATCAGGATCACGCTGGGAGGCTGCGAAGCGAACTTCACCTTGGCGGTGTCGTGCCCGAGCAGCTCGATCAATTCGTCGCGCACGATCTTGATGACCTGCTCGGCCGGCGAAAGAGCGGTCATGACTTCCTGCCCGACCGCCTTGGCCTGGATGTGGTCAATGAGTTCCTTGACCACCTTGAAGTTGACGTCGGCCTCCAGCAGCGCCAGGCGGATTTCGCGCAGCGCCTCCTGGATGTTCTCTTCGGTGAGCTTGCCCTGGCCGCGCAGGTTCTTGAAGGCGCGCTGGAGTTTGTCTGTGAGATTCTCAAACATGGCTAGTCATTTGATTCTATCAAGTTGAGGCGCTAGCGGGCGTCCGAGCCCGCTGCCGAAATCCCGAGGCGAAGCCGAGGGACCTTGCGTTTTGATGCCGGCGTGAAATCGAGCGTTTCTGTCGCCCGCTGAAGCGGGCTCAGGTTCTGTTTTGCGCGGTAGCCCACGGCTTACGCCGTGGGCTACGATCTGTCGCGCGCTCCGCGCGCTTCTCAAGCAGGGATGAGTCTAAGGTGTAAAGTGCTCAGATAAATGAAGAAGCGAAATAAGACCAAGCGCCGTCCGGGCGACTCCACCCGGGCGGAATACGATTTCAGCGCCGGCGTTCGGGGCAAATATGCCGCCAGTTATGCGTCCGGCACCAATGTCGTCGTTCTGGAGCCCGACGTCGCAAGTAAGTTTCCAACCGCAGAGGAAGTCAACGAAACATTGCGGGCCGTCGCAAAACTGCTAGAGCGGCGAACAAGCCGCCGAGGCAAACGTAAGCCAGTCTAGCCCCTGCCCTCACGCCCGCACCCATCCGTACTGCGTATTGCTGGGCTCGGCCATGCCCGATGCCTTGTACATCTTGCGCAGCCGCTGCAGATAATCGGCGGGCATGGGATTGATCTTCTGGTTCGGGTCAATGCCGTAGACTCGCGCCGCATTCAAGCCGAAGATCTGGCGCTTCACCTCGGGCGTGAGCGGCTGGTAGGCAAAGCGCTTCTGCAAATCCTGCGGCATCTCCAGGCGGCGGAAGGCCTCGATCTGCCACTGCGGCGAGCCCCACCAGATGGAATCCGTGCCCCACAGCACGTGGTCGGCGCCGAACGCGTCAATGATCATGCCCATCACGTACGCCGCCAGCAGCGGGCTGGTGGAGACCATCAGCGCAAACGTGCTCCCCATCTCCATGTAGATGTTCTTCACCTCGGGATTTTTCTTTTTCCAGGCGCACAGGTCCGAGGTCCACGGTATGTAGGTCGTCTTGCGGAACTCGTCTTTGGCGGCGGCCAGCGCGTCCTGCGGTCCCTTGAAGCCGGAGTGATAGACGAGGAAGTTCAGGTCGGGAAAATCCTTGGCTGCCTTAGTCACGTCCATCGGGCTCCACCACTCCGGATCGCCCGGGAAGGGCAGGCCCTTGTGGATGCAGATGTTCTTCACGCCCTGCTTCTGCGCCTTCTCCAGCGCGGGGTACGTGGTTTTCTCGTCGTCCAGCCGCCAGCCTTCTTTCCCCTTGGCGCGGGCCACGCCGGTGTAGCCTTTCCAGGCGTTGATCTTCAGCTTCGACAACTGCGCGTCCATCAGGTCGAGGTTCTCCTGGCCCAGGTCGGGCGAGAAGTATCCGTGGCTGATGACGCGCGGCGAGCTGGTCAATTGGTTGATCCAGCTTTTGCTCTTGAAGATCACCTCCGGCGTCAGCACGTCGGTTTCCTCCGACGAGCCCGGCAGAGCGCTCAGCGCCACCACGTCGGTGTCGCTGTCGAGGAACACTTCCTTGATGTAGTTTTCCAGGTAGGCATCCTCGATGGCGGCCTTGCGGTCCTTGAGCGCCGGGTTCATGCGCGCGGCGTTGTTGCGCATGCCGACCACCGCCCGCAGAAACTCCTGGTCGGCGTGCGGCGCCTGCTCCGGCATGGCGACATGGTGCGTCTGAATGTCGAAGATGAAGGTCTTGAGCGTTTTCTGGTCAACCGCGGCCGGGTCAAACAGCTCTTCCGCGTCGACCGTGAACATCCTGCCGAAGACCGTGTTCATGGCCGCAAAGGCAAGCGCCATGCCGCAGGAGGTCTTGAGGAATCTGCGACGGTCCATGCCGAGCTGTCTGGACTGCCGCTCCGCGCCGGCCAGGATTTCTCGCTCCAGCCGCCGCTGCTCGGGCGTCTGCGGAATGGGCGTGTACTCTTCGTTGGAGATTACCTGGGTGGGCACCGGCAGATAGCGATCGAGCCAGGCGTCCAGTTCCGACTTTCGAATCCATCCGTTGTGGTTTTCGGGCTTCGCAGGCCTGGGCGCGGTTTTCGAGTTGGGCATGTCCTCACCCCCGCAAGAACGTGGCGGAAGGATACGCCGTTGGCCCGCGTCTGCCAACTGCGGGCAGATGTGGGGCACTGTCGAATGCCGATGCTAGCCCCCGAACACTTCCTTGGCAGCCGCGACGGTATTCGCATGGATGGTCGCAGAAGCTGCTGGAATCGGTGATGCAAGCGGCCGGCCGTCACCAGTCGCTTGCCGCGTCGCTGTGTGAGACGTTGGACAAGATCACTCGCCGCGGCGCCCGCACCACGGAAGCGTGACTGCCGCAGCCATGTGGTAGCATCCCTCGCCGTTCCCGGAGGGACACCCGTGCACCCTACAGCTCTTCGTCCGCTCCTGTGCATTGTGACAGCGGCAGCCATCTGTTGCGCGCCCGGCGGTATCTCCGCCCAGACTGCGCCCCTGAAACCGCTTGCCGCGCCGCCGGCGCAACGTCCTGGGAATAATCCGCGCCTCGATGAACAACGCGCCGCGATGGGCAAGCTGCAGACCATGGTAGGGACGTGGGCGGGCGCGGCTGGATTCTCACCGGGCCGGGCCAGCGCGCAGAGTTTACCCAGACCGAAACCGTCCAAACGAAACTCGACGGCACGCTGCTCACCATCGAAGGCGAGGGACGCGACAAGAATGATCGCGCCCGGATCGTGCACAGCGCCTTCGCCGTCCTTGCCTACGACGCCGCCAAACAGCAGTACAAGTACGTGGCATTTTCCGGCGGGCGTTATCTCGACATCGTTCCCGAAGTCGGCGACCATGGCTGGCGCTGGAGCTTCGACATGCCGGCCGGGAAGATCCGCTACACGCTGGATTTTACGGATGGTCTCTGGCACGAGAGCGGCGAAATCTCCCGCGACAGCGGCCAGACCTGGTCGAAAAACTTCGAAATGACGCTCAACAGGAAGCGCTAGCCGCTACAAACCCTCCGAACACTTCTTGGGCAGCAACGGCGGTGTTGGCGTGCTATGCCTTCACGTCGGAACGCGACGCCCGGTACAGATTGAGCCGGAAAAACAGCGATGTTGCGCACACACCGTAGTGAGAAGAGAAGATTCATTGCCTGCATGGTGCGAACAGGGCACTATGATCCTAGGTTTCGCTGAAATCCCGAGGGAGTGCCTTGGCACAACAACGCTGCCTTGTTTCCACCCTAACCCTTACCGCATTCCTCTGCCTGCTGACGACGACCTGCGCGAGCGCAACGCAGTCGTGGAACAAAGCCGGATTTGCGGCCGACCCGCAATCGGTTCTGCAAATGGCCGCAGCGGTTCCGGTCGACAAAGAACACGTGGTGGACGTGCTCTACCAGGAATTCATCTATGCGACGGATGAGCGCCGTTGCACAACCGAGACTTTCAGGTTGGTGTACCGCATCAACAACGACGAGGGCGTCAAGTACTGGTCTGACGTGGGCGGGAGGTGGGAGCCGTGGTACCAGTCCCGGCCCGAGGTGGAGGCGCGCGTCATCACGCCTGATGGCGTGGTGCACCGGCTCGATCCCAAGACGCTTGCCGATTCGCCCGCCAGCGAGGGTCTGGCCGCGACCTACAGCGACGACCGTGGTACCACGGTCACTTCCAGCGCTGGCCATCGGCGCGGTTGTGCAGGAAGAAGTCACGGTGCGGCGTAGCCCCGTATTTTGCCGGGACTTCGGAGCGGGTCGGATTTGGAAGCAGCGTGCCAACGCAATTTCAGAGAGTCATTGTCGAGCTGCCGCGGGCTCGCCGTTGCGCTACAACGTGCATCTGCTTCCGGATGCTGTCGTGAAGAAGGAGGAAGTGGATGGCAAGACGCGATTGACGGTCGAGCATGGCCCTTTGCCGGCGCAGGATGACGTGCTGCCCAATCTCCCCCCGGAGACCGTAGAAGGCCGCACGTGGATTTCGCCACGGCAGTGTCGTGGAAAAGCGTTGCGGAAGCGTATGGGGCACTCTGGGAACCCTGTTGCAGGAGCGATTGCGCGCTGTTCCGGGCGACACGCAAGCGACACGGCTTTCTGCTTCTACCGAGAAGGCGCAGAACAACTTTGCAAAATCTCGCGAGATTCTGCGCACTCTCATCGACAAGGGCCGTGCTACTGCCCAGGATATGAACACCTTCGCGTGGCAGGCGCTGTTCACTGGTACTGTCACGCCTGAGGACATAGAGATTGCGCAGCGCGGACTTAGCCTGCAGTACAATCGTGACTGGGCTACGATGCACACGTTGGCATGCCTGTACGCTGAGGTTGGCCAAACGAAGCAGGCGCGTGACCTGCTGATCAAGGTGATGGAACTTGACAGCCTTGACGAGCCGAACGGGTTAGTGTGGTACGGCCTGGAACGGATTGCCGAGCAGTACGGCGAATACGAAGCTGCGCGCAAGGCTTACAACCGCGTGGAGCCTCCCAAGCAAGGTGCGCCAGTGTCGCCGGATTCAACTTACGCGCTCATGCTACCCAGGATGAAAATCGTCGAGGCCGAATTGCGTAAAAACGGCACGGCTGCCGGGAAGTGAGCGGAGCCGCGTCATAAGTCCGCCAGCCCTCAGCTTCCAAACACTTCCTTGGCAGCCGCGACGGTATTCGCGTGGATGGTGATGGTGTCGTTCACGTCCAGGGCATAACCGCCGGCGAGGGTGACCATGACAGGAATGCCGCGGGTTTTCGCCAGGCGGAAGACGAACTCGTCACGGCGCTTGAGACCTTCAATGGTCAGGTTCAGCCCGCCGAGTTGGTCTTCCTGGTAGGGATCGGCGCCGGCGACGTAGCTGATCAGTTGCGGCTGGAACTGGCGCAGGGCGGAGCTGACCGCATTGTCCAGCCACCCGAGATATGGCTCATCGTCAATTCCGTCGGGCAGGTTGACGTCAATCGAAGACGGCGGCTTCCACGTCGGGTAGTTGTTCTCCTGGTGGAGCGAGATGGTGAACACGTCAGTGCCGTCAGCGGGGAGCTCGCGAATGGAGCCGTGCTCGGTTGTTCGCACTAACGGCGCGCCCACCGAGGGCAGCGGCTGCGATGCCTGCGCCAGCGCGCGCTTGCGCCCGAAGATCACCGCCGTGCCGTTGCCCTGGTGAACGTCGCAATCGATGACCATGGCGCGTTCGATCTTGTTGTCCTTCTGCAGGCGGCGGATGGTGACAGCGATGTCGTTGATCATGCAGAAGCCCTCGCCGTGGTCGGGGAAGGCGTGATGAAAACCGCCGCCGAGGCTGATGCCGACGCCGTCCTGAAGCGCGCAGCGTCCGGCGAGAATGGAACCGCCTGCGTTAAGCCAAAACGCCTGCACCAGAGCCTCGGAAAAGGGAACTTCCATCTGCAGTTCTTCGCGGGCGCTGAGCGTGCCGGTTTGCAGCTTGTACACCCAGTCGGCGCCGTGAACCAGGAGGATGTCGCGGTCATCGGCTTTTTCGGGAACGATGAAATCGGCGGGTTCGGCGATGCCGCGCTCCAGCAGCCGGTCATGGACGAGGCGGTACTTGGAGGCGGGAAACACATGCTGCCCGAGCGGCAGGTAGTAGGCGTCGCTGTAGACAATTTTGAAGGGCAGCATCGCGGAAGGTGCAGCTTAGCGCCTCGTGCGTTTCAGTACAACTCTGCGGCAACGTAAAACCAGTGGCTAGTTGTCAGTGGTCAGCGGCCAGCTTTCTTTCTTGACCACCAGCCACTGGCTACTTGCAATTTTGTTCTCGTCTGTTCTTGCGTACGGCGCTGATTCCGGTCAGAATCGCTTGACCACTCCGAACTCATGTCTTCACCCACGATGGCGCCCGCGACCGGCGCAGCTCCCACGAATGTGCAAGCCGAAGGCACGCTCGCGGCGCGTCTGCCGTGGGCCGTGCTGGCGGCGTATGCGGTCGGCAAGAGCCTGGAAACGCGGGTGCGCGCGTCACAGAAGTGAAGGCGGCGCTGCGGTATAGTCGCAGGCAGAGATTCCGGGGCATGTGCCAGACAAAGAGATCGACGCAGAGGACGCAGGGGAATGGCAGAGGTCGCGGAGTGCGATCTCTGGCGGTGGTGTTGCTGGCGCTCGTCTGCGCGATGGTCCTCTCCGGCTGCAAGCGTGGTGGGAAGTATCAGGCTGAGATCGCGTATGTCGCGGTGCCGCAGGCGAACCTGCGCGACCGCGTGGCAGCCGTGTACAACAAGACCGGCGTGGTGCACAACGGCGAGCGCGTCGAGGTGCTGGAGAAGAGCCGCCGCTTCTTGAAAGTGAAGAGCGTGCGCGGCGAGGTTGGGTGGATCGAAGAGCGCTACCTGGTGGACGCCGACGTCTTTGTCGGATTTGAAAATCTTGCCAAGGAAAATGCCAAGGCGCCCCCGCAGGCGCATGGGACCGCGCGCGCCGCGCTCAACATGCACCTGACGCCGGGGCGCGATACCGAGCACCTGTTCCAGATGCCCGATGGCGCCAAAGTCGAAGTGCTGAAGCGCGAGACGGCCGAGAAGCCGGTGCCGAAGATCAATCCCGCGCTGCCCCGCATACAAAAGCCCGGCGCGAAGAAAGGAGCCGCGAAGCCGGACGAGCCGCAGGTCCCAATGGAAGACTGGCTGCTGGTGCGTGACCAAGCCCGGCATACCGGGTGGGTTCTGGCGCGCATGGTGGATTTCGACGTGCCCCTGGAGGTCGCGCAGTATTCGGAAGGGCAGCGGATCGTCGCCTATTTCGTGCTCAACCAGGTGGCGGACGCGGACAAGAAGGTTTCGCAGTACCTGGTGCTGCTGACCGAGAATAAAGATGGCCTGCCGTGGGACTTCGATCAGGCACGGATTTTCACCTGGAACGTGAAACGGCACCGCTACGAGACCGCCTATCGCGAGCGCAGGCTGGTGGGAGTTTTTCCGGTGAGCGTGGGCAGCGCGGATTTCGGCAAAGAAGGCGTGCTGCCTGCGTTCACCTTGCGCGTAAAGGCCGACGACGGCAAGACGCTGGAGCGGAAGTACAAAATGAACGGGCCGATCGTGCGCCGGATCCTGTCGCCGGAAGAGGAGCAGGCGAAGGCGGCGGGCACGGGACGGAAGCGGCGGTGAGAGGATCGGGGATTTAGTGATTTAGTGATTTGTGATTTCCCGCTTCTTAAGACCCACTGAAGACATCAGGGTTCAGACGAACGAAATGCGGACGGGCGGGAGCGGAGCGCCGGCGCTGAGCGCCTGTTGGCACTGGGTGATGGCGGCGCGGACCGCCGCCAGATTCACGCCGGCATAAGAATCCGGAAAATGCGAGAGGTTACGCTGGGCGCGGGCGAGCAGCGAGCGCGCACCGTCGAGATTGCCGCGGCTGTGGTGGTGGAGCGCGACGGCGACCTGGATCAGGCCCTGGAGGAATTTCTTCTCTTCCACGGGGGCGGCGCGCCAGACGTCCTCCCAGACTTCGTGGGCGTCGAAGTATTCGTGCGCGTCAAAGAGGTCAGCGCCGCGTTGGAAGGTTGAGGTGTCCATGGGAAGAGCCGATGGTCGATGGTCGATGGGAAAGACCAGTGGATGTCTTGGTCACTATAGGGGTCCCTCGACTCGGAACGCGCGATCGCGAATGCAGAAAAGCGCTGCATTCGCGATTCTGCGCGCGTCCTCGCTCGGGATGACATCCGCCTAAACTTAGTCTGAAACTGAACTGAACCGAAACCGCCTGAACCTAATCTGAAACAGAAATTGAACTGAAACCGAAACTGAAACTGAAACTAGGACTGAAACCGAAACCGAAACCTATTTCCCAAACATCGGGTAATGGCTGGCGGCGCCCATGAAGAAGAGCATGGGGAACGAGAGCACGAAGTTCACGCGCGAGGCGAGAAACGTCAGCCGCGCCATTTTCGCAAGCTCCGCTGGCATGGCGCCGGCGGGATTCTCGCGCGTCCAGCGGATGATCTTCTTCTGCATGCGCCAGATGACGCCCCAGACATTGAACAGCATGAACCAGCCGATGCCGCCGCCAATGCCGATGGAGAGCAGGCGATTGCTTTCCCAACCGTCGCTGTTGAGGGCGAGATAGGCATAGGCGGCGGCGAACACCGCCACGCCGCAGATCACGCCAAGGACAGCGCCCTTGCGCAGGACTTCGGCGGGCGACATCAGCGCGCCCATCTCGATGGCAAACGCGACCGTCCAGAGCACGAAGAAACTCCAGATGGCGCGGCCGGGCGAGGCGTTGGCGTTGTGCGCGTCGCTGGTGACGATGTTCATCCAGTAGGTAATTCCGGCGAGCACAGTCACCACCGATGCCCAGCGGAACCACCACAGGGCGCGCGTCATTAGCGGCGGAACCACCCGGGCGCGCGTTCCGCCATCCAATTCTTTCAGGAAGGGCACATTCACCAGGTTGAAAAAATAAAGCAGGCCGACCCAGGTGATGCCGGCCAGAAAATGGATCCACCGCACCAGCATGAGGGCGTTGACGGCGCCGCCCTGGGGAAGCGAAACATGGGCCTGAAAGGCGGCAATGGCGGGCGCGATGGGCATGGGGCTCTCCTGGGGCGCAAGGCTCAAGGCGCAAGGCACAAGGCAAAAAATACCGTGTACGGAAATCGGGCGCTGATCCTGGTCGCCGGCTTCTGGAGCAGGGCGATTCTAGCAGAATGGAATTCTCGGATAATTCATGAGCGGGCGGTTGAAAACGGGCGGGCGCCGCCGTATCGTTAGGAGCGCTGTAAGGGCCGGGTGGGAGAGATTGGCTCCGCTTGGGGCATGGGCGGTTTTCTGACAAAGGAGAGATCGGCAGATGGACAAGCCGGCGCAGAACATCCAGGATTCCTTCCTCAACACAGCACGCAAGGACAAAGCGACCATCACCATTTACCTGCTCAGCGGGGTGAAGCTGACGGGACGCATCCGGTCGTTCGATAAGTACTCGGTCGTGCTGGAGACCAACAACCAGGAACAGCTTATCTTCAAACACGCCATTTCCACGGTGGTGATGGCGAAGGGTGCGTACATCGGGGAGCGGCACGAACCGCGGCCCATCGGTGAAGCCAAGCCGGCCGCGGCCACTCCGGGGCCCCATGCGAACGAGCCGATATCCGCCCCTTCGGGAACGGAAGGGTAACAGCCTCCCTTGCGTGGCCCCGAATCCAAACATACCCACCCTTCGCGAGCGAAGGGTGGGGCACCCGGTCTTGAGGGGCTTCGGGGCCGGCGTGCGCCCCATGAGAACCGCGATCGCGATGCCGCCGAGCGCGCGTTCCTGGTCGGGCTGGATTACCGGCAGCGTGTGGCGCGGGTCTCAGAACCGCGAACCCGGGCTGGCGAGCCAGACCATGCGGTGCCGCCGTCGGCGCGAGCGGCGCGCAATGCCGCGTCGGTGCCTGCGGAAGCGAAGTCGGCGCGCCAGCCGCTGTTCAGCGCGGAAGAGTCGCTGGCGGAATTGAAGGAGCTGGCGAGCAGCGCGGGCGCTCAGGTGGTGGGGGAATTTCTCCAACACCGGGACAAGCCCGATCCGGCGACGCTGATCGGGCGCGGCAAGCTGGAGGAGATCGCCGGCGCGGCGGCGATGTCGGGCGCCGACCTCATCATCTTCGACCACGACCTTTCGCCTTCGCAGCAGCGCAACATTGAAAACGAAGTCAAGCCGCGGGTGATCGACCGCACGCAGCTCATCCTCGACATCTTTGCCCGGCACGCCCGCACCCGCGAAGGCCAGTTGCAGGTCGAACTGGCGCAGCTCCAGTACCTGCTGCCGCGGCTGACGGGGCGCGGCGTGGAGATGTCGCAGCTCGGCGGCGGCATCGGGACCAGGGGCCCGGGTGAAACGCAGCTCGAAACCGACCGGCGGAAAATTTTCCGGCGCATCCGGCATAACCAGGAACAACTGGAAAACGTGCGCAAGATCCGGGCGCAGCAGCGGCAGCGCAGGGAATCCGTTCCGGTGGCCACGGTGGCGCTGGTGGGCTACACCAACGCGGGAAAATCCACGCTGTTTAACGCGCTGACGCAGGCGGGCGTGCTGGAATCCTCGAAGATGTTTGCCACGCTCGATCCCACGATTCGCGGCGTAACCCTGCCCTCGCGGCGCAAGGTGCTGCTGTCCGACACGGTGGGATTCATCCGCAACCTGCCGCACACGCTGGTCTCGGCGTTCCGGGCGACTTTGGAGGAGGTACAGCGCGCGGCCCTCATTGTGCAGATTTCAGACGCCACCAGCCCGATCCGCCAGGAGCAGGAGGCGCAGGTGGAGAAGGTGCTGCACGAACTGGAATCGGAGAAGAAGCCCCGGCTGCACGTGGTCAACAAGATTGACGCGCTGAGCGCCCGGGACCGCGAGCACCTGCGCGACGATGCGCTTACGGTGCACGTCTCCGCCTTGCGCGGGCAGGGACTGGGAACGCTGCTGGACCGCATCGATCAAATGCTGGAGGGAGATCCGCTGCAGACGGTGCGTCTGCGGGTGCCGCAGTCGGAGGGCAAGGCGTTGGCGATGCTGGAGGGCGGGGCGCGGATCTACTCGCGTCACTATCGCGACGGCATGGTGGAGATGGAGGCGCAGGCGCCGCAGTCGGTGGTGCGGAAATTGGGGAGGTTTGTGGTTCCAAAATAGTGTTGGCCGTTGGCTCGGCAGATCCGTGAGGGTGGGGGTCCCTCGACTCGGGTTTCCCGCGCTGGAAAAAACGCGCGGGAGCCCTCCCTCGCTCGGGATGACATCGGCAAAGGCTTCCCACGAATGCTGGTAGCTGGAGGCTGAAAGCTGGAAGCAGATCCTTCGGCCTGCGGCCTCAGGATTTCGGCTGCGGGCTCCCACTCGCCCGCGGCGCGGTCTCGCTCACGCCCGCAAAGCGCCTCAAATTAAATGGGCCGGCGATCAAGAAGCGGTGACATTTCCTTGACCACAGGCCCATTCGATCCTGAATCGGATCGGAGGTGATACTCATATGTTAACCCTCCCGGCGGCGAAGTCAAGGTAAACCGCAAGATTTTGCACATGGCCACAAAGCCGATTCAGGAATTCCCGCCGGCGGGAAAGCGACGCGGAGAGACGGGTAGAAGTCGGGCAAAATCAAGCAAATGCGCGTTGACAGCGGCTCTGGAGCGATGCTAGGTTTATTAGTTCAAGCGGCCATCATAAGCTAGCCTGATTCACCCGTCGCAATGGAAGAGACACTCCGACAATTAGGCGGATTACTGCTCGGGTCGGTTCCGACCATCGTCCTGTTCCTGGTCACGTACTTTTCCTACCGGCTGATCGTCCACGGCAAACTGGAAGCGGTGCTCCAGGAGCGCTATCAGCGGACCGAAGGAGCCATCGAAAAGGCCCGCGCCGATGTCGCGGCGGCCGAGGCCAAGACCGGTGAATACGAGCAGCGGTTGCGTGAGGCCCGCGTGGCCATCTTCAAGGCGCAGGAAGTGCGCCGGCAAACGGCGCTGGCCGCGCGCGCGGCGGCGATCGCGCAGGCGCGGGAGCGGGCCCAGCAGCAGGTGGCCCAGGCGCGCGAAAGCGTCTACCAGGAACTGGAGGCTGCCAAGCGCCAGTTGCTGCCGCAAAGCGAGCGGCTGGCGAGCGCAGTCATTCGCATCATTCTGAAGCCGGTGGCAGGCGTGCAGCGTCCGGCCGGGAGCGCGCAATGAACCGGCGCGGGCGCGTCCTCTCCATCGCAGTTGTCGCGTGGTTGCTGCTGCTGGGCGCGGCCTGGGCGCAGCATCAGCCGGCCGCCAATCCACCGCCAGGGACAAAATCGGAACCGGCGGCGAAGCCGCAGGAACCGGCGCGCGAAAAGACCGCCCAACAGGAATCTCTCGGGCAGCAGCTAACCGAAGCATCCGAGCACGCGGCCGGTGAAGGCGAAGAGAACGCCGAGTTCAAGCAGTCGGCTTCGGTGCGCTTTTTGGCGAGGATCACGGGGCTAAAACTGCGCTCGGCCTACTGGCTGGCGATTGCGCTGAATTTCGCGGTGATCGCAGCCGCGGTCGCCTGGTTCGCCAAATCGAAGCTCCCGGGGATGTTCCGCGCACGCTCCGAATCTATCCGCAAAACCATGGACGAGGCGCAGCGCGCCAGCGCCGACGCGGGGCGCCGGCTGGGCGAAATCGAGGGCCGGCTGTCGAAGCTGGACAGCGAGATCGCGGCCATGCGCTCGCAGGCTGAGGCCGAAGCCGCCGGCGAAGAAGAGCGCATCAAGGCCGCCGCCGAGGAAGACGCGCGCAAGATCGTGGAGTCGGCCGGGCAGGAGGTGGGAGCCGCTGCCCGCCTGGCGCACCGCGATTTGAAGGCGTATGCAGCGGAATTAGCGGTATCGCTGGCGGAGAAGCGCATCCAGGTGGATGCGGCCACCGACCGCGCGCTGGTGGAGAACTTCGTCGGAGAGCTCGGCCAAAACGGCGACGGCAAGGAGGGCAAGTAGATGGCCGCGGTCACCAGCCATTATGCCCGCGCCTTCGCCGACGTGGTGTTCGCCTTGAAGCTTGCCCCGGCGAGCGTGCTGGAGCAGTTGTACGGCATGGTGTCGGTGGTCAAGAGCAACCAGGTATTGCAGCGCATCTGGGAGAACCCGTCGGTGCCCGCGGTGCAGAAGCGCGCCTTGCTGGACGCCATCGTGGCGCGCGAAAACGTCTCCAAGCCGGCGCGGAACTTCCTGGCAGTGCTGATCGATCACCGGCGCATCGGGCAGTTGCCGGAGATCGTGCGCGAGGTGGAAAGCGAACTCGACACGCGGCAGGGGTTCGCGGAAGCCGATGTCACCAGCGCGCGCGAGCTGTCCGCCATTGAGAAAGGCGCGCTGGAAGGCAAGATCGCGACCATGACCGGCAAGAAAGTTCGCGCTCATTACGCGATTGACCCCAGGATTCTCGGGGGCGCCATCGTCCGGCTGGGCAGCACGATTTACGACGGTTCGATCAAAGGGCAATTGCACAGGATGAAAGAGCAGTTGGCGGCGGAGTGATTGGCGAGCAGGTAGGGGTCCTTCGACTCGCGCACCAACAACGGGCGCGCTCGCTCAGGATGACAGCCGGAAAAATTTATGGCTCAAATCAAAGCTGACGAAATTACGAAACTGATTCGCGAGCAGATCGAGAACTACGAATCGCGCATCGCGGTGGACGAAGTTGGCTCGGTCATCTCGCTCGGTGACGGCATCGCGCGCGTCTATGGCCTGGACAAGGTCATGGCCGGCGAACTGCTCTCCTTCCCGCACGGCGTGGCCGGCATCGCCATGAACCTGGAAGAAGCGCAGGTGGGCGTGGTGCTGCTCGGCGAGTACACGGAAATCAAGGAAGGCGACGAGGTCAAGCGCACCGGGCGCATCGCCAGCGTGCCGGTGGGCGAGGCGCTGATCGGCCGCGTGGTCAACGCGCTGGGCGAGCCGATCGACGACAAGGGCCCGATCGCCACCAAGGAGTTCCTTCCCGTCGAACGCATCGCGCCGGGCGTCATTGATCGCCGGCCGGTGCGCGAGCCGATGGCCACCGGTCTGAAGGCGATTGACGCCATGATCCCGATCGGCCGCGGACAGCGCGAGCTGATCATCGGCGACCGCCAGACCGGCAAGACCGCCATCCTGCTGGACACCATCATCAACAACAAGGGCCGCGACCTGATCTGCATCTACTGCGCCATCGGGCAGAAGCGCTCGTCCATCGCGCAGGTGGTGAAGATCCTGGAAGACGCCGGCGCCATGGATTACACCATCGTGGTCGCCGCGTCGGCTTCCGAGCCCGCGCCCATGCAGTACATCGCTCCCTACGCGGCCTGCGCTATGGGCGAGTACTTCCGCGACAGCAAGCGGCACGCGCTCACCATTTACGACGATCTTTCCAAGCACGCGGCGTCGTACCGCGAGATCTCGCTGCTGTTGCGGCGCCCGCCGGGGCGCGAAGCCTACCCGGGCGACGTTTTCTACCTGCACTCGCGTTTGCTGGAGCGCGCCGCCAAGCTGAGCGACAAGAACGGCGGCGGCTCGCTGACCTCGCTGCCGGTGATTGAGACCCAGGCGGGCGACGTTTCCGCGTACATCCCGACCAACGTCATTTCCATCACCGACGGCCAGATTTACCTGGAAACCGACCTGTTCAACTCCGGCATCCGTCCGGCCGTGAACGTCGGTTTGTCGGTGAGCCGCGTGGGCGGCAGCGCGCAGATTAAAGCCATGCGCCAGGTGGCGGGCACCTTGAAACTGGAACTGGCGCAGTACCGCGAGCTGGCGGCCTTCGCACAGTTCGGCAGCGATCTGGACAAAGCGACGCAGGCGCAGCTCAACCGCGGCCAGCGGCTGGTCGAGATCCTCAAGCAGGACCAGTACGCTCCGCTGTCGTTCAGCAAACAGATTCTGATCATCTTTGCCGGCACCGGCGGATACCTGGACGACGTGCCGGTGGAGCAGTGCCGCGAGTTCGAAAAGGCGCTGTACGCCTACGTCGACGCCATGAATCCCGGCCTGCTGAAGCAGATCGAGGAAAAGAAAGTGCTTGATGACGAACTCAAGGCCGCGATGGCGAAAATCGTGAAGGAGAGCAAGGAGCGGTTCGTCAGCGAACGCCAGGTGGCGGCGGCAAAGGCGTAAGCTGCAGGCTGCAGGCTTCGGGCGGCGGAGAAGCGATTCGTCCCGTAGGGACGGAATGAGAATAGCGCGGCACTTCAGTGCCGGGACCCGGGTGGCTCGTTCCCGAGTCCCGTCGGGACGGCTGAACTGCCGAAGGAGAAAGCCATGAATTTGGAAGAGATCGAAACCTTGATTGAGGACACGAAGCGGCTGCCGCGAGCGGCGGACAAAGTCGCCCTCGCCACCGCGCTCGGAGTGCTGGAAGTGGCGCGCCAGTTGACGATTATGAACGCGGCAGTGGCGGAGCAATCCAAGGCAGGGAAGAAGTAGCGGGTTGCGAGTTCTGAGTTGTGAGCGAACAGCAGATTCCTCCCCTTCGACTCGCTGCGCTCGCTCAGGGTCGGAATGACAAGTCTTTAGGGCTAATGGCTAAGAGCTAAGAGCTGAATGGCAAACATACTCGATATTCGACGCCGGATTCGCAGCGTGCGCAACACGCGGCAAATCACCAAGGCGATGAAGATGATTTCGGCGGCGCGGCTGCGCCGGGCGCAGGACCGGGCGCTGTCAGCGAGACCGTACGCGCAGATGCTCACCAACGTCCTGAAGTCGCTGGTCTCGCGCGCCGAAATCTTCGACCCGGAAACGGGCGAGCCACGCCATCCGCTGCTGGCGCAACGTCCGGAGAAAAACATCCTGGTCATCGTGGTCACCGCCGACCGCGGCCTGGCGGGGGCGTTCAACGCCAACATCATCAAGGCCGCCTTCCGCTTTTTCGCGGCGAACGAAGGCAAAATCGTTGATATCGAAGCCGTCGGCCGCAAGGGGCGCGATTTGTTCCGCCGCCGGTTCCCGACCGCGACCGCGGAACAAACCGAGCGCGCCGGCCCGGTCCAGACGGTGGGCGAGCACATCGGAGTGCTCGGCAAGCTGAGCTTCGAGTACGTGCGCGATTTTTCCGAGGGCGTGATCGACCGCTACACCAAGGGCGAGATTGATTCCGTATACGTGATCTACAACGAGTTCAAGTCGGTGATCGCGCAGCGGCTCATCGTCGAAAAGGTCCTGCCGATTGAGGAGATCGGTGAACAAACCGTGGCGCAGGTGGAAGAGGTGAGCAAGGAAGAGCGCGAAAAGCGCGCCGAGGCGGCCCAGGCGGCCGGGATTTCCCTCGGCGAGGCGGACACCCGCGAGATGGATCGCCGGGCCGCTGCCTTCGCCACCGCGCAGGTGGATTACATTTACGAGCAATCGCCCAGCGAGCTTTTCCGCGACCTGCTGCCGAAGTATGTCGCGGTGCAGATTTATCGCTCGATGCTGGAGTCCATCGCGTCCGAACACGCGGCCCGCATGACCGCCATGGAATCGGCTTCCAGCAACGCCGACGAGATGATTGACAAGCTGACCCTGGCGATGAACCGCGTGCGCCAGGCGAAGATTACGAAAGAGATTATCGAGATCGTGAGCGGCGCAGCCGCACAATAAAGGCGCCGTTGGCCATTGGCACTTGGCCATTGGCCGGCAGAGATTTTGAGGAGATTCAGGCCAATGGCCAATGGCTAACGGCTAAGAGCTTTCATATGGCAGAAAACATCGGAAAAGTCATTCAAGTTGCCGGACCGGCGGTGGACGTGCAGTTCGGCGAAGCCAACCTGCCGCTCATTTACCAGGCGCTGCGCGTGGTCGGCGAGGGCTTCAACGTGCCGATGCCGATTGACGTCATCCTTGAAGTCCAGCAGCACCTCGGCGAGGGCCGCGTGCGCTGTGTCGCCATGCAGCCCACCGACGGCATGGTGCGCGGCATGAAGGCCATCGACCTCGGCGGCCCCATCCGCGTGCCGGTGGGCAGGGGCACGCTGGGGCGAGTGATGAATGTGATCGGCGAGCCGGTGGACAACCTCGGCCCCATCGAGGCGACCGACAGGTTGCCCATCCATCGCCTCGCGCCCGCCTTCGACGAGCAGGCCACTTCCGCGGAGATGTTCGAGACCGGCGTCAAGGTGGTGGATCTCATCCAGCCGTTCTTGAAGGGCGGCAAGATCGGACTGTTCGGCGGCGCGGGAGTCGGCAAAACCGTGGTGATCATGGAATTGATCAACAACGTCGCCAAGCAGCACGGCGGTTATTCCGTTTTCGCCGGCGTCGGCGAGCGCACCCGCGAGGGCAACGATTTATGGCTGGAAATGAGCGAGTCCAAGGTCATCGTGCCCGGCAAGCCCGCCGAATCCAAGGCCGCGCTCATCTACGGCCAGATGACCGAGCCTCCCGGTGCGCGCCTGCGCGTGGCCCTGACGGCGCTCACCGTCGCCGAATACTTCCGCGACGTTGAAGGCTCGGACACGCTGCTCTTCATTGACAACATCTTCCGCTTCACGCAGGCGGGCGCCGAGGTTTCGACGCTGCTGGGCCGCATGCCCTCCGCCGTCGGTTACCAGCCCAACCTGGCCACCGAAATGGGCGAGTTGCAGGAACGCATCACCTCGACGAAAAAAGGCTCGGTCACCTCGGTGCAGGCGATTTACGTGCCCGCCGACGACCTCACCGATCCCGCGCCTGCCACTACGTTCGCTCACCTCGACGCCACCACCGTGCTATCGCGCGCGCTCACCGAGCTGGGCATCTACCCGGCGGTGGATCCGCTGGCGTCCACCTCGCGCATTCTCGATCCGCACGTGGTGGGCAACGAGCACTACGACGTCGCGCAGGGCGTGAAGCGAATCCTGCAGCGCTACAAGGACCTGCAGGACATCATTGCCATTCTCGGCATCGACGAGCTCAGCGAAGACGACAAGCTCACCGTGGCCCGCGCCCGCAAGGTGCAGCGATTCCTGTCGCAGCCGTTCCACGTCGCCGAGCAGTTCACCGGGATGCAGGGCCGCTACGTCAAAATCCAGGACACCATCAAGGGCTTCAAGGAGATCATCGAGGGCAAGCACGACGATATCCCGGAGCAGGCCTTCTACATGAAGGGAACGATCGAGGAAGTGGTCGAGCACGGCAACCGCCTGAAGGCGACGGCGGCAGCGTAAGAGGAAGCTGAGAGCTGAAAGCTGATGGCTGATGTTTTACAACTCGAGATTGTCACTCCCGAGCGCCTGGTGGAGAGAGACATCGTCCAGGAAGTCCAGATTCCCGGCAAGAACGGGTACCTGGGAATCTTGCCGGGACATGCGCCGCTGATTACCGAACTGGGTGTGGGCGAGATCACGTATAAAGCCGACGGAATGGAGTATCACGTCGCCATCGCGTGGGGCTTCGCCGAAGTGCTGCCGGACAAGGTGACGGTGCTGGCCGAGACCGCCGAGCGCGCCGAAAACATTGACGTCGAACGCGCGCGCAAATCGAAGGAGCGCGCCGAAGAGCGGCTGCGCTCGGCCGGCGCCGAAGTGGATTTCCAGCGCGCGCTGACCGCGCTGGACCGCGCCAATGTTCGATTGGAAGTCGCGGCGCAGAGAAAATAGGTTCCCGGCCATGGGTTTTCGGTGGATCGGAGGCGTGCATGCCGCCGATTTTTTTGCTTGCTTAGCTCGGTGTTTGCCAGGCGCGCCTCGTCATTTCAAAGTTAGGGACTCATTCTGGTACTCACTCCCCGGTGAAGGCGCCATAATATTCTTGCGTTTCCGCGAAATCCCTAAGTACAATCCGCCAACTCTCCCCCACGTACTTCAGGGGCCTGAATTGTCCCTGAAAGCCGGACGGGACCAACGTTAATACAGGTGTGGGTTCATGGTCCGGCCCCTGGTCGTCTGGCATCGCTGAGAGAAACCGGGAACGGAGTGCGGAACTATGGCCAAGCCAAAGTTTCACTGGGCGGATGTTGCGCTGGGTGCGGTGGTCAGCCTTGTGGTGCTGCTCATCTTCTGGATGCAATGGGCGGAGGGTCTGGAGGGCAAGCTGTACGACATCCGTGCCCGGCTCCGCTCCGGCGCCAAGACCGCCGAAAACGTGGTCCTGGTCGGCATTGACGACGACAGTATCCGGCAAATTGGACGCTGGCCGTGGCCTCGCTCCTACATGGCCGAGATGGTGGACCAGCTCGCCGATGCGCAGGCGAAGGTCATTGGCCTCGACATCTTTTTCTCCGACGCCGAGCTGAACCCCGGCTTGGTGGAAGTCCGGAAAATCAAGGACGAATACGCGTCCAAAGTCGGCGGAGCGGGCGCAGGTGGAAGAGCGGTGGTAAAGGCCGGCCAGGAACTCACCGCTGAGGATCTGGCGCGGGCGGCGGCGCGGGCGACCGCGTCGGCCAAGAGCGGCGCTGCCAAGGAATTTGTCGGCATCCTGGACTCGGCGGAGAAGCGCCTCGACAACGACGCCCGCCTCGATGATTCGCTCGCGCTGGCGCAGAATGCCGTGCTGCCCATGTATTTCACCCTCGGGCAGCCCCTCGGCAAGGTGGACAAGCCCATACCGGAAGAGATTGCGAAGAATTTCATCGCCAACGTAAAGTCGGATGGTTCGGTGACGGCGGCCCAGGATTTCACGCCGCCGTATGAGCGCTTCGCCAAAGTGGCCAAGGCCATCGGGCAGGCGAACCTGACGCCTTCGCCCGACGGAGTGCAGCGCGCGGTGCCGCTGGTGGTGGACTTCAACGGCAAGCTGTTTCCGTCATTCTCGCTCCAGGTCCTGCGCGCGTTTTACAACCTCGAGTCAGATGACTACCGCTACACGCCCGGCAAGGAGCTGGTGCTGGGCCGCGCCCACATTCCGGTGGACTCGCAGGGGCGCATGCTGGTGGATTACGCCAAGCTGGACAACCTGATTGGCGTCAAGTTTTCCGACGTGCGCAACAAGAAGGTCCCGCCCGAGGTGTTCAACGGCAAGATCGTCCTCATCGGCATGATCGCCACCGGCGGCGGCGACCTCTACACCTCGCCCGTGGGCACGCAGTTTCCGGGCATGGCCATCCACGCCAACGTGATTCAGAACATCATCAACGGCCAGTACCTGATTCGTCCGGAATGGGCGGGCAAGGCCGAGCTGGCGATGCTGATCGTGTTCGCGCTCTTTGTTTCGCTCGCCATCCCGCACATGAAGGCCAGTCACAGCGCGATCATCGCCATCGTGCTGCTGGCGCTCTCCATCGGCGGCGGCTTTTACCTGTTCACCGCTTACGGCTACTGGCTGAAGATGGCGTATCCGGCGATCATGCTGGTGGCCGGCTACACGGTGGTGGTTTCGAAACGCTACCTGGTCACCGAGAAGCGCACGGAAGTGCTGGAAGGCGAGTCGGCGGAGACCAACAAGATGCTCGGCCTCTCCTTCCAGGGCCAGGGCATGCTGGACATGGCGTTCGAGAAATTCCGCAAGTGCCCGGTGGACGATTCCATGAAGGACGTTCTCTACGGCCTGGCGCTCGACTTCGAACGCAAGCGCCAGTTCAACAAGGCGGTGCAGGTCTTCGAACACATTGGCACGGTGGACAAGAACTTCAAGGACATCACGGAACGCTCGCAAAAGCTGCGCATCGCCGGCGAGACCGTGATCCTGGGCGGGCGCGGGGGCATGAAGGCGGGCGATTCCACCGTGCTGGTGCAGGGCGGCGGGGTCAGCGAACTGGCCAAGCCTACGCTGGGCCGCTACGAGGTGCTGAAGGAACTCGGCAAGGGCGCCATGGGCACGGTCTATCTCGGCAAAGACCCGAAGATCAACCGCGAAGTCGCGATCAAGACCCTGCGTTTCGAGGACGAGTTCGACGCTGCCGACACCAAGCTGATGAAGGAGCGCTTCTTCCGCGAGGCCGAATCGGCGGGGCGGCTGGTGCACCCGAACATCGTCACCATCTACGACGCGGGCGACGATGGCGACATCAGCTACATCGCCATGGAGTTGCTCAGCGGCAGCGACCTGAAGGACTACACCGCCAAGAACAAGCTGCTGCCGATCAACGAAACGCTGGAAACCATCGCCAAGGTGGCCGACGCGCTCGATTACGCGCATTCGCAGAACGTGGTGCACCGCGACATCAAGCCGGCCAACATCATGCGGCTGAAGGACGGCAAGATCAAGGTCACCGACTTCGGCATCGCGCGCATCACCTCGCAATCGAAGACCGCGACCGGCACCGTCATGGGCACGCCGTCCTACATGTCGCCGGAACAACTCGCGGGCGCCAAGGTGGACGGGCGCGCCGACCTGTTCTCGCTCGGCGTCACGCTGTACGAACTGCTGACCGGCGAAAAGCCGTTTACCGGCGAGACGGTAGCGACCCTGATGTACCGCATCGCCAATGCGCCGCATCCGCCCATCGAGCAGGCGCGCGCGGATTTGCCGCTGGGTTGCCGCGCTGTCGTGGACAAGTCTTTGGAGAAAGACCCGAACAAGCGTTACCAGCGGGGCAGCGAGATGGCGGCGGACATCCGCGCGCTGCTCGCCAAGGCAGCCACGGCGGGAGCGTAAAAAGCTAGTGGCCAGTGGTCAGTGGCGAGTGGCCAGTGGATTCCGACTGGGTCACTGACCACTGGCCACTAGCTTGGTGCGGCCCGGAATTTAGGCGTCACCAGGAACACGGAAATTGGATTAGGATTACGCGCGACAATGAGCCTTTCAGTCGAAGTTGCCGGGAAGAGCGACGTCGGGTGCGTCCGCCAGAACAACGAAGATAACCTCGGCTACGACTCGCGCTACGGCGTTTACGTGGTTTGCGACGGCATGGGCGGGCAGGCCGCCGGCGAGGTCGCCAGCAAGATGGCGGTGGATACCGTCCTCACGTATTTCCGGGAGGGCTCCAAGAACGGCTCCTTCCCGACGGTGGGCACGCCCATGGAAAACGTTACCGAGCGCGCCAACACGCTGGGCAGCGCCATCCACCTGGCGAACGCGGCCATCTACGAGGCCGCCGCGCAACACGCGGCACAGTCGGGCATGGGATCGACCATCGTCGGGGTGCTGGTGGATAAAGATTTTTACTCCATCGGGCACGCCGGCGACAGCCGCATATACCGGATTCACCAGGGCGCCATCGAGCAGCTAACGCGCGACCATTCCCTGGTCATGGAGCAGGTGCGCCGCGGGCTGCTGACCCTGGAAGAAGCGCAGCACTCGGAGATGCAGAACATCATCATCCGCGCCCTCGGGCCCGAGGAAAAGGTGCAGCCCGATCTCGACGACCAGATGGCGCAACCGGGAGACGTCCTGCTGCTGTGCAGCGACGGCCTGATCCGGCATGTCCCCGACGACAGCATCCTGGAAGTGGTGCAGGGGACCATCAGCCTGCAGCTCATGGCCGACCGGCTGATTGAAGCCGCCCGCGACGGCGGCGGCTCCGACAATATCACCGTGCTGCTCCTCCGCTTCGAGGAGCTGCCCTGGTTCACAAAATTTTTCCGCTGGCTCTTCGGCGGAGGGAGTTCAAGAAAATGGCAAAACTCTATTTGAAATTCGAACAGGCTGTTTTGAAGGAATTCTCGCTCTCCGAGGGCGTGGTGACGATCGGGCGGCTGCCGGACAACCTTATCCAGGTGGACAACCTCGCCGTGTCCGGCCATCACGCCAAGATTTACTGGGAGGCGGACCACTACACGCTCGAGGACAACAACAGCCTCAATGGCACCTTCGTCAACAACCGCCGTATCAGCAAGACGGTGCTCAAGGACGGCGACGAGGTGCTGATCGGCAAGCACACCGTGCTGTTCAAGGATGAGCGGCACGAGGACGCGCATGGCCACGGCCCCGAGAAGACCATGCCCATGGTGCCGACGCTGGAGGCCACGGTAGTGCTCGACACCAGAAAGGCGAAGGAGATGATGGCGCGCCAGGCCCCGACTCCGCCCGCCGCGCCCGGAGCCGGGCCGGCTCATGCCGCCGCCCCGCCGCCCCCTCCCAAGGACCGCACAGGAGTGCTGACCGTGATCGCCGGCAAGACCGACCAGTCGCAGTACACGCTGACCGGCAAGTTGAACGTCATCGGCAAGAGCGACATGGCGTCCATCAAGCTGAAAGGCTGGTTCAAGCCCAAGGTGGCGGCCGTCATCAACCATCGCGATGGCAAGTACTTCATTGCCGCCTCGGAAAGGGACATCAAGGTCAAAATCAATGACGAGTTGATTGCCGGGCAGCACGAGCTGAGCGACGGCGATGTGGTGGAAGTTGCCGGCGTGAAGATGACCTTCGGCTTTAACGACTAACGGCGGACAAAACCAGGCCACGGATCTTCGCGGATGAACACGGATCAATTCCGTCGAATCCGCGTCATCCGTGGCGTTTCTTTGTTTGCATTAGCCGGCGCCGATAACCCGATCACCGGCCACCGAAAACCGACGACCGCTTCTGCTACACTTCTCGGTTTTCATTTTCAGCAGCGAGGCAATCATGCACATTGAAACCGTCGGGGTGCTGGGCGCGGGCACCATGGGCAACGGCATCGCGCACGTATTCGCCAAGGCCGGTTATAAAGTCGTGTTGCGCGACGTCGAACAGCGCTTCCTCGACCGCGCCATGGAGACCATCTCCAAGAATCTCGAGCGCGAGGCCAGCAAGAACAAGATCACCGCCGAGCAGCGCGCCCAGGCGCTGGCGCGCATTGAGCCCGGCGTGGACCGAGGCGCCCTGGCGCAGTGCGATTTCGCGGTTGAGGCGGCCACCGAGAAATTCGAGATCAAGGCCGAGTTGTTCCGCGAACTCGACCGCATCTGCCGGCCGGAAATCATCCTCGCGACCAACACCTCTTCCATCTCCATCACCAAGCTGGCGGCGCTGACCCAACGCCCGGAGAAGGTGATCGGCATGCACTTCTTCAATCCCGTGCCGATGATGAAGCTGGTGGAGGTGATCCGCGGGCTGGCCACGTCGCCGGAGACGTTCGGCGCGGTCTTCGAGCTTTCGAAGAAGCTGGAGAAAACCCCGGTGGAGGTCAACGATTTTCCCGGGTTCGTCGCCAACCGCGTGCTCATGCCGATGCTCAATGAGGCCATGTACGCGGTGATGGAGGGCGTGGCTACGCCGGAAGCGGTGGATGAAGTATTCAAGCTCGGCATGGCCCATCCCATGGGCCCGCTGACGCTGGCCGATTTCATCGGCCTGGACGTCTGTTTGGACATCATGCGGGTGATGGCAGCCGGCCTGGGCGATCCCAAGTACCGGCCCTGCCCGCTGCTCATCAAGATGGTGGACGCAGGCTGGTTGGGACGCAAGAGCGGGCGCGGCTTCTACAAGTACTGACGATGCCCACAGCTTCATCGCCGCCGACATCGGCGCTCCGCCGCGCGGACTGGCCGTTCGTCTTGGTGGCGCTCGGCTTCGGCGCGCTCATCGGCTACGCACAACTGCGATGGGGCGAACTGGCGATCTCGGCGCTGCTGGTCGCCATGGTCACCATGTTTCTCGGCGCCCTGCGTCCACGGCGGCCATGGCTGTGGGCGCTGCTGGTGGCGCTCGGCGTTCCGGCGGCGCAGTTGTTCGCCTATCTCGGGCGCGAGCACTTCACGCGCGGCGCGATTTTCGGATCGTTTGCCTTGCTCGCGCCCGCATTCGTGTGCGCTTACGGCGGGGCGGTGGGACGGAAGTTGGTGGGCGAGCTGGTCAGGAAGTAAAGCTAATCGTGGAGCAAAGCAGATGTTGCCGTGCCAAAGGCCTCGCTACTCTCGCCGCATGAAAATTGGACTGCGCAAGATACACCACTTTATTACAAAGACGCTTCCAGAGAGACTCCTAACGTCCTACGGGAAATTTCGTATCCTCTCCGAGCGAGACTTGCAGGTCGAAGTGGCTCTCCAACTTCGACGCTTTTTGCGCCACGACCAAGACAAAAAGAGACTTGCCCTCCACAACTGCCTTTTCTGCAAAGATCCCCACACTTACCCGGATATTGTCATACTGAAAAGAGGCGAACCGTGGATTCTCATCGAGCTCAAGGAGACAAAGAAGCTTGATGGAAAGACGGCAAGAAACGAGCGCAGGAAAATACGCTTGCAGCGCGACCGATTACCGACGGCTAAGAGAGGTTATTTGCTCTATTTGGCGCGATACGGTAAGCACCGCGTTTTGCTGGGTAAGAAAGGGCGACGGTACGGATTCTGGTTTTACGAGATTCCCGTCACACTGGAACGGCAGGGTGAAATGCCCAAAGAGGAAATTAATATTAGCTTCAACGAGGAGTTCCGGAGCCGGGCTAAGTACGCCTCGGCGCGTTAATCCCCGTGGTGTGCGGCAGGCGCTCATTCTCAGCGTTTGCTACTAAAGTCGCACTCCGAGTATTTCTGCACCTCATCCCGGAGTTTTGTCACATCGAACGTGGCCGGGGCGGGCGAGGATACCCCATAAAAGGGAGTGAAATTGATTGTAATTGTTCCTGCACTCAAGATCGCCTGAATGAATTTTGCGCGCTCCGGCTCACGACCAGATCTGCCAACGTATCGAAACGTGGATGCTTCACCGCTGTATGTAACCCATTGGGTCGTCAGTTTTGAACTTCCACCGATACTCACGTCTAAGAGTGGCCCCCCAGCCCCAGTCGCTATTACTCCTCTGCTCCACTCAGCGATCGGCCCACCCGCCACAAACGTCAGTTGGTGTTCAATTTTCTTGCCGTGTCGAGTGCAACCGAGGATCAGCACAGGAACAATCTTCTCGTGCGCAGCCTCGTACGGCCGCCCCCAGACTCCAAGGGCCACTCTGTTCGCGCCGCGCTCTACATGCACCTCCTGCCCAATACAGGCAACCCCCAGCACCAGCACTGCCGATAGCGAGATCGAACGCATAAACAAGGATTCCATGGGCCGATAGCATACGGCTTTATCATGACGCTGCAAAGTTGTTGGCACATCGCTCGTCCCGCAATCACCCGATCACCTGATCGCCAGATCACCCAATGCTGTGACCCCGATGGTGGTGTTAACGCCTTTATCACTCCCTTTCCACACCGTACTCCCGCTATTCTCGCCCCATGGTGTCGCTCACGGTCTTGGCGAGCGGGAGCCGGGGAAATTGCAGCGTCCTGGCGAGTTCGCGCACGCGTATTTTGGTGGACGCGGGCGTTTCCTGCCGCGAGATCGGGCGCCGGATGACCCTGACCGGCGACCACGCCCTGAATCTATCGGCAGTCATCATCTCGCACGAGCACTCCGACCATGTTGCCGGGCTGTATGTGCTGGCGCGCAAGCTGAAGATCCCTGTCTTCATGACGGGCGCCACCTACCAGGCATGGCAGCGCTGGGCGCGGCAAAAGAACGATGGCATTCGACCCGAACTAACCAGGCTGGAAACATTTGAATCGGGGCGGAGATTCACCATCGGCGACATCACGGTCGCGCCCTTCACCATCCCGCATGATGCGGCCGATCCGGTGGGCTTCACGTTCCGCACCGAAGGCGTGAAGATCGGCATCGTGACCGACCTGGGATACATGCCGGCCAGCGTGGCGGACAACCTTCGCGGCTGCGACGGGTTAGTCATAGAGTCGAACCACGACGTGGAAATGCTGCGCGGCGGGCCTTACCCGTGGGTGGTGAAGCAGCGGGTCATGTCGCGGGTCGGACACATGTCCAACGAGGCGCTCGCGCAATATTTCGCTGGGGACTACGATGGAGGTGCGGCTTTTTTGGTGCTGGCGCATCTATCAGAGCAGAACAATCATCCTGACCTGGCGCGGCGTGCGGCAGAGCGGGCCCTGGCGACGCGCCGTGACCTGCTGCGGAACCGCCTGATGCTGGCAGCCCAAGACCAGCCCTTGGAGCCGATCAGGCTGTAGAACATGAAGCAGTGCACCGACAAATTCGTGGGAGCCATCCTTGCCGGGTGGCGGTATGACATTTCCGGCATCACGCCGGAGATGCGCGGCGACTACGAAGAGCACTTCCGGGAGTGCGAACACTGCCGCTACTGGCAGAAAGTGCATCGCACCATCGATGTCTTGCTCATCATCCTGACCGCAATCTCCGCCGGCGTATTCCTGCTGGCGTTTGGCGCCATTTATCACTTTGCCCCGCGGCACGCGCTGGTGCTGGAACTGGCTGCCCTGGCCGGATTCGGGCTCTCCGCGCTGATCTGGGTGATTGTCGCGGTGGCCACGCCGGCGCCCATGGCCATGGCCGACGTCGCGCGGCTGGGCGCACGCGCCGTGCATGACCGCCTTCCGCCCGAGATCCGCGAGCGCATCCCGGAAGAGCTGCGGCTGAAAATTTCCGGACAGTCCTGAAACCGCCGATGGTCGATGGCCGATGGTCGTTGGTCGATGGCCGGTTGAAATCCGTCCCGACGACCGCATCCATTCCACCTGCCGCGCGTCTAACGAACAGTTGCGGCTCCTCATCCTGAAATTCGCGCTATTCATGTTCGCCTTCATGGCGATAACTGCATTGGCGCAGGAATCGTCCCAGCCTTCAAACCACGAGCACCTGCAGCACGAGCACTTGGGCATGACCATGGACATGCCCTCCGCGCCGGTGGCGCAGTTCGCCTCGGGCACGAGTTGGATTCCCGCTTCCTCGCCGCAGTTCATGTGGATGAAGCCGCTGGGCAACTGGACCTTGATGGCGCACGGGGAATTATTTCTCGGGTTCAACCAGCAGGGCGGGCGGCTCGGAGTGGGCAAGCTGGAATCGGAAAACTGGCTGATGCTGGTGGAAGAGCGGAAGCTTGGCGCCGCGACTTTGCAGGTGCGGCAGATGCTGTCCGCCGAGCCTCTGACCGCGCCGCATCCGGGATATCCCGAGCTGTTTCAGACCGGCGAAACCTACCGCGGCCGGGCGCTCGTCAACTACCAGCATCCGCACGATGTGTTCAGCGAACTGTCGGCGCTGCTCAACGTCCCGGTGTCGGACAAAATAACCTGGCTGTTGTACGGCGGGCCGGCGGGAGAGCCGGCGCTGGGGCCAACCGCGTTTCCGCATCGCATCTCGGCGACGGAAAATCCGGCGGCGCCGCTCGGCCACCATGTGCAGGATTCCACCCACATCAGCTACGGCGTGGTGACCAGCGGATTCGTGATTGACCGGTTCAAAATCGAAGCCTCGGCGTTCAACGGGCGCGAACCCGATGAGCGCCGTTACAACTTTGATCTCGCGCCGCTGGATTCGTGGTCGGCGCGGCTCAGCGTGGCGCCGGGGCGAAACTGGACGGCGCAGTACAGCTACGGTCACCTGGTGCATCCGGAGGCGATCGAGTCCGGCAATACCAATCGCCAGACCGCGTCGCTGGCGTACAACCGCCGGTTCACGGCAGGGTATTGGGCAACCACGTTGATCTGGGGGCGGAACTTCAAGCCAGCGGCGCGGCGGGTGCAGAACAGTTACGCGCTGGAGTCCACGGTGAACTTCGCGCGACGCAATTATGCCTACACCCGCCTGGAACTGGTGGACAAGGACGAACTGTTTCCGGCGGCGCTGACGGCAGCTTCCTATCGCATCGGCGCTTACACGTTCGGGGGCGTGCGCGATCTAGTGCAGGGCAGATACGGGCATGTCGGGCTGGGCGCCGATATCACGTTCTACTCAAAACCGGGTGCACTCGACAGCGTGTACGGGCGCGATCCGGTGTCGTTGCATGTATTCCTGCGATTTCGGCCGCCGGCGATGCAGCAGTAGCGAGTCGCGAGTTGCGAGTTGCGAGTTGCGCGGCAGTCGTCGGTTGCAAGTCGCCAGTTGCGGGAAAAACCTTGAAGTCTTGCCGGAACCGCGTGAGCTTTTACTCGGGACTCGGGACTCGGGACTCGCGGGACTCGCTACTCGGTCTTCAGCCCGCCGATCAGTTCCGTGATCTTCTGCACGCGGTGTTCCAGGCACCAGCCCTCAAGCGCGTCCACGATTTTTTCGGTGGCGCACGGGTCCCAGAAGCTGGCGGTGCCGACTTCGACCGCCGCCGCGCCGGCGAGCATAAATTCCACTACGTCCACCGCGGTGGAGATGCCGCCCATGCCGATGACCGGAATATCCACGGCGTGCGACGCCTCGTGCACCATGCGCAACGCAATCGGCTTGATCGCCGGGCCGCTGAGTCCGCCGAAGGTACGCGAGATCCGCGGCCGGCGCGTCTCGGCGTCGATAGCCATGGCGACGAAGGTGTTGACCAGCGAGAGGGCGTCGGCGCCGGCATTCTCGGCGGCGCGCGCCATCAGCGGGACGTCGGTCACGTTGGGCGACAGTTTCACGATCAGGGGCCGTCGCGAGGCACTTTTGGCCGCGGTCACCACCTCCTCCAACAGCACCGGGTCGGTGCCAATCACCATCCCGCCGCGCGTGGTGTTGGGGCAGGAAACGTTGAGTTCGTAGGCGGCGATGCCCTCGCCCTGGTTGAGAACGCGGATTACCGCTTCGTAATCTTCCTGGGTGTAGCCGAAAACGTTGGCGATGACGACGATGTTCTTTTTCTTGTTGAGGAGCGGAAGTTTTTCGTCGACGAAGGCTCGGGCTCCGATATTTTGCAGGCCGATGGAGTTCAGCATGCCGGCGGAAGTTTCGAACAGGCGCGGCGGCTGGTTGCCGGGCATCGGCTCGCGCGACAGGCCCTTGACCACGAACCCGCCCAGCTTCTGCAGGCTGACGATGTCTTCATACTCGATGCCGTAGCCGAAGGTGCCGCTGGCGGCGATGACCGGATTCTTCAACTGCAGGCCGGCAAAGCTGACGCCCAGGTCCGGCGGGCCGGTGACGCGCCGGGGCGAGGTGCTCATCGCGCGCTCTCCCGGCGGAGCGCCTCGGTCAGCACGCGTCCGGCGGCGCGGTTCGGAGGATTGACGCCAAGCAGCGAAGCCAGCGTCGCGGCCATGTCCACCGGCTCGCAGCGCCCGCGGTAAACGCCCGCCTGGAAGGGAACGCCGAAAAACGCCAACGGCACATGCTGGTCGTAGCGGTACCAGGAGCCGTGCGTCGTGCCGGTGCGCGAATCCCAGGGAAAGGTGAACGGCGGCGCGATGGCGATCACGTACCAGCCGCCATACGAGGAATAGCTGTGCAGCAACTGGCGGCCGGCGTCGTCGTTGGGGACGTTGCCGGCGGCAAGCTGCGCGCGCGTGATGTACGACCGAAGGCCGAGTTGAACCAGCGCCTCGCCGACCACGTGCTCGGCCTCGGCTTCGTTGTTCATGCCCGCGGCGGCAAAGGCGCTTTCCGAGATGAATACGTTCGCGCCGTCGCGGCCCTCAACGTAGTCACCCGGCCGCTTGAGCCGGGTTGCGATGGCCGCGTTCAGGTCGGACTTCAGCTTTTCCGAATTCAGCATTTCCGCCGGCAACCGGAAATTGGCCGCGTACGCGGGAACCGGTGAAACGCCGTGATCCGCCGACAATACGATCCACACATTGGCGAGCCCGACGCGCTGGCCGAGGAAGCTGAAGAAATCCGCGAGCTGGCGGTCCAGCGCCAGCACCATGGCTTTCACTTCCGGTGAATTCGGCCCTGTCTTGTGACCGAGTATGTCGGGCGCCGACAGGCTGATCGACAGCAGGTCCGTCGCCGGCCCTTCGCCCAGCCTCTCCTGCGTAATGAGCTCGCGCGCGAAGTCCAATTCGTAATCGTTGGCGAATGGCGTGGCGCCCACCGTCTCGTAAAAATCCGGCGTCGCCTCGCGCGTCGTCTTGCGCAGCACGTTGCCGCCGGCATCCTTCCACTCGCGGTTCCAGTAAACGCCCGCTTTCCCCGCCGCATTGAACTTCTGCACCCAGGCCGGAAGCTGCTGCATGTAAAACGTCGAGCTGATCCACGCGCCGCTCGGGTGATCGATCCAGAACGCTCCGTTGGCGGCGAAGCCCGCCGGCAGGATCGCCGCGCGGTCCTTGAAAGAAATGGTGAACACGCGCGCCTTGCCGTCGGTAGCGAGCTTGAGTTCGTCGCCCAAAGTGTCGCTGAGCAGGTTGTGCGGCGACGCGCCCGCGCCCTCCACTCCCACCAGACGCGTGTTGTTGTCGAACACCGAGCTCACCATGCGCTTGGCACGCGCGTCCCACCACTGGTTGGCGGCGATGCCGTGGGCGTTGCTGTAGGCGCCGGTGAACAGCGTGGCGTGGCCGGGCGCGGTCTCGGTGTTGGCGTAATCGTAGTAGCAGCCGGTAAAGTAGGCGCCGCGCTCGGTGAGCAGGCGAAAACCGGATGGGCCAAGCTGATCGTGGGCGCGGTCCAGAAAATCGGGGCGGAACTGATCAATGATGACGATCACCACCAGCTTGGGGTTCGCGTTGTAAGCGCTGGCGAACGCCGCGCCGCTGAGGACCAGAGAAAGCAGCAGGATTGCACAGACTCTCGGGCTCTTCATCGCGCCCTAGTGTAAATCAGCGAGTCAGTATTTCAGTACGTCAGTTATTCAGTACCTCAGTACCGCATCTCTGTAGACTTACGAACTGAAAAACTGCGCTACTGACGTACTGATAAACTAGTGCGATATGCTCGACCTGAACTTCGTGCGGGGGAACCTGCCGCTGATTGAACGCAAGCTGCGCGACCGGGGGATGAACCCGGAGGAGGTGTTGCGCGACTTTTCCGCGGTGGACGCCCGCCGCCGCGAGCACATCACCAACATGGAGCGCCTGCGCGCCACGCAGAACAAGGCGTCGGAGGAAATCGCGCGCCTCAAACGCGAGAAGCAGGACGCCTCGGCGCAGATGGCGGAAATGCGCCGCGTGCGCGAACAGGTCGCGGAGCTTGAAAAGCAGGGTGCCGTGTTCGAGGCGCAACTGCAGGACATCCTCAAGACCATCCCCAACCTGCCGCACGAGAGCGTCCCGGTCGGCGGTGGCGCGGAAGAAAACGTCGAAGTCCGGCGCTGGGGCGCGCCGCCGCAATTCGACTACGCTCCCAAGCCGCACTGGGAGCTGGGCGCGCAGTTGGGCGTGCTCGACCTGGAGCGCGCAGTCAAGCTGACCGGGGCGCGCTTCGCCGTCTATTGGGACCTCGGGGCGCGCCTGGAGCGCGCGCTCGCCAACTTCATGCTCGACTTGCACACCCGCGAGCACGGCTACACCGAAGTCCTGCCGCCGTTCATGGTCAACGCCGAGTCCATGTACGGCACCGGCCAGTTGCCGAAATTTGAAGCCGACTTGTTCAAGGTTCCGATTGATCGTTATGAACCGGACAAGGACTGGACACCGAAAGTTGGCGAACTGGTGGGTGTGGCTGGCAAGAGTGGCGTATTCGCGATTGTTGTTGTGCACGCCCCGGCCAGAACGGCAGACATTCAACTCGCCGATGTTTTTAGTCCTGTTGATTTCAATGTTCCGTGGAGCACACTGCTTCGTCGCCGCGATCTGTACCTGATTCCGACCGCCGAAGTCCCGGTGACAAATCTGTTTCGCGACGAGGTGCTCGACGCCGCGCGCCTGCCGGTGAAGCTCACAGCATGGACGCCGTGCTTCCGCAGCGAGGCCGGCAGCTACGGTAAGGACGTTCGCGGGATCATCCGCCAGCACCAGTTCCAGAAGGTCGAATTGGTGAAATTTGCGCGGCCGGACACGTCGTATGACGAGCTGGAATCGCTGACCGCCAACGCCGAGGAAGTGCTGAAGCGCCTCGGCCTGCACTACCGCGTTGTGGCCTTGAGCACGGGCGACATGGGATTTTCCGCGGCCAAGACGTACGACATCGAAGTCTGGTTGCCGGGGCAGCAACTCTTCCGCGAGATTTCTTCATGCTCGAATTTCGAGTCCTACCAGGCACGCCGCGCCAACATCCGCTGGCGTCCGGAAGGCAAAGGCAAGACCGAATTTGTGCACACGCTCAACGGCAGCGGTTTGGCGGTCGGGCGGACATGGCTCGCGATTCTGGAAAATTACCAGCAGGCCGACGGCAGCGTGGTGATTCCCGAAGCGCTGCGGCCTTACATGGGCGCGGAGCGGATTACGCCAAGAAAATTTTGAGAAGTTTCAGTTTCAGTTTCGGTTTCAGTTTGACCGACAAGCGACAGCCGTCCACCAACGTTGCCAAGTTCCTCTCCGCCTCACTACACTTAACTGTTTGGCCCCATGTCGCGCATCCTGAAGACAATTCGCAGCTACATTCTCTGGACGTACGAGCGTGGCAGCATGCAGTACGACGTCATGGTCACGCTGATCCTCGCCTTCATCTTCATCGCCCCCATCTGGGTAAACTTCAAGGACAGACCGATCGAGCGCTCTCTGCATCAAACCGAAGTAGTCGTTTTTCCCGACGGGCAAAGCGGGTTCATCTACCAGGTTGACGCCTCGGCCGTAAAGGGCGATCCGACCTCGGTTGAGGACGACCTGTTGCGCGTCATCGAACCCATCGCCGGCGAGGTGGACATCACCAAGTACGAGCCGGTGCGCGATGCCAAGGGGCGCGTGGTCGGATACAAGGTTTGGGTGTCGCGGTAGGAAGCACTTCAGTTTCTCAGTACGTCAGTTTCTCAGCTGGACGCTGCCGTTTTCACTGACGAGCTGACAAACTGAAATACTGAGAAACGAAATGAAGCGCACGATCCTTTTCTTATCGCTGATCCTGATGCTGCTGGCGGCCGCCGTGGTCGCGCAGGTTCCCATTGCTCCCGCAGCGCAACCGCAGGCCAAGGCGGCCGCGGGGAATCTCGAGTCCGTGCTGACCGCCATGGACCGCGCCGCGGACAATTTCAAGACCGCCGAGGCCAATTTTGTCTGGGACCAGTATTCCAAGGTGGTGAACGACCACGACCTCCAGAAGGGCACCATCTACTATCGCCGGGCAAGCAATGGAGTGGAGATGGCCTCCCACATTACCTCGCCCGCCAGGAAGTACGTGCTCTTCGCCGGCGGCAAGATGGATGTCTACCAGCCCGAGATCGAGCAGGTCACGGAATATAACGCGGGCAAGAACAGGGCGGATTTCGAGAGCTTCCTTGTCCTGGGGTTTGGCGGCCGCGGCCACGACCTGCAGAAATCCTTCGAGGTTCGCTACGACGGCGCCGAGAACGTGGATGGCGTACAGGCGGCGAAACTGACGCTCACGCCGAAGCAGGTGAAAGTCCGCAACATGTTCCAGCAGATCATTCTGTGGATCGATCCGGCGCGCGGCATCTCGGTGCAGCAACAGTTGATCGAGCCCAGCGGCGACTACCGCCTCGCCAAGTACAGCGACATCAAGATCAATCAGAACATCCCGAACGACATCTTCAAACTGAAGACCTCGGGCAAGACGAAGTGGGTGCGTCCGCAATCGGAATAGATGGCCGGATCATTCCGGGACTGCAACGAAGCAGGTGCAAAAATGGGCAATTTTTTACATCTGCGGGCCGATTCTTTTGTGGAACGTTGGTAGTTCCAAGCTTATACTCGCGTCCAGAAACGGGGATATTGTCCCCAGCCAGGCAACAAGGGCAATCACACGAGCATCCAATTGCTGGTTACTCAGGACCAGCCGGGACCAGCTTTATGGCCAAAGTTTTCACTATCCCCGTCACGCCGAATCCTTCACGCCGCAACAAGCGCGACCGCACCTCTGACCCGCGTTACGTCGAGGGCCAGCGCTTGCTGGTGGAAGCGATGAAATATCTGGCGCAGAGCAACAAGGACGCGAATCGCGAAGCCATCGACTTTCTCTTCGAGCACTTCCAGACAAATTTCCGCAGCAGCGACTCACCGATGAATTCGTAGTCAACAGTCGTCCGTCTTCGGTCTTCAGCCAATCCGCATGTGGCCCGAAGACTGACGACTGAAGACTGAGGACTGACGACGCGCACACACCGCCGCCGCAAAGACAATCACCACCGGGTAGCACTCCAGCACGTAGCGCGGCTCGGGATAGGCGAGCGCGGTCATGATGACGGTGCGCAGGAGGACGAATCCGGCCAACATTCCGGCGCAGCGGATTTCCCGCCAGCCGCCGACAGCTCCCAGTAACGCCAGGCCGATGTACACACCGTTGATCGCGCCCAGCAACGCCGACCAGGCGAAGTCGTGGGGATCGTCGCGGAACCTCCACCAGTGCGTGTCCAGCGGCAGCATCTCGGTGCGCGGGCGCAGCCAGAGATCGAGAATGCGCAATACGGGTAGCTCGACGTAGTAGCGGAAGGGCTTGCGTCGGATGCGCTGGCGAGCGAGTTGCTCGAATTGCGCGTCGAGTTCGGGTGTCATGGTCACGGTTTGGTTGTAGCGGTCGAATACTTCCTGTGTCGCGCTGCGCTCGCCGGCATTGTCGAAGGCGCGATCGGGCAGGGCGTTGATGTCCATCACCGTGTCGTCCATTTTGAAACCGATGTCCTCCAGCGAGGCGTAATCGGCCAGCCAGGTGCGCATCCAGCGATCGAAGCCGGTGGCGTAGTACTCTCCCGGTGCATTGGCATGAATGGGCGCCAGCGGCATGAATTGATGGAAGCCGCGCCAGTTGCGGGCGGTCCAGGGGGCCAGCGGAAGCAGCGAACAGATGGCCAGCACCACGCCCGCTACCATCGTCTGCCCCGGATTCCAGGCGAGCCGCAAGAGCAGGAATCCGCCGATCGCGATCAGGACGATGCCGCCGTCAGGGCGCAGGTAAATGCCGGCGGCGATGGCCAGCCCGCAGCCGGCCCAGTTGCCGAGGCTGACCTCCCCCGCGCTCTGCTGCCATGCCCGGGCGGCAACCGCGAAATCAAGCGCCATCGCCGCGAAGAAGATGGCCAGCGTTTCGGTCAAGGGCACGGCAGTGTAGTTGGCGAGAAACGGGCACAGGGCCGCCAGCGCAAATGCCCATTTCGCGGTTGCCCCACCCTTATCGCTCCCGGTGAAGCCTGCCCTGAGCGCAGTCGAAGGGAAGCGATAGGGTGGGGAAGTTCTCCGCGCCAGGTCCGCGATGATGAAGCAGGTTCCTACGTCAATGAATACCTGCGCAAAGCGGGCGGCGTTGTAATGCTCCACGCCGAACACCGCCCACAGTCCTGCCAGGAATGCCGGGTAACCGGGCAGCCGGATGTAGGTGGGGACGGGGCCACTCGGCCCGCTGAGCCCATACACGTGATGCAGCAACCAGTTCTTGGCGAGGTCGCCATAGATGACGCCGTCCGGCGTCAGATTGGAGAAGCGAAGCACGAAGAGCAGCCGCAGGGCGAATGCCGCGCAGGTCAACCAGAAGAACCACCGGCGGTGCGACTGCAACAACCCGCGCCAGCCCCGAGCGTCAGCCGTTTTGGTGCTATTCTGCATCCAAGAACCAGAGTCTTTCCTGAGTGACACTGCCGCGAACATGCCGCCCCGCGCTGGTGCGGGGCATCCTTCCGGCACCCCATTTTCATGGAAGTGCGGCGAGGTGGCGCGCAACCGTGTGCGTCATTGTAGGATAAGTAACCGGAATTCATGGCCAAGCCGATTTTTTACGACCCGCAGCGCAAACGGTGGAAACGTCTCCGCCGGCTGATGGACGTGTTGGGTCTGGCCGTCTCGCTGCTGATCGTTTTCTTCCTGGTGAGCGCGCTCAGCGGCGTCAGCCTGACCACGCTGCTGCTGCCGGAACAGCACCGCCCTTACAAGGCTCTGAAAGAGAAAGAGCGCAAGCGCCCGAAGGCGCGCGTGGTCACCACCAAATCGAAGAAGCCTTCCACTGACCTGGTGCTGAATTCCGGCGACGGCGTGCGTGCCGCGTTTTACGTTACCTGGGACGCCGCCGCTTATTCCTCGCTTCGCGAGTACGTCCGCCAGATCGACATTCTCTATCCCGAATGGCTGCACGTGCTCACGCCCGATGGGCGCATCCAGGCGGTGGACCCGGAGCTGAAGTTGTTCAACGTGGTGCAGGGCGGCGCCGTTCATAGTCCCGACAGCAAAGAGCGGCCGGTGATGAAGTTCCTGAAGGACGAAAACGCCGAGACCGAGGTGCTGCCGCTGGTCAACAACTTCGATCCCACGAAGAACCAGTGGGTCTCGAATATTGAGCCGTTCCTGACCAGCCCGGAGGCGCGCGCCAGTTTTCGCCGCGAAGCCGCGACCTTGCTCGCCAGCGATAACTACATGGGACTGACGCTGGATTTTGAAGGCTTCCCGCGTTCCGCGCAGCCCGGCTTTCGCCAGCTGGTGGACGAACTGCACGCCGATTTTCAGGCCAAGGGCATGAAGCTGCACATCGCCGTCCCGATCAACGACGACGACTTCGACTACACGTACCTGGCCGCCCACTCCGACGGCCTCATCCTGATGAATTACGACGAGCACTTCCAGGGCGGCGATCCCGGGCCGATCGCCTCGCAGGATTGGTTCACCAATAACCTGGTGGATGCGCTGAAGGTCATTCCCAAGGAGAAACTCATCTGCGCCATCGGCAGCTACGGTTACGACTGGTCGCTGGTCGAGCAAAAGAAGGGAAAGCCGAAAGTTGACAGCGCGCGCAGCATTGATAACCAGGAAGCATGGCTCAGCTCCTCCGACTCCGAAGCCCCGATCACCTTCGATCCCGACAGTCTGAACCCGCATTTCGCGTACGAGGACGAAAAAGGCAAGCGTCACGACGTGTGGTTCCTCGATGGCGTGACCGCGCTCAACCAGATGCGCGCCGCCGTCAAACTGGGCATCAACACTTTCGCCCTGTGGCGGCTCGGTTCAGAGGACCGTTCGCTTTGGCCGGTATTCGACCTGCCCGGCAAAGTCGGCGTGGTGCAGGACCTCCGCCTGGTGCCTCCGGGGCAGGACGTGGACATGGAAGGCGCCGGCGAGGTGATCCGCATTGGCAACCAGCCGTCTTCCGGCGAACGGACCTTTACCCTGGATCCCTCCACCGGCCTCATCACCGACGAAAAGATGACGGTGCTGCCGCGGCCCTACCAGCTCGATCAGTACGGCGCGAATCCCAAGCAGATCGTCCTGACCTTCGACGACGGGCCCGATCCTGACTGGACGCCCAAAATCCTCGACGTGCTGAAGCAAAGGAACGTTAAAGCGGCGTTTTTCCTCATCGGATTGCAGGCGGAAAAGTATCCCAATCTCGCGCAGCGCATTTACGCCGAAGGCCACGAGATCGGCAACCATACCTTTACCCATCCCGACATCAGCAACATCCGCAAATCGTACATGCGCGTGGAGCTGAACCTGGCCGAGCGGCTGTTCGCCAGCCGCTTGGGCGTCAAGCCACTGCTGTTCCGGCCGCCTTATTCGATTGACCAGGAACCCGACACCGCGGACCAGGTGCGCCCGCTGGAGATCGCGCAGCAGATGGGATACATCACCGTGGGGGACAAGATCGATCCCCACGACTGGCAGGACCGTCCGGCGGCGGAAATCGCGAGCGATGTCATGGCGCACCTGCCGCCCTGCGATCCCGACGACCAGCGCTGCGGCAACATCGTCCTGCTGCACGATGGCGGCGGCAACCGCACGGAGACCGTGCGCGCTCTGCCCATGATCATTGACGGCCTGCGGCAGCGCGGTTACCAGATCGTCCCTGTCTCCCAACTGCTGGGCAAGCCGTACAACGAAGTGATGGTTCCGCTGGCGCAGAACGAGCGCTGGTCGGCACGCATTGACAGCTTCGGTTTCTGGATGTTCGGCGTGATCGGCTCCGCCATCGTGATCATCTTCTTTCTCGGTGACGTGCTCATGTCGGCGCGGCTCTTCCTGGTCGGCGCCCTGGCCATCTTTGACCGCTTCCATCACCGCATCCGCCAGCGTGACCGCGCCCAGATCGAGGCGGCGCAGGCCTACAAGCCGGCGGTCGCCGTGGTCATCCCTGCATTCAATGAGGAAAAGGTCATCGAGCGCACCGTCCGCGCCGCGCTCGATTCGGATTACCCCAAGCTGCGCGTCATCGTAGTGGACGACGGATCGGCCGACCGCACCCTGGAAATTACCCAGAAAGCCTTTGCAGCCGAAATCCGGAACGGCAGCGTCACCGTGCTCACCAAGCCGAACTCCGGCAAGGCCGAGGCGCTCAATTACGGGCTGGAATTCGTGTACGAAGAAATTTTCGTCGGCATTGACGCCGACACGGTGATCGCGCGCGACGCCATTTCCCGCCTGGTTCCGCCCTTCCTCGATTCCCGCGTCGGCGCCATCGCCGGCAACGCCAAGGTCGGCAACCGGGTCAACTGGTGGACGCGCTGGCAGGCGCTGGAGTACGTCACCAGCCAGAATTTCGAGCGCCGGGCGCTCAACGTGCTGGGCGCGGTCAGCGTTGTGCCCGGAGCGATCGGGGCGTGGCGAACCGCGGCGGTGCGCGATGCCGGCGGCTTTCATGTTGACACCGTCGCCGAAGATGCCGACCTCACCATGGCGCTGCTGCAGAGCGGTTACCGCGTGGAGTACGAAGACCGCGCCCTCGCTTATACCGAGGCGCCGATGAACGCCCGCGGCTTAATGCGGCAACGCTTCCGCTGGTCCTTCGGCATCATGCAGTCGGTGTACAAGCACCGCGCCGCCTTCGGGCGCAAGGGCGTGCTGGGCTGGGTGGCACTGCCCAACATCGTCATTTTCCAGATCCTGCTGCCGCTGGTGTCGCCGTTCATCGACATTATGTTCGTCTTCGGCGCTCTCGAGTATGCTGTCGACCGCTACTTCCATCCCGAAACCGCCGACTTCCGCAGCTTCGAAAAGCTCGTCACCTACTTCGCGATGTTCCTGGTCATTGACTTCATCGCTTCGGCGCTCGCCTTCGCGCTGGAACGCCGCACCGCCGAAAACCGCGAGGACTTCACCCTCCTGCTCCATGTCTGGCTGCAACGCTTTGCCTACCGCCAGTTGTTTTCGATTGTCCTGATCAGGACCCTGAAGCGTGCCATGACCGGCAACGCCTTCAATTGGGACAAACTGGAGCGGACGGCAGCCATGCCGTATGCCAAAGTAGGGAGTTAGTACTGAGTACTGTGTACCGAGTACCGAGCGTCTAACGCCCGCGACAATTGCCGGCACTGATGCTGTGTGCCAGGCACTCAGTACTCAGTACTCAGTACTCGGTACTTTTGTGCCCCCGCGTTATCATAGGCACTGCAAACGCGACAATAAGGAGGCGACATGGGCCTGATCATCCTGGTTGGCGTAATCGTAGTCATCGCCGGCATCCTCATCGGCCTGTACAACAGCCTGGTGCAACTGAAAATCCGCGCCGACGGGGCCTGGTCCGACATTGACGTGCAGCTCAAGCGCCGTCACGACCTCATCCCCAACCTGGTGGAAACCGTGAAGGGCTACGCCGCGCACGAGAAGGGCACCTTCGAGAACGTCGCCAAGTGGCGTTCGGCGGCGATGTCGGCCACCGCGCCGGCGGAACGCGCCCAGGCGGAAGGCCAGCTCACCATGGCGCTGAAATCGCTGTTCGCCGTCGCCGAGGCCTACCCGCAACTCAAGGCCAACGAGAACTTCATGTCGCTGCAGAAGTCGCTGTCCGACATTGAAAATGACGTGCAGAACTCGCGCCGCTACTACAACGCCGTGGTGCGCGACTACAACACGCGCATCCAGACGTTTCCGGCTAACATGTTTGCCGGCGCTTTCGGCTTCCAGCCGCGCCAGTTCTTCGAACTGGAAACGCCCGCGGACCGCGAAGTCCCCAGCGTCAAGTTCTGAACCTGCGATGCGGAAACAAATGCTATCGGGATGTCATCCTGAGCGAGGACGCGGCACACAACCCGCGCGCCCGGGTTTGGCGTGCGGGTTGCCGCGTCCGAGTCGGAGGACCTGCATTTTCATTCTCGCTGTCCTCGCGCTGCTATTTTCGCTCGCCTCCCCGGCCCTCGCCCGCAACTGGCGCATCGCCGACTTCCATTCCACGGTTGCGATTGACGACCACGGCGGCGCCAGCATCACCGAGCGCATCACGCTCGTCTTTGTGGGGCAGTACAACGGCATCTGGCGCAGCATTCCGGTCGAGTACCCCGGCCCGGGCGGCACCAATTACTCGCTCTTCTTGAAAGTCGAAAGTGTCACCGACGAGAACGAGCGTCCGCTGAAGTACGAGATCAGCCGCGACGGTCCCTACAAGAAGGTCAAGATCTACATTCCCGGCGCGGCGGACACAACCAAGACCGTCCTCATCAGCTACAGCACGCCCAACGCCGTGCGCTACTTCGACGATCACGACGAGTTCTACTGGAACGTGACCGGCAATGACTGGCCGGTTCCCATCGATCACTCTTCCGCCCTCGTCTCGCTCCCCGACGCAACCGCCGGAGGCCTGCGCGCGCAAGCCTTCACCGGCGCTTACGGTTCCACCAGCCGGGAGGCCACCGCCGACGTCCGAGGCTCGCACGTCGAATTCGAAACCACCAACCCGCTGCCCATGCGCGGCGGGATGACGGTGGATGTATTCATCCCCAAGGGCATCCTGCATCGGCCCGGCCCGCTGACCCGCCTGGGCTGGTTCCTGCGCAGCAATCCCGTGGTCTTGCTGCCGCTGTGGACGTTGCTGGTGATGTTCACGCTCTGGTACTACAAGGGCCGCGACCCTGATCCCGGCCGCTCCGTCGCTCCCATGTACGAGCCGCCGAAGGACATCACGCCGGCGGAAGCGGGCACCCTGCTCGACGACAGCATCCAACCGCGCGACATCACCTCCACCGTGGTTGACCTGGCTGTCCGCGGCTTCATCAAGATCGAGCAGATCGAAACCCCGGGATTGCTCTTTCACGGCAAGGACTACGTCCTCCACCTGCTGAAGCCCAACTCGCAATGGGGAGACCTGGCGCCGTTTGAGCGCGTCATGCTGGAAAATATTTTCTGGGGCGGGGAGAATACCAACCTGTCCAGCCTCAAGAACCGCTTCTACACCGCGATTCCCGTTATCCAGCAGGACATCTACGCTGCCCTCAAGCGCAAGGGAATGTACTGGCTCGATCCGCAATCGGCGGCTGGATATTCCGTTCTCGGCGCCATCGCCAGCGCCGCCCCGTTTGTCATTGGGCAGGTTACCGGCGCCATGAACGTGTTCGAGTCCGTCTGGCTGGCGGCGCTGTCCATCGCCGTGGCCGTGGTCATCGTCTGGTTGTTCGCCCGCCAGATGACCTGCAAGACTGTGCTCGGCGCGCGCACCCGCATCGAGATCCTCGGCTTCCAGGAATTCATGGACCGTGTGGATCGCGACCGCATCCAGCGCATGCCGCCCGATACCTTCGAAAAGTATCTGCCGTACGCGATGGCCCTCGGCGTCGAGCATCACTGGGCCCAGGCTTTCGCCGGCATCGTGCAACAGCCGCCGAGCTGGTACTCCGGCCCGACCGGCGGCGGCATGTTCAATCCCGTGTTCTTCTCCAACAACATGCACAGCATGGCGCAGACCGCGCATGAAGCTTTCGTGGCCGCGCCGCGCGCCAGTTCCACCGGATCCGGCTGGAGCGGAGGAGGCGGCGGTGGTGGCGGATTCTCCGGCGGCGGCTTTGGCGGCGGTGGCGGCGGCGCTTTTTAGGGCCGCCACGCGCGAAGAGATGTTCGTGATGCGAAGGCGCCGTCGCCTCGGCGGGGCTGCCCCGGATCGGGCGCAACTCACCATGCCGCCGGCGCACGCGTCCGCGGATTCGGAAGCCGCTGTGGGCAGTCGCCATGACAAGGAGGGCTCCGCCTTGATTCTTTTGGTTGCGCGCGCCCTGTGATATAACCGCCCCAGCAATTCAGCTCTCCAGTTTCTTGGAACAATGGAGGAGGGTTCTTGCCCGACGCGCGCACTGGCCGACGCTTTCCCCTGACCCTGCCCGTGAAGATCAAGGGCGGCAATTCGAGCCGTTCGCAGTCCGCCACCACCAATAACCTGAGCGCCGCCGGCGTGTTCATCACCACCAACGTGCCGTTCCGGAAAGGCTCGAAGCTCAATTTTCAGATTACCCTGCCCGCGTCGGTCATCGGCTCCAAGACCGATGTGGAAGTCAGGTGCACGGGGCGCGTGATACGCGTGGACACGCCGTCTCGCGGAAAACGCCGGGGCGTGGCCTGCGTGATCGATCGCTACCAATTCGTGCCGCAGCGCAAGCCGCGGGAGGCCAAGTAAATGCTTAAGATGGTTCTGGCCGATAAGCAGGCAATCTTCCGCGCCGGAATCGCCAAGGTGCTGGGCGTGGAAGATGAAATTCGCATCGTGGCGCAAGTGCAGACCTCGGACCAGATTCCCATGTCGCTGGAAAAGTTCCGGCCCAATGTGCTCGCCTTCGCCGCCAACCTTGCTCCCAATCTGAAGGAGTTGATCAGCGCCGCCGCTCACACCAAGACCCGCCTCATCATCCTCGCCGAAACCGGCGAGAACGGCCATGCCTACGTCAACGCCGGCGTACACGGCGTGGTGTACCGCAATGTCACCGGCCCGGCTTTATTGGAGTGCGTCCGCAAAGTGGCCGGCGGCGAAACCTGGATCCAGCCGCAGACCCTGGCGCCGGAAGAGGCGGAGAACGACATGGTCGGCGCCCGCGTCCGCGACCGCCTGACGCCCAAGGAACTGCGCATCGTCGCGCTCATCGTGCAGGGCTACAAAAACAAGGACATCGCCGCCGAACTCGGCACCACCGAGCAGGTGATCAAGAACTACCTGCGCAATATCTACGACAAGATTGGCGTTTCCGACCGGTTGGAACTGGCACTGTTCACCATCCACCACCGCATCCTCGCCGAAGCCGCCGCCGCCACGGGAAGATAGTTTCAGTTTCGAGTTTCAGTTGCCCGGGCTCCTGCAGTGTGTCCTGCCGCAAGACTTAAATGCTTGTGATTCCTCGCGAAGCGAAGAACCTGGCTTCTCCGCAGCTTGACGCAATCCTCATCCGCTGTTGCTCGGTACCAGGTACTAGGCACTTCCCACCCGAAACGGAAACTCGAAACTGAAACTAGGAGGGATCAGCGCGAGGCGGCGCGATCGCTGGTCTTCAGCAGCTCGTTCACGATCGTGACCAGCTCCTTCGGGTTCACCGGTTTTTCCAGGTAGAGGTCGGCCAGCGGCTCGGTCGCCTGGAACGCTTCCGTCACGTAACCGGAAACCACCACGACGGGCGTGCTGGAGTGCGACTTGGCAGCCTGCACCACCGCGCTACCGTCGGCGTCGCCCAGCCGCCAGTCGGTGACGACGGCGTCGTACGTGTTGCTTTCCAGTTTCTCGATGGCGTCATGCGCCGAAGTGGAGGCGGTGACGATGTGGCCGGCGGCTTCCAGGATTGCGCACTTCAAAGTGACAACGTGTGGCTCGTCGTCAACGCAGAGGATTCGCGCCATACAGAGGTCCTCGCGGCCGCTACCCGAGCGACGACCGCTGCAACGTTGCGCGTATTGTTAGGCAGCGCTGTCAGGGTTGTCAAATGCGCTGCCCCAGTCATCAGCGCGCCTGGTTTTTGCGGGCACACCCCTGACCCCTGCGCGCCTAGGGGAGCCTTTCTCCAATCGACTTCGCCTGCGTGAACAGGTAGAGGTAATCGGGGCCGCCGGCCTTGGAATCGGTGCCGGACATGTTGAAGCCGCCGAAGGGATGCGCGCCCACGATGGCTCCGGTGCACTTGCGGTTGATGTACAGGTTGCCGACGTGGAACTCGCGCTTGGCCTTCTCCAGCTTCTGCGGGGAGCTGGAATAGACCGCGCCGGTGAGGCCGAACTCGGTGTCGTTGGCGATGTCCAGCGCATGATCGAAGCTGTGCGACTTGATCACCGCCAGCACCGGCCCGAAGATCTCCTCCTGTTCCAGCTTGGACTTGGGCTTGATATCGGCGATCACGGTGGGCTGGATGAAGTAGCCGTCGCCGTGCTTGGTGTCGCGGCGTCCGCCGGTGATGATGCGTCCGTCGCGCCGGCCGTGCTCGATGTAGTCGAGAATGCTCTTCATCGAGCCCTCGTTGATGACGGCGGCCATGCCCGGATTCTGCGTGGGATCGCCGATGGTGATCTTTTCGACGCGCTCTTTCAGCTTGTCGAGGAACGAATCGTAGATCTTCTCGTCCAGGATCAGGCGCGAGCAGGCGGAGCACTTCTGCCCCTGGAAGCCAAAGGCGGCAGCGGCCACGCCTTCGACGGCGGCGTCGATGTTGGCGGCATCGGCTTCCACGATGATGGCGTCCTTGCCGCCCATCTCCAGCACCGTGCGCTTGATCCAGATTTGGCCGGGAGCGGTCTGCGCGGCAACGTGGTTGATGCGCAGTCCCACTTCACGGGAGCCGGTGAAGGCGATGTAGCGCGTCTTGGGGTGCGCCACCAGCGCGTCGCCGAAGCTGGCGCCGGCGCCGGGGCAGAAGTTCACCACGCCTTCGGGCATTCCGGCCTCGATCAGCGCTTCCACGAATTTCTGCGCGATGGCGGGCGAGTCGCTCGACGGCTTCAGGATGACGGTGTTGCCGCAGACGATGGAGGCGGCCGTCATGCCCGCCATGATGGCGCCGGGGAAATTCCACGGCGGAATCACGATGCCCACGCCCAGCGGGATGTACCACAGATAGTCGCGCTCGCCGGGGAGTTGCACCGGAGGCTCTGCCTTGGCCAGGCGCAGCGCCTCGCGGGGGTAGAACTCGAGGAAGTCAATCAGCTCGGCGATGTCGGCGTCGGCCTCGGCATAGTTCTTGCTGACCTCGAAAATCATCCAGGCGGAAAACTCGTGCTTGCGCCGGCGGATGATGTCGGCGGCGCGGAACAGGAGGCTGGCGCGCTCCTCCACCGGAGTGCGGCTCCACGACTCGAACGCCTTGAGAGCGGCCTTCATCGCCGGCTCAACTTCTTCCTTGCCCGCTTTCTGGAACAGGCCGACCAGCTCGCCCGGTTTCGCGGGGTTGATGGACCTGATCTTGTCCTTGGTGGTGACCGTCTTGCCGCCGATGATCAGCGGGTATTCGCGGCCGAGCTGCGCCCGCACCTTCTCAATGGCGGTGCGCATGGCCTGCACGTTTTCCGGCTTGCTGAAATCGGTGAGGGGCTCGTTGCGGAACGGCCCAACGGCAGTTGCTACGGGCGCATGGACGGTAGCCATAAGAGCAGTCCTCTGATTAGGGTCCCTGAAAGGCGGGGACCGAATCCAAAACTAACCATTTTAACAGCTAGCGCGCGAGAACCGTGGCTTTAGCACAGAGAGGGGTGGTTGCAAACGCGACAGCGGTGAAATAATCTAGAACTACTCGCCGTCAGATTGCCGGGATGGCGGAACTGGCAGACGCAGCGGACTCAAAATCCGCCGGGCTTCGGCCCTTGGGGGTTCAAGTCCCCCTCCCGGCACCAATCCAGTTTCAGTTTCGAGTTTCAGTTTCAGCAAGAGAGGTCCCTCGCTGGCGCTCGGGATTTCGCCTGCGGCACTCCTCCCCTTCGGCTACGCCTCAGGGTTCTCCCGCCGCGAAAACTGCTCAACTAGTGCCAGCTGCCGTAGCGCACGATGAGCTCACCGTGGTCGTTGTAGATGAAAATGGGGAAGCCCGTACCGGCCTTCTGCTCGGCAGCTTTTTTGGCGGCGTCGAGAGAATCGAAATCGCCGATGGAGCAGATAGATTCGGCGGTGGCGTTGATCTCGACTCCGAGCACGCGGTACTGGGCCGGGGGCGCGGTGAGGTCCTCTTTCGTAGCTTTCGGGTACCGCATAGCCGCTTCCTCTCGATTTTGCGGAATGATACAGCGATTCCGGGCGGCCGGGAGGTGATAAACGTGCTTCGCGGAGACGCGGGTCAGACATGCCCATTACGGGCGCAGGGATAGGCGAAGCTTGGCGACGGCGCGGGTGAAGATGCGGGCGACGGTTTCTTCCGGGAGACCGACAATCTGCGCCACCGTGGGCAGCGCCAGGCGCTGATTGCTCTTGAGAGCGAACACCAGGCGCTCGCGCGCGGAGAGTGTGGGGAGCACATCCGCCGGAATGGAACGGGCAGGCAACGGACAATCTTGCATATCGCGAGCGTGGTTGCCGGCCCAGGCGAGCCACTGATCGACCGCCAGGCGGTAGAACCAGATGTACATGGATTGCGCGCGACGCCGCTGCATTGCCCGATAGGCGTTCAGCAAGGTGGAATGGCACAGATCGAGCGCGACCTGCTCGGAGCCGGTCAGCGCCAGCAGGAGCGCGAGGATCGCCTGGTCGTAGCGGCAGGCAATCCTTTCAAAGGCGGCGGCGTTGCCCTGGGCGGCGTCGCGGAGCAGACCGGCATCGGAATCGTCGCCGCCGGACGAGCCGACACAAGGCGCAGCCCGGCTCTGCGGCGTGCTGCCGAGCGGACGAATTGTTTCTCGTGCGGCCATGCACAAAGTTTCAGTTTCGAGTTTCAGTTTCAGCAAAACGGGATCCTCGGCGATCGGCAATCGGTCAAACGCAGATCGGAGACCCGCGCCCCACAATCAGCCAACCATCGACACAATCAGCGGTCCTTGGCTCCTGCGTGGCGAATCACCAGCAAGCTGACGTCATCCTGACGAGGCATGCCCACGGCGAAGTCCTGCAATCCACCGAGAATCGAAAACAAAACGGCATGAGCCGGTTCGCCGGCGTGCTCGCGGGCCTTGGCCTGGAAGCGGTCGTCGCCGAACTCTTCGTCGCTGCGGTTGCGGCATTCCAGGACGCCATCGGAGCAGCCGAGCAGCAGGTCGCCGGGACGGATCGCGACCCGCGCCGATTCAAACGACGCATCGGCGATGACGCCGAGCACCGGACCTCCGGTTTCGAGGCGCTCGCGGGCGGAATCGCGGCGCAGGAGCAGCGCCGGCGGGTGGCCCGCGTTGCAGTACTCCACCTGGTCCGAGTGCCAGTCGAGGCGCAGCAGGACCATGGATGTAATGGGCGGCGACGGGCGCAGCGCACACAGCTCGCGATTCACGGCGGTCATGACCGCGGCCGTTTTGTCGTGGGCCGCGGCGTGGCAGCGGATCAGGCTGACCAGGTGCGTGAACCACATGGCGGCGGCGACTCCCTTGCCGGCGATATCGCCGAGGAAGATCCAGGTGCGTTCGCCGACATCCATGGCGCTGACGAAATCGCCGGCGAGATAGCGCGCCGGGAAGACTTCGCCGGCGATGTCGAACACTCCCCGGGACATTTGCCGCGGACCGCTCAAGCGCCGTTGCACGTGCGCCGCCTCCAGCAGTTCCAGATGGAACTCACGGCGCTCCCGCTCCAGCACGGCGAGGCTGAGTTCCAAGTCGGACGAGGCTGGACGCTCCGGCGACCGCGGCGCGATTTCGGGCGCGAGCGTCATCAGGATTTGATCGAATTCAAGCTCCGCGCGATGACGACTGGTGGCCATAAGGATTTCTCCAATGCTCACTCGACCGGATTACAAATGTTGCAGCCGCCTTCTCATGTACCTCAGCGGCTAAAGCCGGAAGCCTGGCGACTGTCATTTCGCAGGCCTGAAGGCCTGCGCCACCCAGTTACACGAAACAAAATATCCTCGCTCAGCCGACGAACTTGTACCCGACGCCGTGGACGGTGAGGAAGAAGTGCGGCTGTTCGGGCGAGGGTTCCAGTTTCTGGCGCAGGCGGACGATGTGCGCGTCCACGGTGCGCGTGGTCGGGAAATGCTCGTAGCCCCACACCTCGGTCAGCAGGCGCTCGCGGCTGAGAGTCTCCCCGGAGTGGCAGATGAAGTACTTGAGCAACTCGAATTCTTTCGCCGACACCTCGACGGGCTTGCCGCGGCGGGTGACGCGGCAACCTTTCAGGTCGATGGCAACGTCGGAAAAGCCGAACGAATCGCTGTGTCCGTTGGACTTGGAAGTGCGGCGGAGGACGGCCTTGGTGCGCGCGATCAATTCGCGGATGGAGAAGGGCTTGGTAACGTAATCATCGGCGCCGAGTTCGAGGCCGACCACCTTATCCACCTCCTGGCCGCGCGCGGTGAGCATGATGATGGGCATGCCCGGGCGCTTGACCTTGAGCTGCTTGCAGACGTCGAGGCCGCTCATTTTGGGCATCATGACGTCCAGCAGCACGAGGTCGGGAGAATCTTTCAGCGCGCGCTCCAGGCCCTCGACGCCGTCGTAGGCGGCGGCAACCTCGTAGCCTTCGAATTCGAAGTTGTCGCGCAAACCGGCGACCATGCTGGGTTCATCTTCAATGATCAGGATTTTCGTCATTACGCCACCCCCACACCCTGGCCGATGTCAGGTTTGCTGCCAGAGTTACGCATCGCCGCGACCGGCGGTTCCACAGGAAGTACGAGACTGAACTTGCTGCCCTTGCCGGGCGTGCTCTCCACCGAGACATCGCCGCCGTGCGCGTGCGCGATGTGCCGCACCAGGCAGAGCCCGAGGCCGCTGCCCTTGGTGTTGTGCACCAGCGGATCGCACACGCGGTAGAACTTTTCAAAAATCTTGGCCTGCTCATCGCGGGAGATCCCGATGCCGTGGTCCACCACTTCCAGCTTCACCGAGCCATTCGTGCGCCGCAGGTTGACCCCGAGGTAGCGGTCGTCGGAGGAATACTTGATGGCGTTGTTCACCAGGTTCAGCAGCGAACGGGCAATCGCCTCGCGATCCACGAGCACGGGCGGGATATCGTCGGCAATGTGTTCCTCGAATTTGAATCCATGCTGCTCGATCTGGTAGCGGTACGATTCCAGGGTGGTGCGCACCAGTTCGGGAAGATTGGTGGCACGGAAGTCGTATTCCTTGCGGCCGGCCTCGATGCGGGAAAAGTCGAGGATGTTGTTGATGAGCGCGGTCAGGCGCTCGCTCTCCTTGCGGATGGTGCAGTAGTACTCGTGCTGCTTGTCGGGGAGGGAGACGCGGCCGAGCTCAAGCGTTTCGGCGTACAGGCGGATGAGCGCCAGCGGCGTGCGCAGCTCGTGCGAGACGTTGGAGACGAAATCGGACTTGGTCTTCGCCAGCTCCATTTCCTTGTGGACGCCGCGGTAGGTGAACACGATCCCGGCGGCGAGCAGCAGCGATAATCCGCCGAGCACCAGGAAGCTGGTGCGCAGGAATTTCTGTCCGATGGCTTCGACGGTAGTGCCGCGGAATTTCATTGCCAGCATCAACCCGGGGAAGCCCGCTTCCAGCTTGCGCTCCATCTCGGGCATGCCGCCGTCCCAATCGGAGCAGGCGGCGAGCGGCGGCTCCTTGGGAGCGTGGATCATCATGACCGCTTCCGAACGTGTGTTGCTGTTGTCCTTCTTGGCTTCGACCTCGCTCTCGGCCATCATGGTGTTCATCATTTCGGGGAAGAACTTGTCCTGGAGATAGCTGGGATCGAAGATCACGCCGCCGATGCCGTCCCGGTTGTCGTTGACCGGGAAAAAGATGGTGGCCTCATACACCTGCTTGCCATTGCGGCTGACGTAATCGGGATAGGTAACGTACGGGGGCTCGCCCTTGCTCTGCAGCTTGTGCAGCTTGCCCACCATCATGGCGCCTTCCATGTCGAACCAGCCGGTGATCATGGAGCCCATCTTCTCGCCGTAGGCGCGCGTCTCCGCTTCGTTGGAGTTCCGGGCTCGCGAGCGGACGACGGTGCCCTTTCCCTTGCTCCAGGTGAAGACGTGTTCGAACTGGGGATGGCTGTCGAGGATCGCATCCAGCTTGGCGCCCGCAGCGGAGTCGTTTGCGCACGGCACCTTGGGCTGCACCTCGTCCACCATGGCGTAGGCTTTGCGCGCCATGCGCTTTTCGGTGATGGCCATCATGTGCTGGAAATCGCGCTGGATGGCGGCCTCGATGGCGCGGTCGCGCTGGATGGAGCGCAGGTGGAGCACGCTGAAGCCGATGAGCGCCGCCGCCGGGAATACCACGAAGGCCAGCGTGATCAGCAGCCGCGCCCGCTCACTGCGCGGTCTTTTTGCCATAGGAACCTCACTCGGAACACCGCGAATGACGGGCCCAACAATAGCGAATTCGTGCCTGGTTTGTGTGAAGCCGAAGTAAAAAGACGTAAAAAGTTGTGAATTGACGCGACTTTATCCGACGATGAAGCGGAACGTTCTGATGATGGTATCGCAACCAGTGCGTGTTCGCCCACGGGTGGCGATCCTGATGGGTGGCATGATCGTACTGCTGCCGTGCCGCAGGCGCAGCAAGCATGAAACGGAACATTCGCCACGGATCGCCACGGATTCCCACAGATCAACACGGAAACAATTTTTATCCGTGGGAATCCGCGTACATCGGTGGCTATGGTTCCTGATTACTCAGGTGGTTACTTTCGGGTTACGGAAGTGACATTTACATCGGCTGACGATGCGTCATAATCCAGCCGTTCGAAGGCAGTTCTGGGGGAGGGCTGCCGTGGCGTCCCGGTGATGAGCCGGGACGTCACAATTTCAGGACAAGCTTCAGGCGCCGGCATCCAACTCAGCGCCGCAGTGTCCCCTGCCTCTGGTCCACTCCGAATCCACACTCAACCTTAAGCCCGACGCCTGTTTGCAGGCTGCAGGCCGCAGGCCGCAGGCTTCAGGCCGGCCGCGCTGCGTCTTCTCCTGCTGTGGCGCATCCAATGTGATGGTACGATGTTTAGCCGCCTGGCACGCCCGGGCGGAGAGGCCCAGGGACGGATAACAGCGGTGCGCACTCATAGCGGGGAGGATCGATGGCAAGCGACGCGATTTTTGAAGTGACGGATGCGAATTTCGACCAGGCGGTATTGAAGTCGGACCAGCCGGTGATCGTGGACTTTTGGGCGGCCTGGTGCGGCCCTTGCCGCGCGATGGCGCCGATCGTGGACGAGGTGGCCAGCACCTATACCGGCAAGGTGAAGGTCGGCAAAATGGACGTGGACAAGAACGCCGCTACGCCGCAGCGCTATGGCATCCGCGGCATTCCCACGCTGCTGATTTTCAAAGGCGGCCAGGTGAAAGAGCAGATCGTCGGCTACGTGCCCAAGGAGCAGATCGAGAAGGCGCTGGAGCGGCACATAACTTCTTAGGTTCTCGGTTTTCGGTTGTCGGTTTTCGGTGTCACGAGCCTGGCAGAAATGCCAGGCTTTTTCATTTCCGTTAAGCAGGATTGCGATGCGAAACCGACAACCGTGAACCGAAAACCGAGAACCTATTTATCCGACCACACCGCCAGCAAGTTTCCATTGGGATCGGTGAAGTGGAAGCGGCGGCCGCCGGGAAATTCAAACGTCGGTTTGGTGATCCTGCCGCCGGCTGCGGTGATCTTGGAGTAGGTGAGCGCGAGGTCGTCGGCGTAGATGACCAGCAGCGGGCCGCCCTTCACCACCGGCAGGCCCTTGGCAAAGCCGCCACTGATGCGGCCATCATGGAAGCTGGTGTATTCCATGCCGTAGTCTTCAAATTTCCACTCAAAGACCGTGGAATAGAAGGTCTTCGTGCCCTTGATGTCGTTGGCCGGGAACTCGACGTAGTCAATACGGTAGTTGTTTTCGCTCATGGGAAGTGGCTCGGTGGTTACTTATACCGCAGAGGAGCGAACGGCGAATAGGCGCCGTGCCAAAATTATCAATATTTGCGCAGGACGCCGATGACGCGTCCCTGCAACTGTACGGCAGCCGCGGAAACGATGATCGGCGGCATGGCGGCATTGGACGGCTGCAAGCGGATGCGGTCGCCTTCCTTGTAGAAGCGTTTGAGCGTGGTTTCGGCGCCGTCCACCAGCGCGACCACGATCTCGCCGTCGCGCGCCGCCGGGGCTTTTTCCACCAGCACGTAGTCGCCGTCGAGGATGGCTTCGTCCTGCATGGAATCGCCGCGCACCTGGAGGACGAAGACGTCCTTGGAACCGGTGAAATCCTGCAGCGAAATCGTTTCCGGATTTTCCATGGCTTCAATCGGTTGCCCCGCCGCGATGCGTCCCAGCAACGGCAGCGAGAACGGCGCCGACATCATCTGCTTCATGCGCCCGCGCGGCGGCAGCAAATCAATGGAGCGGCTGCGGTTGTAGTCGCGGCGCAGCAGGCCCTTCTTTTCCAGGTTGCTGATGTGTTTGTGCACCGTGGCCAGGGAACTGAGGCCGAGGCCGTTGCCGATCTCTTCAAACGAGGGCGAGTAGCCGTGCCCGTGCACAAAGTTGGCGATGAAATCGTAAACCTGCCGTTGGCGGCGTGTCAGGGCCATGGGAGCGCTCCTCTGGGCGAGTATTAGCGAATAAAAGGCGAAATGTCAAGGTATAATTCTATGGCCGCTCCTGCGCACCATGCTCCATCCGTGCAAGGGCGGGCGGAGGTGTGAATGGCGAGTCTACGGAAAAGAGTGCTTGAAATCGCGGAACACGCGGACTTCATTTGGACGTGGGGGAGGGAAGATTTTTTTGGCGCTCGGGGGTGGTGCGTTGATTGCTGCCATCCTTCATGGGTTTGCAGTTGTGCGTGGACTATGGTTGCTTGCCGTAGTGTTGTTGTCTGCGGCGCTGATTTTCCTCGCCCTACAGGAATTGCAACAGCGATTCCCAGCCCTACTTAAAGTGGAAGGGAAAGAGGACGAGGCGAATGAATGCGCGCCGAAGTTGGTATGCAGGGGGGTATCTTTCCATAAGCAACCTATCGTTGAGTATTCAACGGAACTGACTGGCTCCCCGGTAGTTCCAACACTAACAAGCAGGATTGTAGGCATACCCGACTTCTATCACCTAGAAATATGTAATGAACCGATGGGAAAAACGAACCGAAAGGTTGCAGAAAAAGTGGCGGCTACGGTGCTGATGCTCCACGAAAACGGAACACCCGCTGCCGTCGAGAGATTACACCGCTGGGAGCATTCACTGGAACCGATCCAAGCAGGCAAGGCCGCCGATCAATCCTTACCCGTTGATATTCTCCCCAGCGGAATTCATTGCAATCTTGACATTGCGATGAAATATGACCAGGACGATGCCTTTTATACCCCGAACAACGACACGGCAATGCCAGGGAAGCCACGGGATTGGCGAGAAGAAGAATTCAAGTTTCCCCCTGGAACGTATATTGCGGAGATCCATTTTAGGGGCGTGAATGTAGTGAGTAACATGAAGTACCAGATTGTCAACAAAGGCAAAGGGTCAAAATTGGAGATTACGCCCCTAAGCAACTAGCTCTTTGAACTCTAGATTGTCAGACGCGATCATCCGCTTGAGGGTGTCACGAAACAGAAACGGGTTCTTGCGAGTCGTCGAATCGGAAGCACATTTCGCTCGAGGATGACGGCCTGAAGAAGTGACAAACTGACGAACTACTGTGCTTGCGCGAGCAGAGTTTGACGACACCAAGCCGGGCACAGCCGTCAGCGAGTCCACCACCGCCACCGGCCGGTAGCTGGTGAAGGCGTGCCTGGAAGTCACGCCGGTGAGCACGGCGGCAAACGGAAGCTGCGCGCGGCGGGCGGTTTCCGCGTCCACCACGCTATCGCCCACGTACAGAATTTCGCTGGCGGCGGCGCCCAGCGCTGCCACCGCTTTGAGCGCGCCTTCGGGATGAGGCTTGTGGTTGGCGACGTCCTCGCCGCCGACGATCACGTCAAAATAGCCGCACATTTTCTCGCGTTCGAGCACCGCCGCGATGCGCCGCCGGAACTTGGTGGAGAGCACGCCGATGGCCAGGCCGCGCTGTTTGAGATCGGGGATCACGGTGCGCGCGGTGTCGTAGAGCATGGTCGAATCCACCATCACCTGGTCGGCGCGGGCGATAAAGTGGCGCGAGAATTCGGCGCACTGCTCCGGTGTTGCGGGGCCGGTGAGGCGGCAGAACGTCTCCGCCAGAGACAAGCCGACCGTTTCCGAAACCGCGCGGGCCGACGCTGCGGGCAACCCCAATTCCGCCAGCGCATGATTGACGCAGTCTTCGATGCCGCGCGAGGAGTCGGCGAGGGTGTAGTCGAAATCGAAGAGGACGGCACGGTAGTTCATCGGGCGACGGCGCTGCGGCATCAGGGAATTGTAGCCGAACATTCGCCAGTCCCGAGACCCGAGTCCCGAGCCAGCTTTCCGCGACTCGGGACTCGGTACTATAGTAAGGCGAATGTGCAATTGCCCCGGGCAGTGCTTGTGCATACAATAGCCCCGCGCTACGGGGCCTCTTGCACGCGCGGAACGGGTGCTGGACCCGCCCCAGTACGACGCGGAAATTCCTCCTATGCCGGACATCAGCCGACGCCTCGAGCGAGCCGAGAAGCACCTGCAAAAAGGCAGGCAGGATGCCGCTTTGGAGGAGTACCGCGGCGCCTTGCAGGAAGACCCCGGCAACGATGTGGTGCGGCAGTCGGCCGCCGACCTGTGCGTGGCGCTGGGCCACGCGGGCGAAGCCGCGAAACACCTCGCAACCCTGTTCGACCATTATTCGTCGATCGGTGACACCGCCAAGGCCATATCGACTTACAAGAAGCTGGTGCGGGTGGGTGCGCCGTCGGTGGACCAGACATTCAAGTACGGGCAACTGGTGGAGAAATCCAACCGTCACGACGCCATGGAGGCCTACAAGGCGGCGCTGCACGGCTTCGACACGCAAGGGAGAAAACAGGAAGCGCTCGCGGTCTTAAAGCGCGTGATCGCGCTCGACCCCAGCGAGGAACACTACAAGCAAGAAGGAGAACTCGCGGCCGAGCTGGGCGACGGCAAGACGGCGGCCGTGGCCTTTCATTGCGTCGGCATGTTCCAAGCCAAAGCCGGCGCCGATCCGCTTCCCTGGTATGAGCGCGCGCACCAGATGGATTCGCGCAATGCCGACGTGGCGCTCTCCTACGGAAAAGCGCTGCACGCCGCCGGGCTGGTCCAGCCGGCCATCACCGTGCTGGAGCCGTTTGCCACCGCCGACACGAGCCGGATCGAGGACCGCGAGGCCTATGCCGACGCCCTGGTCGCAGCCAAGCGGCTGGTGGAGGCCGAGCCGCTGATCTGGGAACTGTTCGAGCGCGATCCCAAGGAAGTCAGCGAGGTCGGCGAGCTGATCGCCGCGCTGCTCGACGAAGACCACCAGGCGCACGCGCTGGAGTTGGCGCACAAACTCGAGGTCCACCAGCTCAAGAGCGGCAACCAGCGCGAATTCGTTGCGCTGATGAAGGACATTGCCGACAAGCATCGCGCCGGGATCGAGTTTCTGGAATACATGGTCGAGGTGTACAACGCCTCCAACCGCGAGCACGATTACTGCGGAACGCTGCTCAAGCTGTTCGAGCTCTATTACGCAACCGGGAATTTCATCAAGGCCGCCGACTGCCTGGACCGCGCCGCCGAGGTGGACGCCTACGAGCCCGGCCACCAGCGGCGCCTGGAGATGCTGCACGGCAAGATTGACAGCAATCACTACAACGCCATCGCGTCGCGGTTTGCCTCGGTGCTGAAGCTGGAGGAGGCAGAGAGCGACACGCCCGAAACGCCCGAGGGCGAAACCACCGTCCTGGAAGACCTGATGCTGCAGGCGGAAATCTTCCTGCAGTACTCGATGCGAGCCAAGGCGGTGGAACGGCTGGAACGCATCCACAAGCTGTTTCCGCACGAAGAAGAGAAGATCGAAAAGCTGAACGAGTTGTACCTGAGTGCCGGCTTCACGCCGCATTACAGGTCCGAGCCGGCCGCGCCCGGCGCCAAGCCCGCGCCGGCGACGGCGGCTTCCGCACCCGCGCCGCCGACGGCCGCCGCGAATGAAGGCGCGGTGGACAATTTCGCGCGCGTCACCGAGATCACCCGGAACATTTACCGCCAGGGCAGCGTCAAGGGCGTGCTGTTCACCGCGGTCAACGAAATCGGGCGGCACTGGAATGCCAGCCGCTGTATCGCCGGGCTGTGCACGCCGGGCAAGCCGCCGTCAGCGGCGCTGGAGTACTGCACCCCGGGCGTGAAGCCGGCCGACGTCATGGCGGTGGTCAAGCTGGTCATGAGCTGCCTGGCGCTTTCGGTGAGGCATGGCACGGTCATGCTGCTCAACGTGCCCAAGGCGCCGGAAATGGATTCCATTCGCGAGCACATCCAGGGTCTGGAGATCGAATCCCTGCTGGCGGTGCCGCTGATGGATGGCGACGAGTTTGCCGGTATCCTGATCCTGGAGCAGTGCGGCGCACCGCGCAACTGGCGCCCCACCGACGAAGTCGTGCTCAGGACCATCGCCGAACAGATGATCCTGGCGGTCAACAACGCCCGCCTGCGCAGCCTGGTCAAGACCCTCGCCATCACCGACGAGCGTTCCGGATTGCTCAAGCGCTCGTCGTACGTTGACGTGTTGCTGTCGGAGGTGAAGCGCTGCCTGGAGCAGAGCTCAACCTGCTGCATCATGCTCATGCACTTCGGCAAGAGCTCGTCGCTGATCAAGGAGTACGGCGAAGCGGCGGTGGAGACGCTGGTCCAGCAGCTCGGGCAGGTGATTAACGGTCACATCCGCCAGGCCGACGTGGCGGTGCGTTACGATCTCACCACCATCGCGCTGCTGCTGGCCGACACCGGCGAGAAAAACGCGTTCTTCGTCGTGGAGAAGCTCCGCAAAGTGCTGGCCAATGTCCACCCCCCGGGTAAATCCACGCCGCTGTCGATGACCGTCGGAATTGCCGAGGCCGTCATGCAGGCGCGCTTCGATCCGGTGGACATCGTCTGCGAGCTGATCAACCGCGCCGAACGCGCCGTGGAAGCAGCCAAGTCCGAGGGCGCGAATACCGTCAAGGCGCTCGCCCCCGTGCTCGATGCCGACGCCGTGACGGCCTAGTTTCGCCGCAGATGAACGCCGATTAACGCTGATAAGACTTTTCATTTTGATTCGCAAAGTTAGGGCCTGTCATCCTGAGCGAGGCGGCCGATTTTGCCGCCGAGTCGAGGGACCCCTATTGGCTTGCCACTCACAGCACGCGTGACGTTCTTCAACAATTCCTCTTCCGATCCGCGTTCATCCGCGTTGATCAGCGGTTAGTTGTTTCCATTCTGAGCCACTGCTAGACTGACCTGTTCCATCATCCCTGCGAAACCTCTCTGTATGCTGAAGCCAAGTGATATCGCCATCGTCAGCGGGGCGCGCACCCCGATGGGCCGCTACTGCGGCAAGCTGCGCGACTTTACCGCCATGGAACTGGCCGCCGTTGCCGCCCAAGGCGCGATCGAGCGCGCCCAGATGGACCCCAAGGAATTCGACCACGCCATCTTCGGCAACGCACTGCAGACCTCGTGTGACGCGCTCTACGGCGCGCGCCACGTCGCCCTGCGCGCCGGATTGCCGATTGAAACGCCGGCCTTAACCGTCAACCGCCTGTGCGGGTCGGGCATGCAAGCCATCGTGACTGCGGCGCAATTGATTCAATTGGGCGAAGCGCAGCGCGTGCTCGCCGGCGGTATGGAATCCATGTCGCAGGCGCCGCACGTGATCCGTGGTGCGCGCTGGGGGCTCGCGCTGGGCGAAAGCAAGATGGAAGACTCGCTCATGGTGGCGCTGCTCGATACCTGGTGTGGCCTGCAGATGGCCAACACCGCCGAGCTTTACGGAGAGCAGCAGGGCATTACGCGCGAGATGCAGGACGAGTTCGCGCTGCAATCGCAACAGAAAGCCGCGGCGGCACAGAAGGCTTGCCGACTGAAAGAAGAGACTGTCCCCGTGCCGCTGAAGAACCGCAAGGGCGAGCCCTCGGGCGAGATGTTCGAGCAGGATGACCACCTGCGGGCCGAGACGACGATGGAAGGGCTGGCCAAGCTCAAGCCCTCGTTCGGCAAGAACGGGACGGTGACCGCGGGCAATGCAAGCGGGATCGTGGATGGCGGCGCAGCGGTGGTGGTCATGTCCCTGGACGAGGCGCAGAAACGTGACAAGAAGCCGCTGGGGCGGATCGTGAGCTGGGGGATTGCGGGCGTGGAGCCCAAGATCATGGGACGCGGCCCGGTGCCGGCCTCGCGCATCGCGCTCGAGAAAGCCGGGCTGAAACTCGAGGACATGGACCTGATCGAGGTCAATGAAGCTTTCGCCGCGCAGTACCTCGGCGTGGAAAAAGAGTTGGGCCTCGATCGTAGCAAGGTAAACGTAAACGGCGGCGCGATTGCGCTGGGACATCCGCTGGGCGCAACGGGCACGCGGCTGGTCATCACCATCCTGCACGAATTGCGGCGGCGGAAAGCCCGGTATGGACTAGCGACCGCTTGTATTGGTGGCGGGCAAGGGATTGCAATGATCGTAGAAAATCCACATCGATAGCGTGGTAACCCGCGCCTTGTTGCATAGTTACAATACCGTGATGCGTTTCTTAAAGGCAGCTGGTCTCGGGGTTGCAGCGAGCTTGCTGCTCGGTGCAATAGCCGACAGCATTTATGGTGGAGCAAGGGCTGTGGTGTTCGTGCCTTCAATCATCCTGCTTCAAATGCTGGGTCTCGATCCCTGGAAGCTTCATGGCCATTGGACGGATGTGGCCCTTCTACTTGTAAACGGCCTTATGTGTGGACTCGTGTACGTAGGGAGTCTGGCAATAGTCGGACGACTAAAACGAAAACACGGCGCTGTCGAAGCTGATCTTTGATCAGCGTTTATCCGCGTTCATCTGCGGCGAAAGGTTTTCATATGGAAATAAGAAAAGTCGGAGTTCTGGGCTGCGGCCTGATGGGCTCCGGTATCGCTCAGGTCACCGCCACCGCCGGGTTCGACGTTACCGTGCTCGAGGCCGAGCAGCGCTTCCTCGACAAAGGCTTTTCCGGCATCGAGAAGTCGCTCGCCAAGTTTGCCGAAAAAGGCAAGCTCAAGGAAACGCCCGAGGCAATCCGCGCGCGGCTGAAAGGCACGCTCAAGCCCCAGGACCTGGCCGACTGCGACCTGATCATCGAAGCCATCATTGAAAACGTGGAAGAGAAGCGGAAGATGTACGCCTCGCTCGACGCGGTGGTGAAGCGCGACGCCATCTTCGCCAGCAACACTTCGTCCATCTCGATCACCGAACTGGCGGCGGCCACCAAGCGAGCGGACCGCTTCATCGGCCTGCACTTCTTTAATCCTGTGCCGCTGATGCAACTGGTGGAAGTCGTCCGCACCATCACCACCGCGCCCGAAGTTTTCGAAACCGGCTACGCCTTCGCGCAAAAGGTTGGCAAGGTGCCGGTGCGCACCAGCGACAAGACCGGGTTCATCGTCAACCGGCTGCTGGTGCCGTACCTGCTGGACGCCATCCGCGCCTACGAAGAGGGCGTGGGCTCAATCACCGACATTGACACCGCCATGAAGCTCGGCTGCGGCTACCCCATGGGCCCGTTCACGCTGCTGGATTTTGTCGGGCTGGACACGACCTACTACATCACGCACGTCATGTTCGACGAATTCAAGGAGCCGCGTTTCGCCTCGCCGCCGCTGCTCAAGCGCCTGATCATGGCCGGCTGGTTCGGCAAGAAAACCGGCAAGGGGTTTTACGACTGGTCCGATCCCGCGAAGCCCGTGCCGCAGGACGCCGCGCTGCAGGGGCTGGCGGCGAGTGAGCGCGCGGGCGTGGCGGCAGACTGACTTTGATCTCACCACGGAGGCACGGAGACACGGAGGGATTTCGTAATTTGGTAATTTTGTAATTTGGTAATCTGAGAAAACCCAATGCATCCGCTACTGGACGGCTCGCGAACGCCTTTTCAATTACCAGATTACGAAATTACCAAATTACCCAATTACCAATTTGTTCATTTTTTTCCGTGCCTCAGTGTCTCCGTGGTGAATTAGTCTCTTTATGACTTACCCGATGGCCGACGGCCGACAGCCGATGGCCCGTGGAGAGCAAACATGGCTTCATCCGCTACTACCCTGACGACCTTCGAAAACCTCATTTTACGAAAAGAAAAACGCCATTGCCTACGTCACCATCAACCGGCCGAAGGTGCTTAACGCGCTCAACATGGCGACCATGGAAGAGCTGCGCACGGTGTTCCACGCCATCAAGGCCGACGATGCCATCCGCGTTGTCATCCTGACCGGCGCGGGCGAAAAAGCCTTCATCGCGGGCGCCGATCTTAACGAGCTCGCCAAGCACAACGCGGTCGAAGGCAAGGCGTACACGCACAAGGGCCAGAGCGTGCTCAACCTGATCGAAAACCTGGGCAAGCCGGTGATCGCCTGCATCAACGGCTTCGCGCTGGGCGGCGGCTGCGAGCTCGCCATGGCGTGCACCATGCGCCTGGCCAGCGACAACGCCAAGCTCGGCCAGCCCGAGGTCAAGCTCGGCATCATTCCCGGCTACGGCGGGACGCAGCGCCTGCCGCGCCTGGTCGGCAAGGGCATTGCCATGCAGATGGTGCTCTCCGGCGAAATGATCACCGCCGCCGAAGCGCACCGCATCGGGCTGGTCAATGAGGTGGTGCCGCAGCCGGAGCTGATCGCGCGCGCCGAAGCCATCGCGCACAAGATCATCGCCAACGCCCCGCTCGCCGTGCAGTACGCCATCGAGGCCATCAACAAGGGCATGGAGATGACGCTGCAGGAAGGCCTGTACCTGGAAGCCACGCTGTTCGGCGTCTGCTGCGCGACCGAAGACAAGACCGAAGGCACCAAGGCGTTCCTGGAGAAGCGCGCGCCAAATTTTAAAGGAAAATAATTAGCCACAGAGGACACAGAGGAACGAATGTTTTTCGCAAAGCTGTCCTCGGTGTCCTCTGTGGCTCAATTTTCGAAATGATCAAGTCACTACACAAATTGCTGGTGGCGAGAAGCGAGCAGGATTATCGCGCGCTGGTGGAGTTTTTCGACGCGCTCGGGGTGGCGCGCGGAGAATCCTGGGAGGGCCGCCGCAGCAAGGGCGTGAAGTTCGACGCGCGCGAAGCCGGCGTGGAGATCGGCATCGGCGAAGGCTTTCCCGATTGCGACCTGGTGATCGAAACCGACAGCGCCGACGTCAGCTACGAAATCGCAAAGAAGCGCGCGTTCAAAATCGCCGGCGAAATTTCCGACACCGACTGGGGCGCGCGCATGTTTACCCTGGAAATGCCTGCCGGCGCCGGCCGCCTTACGGTCTTTTCGTATCAGGAAGACTGGCGCGCCGCCAACACCCGCGAAGGCAAACTGGACGCAACCGGTCTGCGCTTCGCGATGGTTGTCGGGCGCTTCAACGCGTTCATCACCGAGCGTCTGCTCGCCGGGGCGCAGGACGCGCTGCACCGTCTGGGAGCGGATGCGAAGAACATCGTCATCGTTCGCGTTCCCGGCTCGTTTGAAATTCCCGCGGCGGCGCGCATGCTGGCGCAAACCGGGAAACACGACGCCATCATCTGCCTGGGGTGCCTGATTCGCGGCGAAACGGCGCATTACGAAGTCATTGCCAACGAGGTCACGCGCGGCATCGGACAATCGGCGCAGGAAACCGGCGTGCCGCATGCATTCGGCGTTCTGACCTGCGACACGCTGGAGCAGGCGATTGACCGCGCCGGGCTGAAAGCCGGCAACAAGGGCTCCGACGCCGCCCTGGCTGCGGTGGAGATGGCGCGACTGAAGACAGTCGATGGTCGACGGTCGACGGTCGATGGCTCACGCATCAAATCTTTGGGCTCAGCCGCGCGTGTGATGAATTCAAGATCCGAGAAGAAGCGTATGCAGGGGAGAGCTAAGAAGAAATCGACTCGCCGTCGCTGATTCGCAATCTAACCGGCCATCGACCATCGACCAACGACCATCGACCGACATGGGTTCTCGCCGCAAATCCCGCGAACTGCTGTTGCAGATGCTGTTTCAGTCCGACATGGGCAAGCAGTCTCCCGAGGAGGTCCGCCGCACTTTCTGGGCCGAGCGCAACGACATGGACGAGGAGGTCCGCGATTTCGCCGAGAAGCTGTTTGATGTGGCCCAGGATCGAGCCGGCGAAATCAACCGCATCATCGAGCAGCACGCTGTGAACTGGCGCATGGAGCGGATGGCGGCCGTGGACCGCAACCTGCTGCGCGCCGCGGTGGCGGAATTTTTCGCCATGCCGCAGACGCCCCGGCCGGTGATCATCAATGAGGCAATCGAGATCGCGCGCCGCTACTCCTCTCCCGAGTCCATCGTCTTTATTAATGGCGTGCTAGACTCGATCGCCCGCGGCCTGGATAAGGACAAGGACAAGGACAAGGACAAAGAAGCTGGCTAGCAATTCGTCACCGGCGACCAACTGTTCCAACTACCAGAGCTGATTTCAAAAGTCGGGCAGGGCGTCGGAGGTTAATCCCTCAGGGGCTAAAGCCTAGTATTCTTGCGCGGTCGGCGGCACGGCTGAAGCCGTGCCCTTCCCCAAAGCGACTTTTGAAACCAGTTCTAGCAACTGACAACTGAAATGACCTGGTCCGACGAAGCCAACGAAATTGTTGCCGAACTGATCGGCGCGCTCCCGGCGCCGGTTCGCGACGCTGTCAAAGACGCCATGGAAAGCCGCGCCGAGTCGCTCACCGCCGATGATGGTGAGGACGAAGTTTCCATGGAAACCGCGGTGCGCGCTTTCATCGAGGCGACGCCCGGCGATCTCCGCAGCCGCCTCAAGCACACCCTCACCTACCACGGCATCGATCCCGAGGATTACGAGGAAGCGTTCAGTTCGTAGGCGCCAGTCTCCAGTCGCCAGTCGTCAGACAGAAAAGCCCTCGCGAGTGCGAGGGCATTTGCTTGTCTGATCGGCAAAATCCGGGTTGATTTATTCCTGGCGCCCGGCGACTGGCGACTAGAGACTATTTCGGTCTTACCGCCACTAGGTCCGGCTTGAACGACACGCCAATCTGCTGCGCGTCGCTGCCGCCGGCCACGTCAATGCGATGAACCGCGTTGTCGCTGCCGCCGACGTACAGCTTGGCGCCGTCGAGGGTCGCACCGCCGGTAAAGGCATTGGCGCCGCCCGCCAGCGAAATGGCAAACGGTGTGGACGTTGCCGTCGTTAGCCCGAGCAATTGTCCCAGGTCGCTGGTCACGAACGCCTTGGATCCGTCCGATAACACGATCAACTGGCGCGCGGTGAACGCTCCGACGCCAAGATTCACGCTGGTCAGCGTATCGGACAACGGTGGCGGACAGCCGACGCGGGTGGTCGTGACTTTGATCACGTCAATCCCTGGGGAATCCACCGCCAGCACGGTGCCAGCGTTCGGCAGCGGACTCAGGAAGCTCGGCGCTCCGGGTGTTGCGATGCTGTCGTCCAGCGAATTGTCGCAAGCCGCGCGCGCCGTCACGGCTGCTCCCGGCGCGCCTCCGGCAAAGTAGGCGAACGCGCCGTTGGGCAGGAACTTCACGTCGTTCGCGGCGCCGCCCAGGGAAATGGGGTGGAACGATCCCGGCGTCCAGAAGTACAGAGTGTTGCCGGCAACGATGTACGCCCCCCGGCTGTCGGGGGTGAAGTCGGCGGCGTTGGCTGCGAGGATCGGCGACGTCTCGGTCGCGATCCCGCTTCCCACACCCAGCACCCACAGCGTGTTGGAGCCGGCCACAATCAGCCGGTTGCTGTCCGGAGATATCGCCAGCACGGTACCGACCACGCCGGTGTTCTGCGAGACCGCGCCACTGGCTGCATCGATCGCCATCAACCCGGCGCTGCTGCCCAGATACCCGGTGGAGCCGATACGGTTGAAGAGGAATGAATTGGGCATGGCGGGCAGCGTGATTGCGGTGCCCGCGGTGTTGGTGCCAGTATCGATCGGCACCAGCGAGGTGGCGCCGGTTCCGGTGGCGTAGACCGTCGTTGCCGACGTCCCCCCCACCGTGCCCGTGACCGCGTTGCTGTACACCGAGGCCAATCCGACGTTGCATGATCCGGCGCAACTCGCCGAAATGCTAGTCGTCCCCGCCGCCACTGCCGTGACCAGCGCCGCCGAGTTCACGTTCGCTACCGCCGGCTGGGTACTCGACCAGTTCAGCGGCGCGCTTACCGACACTCCGTGGCTGTCCACCACGTCGGCTGCCAGGCTGACCGTGTTCCCCGCCGCGCCCAGGGAGAACGTCGTATCCGGCCCGCTGGTGAGGTGAATATTGATGCTCTGCACCGGGCAGGTCACCCACGTCACTGCCGCGCTGTTGACCGCCGCTACGGACGCGACAACTCCAGTCTGGCCGGGCGTCCTGGCGGTCACCAGCCCGTTGGTGTCCACCGTGTTAACGTCGACCGAGAGAGTCAACCACGTAAACGGGCCCACCGTCGAGGTGATATCCACGTTATTGTTGAACGCCTTGGCCGACAGTTGCAGCGTTTGGCCTGACGAAACGCAATTCACCGACGAAGGGCTGACCGTTACCCGGTCAACGTGCAGGTGCGTGTACACCGGCACCGTGCCGGTGGCTGTACCGCTGGTAACCGTGATGTTAGCCGTGCCCGGCTGCACGCCCGTCGTGTCACAGACGATGAAATTAGTGTCCCACTTCCCCGCACACACAGCACCCGTGGTGGAGACGGTTGCGACCGCGGTATTGCTGGATGAGTAGGTGAAGGCCGGCGGGTTGCTGACCACGGTTCCGCTGGCGTCGGTCACTATGGCGCTGATCGTGGCCACGTCGCCCAAATTGAGCGAGAGGAAGGAAGGAATCGCGGTGACCGTATTCGTACTCGTACTCGAACTCGAACTGCCGCCGCCGCATCCGGCGAGCGCGAGCATGAGGACAACGGCAAGCGCCGCGCCCAGACGCGGGCGGGCAGTGAGTTGCAACTTGCCAATCGCCTGGTTCCTGAACTCCGATGCCTGAAGCCTGGATATGACTGCCGACCGCCGCATGCTTCCTCCCCGCTCGACCTTCAGGCCGGACGGTTCCTTTTGCAAGGTCTTGGGAAAGAACTCAGTGTAGAAGCTGGTGAGATTTTCGGCAACTTGAGCCGTTTTGCGGGCGTGAGCGACCCGAGGCGCAGCCGAAGGGGAGCGGGAGCCCGCAGGCGAAATCCCGAGCGCAGCGAGGGATCTCCCGGCGGCGTGAGCGCAGCGGGAGCCGCCTGCCGAAATCCCGAGCGCAGCGCGGGATCTCCCGGCGGCGTGAGCCGAGCGCAGCGCGGGATCTGCTCCATCGCTGGTGCGCTGAGTCGAATCCACGGCCCACCCTGCTGAATCCAAGAACTGGCGTGAATTCACTTTCCACCTGCGGTTGACGCCTCGCGCCTGAGTTGTTATATTCAAAAGGTTCTGCGAGTTAAGTTTGGCTTGCTTGTAGCGGCTGAGTTTCACCCGTGAGGGTGCCCTCGCTGAAACGTTCCTGCGCTGCCTCACCGTCTTCGGTGGGGGTATGCAGGACGAGGAAGACGAAACGGAACACCTACCGCTTCGGCTCGGTGTCACCGTCGTCCTTCCCAGCCTAACGGAAACCGAAATCTCCCGCTCCGTGGCGGGATTTATGGCGGCCTCAGGCCGGCCAGCAACGAATGCACGAGCGTGCGGCGCTGTGCCCGCCGGAGTTCGCGGAGAGGCGCGGTTGCGCATTCTCGGGAGTGACGGGTCCCGGCACGCGCCGGTTTTGCGCGTGATGGGGCAGAAGGAGCAGCCAAGAGTGCCTACGTTTAATCAGTTGGTGCGCAAGGGGCGTACTGCCCCGAATTACAAGACGGCCAGTCCGGCCCTGCAGTCCTGCCCGCAGAAGCGCGGCGTCTGCACCCGCGTCTATACCCAGACGCCGAAAAAGCCGAACTCCGCCCTGCGCAAGGTCGCCCGCGTGCGTTTGACCAACGGCATCGAGGTGACCACGTACATTCCCGGCGTCGGCCACAACCTGCAGGAGCACTCCATCGTGCTCATCCGCGGCGGCCGCGTGAAAGACCTTCCGGGCGTGCGTTATCACGTGATTCGCGGCACCCTGGATGCGGTCGGCGTCGCCAACCGCAAGCAGGGCCGCTCCAAGTACGGCGCCAAGAGACCCAAGGCCTAGTGGGCCATCGGCCGTCGGCCATCGGCTGTCGGCCGGAAACGAAGAATTTAGGCTGTCGGCCCGAGAGCCGATGGCCGAGAGCCGAGAGCGATTGAGTCATGCCAAGAAAAGGACACACTCCGAAGCGCGAAGTTGCCGCCGACCCGATCTACGGTTCGACGCTGGTCACCAAGTTCATCAACTCGATGATGTGGGGCGGCAAGAAGTCCACCGCCGAGAACATCTTCTACTCGTCGATGAAGAAGATGCAGGAGAAGGGCGGCGACGAAGCCTTGAAGCTGTTCAAGAAGGCAGTCGAGAACGCCAAGCCGGTGCTGGAAGTCAAAACCCGCCGCGTCGGCGGCGCCAACTATCAGGTCCCGGTGGAAGTGAACCCCGATCGCCGCACCTCGCTCGCCATCCGCTGGCTGATCGGTTACAGCCGCGGCCGCGCCGAGAAGGGGATGACCGACAAGCTCAGCAATGAACTGCTCGACGCCGCCAACAATCGCGGCGCCGCGATCAAGAAGAAGGAAGACGTTCACCGCATGGCGGAAGCCAACAAGGCCTTCGCTCATTACCGGTGGTAGGTGTTGCTGTCGACGGTCGACCGTCGACGGTCGACGACGAACGAGCCCAGGGATTCGGAAGGAAGTTAGGTAAGACGTGGCAAGACTGGTTCCATTAGATCGTTGCCGCAACATCGGCATCATGGCGCATATCGACGCCGGCAAGACCACGACGACGGAGCGCGTCCTGTTCTATACAGGCCGCACTCACCGCATCGGCGAGGTCCACGAAGGCACCGCCACGATGGATTGGATGGAGCAGGAGCAGGAGCGCGGGATCACCATCACCAGCGCCGCCACCACCTGCACCTGGCGCGATGAGCGGATCAACATCATTGACACGCCCGGCCACGTGGACTTCACGGCCGAGGTGGAGCGATCGCTGCGCGTGCTCGACGGCGCGGTCGCCGTGTTCGACGCCGTGCATGGCGTCGAGCCGCAGTCGGAGACCGTTTGGCGCCAGGCCGACAAATACGGCGTCCCGCGCATTTGCTTCATCAACAAAATGGACAAGACCGGCGCTGATTTCGAGCACGCCGTCGAGACCATCCGCAAGCGCCTCAACGCCCGTCCGGTTGCCATCCAGCTTCCCATCGGCAGCGAATCCAACTTCAAAGGCGTCATTGATCTCTTCGAAATGAAGGCCATTGTATGGCTGGAAGAGACTCTGGGCGCCAAGTCCGAAATCCAGGACATCCCGGAGAACCTGAAGAAGAAGGCCACCGCGTTCCGTAACCAGTTGGTGGAGACCATCGTCGAGAACGACGACGACCTGCTCCACAAGTACATGGAAGGCGAGAACATCACTGCGGACGAGCTCAGGAAGTCGCTGCGCAAGAGCGTGATCGGCCTGAAGCTGTTCCCGGTGCTGTGCGGCTCGGCCTTCAAGAACAAGGGCGTGCAGCCCATGCTGGACGCCGTCGTGGACTTCCTGCCCTCGCCCATTGATGTCCCGCCGGTCAAGGGCATCGATCCCGACACCGGCAAGGAAGTGGAGCGCGCACCCGACGACAACGCGCCGCTTTCCGCGCTGGCATTCAAGATCATGACCGACCCATTCGTCGGCCAGTTGGCGTTCATCCGCATTTACTCCGGCCAGCTCAAGACCGGCGACAACATCTGGCTTCCCGCCAAGGGCAAGCGCGAGCGCATCGGCCGCCTGCTGAAGATGCACGCCAACAAGCGTGAGGAGATCAGCGAGATCTACGCCGGCGACATCTGCGCCTGCGTCGGGCTGCGCACCATCACCACCGGCGACACCATCTGCGACGAGACCAGCCCGGTCGTGCTGGAATCGATCGTATTCCCGGCGCCGGTGATCGCGGTGGCGGTCGAGCCCAAAACCAAGGCCGACCAGGAAAAGATGGGTGTCGCGCTCGGGCGCCTGGCCCAGGAAGACCCGACCTTCAAGGTCAACACCGATCCCGACAGCGGCCAGACCATCATCAGCGGCATGGGCGAGCTGCACCTGGAAATCATCATTGACCGCATGATGCGCGAGTTCAAGGTGGAGGCCAACGTCGGCAAGCCGCAGGTCGCCTACCGCGAGACCATCCGCAAGCCGTCGCAGGCGGAAGGCAAGTTCATCCGCCAGACCGGCGGGCGCGGCCAGTACGGTCACGTCAAGATCAAGCTCGAACCCAACCCGGGCAAGGGCTACGAATTCGAGAACGAAATCGTCGGCGGCTCGGTGCCCAAGGAATTCATCAAGCCGGTGGACCACGGGATCAAGGAAGCCCTGGAAGGCGGCATCCTGGCGGGCTACCCGATGGTGGACGTCAAGGCCATCCTCTACGACGGCAGCTATCACGACGTGGACTCCAGCGAAATGGCCTTCAAGATCGCCGGATCCATGGCGTTCAAAGAGGCCGCGCGCAGGGCCACGCCGGTGCTGCTGGAGCCGGTGATGTCGGTGGAAGTGGTGGTGCCGGAAGATTTCATGAGCGCCATCATCGGCGACCTGAACTCCCGCCGCGGCCGCATCGAGGGCATGGAACACCGCGCCGGATCGCAGGTCATCAAGGCGATGGTGCCGCTGAGCGAAATGTTCGGCTACGCCACGCAGATGCGCTCCAACACCCAGGGCCGCGCCACCTTCTCCATGCACTTCGCGCGCTATGAAGAGGTGCCGCGCTCGGTGTCGGAGGAAATTATCGCCCGGGTGCAGGGCAGGGCAGTGAACAGGTAGGGTCTATATGGGTGCGCCGAATTTCGATATTCGCATTGACGGCTACGGCGGGTTGCACGTCGGCGCTGAGAAGCCGAATTGGCCAATTGCGGATTTGACGTCCGAAGAGAAGGAACTCGCTTTCAAGTTCGGACTGACCGAAGAGCAATACCAGCGTTCCAAGCTCGTGCTGGCCGAGCGCAGCGAGCGGATACTCGTGCGTGCGCGGCAACTCGGCGAACAAGTACAAACAGTTCTGGATTCGCTTGGAAGTGGTTACCGGCTAGTCAGTGTCGTTCGCAACTTGGATACGGCAACGTGGAGATTGGAAGTTGAGACTCCCAACGGAATCACGCCAGTCGTGCTTTCTTGGGAACTGGTGGACGATGTTCTGGATGCTGGGACCAAGTCGGAGTTGAACAGGCTAAGGAACATGGTTCTGTTCGGCCTCGGTCGCGGTGAGCTGATCTTCGAGAAGAAACAGTGACTCTAAGCGGCAGAAACGTTCATTTCACGCTTTCGGCCACCGGTCAGGCCGAGTTTGGGGAACTAGCCAGGCCTGGAAAGGCAGTCGAAGCGTTTGTGGTCAGCGAGGATCATCTTGGCGCTTGGATTTGGATGGGCGAACGAGTTCAGCCTAGTGGCTTGCCGAAAGTGATACTTCTCAAATGGGATCACTTATCGACGGCATGGTTGGAATACGAACCCAAAGGCGAAGCAGATGAGCCGCGTCGGTCTGCTGGTTTCAGACCGTAGCGAAGAGTTTAGAACGCGAGTCCCCCAGGGACGATTGATGGAGCAATCATGGCGAAAGAAAAATTTGCGCGCACCAAGCCGCACGTAAACGTGGGCACGATCGGTCACATCGATCACGGCAAGACGACGCTGACGGCGGCGATCACGAAGGTTTTGGGGAAGAACAATCCGAGCGTGAAGTTCCGCTCGTTCGACTCGATTGACAACGCGCCGGAAGAGAAGGCGCGCGGCATCACCATCGCCACGGCGCACGTGGAGTACGAGACGGTGAACCGGCACTACGCGCACGTCGATTGCCCGGGCCACGCCGACTACATCAAGAACATGATTACCGGCGCGGCGCAGATGGACGGGGCGATTCTGGTTGTCGCGGCGACCGACGGTCCCATGCCGCAGACGCGCGAGCACGTGCTGTTGGCGCGCCAGGTGGGCGTGCCCTACGTGGTGGTGTTTCTCAACAAGTGCGACGCGGTGGACGATCCGGAACTGCTCGACCTGGTGGAGTTGGAAGTGCGCGAGCTGCTGAAGGGCTACGGCTTCCCCGGCGATGACGTGCCGGTGATCCGCGGTTCGGCGCTGGGCGCGCTGAACGGCGAAGCCAAGTGGGAAGCGGAGATCGACAAGCTGATGGCGGCGGTGGACAAGAGCGTGCCGATGCCGGTGCGCGATCTGGACAAGCCGTTCCTGATGCCGATTGAAGATATTTTCTCGATTCAGGGACGGGGCACGGTGGTGACCGGACGAATCGAGCGCGGCAAGGTGAAGGTGGGCGAGGAAGTGGAGATCGTCGGGTTCCGCGAGACGCGCAAGACGGTGGTCACGGGCGTGGAGATGTTCAAGAAGCAGTTGGACGAAGGCCTGGCGGGCGACAACGCCGGGCTGCTGCTGCGCGGCACGCCGAAGGAAGACGTGGAGCGCGGCATGGTGCTGGCGAAGCCGGGCTCGATCACGCCGCATACCAAATTCAAGGGCGAGGTGTACGTGCTGTCGAAGGAAGAAGGCGGGCGGCACACGCCGTTCTTCAACGGGTATCGTCCGCAGTTCTACTTCCGGACGACGGACGTGACGGGCGTGGCGCACCTGCCGGCGGGCACGGAAATGGTGATGCCGGGCGACAACGTGAACCTGGAAATCGAGCTGATCACCCCGGTGGCGATGGAAAAGGGGCTGAGGTTCGCGATCCGCGAAGGCGGCCGCACGGTTGGGGCCGGAACGCTGACGGAGATTGTTTCGTAGATCGGGTGATCGGGCGATCGGGTGATCTGGCGATCTGGTGATCGGGTGATCCGGTGATCGGGCGAACTGAACATCACTGATCCGAACGTCGGTCGCGAAGCGGCGGATGAAAATAGGCCGGCACTTCAGTGCCGGGTTGGGTAGCGAAAATTGGAGCCAGTCCCGTAGGGACGGCTGAAGTTCATAAGAACCGGAGTCCAGTAGGGACGACACAACACGGACGGCATGCATCCAGCCGCACGCTCTTTGAGATGACACCATGATTGGAAAAGAACGAATTCGGATCCGGCTGAAGGCTTACGACTATCGCGTGCTCGACCAGAGCACGGGCGAGATCGTGGAAACCGCGCGACGCACCGGCGCACAGATCGCGGGCCCGATTCCGCTGCCCACGGTCAAGAACAAGTACTGCGTGCTGCGTTCCCCGCACGTGGACAAGAAGTCGCGCGAGCAGTTCGAGATCCGCACTCACAAGCGCCTGCTCGACATCCTGGAGCCAACGCAGCAGACGGTGGACGCGCTCATGAAGCTCGACCTCCCCGCCGGCGTGGACGTGGAGATCAAGGCGTTTGGGAAGGAACACAAATAGGCTGCAGTCTCCAGTCCCCAGGCGGGTTTTCCTGGAGCCTGGCGACTGGCGACCAACAAAGCTTCCGTGGCTACGGCCCCCGGAAAGAGCAATCGCCGGACAGGAAGCGGAGTTAGGACAAAGAACATGGCAATCAACGGAATTCTCGGCAAGAAAGTCGGCATGACGCAGTTGTTCGACAGCAACGGCGACGTGCGCCCGGCTACCGTCCTGCAAGCCGGACCCTGCGTCATTACGCAACGCAAGACCGGCAACAAGGACGGCTACGAAGCGGCGCAGATCGGGCTGGTGGAATTCGTCAAGGAAACCCGGCTGAACAAGCCCATGCGCGGCCACTTCGGCAAGAACAATCTGCCGCCGGTGAAGTTCATCAGGGAAATCGACCTTGTGGTGGATGGCGCCACCGGCGACGGCGACCAGACCAAGGTCGGCGACCGCGTCCTGGTGGACATCTTCGACGGTGAGCGCTTCGTGGACGTTACCGGCACCAGCAAGGGACGCGGATTCGCCGGCGTCGTCAAGCGCCACCATTTCCGGGCCGGCCCCAGTTCGCACGGTTCCATGTTCACCATCAACGGTTCGATCGGCTCCTCCGCTTTCCCGTCGCGCGTGTTTCCCGGGATGCGCATGGCCGGTCACATGGGCCATGCGCGCGTTACGACGCGCAATTTGCGCGTGCTCGGAATTGACAAGGACGAAAACCTGCTGGTGGTGGAAGGGGCAGTGCCCGGACCCAACGGCGGTTACGTTGTCATCAGCAAGTCGAAACGGCCTCCGCGCGAGCGCCGCGGATTCGCCGGCACCGGCACGATCGATCCGTTGAAGGCTTCGAAGCGCGCCACGAAGAAGAAGAGTTAATGGTGCCCCACATCTGCCCGGTTTTGGCAGATGTGGGCAAAGAGCTGATAGCTGAGAGCAAAAAATGGCTACGATAGACGTACTCAATCTGAGCGGCGAAAAGACCGGCAGCTTCGAGCTGGCCGACGAAGTCTTCGGAGCAGTCAACGAAGACCTCATCTGGGAGGCGGTGCGGCACTACCGCGCAGCCCAGCGCGCCGGCACGCATGCCACCAAGAACCGCAAGCTGGTCTCCGGATCGGGCAAAAAGCTGTGGCGGCAGAAGGGCACCGGACGCGCCCGCGTAGGCTCCATCCGCTCGCCTCTGTGGCGGCACGGCGGCACGGTGCACGGCCCGCAGCCGCGCTCCTATGACTACGCTTTCCCGCGCAAGAAGCTGCTGGGCGCGTTGCGCTCGGCGCTGGCGTCCAAGTTTGCCGACGGCAAGCTGACCGTGGTGGAGAACTTCGAACTCACCGAGGTCAAGGCCAACGCCTTCCGCAAGACGCTCGATGCGCTGAAGGTGGAGAGCACGGCGCTGGTGGTGGACGGCGCGCGCGAGAACCGCAACCTGGAACTCAGCTCGCGCAACCTGCACGGTGTGGAGCTGGTGCGGGGCAACCAGGTTCACCCCTATCACCTGCTGCGCTATGACCGCGCCATCTTCTCCCGCCCCGCGCTGGAGAAGCTGCAGGACTCGCTCAAGAAGTCGGTGAGCAAGCGCCGGCACGAGGAGGTCGCGTAATGAAATCGGCCTACCAGATCATCCGCAAGCCGATCATCACCGAGAAGGGCCTGGGCGTGAAGGAGACCGAAGCCACGCTGGTTTTCCAGGTCGCTTCCAAGGCGACAAAGACCGAGATCAAGGAAGCGGTGCAGTCCATTTTCAAGGTGAAGGTGGATTCGGTGCGCACCGCCAATTTCGTGGGCAAGGAACGCCGTCGCGGCAAGTTCACCGGCTACCGCCCCGATTGGAAGAAGGCTTACGTGCGCTTGAAGGCGGGCGAAAAGATGCCCGAGTACGCGCAAAACCTTTAGTCGTCAGTCGCCGGTCGCCAGTCTTCAGGACTGCCGAAGCGGTTGACGGCCAAATGCCAACGGCCAATGGCCAATGGCGAGACACAAAGAGCTGACTATGGCTATAAAAACTTACAGACCGGTTACCTCGACGCTGCGCTTCCAGACGACGCTGGTCAATGACGAGCTTACGACCAACCGGCCGCACAAGGCGCTGACCGAGTCCAAGCAACGCACCGGCGGGCGGCGCAACCAGGGCGACATCACCAGCCGGTTCCGGGGCGGCGGGCACAAGCGCAAGTACCGCATCATCGATTTCAAGCGCGAGAAGGCGGGCATTCCGGCGGTCGTGACTTCCATCGAGTACGACCCGAATCGCTCGGCGCGCATCGCGCTGCTGAGCTACGCCGACGGCGAGAAGCGCTACATCCTTCAGCCCGACGGCCTCAAGCTGGGCGCCAAGATTCTCAGCGGCCCCGAAGCCGACATCCTGGTGGGCAACGCGCTGCCGCTGCGCAATATTCCGCCCGGCACCACGGTGCACAACATCGAGTTGCGTCCCGGCAAAGGCGCGCAGATGGCGCGCTCGGCCGGCGCCGCCGCGCAACTGGTCGCCAAGGAAGGCGACTACGCGCTGCTCAAGCTGCCCTCGGGCGAGACGCGCCGCGTTGCGGTGGACTGCATGGCCACCATCGGCCAGGTCGGCAACCTCGATCACGAGAACATTTCGATCGGCAAGGCGGGCCGCACCCGCTGGTTCGGCAAGCGCCCGCACAACCGCGGTGTCGCCATGAACCCGGTGGACCACCCGCACGGCGGCGGCGAAGGCAAGACTTCCGGCGGACGTCACCCCGTGACTCCGTGGGGCCAGCCCACCCGCGGCTACAAGACGCGCAATAACAAGCGGACTGACAAGTTCATCGTCAACCGCAAGAGCAAGAAATAGGAATACGAATTATGCGTTCACAAAAAAAGGGTCCGTTCATTGACGGTTTCCTCGCGCAGCGCATCGAGGGGATGAACCAGCGCAACGAGAAGAAGGTGCTCCGCACCTGGTCGCGGCGCTCGACCATCATCCCCGAGATGGTGGGTCACACCATCGCGGTGCACAACGGCAAGAAATTCATCCCGGTGTACATCACCGAGAACATGGTCGGGCACAAGCTGGGCGAGTTCAGCTTCACCCGGCAGTTCAAGGGACACTCGATGAAGGCCGCCACCGAAGTTGCCGCCAGACCGGCGGGCGTGGTCGGAGGCCCGGGAGCGATCGTTCCGGCAGCTCCGGCGGCGCCGCCGAAGGCGTAGAGAGACGAACATGGAATTCAGAAGCTCGGCAAAATACGTGCGCGTTTCGCCGCAGAAGGCGCGCCTGGTGCTGGACCTGATCAAGGGACGGCGGGTCGAGGACGCGATGAACACCCTCACCTTCACCAAGAAGGGCATCGCGCCCAACGTCCAGAAGGTGCTGCGCTCGGCCATCGAGAACGCCAACTACCTGAGCACGGAGAAGGGCGTGGACGTGGATGTGGACAACCTCTTCGTGCTGCGCGCCATCGCCAACGAAGGCCCGCGCATGAAGCGCATCCGCCCCGCTCCCATGGGACGCGCCTACCGCTACCAGCGGCGCATGACCCATATCGAGATCACGCTGGCGGAGAAGAACCGCAACGGCGCCTCGGCGGAACCGGCGGAAGCAACGCACGCCGCCGCTCCGGCCCGCAAACCGGCGCGCAAGCCGCTCGCCAAGAAGAAGCCACCCGCGAAGAAATTCGCGGGTAAGGGAAAAAAGAAATAGGTTTTCGCTGAAAGCTGAAAGCTGACAGCTGAAAGCTGACAGCTAGCAAAGAGGAACTATGGGACAAAAAGTCCATCCATACGGATTCCGTCTCGGCTACACCAAGCCGTGGAAGTCGCGCTGGTTTATGACCCGCGACTACGCCAAGTTCTTGCTGGAAGACGTCAAGCTGAAGAGTGAGCTGAAGGACAAGCTCAAGTCGGCCGGCGTCAGCTCCATCGAGATCGAGCGCCCCGGCAACAAGCTGCGCATCATCATCCGCACCGCCCGGCCGGGCATCATCATCGGCCGCAAGGGCGCGGAGATCGACAAGCTCAAAGGCGAGTTACAGAAGCGCACCAACCGCGATGTCTACATCGACATCCAGGAAGTGCACAAGCCCGAGCTCGATGCGCAACTGGTTTCCGAATCGATCGCGCTGCAACTGGAAAAGCGCGTCGGCTTCCGCCGCGCCATGCGCAAGTCGGTGGATTCCGCCCTGCGCTTCGGCTGCAAGGGCATCAAGGTGCGCGTCAGCGGGCGCCTGAACGGCAACGAAATCGCGCGTTCCGAGTGGTACCTGCAGGGACGCCTGCCGCTGCACACGCTGCGCGCCGACATTGATTACGGCTTTGCCGAGGCGCGCACCACCTACGGCGTTATCGGCGTGAAGTGCTGGGTTTACAAGGGCGAAATCCTGCCCGCCAAGAAGCGCGAGCCGCAGGGCGCGGGCGCGTTTTAGGGAAGCTGTCAGCTTTCAGCTCTCAGCTATCGGCTGAACGGAGCGGAAGCAGACAGGTGGAGAGACGAACCGACATTTTGGGATCAGTGCACGGCGGACAGCGCGAGCAACAAGCTGAGAGTGATAGCTGAGAGCTGATAGCTGAGAGCTGATTTATGTTGATGCCAAAGAAAGTGAAGTACCGCAAGCAGCAACGCGGTCGCATGGCGGGCAAGGCCTGGCGCGGCAGCGAGCTGTCCTTCGGCAATTACGGCCTCAAGGTCATGGAGTGCGGCCACATCACCGACCGCCAGATCGAAGCCAGCCGAATCGCCATGACGCGCTTCGTCAAGCGTGGCGGAAAAATCTGGTTGCGCCTCTTTCCCGACAAGCCGGTCACCAAGAAGCCGGCCGAAACCCGTATGGGCAAGGGCAAGGGCGCTCCCGACCACTGGGTCGCCGTCGTCCGTCCCGGCAAGATTTTGTTCGAGATGGAAGGCGTCACCCCGACCGAGGCGCGCGAAGCCATGCGTCTGGCCTCGCACAAACTGCCGTTGAAGACGCGTTTTGTCCAGCGCGACGGATCCGGAACACACTGACCACTGGCCACTGGCCACTGAGAACTGAATTATGGATGCAGAGAAGATTCGCAATTTAACCGAAGCCGAACTCAAGCAGCAGGAGCGCGAGCTCAACGATCAGCTCTTCCGCCTGAAGTTCCAGCTCAACATGGGCCAGACGGAAAGCCTGAAGAAGATCCGCGGCCTGCGCAAGGACATCGCGCGCGTGCAGACCATTGCGCGCCAGCGCCAGATGGCCGCGACGGAGAAGCCATAATGCCGGACACTGCAACCGAGAGAAAGTCAGCCCAAAAGACGCTGGTCGGCGACGTGGTCTCGACCAAGATGCAGAAGACCATCATCGTCGAGGTCACGCGCAAAAAGGCGCACCATCTTTACGGCCGCGTCGTCGCCCGCTCGCGCCGCTTCTATGCGCACGACGAGAAGAACACCGCCAACGTCGGCGATGTTGTCCGCCTGGAAGAAACACGCCCGCTGTCGAAGCTGAAGCGCTGGCGCCTGAAAGATGTCATCCGCCGCGCCAAGCTGGTCGGACCCGAGGCGGTCACGCCCGGCAAGGAAGAGCAGGCCGGCACACCAGGAGATTGAACATGGCAGTCATGATGCGATCCATGCTCGAAGTCGCCGACAACTCCGGCGCACGCAAGCTGCAGATGATCCTCCCTCTGGGCGGGTCCACCGGGCTCAGCGCCGGACTCGGCGATGTCATCACCGCCAGCGTTAAGGAAGCCTCGCCCGACGGCACGGCAAAAAAAGGCACGGTGGTGAAGGCGGTGATCGTGCGTACGCGCAAGGAACACCGCCGCCGCGACGGGACCTACATTCGCTTCGACCAGAACGCCGCGGTGCTGATCAACGACGCGCACGAGCCGGTCGGCACGCGCGTCTTCGGCCCCGTCGCCCGTGAGCTCCGCGAGAAGAAGTTTTTGAAAATCGTCTCGCTGGCTCCGGAAGTGCTGTAGCTAGCCTGACCGTCCGTGGGACGGGATGAAGGAATAGGACTTATGCAACGAGTACACAGCGATATCCGCCGCAACGACACCGTGAAGGTGATCACCGGCCGCGACCAGGGCAAGCAGGGCCGCGTGCTTCGCGTCTTCCCCGAAGAGGGCAAGGTCCTGGTGGAGCACGTCATGATGGTGAAAAAGCACGTGCGCCCCAACCCGCAGCGCAACGTCAAGGGTGGCATCGCCGAGCAGGAGAGCCGGATTTCCATCTCCAACGTGATGCTGATCTGCGGCGCCTGCGGTCCGGTGCGCATTCGCCACGAAGCGCGTGGCGACCGCAAAGTTCGCGTCTGCCACAAGTGCGGCACGACGCTGGAGAAATAATCGGGTGAACTGATGATCGGGTGATCTGGCGATCTCGGAACCCGCGAGGATGCAGCCGGCGTAGCCGGCGGTAGAAAGTAGCCCCGGGCGTGAGCCCGGGGTTGGGTGGATTTGAGAATTCGAGCCCCTTTAGGGGCGGGACGATTTCGCCGAGGGCGCGAGCCCGAGGCAAATCGAAATTGAACACCTCACGAACCGGTACCCACTCCGAAACCGTGAGAGGAAGTAGAAGAGGACATGGCAGACGAGAAACAGAAAAAGCCGCAGCAGCAGCAGCAGGGCAAGAAAGGCGACGGCAAGGCCAAGGGCAAACCGGCCGAGGCCGCGGTCGAGGCCAAGGGCGACGGCAAGCCGCAGCGCCCCAAGGCGAGCAGCCGTTCCACCGCACGTCTTCGCGACCGCTTCGAGAAAGAAATCGCGCCCGCGCTGATGAAGGAATTCGAGCTCAAGAACCCCATGGCGGTTCCGCGGATCCACAAGGTCGTGGTCAACATGGGCGTCGGTGAAGCAACGCAAAACGCCAAGGTGCTCGACCCGGCTGCCGCCGAGTTGCAGCAGATCGCCGGCCAGAAGCCGGTCATCACCAAGGCGAAGAAGTCCATCGCCGCCTTCAAGGTGCGCGAGGGCATGCCCATCGGCGTCATGGTCACGCTGCGCGGCGACCGCATGTACGAATTTCTCGACCGGCTGATCAACGTGGCGCTGCCGCGGGTGCGCGATTTCCGCGGCGTCTCCACCAAGTCGTTCGATGGCCGCGGCAATTACACGCTCGGCCTGCGCGACCAGCTTATCTTCCCGGAGATTTCCTACGAGAAGGTGGACAAGTCGAGGGGAATGAACGTGACCATTGTGACGACGGCGCGCACCGACGACCAGGCGCGCGCCCTGCTGAAGGGCTTCGGCATGCCCTTCCGCCCGTAAGGACTTGAGGAGATAAATGGCTACAACCGCAAAACGAGTGAAGGACGCAAGGACGCCGGGAAAGGCATGCCCGGTGTGCCGAGGGAAACGCGAACTGGAGGGGAAAGCTTGTCTCCCATGCAAGGGGACGGGCCGAATTTATTCCTCCCGGCAGCACAACCGCTGCCAGATCTGCGGGCGTCCCCGCGGATTCCTGCGCAAGTTCGGCATTTGCCGCTTGTGCTTTCGTGGCCTGGCGCTGCGGGGCGAGATCCCCGGCGTTTCCAAGTCGTCCTGGTAGGTACGCGGTCGCGGCCCTGGTCGCCATCGACCATCGGCCATCGACCATCGACAGCAACGCATTGCCGCTGGTTCTCCCAAGCGAATGGGAGCGAACGGGCAAAGGAGAAGCAACACAATGAGTTTGACCGATCCGGTCGCAGATTTCTTGACCCGCATCCGCAACGGCATTCGCGCCCGCCAGCAGAAGGTGGACGTCCCTGCCTCCAAGCTGAAGCTCGAGCTGGCCCGCATTCTCAAGGAAGAGGGCTTCATCTCGAACTTCAAGGCCACCGAGGAAGAAGGCCGCAAAGTGTTGCGCGTTTACCTGAAGTATGGCAACAACAACGAGGCCGCGATTTCGCGCCTGCAACGCGTGTCGAGTCCCGGCTGCCGCGTTTATGTCGGCCACGACGAGATTCCGCGCGTGCTCGGGGGCATGGGCATCAACATCCTGACCACCCCGCGGGGAGTCATGACCGGCCGCGATGCGCGCAAGCAGGGCGTGGGCGGCGAGCTCCTGTGCGAGATTTACTGAAAACGGTTGTCGGTTATCGGTTGTCAGTTATCGGTACTCGAAACTGACAACTACGGAAACCGATAACCGAAAACCGATAACTGATAACGAATTGACACTGGAAGCCGGCCGAACCAGCCGAGAGCCGACAGCCGGGAGCCGAGAGCTGATATGTCACGAATTGGAAAAAAGCCGATTGCCATCCCCCAGGGGGTGAAGGTCTCCATCGAAGGCAACCTGGTCAAGGTCCAGGGGCCGAAGGGGGCGCTGGAAACCCGCGTCCCGCAGGGCATCACGGTGGCGCAGCAGGACGGTCATCTGGTCGCCCAGCGCGAAACCGATCACCAGTCCGCGCTCCATGGCTTGACCCGCGCGCTCATCAACAACGCCGTCGAGGGCGTCACCAAGGGTTGGAACCGCGATCTGGAAATCGTCGGCATCGGCTACCGCGCCGAGTTGAAGACCAAAAACGTCGTTGTGTTTACGCTGGGATACTCGCACCCCATCGAGTACCCGCTGCCCGACGGCATCGCGGTCGCCGTGGACCCGAAGCAGACGCGCCTGAGCGTCAGCGGCATTGACCGCCAGAAGGTCGGTCAGGTCGCCGCCGAAATGCGGGCCCTGCGTCCGCCCGACCCGTACAAGAACAAGGGCGTGCGCTACGCCGGCGAACGGCTGAAGAAGAAGGTTGGAAAGACGGGGGCGAAGTAATTTTCGATTTAGCGATTGGTGATTGAGTGATTTTGTCGGGAGCAGCGAATCTCGAAAGTACTCCGCAAATCACTAAATCGCTAAATCACAAATGCGCCGCCGGGTATGGAAACCCGGGACTAGGACAAAAACGATGCTGACGACGACTTCGAAAAATCAGACCCGCTCCAAGATTCACGACCGCATCCGCAAGCGGATGCTCGGCACCCCGGAGCGCCCGCGCCTCAACGTGTACCGCTCGCTCAACCACATCTATGCCCAGGTCGTTGACGACCTGCACGGCAAGACACTGGTATCGGCGAGCACCGTCGAGGGCGCCAAGGCCAGCAAGCGTACCGGGGGCAACGTAGCCTCCGCCAAGGAAGTCGGCAAGCGGGTCGCCGAGCGCGCCAAGGAGAAGGGAATCGCCAAGGTCGTCTTCGATCGCGGCGGCTACCTCTACCACGGGCGCATCAAGGCCCTGGCCGACGCTGCCCGCCAGGCCGGATTGCAGTTTTGAAAGGTTATCGGTCCTCGGTTATCGGTTGTCGGTTCAACCGGCGCCGACCGATCACCGACAACCGATAACCGAAAACGAGTTAGACGAATCGAGAGACTAATGGCAATAGCTACCGTGAAACGAAAACTCGACGCCGGCAACTACCAACTCAAGGACCAGGTCGTCTCCATCAACCGCGTCACCAAGGTTGTGAAGGGCGGCAAGAATCTGTCCTTTGCCGCGCTGGTGGTGGTCGGTGATCCCTCGGCCGCTGTGGTCGGCTACGGCGCCGGCAAGGCCAAGGAAGTGCCACAGGCGATCCGCAAGGGGATTGAGGCGGCCAAGAAAAATCTTGTCCGGGTCAACATCAACCAGACCACCATCCCGCACGCGGTTCTCGGACGCTTCGGCTCCGGCATGGTGCTGTTGAAGCCCGCCCCGGAAGGCACCGGCGTCATCGCCGGCGGCGCGGTGCGCGCCGTCATGACCTCGGCCGGCATCCAGAACGTGCTGACCAAGTCCATCGGCACCACCAACCCGCATAATGTGGTCAAGGCCACCTTTGACGCGCTCAAGAAATTGCGCGATCGCCAGGAAGTCGCCACCATGCGCGGCAAGACGGTACAGGAGCTGTGATGACTGCGGCAAAAACGAAGACGAACTCGAACCAGGCCATGCTGCACCTCAAGTGGGTACGCTCGGCCATCTGCGCGCCGGCGAAGCACAAGAAGGTCGTTCGCGGCCTCGGCTTCACCCGCTTGAACCAGGTGATCGAGCGCGAAGATTCGCCCTCCATCCGCGGCATGGTCGCCAAAGTGCCGCATTTGGTGAAGGTAGTCAACGGATAGGTCTGTCGGTCTATCGGTCATTCATGACCGAAGCGCCGAGAGACCGAGAGACCGAGAGACCAGAAATGAATTTATCGAATTTACACGCACCAAAACGCTCCTCCGAAAAACGCAAGCGCGTCGGCCGCGGCATGGGTTCGGGCATGGGCAAGACTTCCACCCGCGGTCACAAGGGACAGCGTTCGCGCAGCGGCGCCCGCATCCTGCGCGGCTTTGAAGGCGGCCAGATGCCCCTGCACCGCCGCCTCCCCAAGCGCGGGTTTTCTAATATCTTCCGCGAAGAGTACGCGATCGTGAATCTTTCCCAGCTCGCCGACCTCGGCGAAACCAACGTCACGCCCGACCTCCTCCGCACTAGCGGTCTGGTCAGCAGCAAGAACAAACGCGTGAAGGTTCTCGGCGACGGCGATCTGAAATCCGCCCTGACCGTGCACGCGCACAAGTTTTCCAAGTCGGCGGAAGAGAAGATTAAGACTGCCGGCGGCACCATTACCGTCATCGAGATTAAGGCGGTTGCTCCCGTGAAGAACAGGTTCGAAGCCGCCCGCGCCCAGAAGCGCGCCGGCAAGCAGAAGAAGCAAGCCTAGGACAAGGGTTATATGCTGGAAAAGCTATCCAACGTATTTCGCGTTCCCGACCTCCGCAAGCGCATCCTGTTCACGCTGGGGTTGCTGGCGGTGTACCGTCTCGGCGGGCACATCCCGACGCCGGGCATTAACGCCGACTTGTTGCAGCAGTTCTTTGAGCAGAACCGCGGCACCTTCCTCGGCTTCGTGGACCTGTTCAGCGGCGGCCAGCTTCGCCGCTTGACCATCTTCGCCCTGGGCATCATGCCCTACATCACCGCCTCCATCATCCTGCAATTGCTGACGGTCGTGTATGAGCCGCTGGCGAAATTGCAGAAGGAAGGCGAACTGGGGCGCAAGAAGATCACCGAGTGGACGCGCTACCTGACGCTGATCCTCAGCGCCATGCAGTCGTTCGGCATCGCCGTCACGCTGGAGCGCCAGACCGCCTCCGGTGGCGTGGCCTTCGTCACTAATCCGGGTTGGGGATTCGTTGTGATGACCGTGCTCACCCTCACCACCGGTTCGGTATTCATCATGTGGCTGGGCGAGCAGATCACCGAACGCGGTATCGGCAACGGCATGTCGCTGCTGATCTTCGCCGGCATTGTCGTCGGCCTGCCGCGCGGCATCGCCGACCTGATTGACAAGGTCCGCACCGACGCCTGGGGCGCCTTCACCGCGCCCGCCGTGATCATCCTGATCACGCTGATGATCGCTGTCGTCGCCTTCATCGTCTTCGTTGAGCGCAGCGAGCGCCGCATCCCGGTGCAGTACGCCAAACGCGTGGTCGGACGCAAAGTGATGGGCGGCGGCTCCACCCACCTGCCGCTGCGCGTCAATTCCGGCGGCGTCATGCCCGTGATCTTCGCCTCGTCGCTGTTGACCCTGCCGCAGACCGCCGGCTTTTTCCTGCGCGACAACCGTTATTTCGGGCCGCTGCTGCGCGCGCTCTCCTGGGGCGAGCCGCTCTACACGCTGCTCTACGCGGTCGGGATCATCTTCTTCGCCTACTTCTACGTCAGCATCGTTTTCAACCCCAACGAGGTTGCCGACAACATGCGGAAGTACGGCGGGTTCATCCCCGGCATCCGGCCCGGCAAGCGTACGGCGGATTCGATCAACGAAATCCTGACCCGCATCACCCTGGTCGGCGCGTTCTACCTGATCATCATCTCCTTCATTCCGGAGTGGATGATCGCCGGCATTCACCTGAACCACTTGCCCGGCGCGCTGGGCGCGTTTTTTGAAAAGCTGCCCGCCTGGATGACCAACGGATTGGGCGTCACCTTCTATTTCGGCGGCACTTCGCTGCTGATTGTCGTCGGCGTCGCCATGGATACGGTGCAGCAGGTCGAGGCGCAGTTGATCATGCGCCATTACGAAGGCTTTACCCCGCGCAGCGGGCGCATCCGCGGCCGCCGCACCTGGGCGTAGAAAAACAGTTTCTAGTTTCTGGTTTCTAGATGCGTCGGAACCAGAACAACTAGAAACCAGAAACTAGAAACTAGAAACTCTTATGGAAAGCGCGGCGGTAAACAAATCGAGGCCGAGGGTTGGCCCGGTCATCCTGCTGGGCGCCCCGGGCGCCGGCAAGGGCACGCAGGCGAAGGCCATCGTCGAGCGCTATGCCATCCCGCAGGTCTCCACCGGCGACCTGCTCCGCGATCACGTTTCGCGGGGCACCGAGCTCGGCAAGCAGGCCAAGGCCATCATGGATCGCGGCGAACTGGTGCCGGACGACCTGGTCAACAACATGGTCGCCGAGCGCCTGGCGCGGCCCGATACGGCTCGCGGTTTTATTCTCGACGGCTATCCGCGCACGGTTGCGCAGGCGCAGTGGCTGGATGGCTATTTGGCCGATAAGCGCTTTGAAAATCAGGGAGATCGCAAGCTTCCCCCGATTGTGATCAGCATTCAGGTGAGCTATAATCAATTGTTGCGCCGGCTAACGGGCCGGCGTTCTTGTCCCACCTGCGGGCGCATTTACAACGTGTACTTCCAGCCTCCCCGCGTTGCTGATCTTTGCGACGTCGATGGCGCGAAGCTTGTTACACGCCGTGACGATTGCGAGGAAGTGATCTCCGAACGTCTCAAGGCCTACGAGCGGCAAACTTTGCCTCTCGCCGATTATTACCGGGCCAAGGGGCAGTTGGTCGAGATCAATGGTGACCAGGACATGAAGGCCGTCACCGCCGAGGCGTTGAAAGTGATCGATGGCCATCGTTTGTAAATCGCCGTCCGAGCTGGATAAGATGCGCGCCTCGGGCCGCATCGTTCGCCAGGTGCTCGACACGGTCCGCGCCATGGTGAAGCCCGGCGTCGCCACCATGGACCTGGAGCGGGCGGCGGAGAAGAAGATCAAGGAACTCGGCGCCAAGCCGGCCTTCAAGGGGTATTACGATTACCCCTGCGTGCTGTGCACGTCGGTCAACCAGGAGATCGTCCACGGCATTCCGTCGCCGAAGCGGTTGCTCAAGGAAGGCGACATCGTCTCCATTGATTGCGGCGTGGTGCTCGACGGCTATTACGGTGACGCGGCCATCACCGTCCCGGTGGGCGAGAAGCTCGCTCCCGAAGTGCAGAAGCTTCTGGAAGTCACGGAAGCGTCGCTGTACCGCGGCATCGCCGCCGCCCAAATCGGCAACACCGTGGGCGACGTCGGCGCGGCCGTGCAGGAACTGGTCGAGGCCAACGGTTTCAGCGTGGTGCGTGAGTTTGTCGGGCACGGCATCGGGACGCGGCTGCACGAAGACCCGCAGGTCCCGAACTACGGTACCCGCGGACACGGCGCCCGCTTGCGCGAAGGCATGGTGATCGCCATCGAGCCCATGGTCAACGCCGGCACGCCCGGCGCCCGCGTGCTCGACGACAAGTGGACCGCAGTGACCGAAGACGGCAGCTTCAGCGCCCACTTCGAGCATTGCGTCGCCGTCACCGAAAACGGGCCGGTGATTTTGACGCAGTAGTGGTCAGCGGGCAGTGGCCAGTAGTGAAGAGATCGGCAACAGCCGCATTGCGGCGGCTGAAAGTAGCCCGGCGCTTTAGTGCCGGGTAGCAGTACGAGAAACAACGCCAGTCCCGTAGGGACGACTGAGACTGGCGCCTGAAGACTAGAACTGGCCACTGACCACTGGTCACTGGCCACTGGGGTTGAATGAGTAAAGAAGACGCGATTGAAGTCATGGCGGTGGTCATCGAGCCCCTGCCCAATGCAATGTTCAAGGTCGAACTGGAAAACAAGCACCAGGTCCTGGCGCATGTTTCCGGAAAGATGCGCAAGAACTTCATTCGCATTTTGCCCGGCGATCGGGTCGCGGTGGAGCTTTCTCCCTACGACCTGACCCGCGGGCGGATTGTGTATCGCTATAAATAGGATTTGTGATTTAGCGATGGAGTGATTTAGCGATTGTCTGGAACAACGCCAAATCACTAAATCACAAATCACTAAATCACTGAATTCAGGAAGAATTATGAAGGTACGGGCTTCGGTCAAAAAGATTTGCGACAAGTGCAAGGTCATCCGCCGCAAGGGCGTGGTGCGGGTGATCTGCGAAAACACGAAACATAAACAACGCCAGGGATAATCCGTCGTCGTCGGTGGGTCGTTGGCTTCCGGGCCATCGGCCATCGACCATCGACCATCGACAAGAGGTTTTATGGCCAGAATTGCCGGCGTGGATCTTCCGCGCAACAAGCACACGCGCATCGCGCTGACCTACATCTACGGCATCGGACACCCGCGCGCCGCCAAGATTGTCGCGGCCGCCAACGTGGATGGCGAGAAGAAGGTGCAGGACCTCAACGAAGAAGAGGTCAACCGCATCCGCCAGGTCATCGAGGGCGAGGGCAACGTGGAAGGCGACCTGCGCAAGGACGTCTCCATGCACATCAAGCGCCTGATCGAAATCGGCTCGTACCGCGGCTTCCGTCATCGCCGCAACCTGCCGGTTCGCGGTCAGCGCACCCACACCAACGCGCGCACCCGCAAGGGCCCGCGCAAGGGCACCGTGGCCGCCAAGAAGAAGTCGGCGACCAAGACGTAATCGGTGATCGGTTTTCGGTTCTCGGTTCTTGAGCCCGAAGACCGACGCCGATAAACCGATAACCGATAACCGAGAACAGCAAAATGGCGAAACCAGCAGCAGCAGAAACCACCGCCGGAGCACCGGCGAAAAAAGGCAAGACCAAGAAGTTCAAGAAGCGTGAGCGCAAGAACGTCCCCTTTGGGATCGCTCACATTCAGGCGTCGTTCAACAACACCATCGTCACCATCGCTGACAGCGAGGGCAACGTGCTCTCCTGGAAGAGTTCGGGGTCGCTGGGGTTCCGCGGATCGCGCAAGGGCACGCCCTTCGCCGCGCAGCAGGCCGCCATCACCGCCGCCAACCTGGCGCGCGAGCACGGACTGCGCTCGGTCGAGGTGCGGGTCAGCGGGCCGGGATCGGGCCGCGAATCGGCCATCCGCGCCCTGGCCGCCGCCGGCATCGAGGTGCGCAACATCAAGGACGTCACCCCGATTCCGCATAATGGCTGCCGTCCACCGAAACGGCGGAGAGTCTGAATTTGCGATTTAGCGATTGAGTGATTTAGTGATTGCGGTGCAGTACCGATGGCAATCACTAAATCGCAAATCACTAAATCACTAAATGAAATCAATCGGGACGAAGGGATCGCCAATCCTGTAAACCGATTCTAAAAGGAGAAGTAACTTGGCTCGATACACAGGTCCAGTCTGCCGCCTTTGCCGCCGCGAAGGCACCAAGCTCTTCCTCAAAGGGGCAAAGTGCTTCAGCGATAAATGCCCCATCGAAAACCGCAACTTCGCCCCCGGCCAGCACGGCAAGGACCGCAAGGCGAAGATCGTCGGATACGGCCTGCAGTTGCGCGAGAAGCAGAAAGCCAAGCGCATCTACTTCACCAACGAAGGCCAGTTCCGCAACTACTACGAGAAAGCGACGCGTTCCAAGGGCGTCACCGGCGAATTGCTCTTGCAGCAGCTTGAGCGGCGTCTCGACAACGTCGTGTACCGCCTCGGTTTCGCCACCGCGCGCCGCCAGTCGCGCCAGTTGGTGCGCCACGGGCATATCCAGGTCAACGGCCGCAAGGTCGACATTCCCTCGTTCCAGGTGAAGGCCGGCGACGAGATCGCGGTGCGCGAGTCCAGCAGGAAGCTGCCCATCATCGCTTCCTCGATCGAGTACAGCAGCCATCAGCCGGCGCCGAACTGGCTCGAAGTGGATCGCGAGAACATGAAGGGACGCGTCACTGCGATCCCCAAGCGCGAAGACGTGAATTTGCCGGTCAACGAGCAGTTGATCGTCGAGTTGTACAGCAAGTAATGGTCGTTCGGTCTATAGGTCTTTCGGTCTCGCAATGACCGACTGACCGATAGACCGACAGGCCCGCAGACTTTTTTCGGCCCCATTCGTGCCAGATCAGCCTTTCGTGGCGTTGATCCTGCCCGGGCCGGCAGGGAAGCCGCGATTGAGCCGCATGGCCGAAGGAGAACAATGCACATGCTTTGGAAAGGCTTCCAGAAACCCAAGCGCCTCGCCGCTGACACCGAAACCCTGACCGACAAGTACGGTCGCTTCTGGGCGCAGCCCTTTGAGCGCGGTTTCGGTACCACCATCGGCAACGCACTGCGCCGCGTGCTTCTCAGCTCCATCGAGGGCGCGGCCGTCACCGCCGTCAAGATCGAAGGCGTGCTCCACGAGTTCCAGTCCATTCCCGGCGTGGTGGAGGATGCCACGGACATCATCCTCAACCTCAAGCAGGTCCCTTTCAAGCTGAACGGCGAAGGCCCCAAGGCCATCTACCTGCGCTCCGACCAGCCGGGCGTGATCACTTCGGGCATGATCGAAGCCGACGCCGACGTCGAAGTCCTCGACAAGGACGTCTACATCGCCACCGTCAGCGAAGGCGGCAAGCTCGATATGGAAATGCGCCTCAAGCGCGGCCGCGGCTACATCTCCGCCGACAAGAACTTCGAAGAGGACCTGGGCATCGGCTTCATTCCCATCGACTCGGTGCACTCGCCGGTTCGCAAGTGCAACTACACGGTGGAAGCTGCCCGCCTGGGCCAGATCACCGATTACGACAAGCTCACGCTCGAGGTCTGGACCAACGGCTCCGTCAACCCGGCCGACTCGATTGGATTGGCCGCCAAGCTGGTGAAGGACCACATGAATATCTTCATCAACTTCGAAGAGGAGATGGAGGCCACCGCCTCCACCGACGAGCGCAAGCCGGAGATTCGCAACGAGAACCTCAACCGCTCCGTCGAGGAGTTGGAGCTTAGCGTTCGCAGTTACAACTGCCTGAAGAACGCCAATATCCAAAGCATCGGCGAGCTGGTGCAGAAGTCCGAGGCCGAAATGCTGAAGACCAAGAATTTTGGCCGCAAGTCGCTCAACGAGATCAAGGAAATCCTGGCCTCGATGGGGCTCAGCCTCGGCATGAAGATCGACGAGCACGGTAACGCCGTAGCCGTCAATCTGCCGCCGCAGTCCGCCATCGGCGCCTTCGAGCATCAGCAATAGCAGTTTCGAGTTTCAGTTTCAGTTTCGGTTGGGTTTTGCCGAAACTGAAACTGAAACTGAAACCTTTTAAGGATCGGAATCATGCGTCATTTAAAAGCTGGCAAGAAGCTGGGAAGAAACACCAGCCACCGTCGCGCCCTGCTGCGCAACCTGGTCACCTCGCTCATTCTCGAAGAGCGCATTGAAACCACCGAACCCAAGGCCAAGGCCATGCGCCCGCACGTCGAGAAGATGATCACCCTCGGCAAGCGCGGCGACGTTGCCGCCCGCCGCCTCGCCGCCTCCTACCTCATGACGCGCGCCGCCGTCGACAAGCTGTTCGACACCGTGGCGCCGCGCATGGGCGACCGCAACGGCGGCTACCTGCGCATCATCCGCACCGGGTGGCAAAAGGGCGACGGCGCCGAGAAAGCGTTTGTCGAGCTGATCGGCAGCGAGAAAGCCATCGCCGCAAAGCAGCACAAGCGCGCCGAAGCCCGCACCAAGCGCCGCGAAGAAACCAAGAAAGCGATGGAAGAAGCCGAAGCCCAGGCCACTCCCGAAGCTTCCGCCGAACCCGAATCCGGCAAAGGCGAAAAAGAATAGTTTCCCTTCGATTCCGTAGGCCCCGGCGCCCTCGCCGGGGCCGTTCTCAAACCGGGAAACGAACTCTCATCGCGAATCCCCCCACAACTTTTCCCCGCCTGATCGGTTCCTACTATTAAGTTCCGAATTCTAAGGAGACCGAAATCATGCGGGCATTCACCCGAATTTCTATTGCCCTGTTGTCCCTTTTCCTCGCCGCCGCGATGGCTGCGCAAACCGCGCCTGCGCCGAGCGATGACGCCGCTGCTGCTCCCCACAAGATGATGCCCCGGCGTAACGGCGGCTTCGAGCGCATGGCGCAGCGACTCAACCTCACCGACCAGCAGAAGACGCAGATTCAGGGCTTCACGCAGGCCGGGCGCCAGCAGGCGCAGTCCATTAAGTGGGACACCACGCTCACGCCGGAGCAGAAACGCGACAAGTTCCGGCAACTCCGCGCCTCCACCCATCAGCAGATCCTTGGTGTCCTCACGCCGGAACAGCAGGAGCAGATGAAGCAACTGCGTAGCCAGCATGCCGGCATGGGCCGCGGGAAGGGCGCTGGTATGGGTCGCGGAAGGGTCCCCCTGGCGCAGCTCAATCTGACCGACGACCAGCGCGCCAAGATCCAGCCCATCCTGAAGTCCTCGCGGCAGCAGGCGCAGGCGGTGCGCAATGACACGACGCTGACGCCGGAACAGAAGCAGGCCAAGATCCGCGACATTCACCAGGGCGCTATGACCCAGATGAACTCGCTGCTCACGCCGGAACAGCAACAGCAGTGGCAGGAGATGCGGCAGCACCGCGGCCCTGGCGGCAAGCCCGGCCCGCCGCCTGCGCCGCCGAGCGGCTTCTAAATCGAGTACCGAGTACCGAGTACTCAGTACCGAGTCGCCCAGTTCTTCACTCGGTACTCAGTACTCGGTGCTTTTCCCCTCACCTGCCAATTGCTAATCGCCAATCGCTATTTGCTTTCCTCTCACCGCACGCACGGCGATGAACAACAACTGCACGAATGCCGCAGCCGTGGTATCCAGCGCGACGTCGCGGATCGTGCCCGTCCTTCCCGGAAGGAACGTCTGGTGCCACTCATCGAGACTCGCTGCGGCCGCCGCCGACAGCAGCGCGAGCACGGCCGCGCGCGCGCTCCACGTTGTCACCATGGCCGTCCACGAAGGCAGGCGCGCGGCCGAGCGCGGCAGCGTCAGCGTTGCCCACCAGGCGCGCAGCATCAGCAGGCTGAGGATTCCATAGCCGAAACAATGCCCGATTTTCCGCCCGACTCCGTTGAGCAGTTGCAATTGCGCAAGAGTGATTCGCGGATCGAAAAATCGGGCGATGGCAAGAAGGAGATGTCCGGTGTTTTCCGCCGACATCAGCGCCGTGGATTCAAAGGCGATTAACGCCAGCCACAGCAGCGCGGGTATCCAGGCGCGGCCAACAGGCATGTTCATCTATTCGACGCGGTAATTCGGCGCCTCGCGCGTGATGACCACGTCGTGCACGTGGCTCTCGCGCATGCCGGCGTTGCTGATGCGCACGAAGCGCGCTTTCTGCTGCAGGTCGGCAATAGACGCCGAGCCGGTGTAGCCCATGCCGGAGCGCAGGCCGCCGACGAGCTGGTAAATGATCATGGAGAGCGGCCCCTGATAGGCCACGCGCGCCTCGATCCCTTCCGGCACCAGCTTGGCCAGGCGGTTGCCGTCGGCATCTTCGCGGCTGACCGGCACCGAGGAATCGCCGGGACTCGACTCCTGGAAGTAGCGCTCGCCGCTGCCCGCCGACATCGCCGCCAGCGAGCCCATTCCGCGATACGCCTTGAAGGTGCGGCCCTGGTACAAAATCGTTTCTCCCGGACTCTCGTCGGTTCCGGCGAACAGCGAGCCGATCATGCACACGCTGGCGCCGGCGGCCAGCGCCTTGGTGACATCGCCGGAGTACTTGATGCCGCCGTCGGCGATCACCGGGATCTGCGCATCGCGCACCGCGCGGAACGCCTCGGCGATGGCGGTGATTTGCGGCACGCCCGCGCCGGTGACGATGCGCGTGGTGCAGATCGAGCCCGGCCCGATGCCCACCTTCACCGCGTCGGCGCCCGAGCGCGCCACTTCGCAGGCGCCGTCGAAGGTCGCGACGTTGCCGGCGATCAGTTCCACCTCCGGCAGCTTGGCCTTCACCGTCTTGATTGCTTCCAGCACGCGCGTCGAGTGGCCGTGCGCGCTGTCAATGGCGATCACGTCCACCTTGGCCCGCGCCAGCTCCTGCGCCCGCTCCAGGAAATCGCCGGTGGCGCCGATGGCCGCGCCCACCCGCAGGCGTCCCTGGTTGTCCTTGGCGGCGTTGGGATACTTCAGCTTCTTCTGGATGTCCTTGACCGTGATCAGTCCCTTGAGCGTGTACTTGTCGTCCACCACCAGCAGCTTCTCGACGCGGTGCTTGTGCAGGATCTGCTCCGCCTGCTCCAGCGTGGTGCCCACCGCCACCGTGATCAGGTTTTCCTTGGTCATCACTTTGCTGATGGGAATGTCGGTGCGCGTTTCGAAGCGCAGGTCGCGGTTGGTCAGGATGCCGACCAGCTTCTTGTTCTTGGTGATGGGCACGCCCGAGATGCGGTAGCGCTCCATCACCTTGAGCGCGTCGCTGACTTTGTCGTCGGGCGACATGGTGATCGGGTCCACGATCATGCCGCTCTCCGAGCGCTTCACCTTGTCCACTTCGCCGGCCTGCTGCTCGATCGTCAAATTGCGGTGGACGATGCCCATGCCGCCCTGCTGCGCCATGGCGATGGCCATCTGCGCCTCGGTGACAGTGTCCATGGCCGCGCTGATGAGGGGGATGTTGAGCGTGATGTTGCGCGTGACGCGGGTCTGGGTGTTGACCGCCGCGGGCACCACATCGCTGCGCGCCGGCAGGAGAAGAACGTCGTCGAAGGTGAGGGCTTCAGGGACAGGAAAATGGATCATTCTTCACTCGCAGGGCTTTTGGTTATTGTAGCAAGGCGTAGGCATTCGCGGCGGCTCAGTTTAGTGAACGGTCCGGGAGAGCGGAACTGCAACAGCATTGCCGATTGTCGGTTGCGGGTCATCACCACGGAGGCACGGAGACGCGGAGACACGGAGGAAATGCTTTCCTCATCGTCGGCGCAGGCCTTGATGTCAAACTTCACCGGGTGACCTGCATCCCACCTATTCTCGCGCTAGCCATGCTGTCAGTAACTCGTTGACCGTCGGTACTCCGTAACCGACGAGCAGTCCGACTGCCGGAATCAGGAAACTCACGCCTTGATCGCCGATTCTCTGAGCGTGCGTGTCGTAAGTGACAGCAAAGATCAGAGCTGTCCAGCAACCGGATGCTGTGGTGCCAACGAGCACGAGTCCGGTAAACAGCCGGTGAACCTTGCGACAGACTTCTATAGGTTCCGACTCCCAACGATCTTCAAACTGCTTGATACGACTAATCCCATCGGAGGCAAACACAGGCAAGAACACGAACCAGAGTGGAATAGCCAGCCAGTCATACTTGCTATTGTAGTGATAAAAATAAAAAAGAAGCGCCATCGCGGTGCTTGGCGCCACTCCATAAAGTGTCAACAATAAATATGCCTTTCCATAAGGCGTTTTCGGTGTAAAGGGAATTGCCATGCTTGATCCTTACTACCACCAGCTGTCGGTATAGCCATTCGCCACCCGATACGAATATTGCAATCGAAATAACCATACAGAGCCAAATCCCATACATACGACGTGCGCAACGTCAAGCACTCCGTTCTTCGGCGGAAACAGGACGTAAACTAAGACGGCCCCTAGTGGGAGAGCTAAGAGGGTATTCAGCCAGGCTAAAATCTTTCGCCCCACCGGACGTTGAACTGTAGACTGGAGAGCGATCTGGGCAGTGCCAAGGCCAAAAGCCACGCAGCAGACAAGCCACACAATCCGGCTTACCCCTTCCTTCAAGAACCCTAGCGAGCTGAGGAACGGTACAGCAGCTTGACTTGTTACAAAACACAACAGCGCAGACAAGGCACAAACGAGACAGGCGAGCGGCGCCGCAAACGGCAGCCAGCATAATCCTATGCCGGCCCAGACAATGGCAGCTAAGAACTCCCCGAGACCATGAGCGTTTCTAATATCAGGACGGAAGTCGAATTCGTCGAAGATGGCACGCACTGAGACTATCCGAGAAGAGCTGCCTTAAGAGGGTGGCAATTTATATCACAACTCGCGGCTGCTCATAGACAAATCGAAGAGTGGATGGCCATGTTTGTCTGCACAAGGCTCTAGATAGAGGAAATGGTCAATTACGATCCCGCGCGCGAGTAGTCACTGCTCGAAACGTTCATTACCACACAAAGTCCGATTGACCGGATCATTCCGCGACGGCAATCTGGTATTGCTCCAGCTTGCCGTCAGGCATTTCGAAGGTCCAAGCGCGCACGGTCTTGTTGGCAAACTTCACCTGGTAACTCCGCAGCACCATGCCGCCGCGCAGCGCCTGGTTTGTCTGGGTGAAATCGGTGGGCGTGCCCAGCGGCCCGAGGCTGGAGGCGAAATCCTTCAGCGCCTGCTCGCTGAAATAGAAATTGGCATTGTCGGTGAAGAGCGCGCGGTTGAGGGTTCCCTGCTGCAGGCCGGTAAAGATCTGGCGCGCCTGCTCCAGCTTGTGCGCGGTGTCGGCGTCCTGGAGCGCGAGGGTGGCGAGCTTTTTGGCAATGTCGCCGGAGGCGCTGGCCGCGTCCTGATTGGTGAGCACGACGACGGCGACGTTGTCGTCCGGAAACACGGTGTTGGTGGCGGTGAAGCCGGAGACTTCGCCGCCGTGGGAGAGTGCGCGATGTCCCGACTCGGAGCGCACGGAGACGCCCAGCCCGTACTGTGTGCCCAAGCCGTTGGCAAGCACGGTTTCGCTTTCGAACTGCTTGTAGGAGGCAGGGTTCATGATCTTGCGCTCGAGCAGCGCGATGTCCCACTTGGCGAGGTCTTCGGCCGTCATGGCGAGCTCGCCGGCGGCGAACATCCAGCCTGCGCCGGCATCGGGGGCGGGGCGCGCGGGGCCGAGGCCGTAGCGCAGGTAGCCGGTAGGATCGGCCGGGGCGACGCCTTGCTGGTCGAAATCAGCCACGCTGGCCATGTTCAGCGGCGTGAAGATGTGATCGCGCAGGAACTGGAAGTAGGGTTTTCCGGTGACTTTCTCGATGATGGCGCCGGCGATCACGTAGCCGGTGTTGCTGTATTGCCAGCGCGTGCCGGGCTCGTAATCGAGAGGCTTGCGCGCCCAGGTGTCCATGATTTTTTCGGCGGTCGTAGGCTTGAGCATTATGGGCATGACGTAGTCCTGCGGCCAGAAGTCCTGGTATCCGGAGGTATGCGTGAGCAGTTGGCGGACCGAGACCTGGTTGGCGCGGGTGAGGTTGGGGAGAAACTTGCCAACATGGTCGTCGAGCGAAAGCTTGCCCTGCTCCTGCAGCAGCAGCAAGGCGACGGCGGTGAATTGCTTGCTGATGGAGCCGATGGAGTAACGCATGGACGGCTTGACCGGCGTGCGCGGCTCCAGGCGCGCTTCTCCGTAGGTCTGGATGTAGGCGATGCGGCCGTCCTTTACCACCGCGATGGAGGCGCTGGGCACACCGGTGGTGGCGAGGATCTTGGTGGCGGCGACGTCCATCTGGTGGCGGACGTCGTCGGGAAACAGCGAGCGCGGCTGTTGGGCGTGGGCGGCGAGGGTTGCGACGACAATGAAGGCGGCGATGCGTGTGCGCATGGGGAGCTCCGAGAAACAGGGAAGTTTAACAAAGTTGGGAGTTCTGAGTTGTGGGTGGAAACCAAAACCATTGCTGATTGTCGATTGTCGATTGTCGATTTACCAAAGACAAGTTGGAGTGCCCGCGAAGGACGCGTAAGGTCGCCAAGGCAGGGGTCATGCAGACTCGGCTCGCCAAATGTGGGCGACGCTTCGCTCAGGGTGACAGCGTTAAATGACAAACCGGAGAACAACTGAAACAGAAACTGAAACTGAAACTCGAAACTGATTAGTCCGAGCCGGTGGGGCGGACGGGAGCAGCGTGGGAGGAGGGTTCCGCAGGGGAACCATGGCGCAGGCTGACGACGCGTCCGCCGGGGCCGAAACGGTAGGGTTCGCCGCGCCAGGTGAAGTTGCGTCCGGTGAAGCTGGCCATCCAAAAGAAAAATCCGAGCAGGTCGCGGATTGGGTAGTACCAGAGGTAACGCCGGATTTCGGGATCGCGTACCACGCCCCAGCCGACCACCAGCGCCTGCACACAGCGGTTGACGATGCCCCAGGCGAGCAGCGTAAAGGCAAGCGTCCAGTATCCCCAGGCGGCGGCGACGATGAAGCCGAGCAGCGCAAACGGCGTGGCGAAGGTCAACCCGTTGCCGATGTGACCGGCGGGACGCGAGAAGCGGGTGCTGCGCATCCAGCGGATCTGGCGGCTGATCATGGCACGGTTCAGGGTGATGTGGTCGATGACGACGTGGGAGAGGACGACGCGGTATCCGGCGGCGTCAATCTGGCGGCCGATTTCGTAATCGTCGGAATGATAGTCGGCGAGGACGCGAATCCCGCCGATGTGGGCGAGCACGTCCTTGCGGGTGGCGGTGGTCGGGCCGAGCGCGAACTTCATGCCTTCGAGCAGGTCGGCAACCAGCACGCCGGAGGTGAGCTCGACGGAAAAGCCGGCAGCTTCCAGGCGGGACCAGGCGCCACCGCTCGGCTTGCCGCGATAAATACAGGTGACCAGGCCGACCTCAGGATCGCGCAGCGGGGCGACGATATTGCGAAGATAGTCGCGCGGGACGCGGACGTCGCTGTCGCCGATGACGAGGTAGTCGTATTCGGCGGCGGCGATCATCTTATGCTCGGAGTAGACACGAGGGTTGGGCCAGATCGGGTCGCCGGAAAAAACGCAGCGCACCTTGACCTCGGGATAGCGGCGGCGAAGCTGGTTGACGACGGCGATGGCGGGATCATCGGCGGTACGCGCGCCGAAGATCAACTCGAATGTGGGATAGTCCTGCTGGAACAAGGATTCCAGATTCTGTTCGAGCATGGGCTCAAGGCCGCACACGGGCTTGATCACGCTGACGGGCGGAAATTCCTGATCGCTGAGGCGGTTAGCGGCGTCGGCCCTGCGGGCGCGCTGTCGGAAGCGGAGCGCGGCCACCATGACCAGCAGGAGAAAGCCGGTCGAGCTAACCAGCCCCAATATTGCGATCAACAGCAGAAACTGAGGCATCACCACCTATCCTAAGCTCAGCCAAACCCGGCAGCAACCCAAAGGACTCGGAGAGTAACGCAAATTTTGTAAAGTTTTGTATCAAACTCCGCTAAGGTCGGGAGAATGCATAGATTACGCCCCTTCGACCGTGCTCGGGGTCAGGGCAGGCTCCAGCGCGCGAGCCCAGGAGAGCCTTCAAAATTGCTTTGCGTTATTCGTTCGCCTGAACGGGGCGGACAATCTTGTTATAGATCGCCAAAACCACCGCCGTCGCCAGGCCCACCGCGGTGACGGCGAACCAGATTCGCCTGGGCTGGTGCAGGACTTCGCCGTAGTGGTGGACGAGTCGTCCGCCGAACCATCCGCCGATCAGAGACCCGATGCCGATGGGAAGAAAAGCAAATCCCATGTAGGTGCCCTGCTGGCCCGGCGGCGCGAGGCGCGAGATGTACTCGTAATAACGCGGCGACTGGATGATCTCGCCCAGCGCAAGGACAAACAGCGAGAGCACCGCGCCCCAGACGGTCGGACGCAAGGCGAGGATCACCCAGGAAACAGACGTGATCACGGTGCCGAGGATCACCGCCTGAAATGCGGGAATGCGGCGGGTCAGGTAATTCACCAGCGATGGTGAGGGCGATGACGGTGAGGCCGTCGGTGATGAGGATCAGCTCGACGTCGGCGCGGGGATCGATGTAGCCGTGGATGTAGCCGGGAAGGCTGATGTACTGCTGCCAGAACACGACCCAGTATCCGGTGAACAAGACCAGGAACCACATGAAGCGGCTGATGCCGGCGAGCACCAGCGCGAGCAGCACGGCCCAGATCCACCAGGGAACGGTGAAGCCGGCGAGGAGCGATGCTGCGCCGAGCGCGAGCGCAACCAGCAGCACGGGCACAACCAGTTTGTAATTCCCCAGTACGACGCAGAAATTGCGCGCGACCTCGGCGATGGAGGGCGGAGGGGCGTCGCCGGCCTTGCGCGGTTCGCGGAAAAAGATCAGAACGACGAAGAACATGGCGAAGACGCTGAGCGCGGCCACGCGGTAGACATTCTCCACGCCCAGCTTGCGATGCGCCCAGGAGGCGACTAAGGGGCCGGCCGCGCCACCGATATTCACCATGGTGTAGTAAATCGAGTAGCCGATGGAGCGGACGTTTTCCTTGGAGGCGCGCGCCGTGGTGCCCACGACGCACGGCTTTACGAGCGCTACGCCGAGCGCGGGAAGAATCAGGATGAATCCGACAAAAAGCGCCAGCGGCACCGCGTTCCGCACCGGCGCCAGCCAGGGCGCGCCGATGGAGCCGATCAGAAAATACGCGGTCGCAAGGATGAGGTAAGCGACGGAAAGCGCGCGGCGGAACCCGAGGCGGTCGGCGGTGGCCCCGCCGAAAATGGCGAGGAACCAGACCATCCCGCCGAAGATGCCGGTCAGCGTGCCGGTCTGCTGGGTGGAGAAATTGAGTTGCTCCTGCAGGTAGAGAGCGAGCGACGAGAAGGCGCCGTAGTAGGAGAGGCGCTCAAAAATTTCGGTGATGTTGGCGACCCAGAAAGGGCGCTCGAAGCCGGTGCGAATCTCGCGCAAGCGCTGCGCAAAGCTCAAGGCGTTCTCCTCGGCGTTTCAGGTGACGAAACGGCGCAAGCGCGCTTCGACGTCGGCGGCGCTCACGCCGGAAATGCGAATGAGTTTATTACGGCTGGTCTGGCCCGCGGCAATGGTAATCGAGGAACGCGGCAGCTTCAAAAGATCGGCGAGGAATTCGATGCAGGCGTGGTTGGCGCGGCCTTCGAGGGGAGGCGCGGTGAGGGAGATCTTGAGCGCGTCGCCGAGCGTGCCGGCGATGGCGTTCTTTTTCGCGCGCGGGTGAAGGCGGACGGCGAAGGTGGCGCCGGACGGTGTGTCCTTGATTGGGATCACAGGCGGTTTTTACCACGGAGGACACCGAGGACGCAGAGGAAATTGAAGATTGATGGAAGATTACAATTTGAAGTCTTGGGGCATGGATTGAGATGCCTTCCAGCAGCATGACCGCTACAAGCGAACGCGGGGTCCTTCGACTCGGGCGTGCGCCCTCGCTCAGGATGACACCCGTTTAGTTTTTGATTTTCCTCTGTGTACTCCGTGGCTAAGCCTTGCCTGTTCGCGCGCCGAAGATGGCGCTGCCGAGGCGCACGCACGTGGAGCCTTCCTCGATGGCGACTTCGAAGTCGTGCGACATGCCTATGGAGAGCGTATCGAGGCGGATGGCGGGAAGATTGCGGCGGGCAATGTTGTCGCGGATTTCGCGCAGGCGGCGGAAAAAGGGACGCGCGCCTTCGGGATCTTCGGTAAAGGGCGGGACGGTCATGAGGCCGCGGAAGTCGAGGTGGTCGAGGCGCGCGGCGGATTCCAGCAGTGCTCCGAAATCCAGCGAAACGGGATTGAGGCCGCTTTTGCTTTCCTCGCCGCCGAGGTTCAGTTCAATGAGCACCGGCAGTCGCTGGCGCAAACCTGCGGCGGCGGCGTTGAGTTTTTCGGCGAGGCGGAGGGAGTCCACGGAATCCACCGCGGAAAAAACCTCGACTGCCTTGCCGGCCTTGTTGGTTTGCAGGTGGCCGATCATGTGGAAGTCGGCATCGGCGAGATCGCGCAGCGCGGGAGCCTTTTCCGCGAATTCCTGGACGCGATTTTCGCCGAAGAGGCGCTGGCCCGCATCGTAGGCGGCGCGGATGGCGTCAGGGCCGAAAGTCTTGGTGACCGCCATGAGCGCGATGTCGTCGGGAGAACGGGCGGCGCGGCGGGCAGCGGCGGCGATGCGCTCGCGGACGCGGGCGAGATTTTCGGCAACCGAGGACATTGTCGCAGAGGACGCAGAGGACGCGGAGGAATTGACTTCAAGAACCTCTGCGTCCTCCGTGTCCTCTGCGACCCATCTCCCGTTCTTACATGATGGCCGTCGGTGGAGCGGGCTCGTCGGGGCTGCCGGCGTTGGCCAGCGGCAGCTTGATCATGACCGCGACCAGGAGCGCCAGACCGATCAATCCGGAGATCCAGACGTTGCCGATTTTCACGTCGGGCAGGGTATGGCCGGTGCCGACGATAGAGGCGATCACCAATCCGCAGAGCGCTTCGCCGGCGATGAGGCCGGAGGCGGTGAGCACGCCGGCGTTTTCGACGCGGGCTTTCTGCGCGTCGTTCAGGCCGCGGCGGTCGCGCAGCAGGTCGGTGATCCAGCGAATGACGCCGCCGACGAAGATGGCGAAGGTGGTCTGCAGCGGCAGGTACATGCCGACGGCAAACAGCATGGGGCTTTTGACCTGCACCATGATGAGCGCGAATCCCATGAAAATGCCGACCACGACCAGCGGCCACGGCATGTTACCGCCGACGATGCCCTGGCCGAGCATGGCCATGAGTCCGGCTTGCGGGGCGGGCAGGGCGGCGCTGCCGAAGTGGTACGCCTTGTCGAGGATCATCAGCGGGAAGAAGAGGACGAGGGAGGCGACGACGACGCCGAACAAGTCGCCGATCTGCATTCGGGACGGCGTGCCGCCGAGGATGTGCCCAACCTTGAGGTCCTGCAGCATCTCACCGGCGACAGCCGACGACACGCAAACCACGGCCGCGACGCCGAGCACCGCCGCCACGCCGCCGGTTCCGCCGACGCCAAGGGCGACCATCATGAGCGCGGCGACGACCAGGGTGCAGAGCGTGAGGCCGGAGACGGGGTTGTTGGAAGAGCCGATCATGCCGACCAGGTTGCCGGAGACGGCGGCGAAGAAAAAGCCGAGCACGATCATGACGACGGCGGCGACGACGGCGCCGGTCATGATCTTGCCGCCGGGCATGTTGCCCGCGCCGGAGATGAAAAACCAGTAGAGCGCAATCATGGCGACGAGCACGACAGCGATGCCCAGGAACACGACCTTGGCGCTGAGGTCTTTATCGGTGCGGTCGGTGACTTCATGGGCGGCGGCGGATTTCTTCAGGTCGGAGACGGCGCGGCTCATGCCGATGCCGAGCTGCTTGCGCATGCGGAACAGGGTAAAGCTGGCGCCCACCAGCATGCCGCCAACGGCGATGGGGCGCACGATGGAGAACCACATGTTGTTGGCCAGGGCGGCCCAGTCCATGGTCGCGCCCGCAGGCAAATTGGCCTGGATGCCAGGTCCGAGAAAGTAAACTAGCAGTGGAACCAGCAAGCCCCAGGCGACCACGCCGCCGGCGAAATTCAGGGCGGCAAGGCGCGGCCCGATGATGTAGCCGACTCCGAGATAGGCGGGGCTGATGGCCGGCGTGTCGAAGGTGGTCATGCCGCCGGTGGCGACCACGGGCGCGGCGGCGGCGCGGCCGATGCGCAGTCCGCTCGTCATGGTCGGGATTCTGACCAGGATGGTGCGCACGTACCAGAAGACGTTGATCTGGCTCAGGAAGTACATCACGGCGCCGAATCCCATGTTGGCGAAAAGAATCTTGGCGGCCTTGGCGCCTTGCTGTCCGGCCTTGTGAATTTCCGAAGCGGCGACGGATTCGGGGAAGGGGAGTTCGGGGTCCTCGACCATGACGCGGCGGAGCAGAGTGACGAAAAGAATGCCGACGGTGCCGCCGATCACCATGAGCGCGACCGATTGCCAGTACTTGTCCACGCCGAGGACGGGGTTGCCGGCGGAGTCGCGCCAGAGGCCGGCGATCACGAAGGCCGGAATGGTGAAGACCGCGCCGGCGGCGACGGATTCGCCGATGGAGCCGACGGTTCGCGCGATATTTTCCTCGAGAATCGATCCCTTCATCAGGCGAAGAATGGCCATGCTGATGACCGCCGCGGGATAGGTGGCAGCGATGGTCATGCCGGCGCGGAGGCCGAGATAGGCATTGGCGGCGCCGAGAACGCCGGTCATGAGCAGGCCGAGAATGACGGCGCGGGCGGTGAACTCGGGCATCGGCATGGTGGGCGGCACGAAAGGCTGGAACTTTTTCGGCGGCGCCTGGTTGCTGACGGTGGTGCTCATGAGTCCTCGATTCAGATTCCAGCGTTGGAAAAAAGAAGACCGCGCAAAGTAGCACGGGGGAGGCCGGATGACAACCCGATCACCCCAGCAGGCCAACATGCGGGCCTGCCGGGGAACCCCGCGAACGAAGATTCTACGCTGGCAGCGGCACGGGTGGGAAGCGCGCGGAGCGCGTTCGACGCGGGGTTGCGGCCCGTTGCCGCGAGTCGAGCAAGTGGCTATACTGGAACAGTTGACGCGAAGGCCCGCCCTGGGCTTGCGGTCGCGAGGAGGGTCGTCTTCAGCAGTAGCGGAGACCCAACCCGGTCGGTCAAGGAACCCGCTTATCGAGGGCACTCTTTTGTTTTTTCTCTAGCCGACGGCTTGCTGTCGGTGTTGTTCCCCTCCCATTGCAGGTTGTGCCAGGCGCCGCTGACGCAGATGTCGCGGCTGCCGGTGTGCCAGACGTGCCTGGCGGGCATCCGGCCGATTGAGGGACCGCGTTGCGCCGCGTGCGGCGAGCGGCTGATGAGCCGGCATTTGCACGAGGAGACACGCGAGGGCGTCCTTCGACAAGCTCAGGATGCCCCACCATCGTTGTGCCTGATGTGCAGGCAGAATGAGCCGGCGTTTACGCGCGCCTCGGCTTACGGCAGCAATGAGGCCGGGCTGCGCGATCTGGTCCATCTGCTGAAGTACGAGCGGGTGCGTCCGGCGGCGAATCTGCTGGGAGGGATGCTGGCGGAAGTGGTGGCCGAGCTGGCGGAGGCATTCGGGCCGCAGCCGCCGGTGGTGATTGCGGTGCCGCTGCACACATCGAAGATGCGGCAGCGCGGGTTCAACCAGTCGGAATTGATCGCGCGCGCCATGCTCAAGCTGAAGCCGGCGGCGCTGGACGTAAAGCTGAACACCACCGTGCTGGTGCGGCATCGGGCCACCGAATCGCAGACGGGATTGACACCATCGCAGCGGCGGGACAACGTGCGCGGGGCGTTCGAGGTGGCGCACGGCGACCAGATCAGCGGGCGCGACATCCTGTTGGTCGACGACGTATTCACCACCGGGTGCACGGTGTCGGAGTGCGCGCGCGTGTTGCGCCGCGCCGGGGCCGGGCGCGTTTTCGTTGCGACCGTGGTTCGGGTGCTGAAGCCGGAAGCAGAGAGAGCGGCGCCGGAATTTGAGGAGCCGCAGGCGATGGCGGCGCATGCGTGAGTCTTCAGTCGTCAGTCTTCAGTCGTCAGGAAATGCAACTGACGTCTGAGCACTGGCCACTGAAGACCGAAGACTGACGACTGAAGACTTTATGTCCGGCAAGGGACACATACCGGGTCACGCGCATCGCAGGCCGATGTTCGAAGCGGCGCCGCCGTCTGTCCACGAGGGCAACGGGCACGGAGTGATGCACGCGCCGGTGCTGGTGCTGAACGCGTCGTACGAGCCGATCAATGTGTGCGCGGCGCGACGGGCGATCGTGCTGGTGCTGAAGGGCGTCGCCATGACCGAGGAGGAGAACGGGCACTTTCTGCACGCGGCGCGCCTCACCATCCGCGTGCCGTCGGTCATCCGCCTGCTGGAATACCGGCGCATCCCGCATCAGACGCGGGCGCTGTCGCGCAAGAACATCTTGCTGCGCGACCGCAGCAGTTGCCAGTATTGCGGCGCGGTGCTGGGCTCCAGCGAGTTGACGCTGGACCACGTGGTCCCGCGGTCACGCGGAGGGCTGTCCACCTGGGAAAACCTGGTGGCATGCTGCCACACCTGCAACCGGCGCAAGGGGAACCAGCTTCCGGTGGAAGCGAACATGAAGCTGATCCGCGAGCCGAGAGCGTTCAACCTGCATACCAGCCGGCACATCATGCGGCTGCTGGGACATTCCGACGCCAAGTGGCGGAAGTACCTCTTTTATTGATCACCCGATCACCGGGTCACCCGCGGTCACAGCATCCGTTACTGCGTCGGCAACGACGATTCGGTCGCGGCCGGTCGTTTTTGCACGGTACAGAGCTTTGTCGGCTGCGTTGATCATCTCCTGTGCGGAAGTGCCGTTGTCGGGGTAGCCGGCAACGCCAATTGAAATCGTAACCTGGCGAAGGATCTGGCCGCGATGGTGCACCTGCAAGCCTCTCACCTGTCCCCGGAGCGTTTCGGCTCGTTGACGTGCAGCGTCGAGATTAGCGTCCATCAGGATGATCAGGAACTCCTCGCCGCCATAGCGGCACGCGATATCACCACCACGAATCTGTGAGCTGAACATCGCACCCACCTCGCGCAGCAGAATATCTCCCGCTTCGTGACCAAAGCTGTCGTTGAACCGCTTGAAGTGATCCAGGTCAATCATGAAGACCGCGAGGGGTTTGTGATTCCGATTAGCGCGGAGCAGTTCCCGCGCCAGGAATTCTTCCATGTGCCGGCGGTTGAACAGCCCGGTGAGCGGATCTCGAACGGACTGATATTTCAGAGTCTCGCGCAGCATCAGGTTGGCGAAGGCGAGAGACATTTGCCCGGCAACGGTCACGGCAAATCGCTGCGTGCGCTGCAGCGCAACCGTGTCCCCGGGATCGGCGGAAATCTGGATGTAAAGGACCCCCAGGGATTCTCCCTGGCCGACCAGGGGAACGCAAAGATGACCGGCCCGGCTGGTCTGATCGACATGGCCGCACAGCAAAGCGAAATTATCGGGCTGGACCAGGTGCGCAGCGCCCCGGCGCAGCGCCCAGCACGTATCGGGAGAAAAAGGCCCCTGCGTCATCGAGGCCGATCCCCAAACCGCGACGCTGTCCAGCATATTGCGCGAGGGATTCAGCATTAGCAGCTCACCTGCCGGGAAGAAACGAGGCAGGACGAGCGCCACTTGACGGTGAGCCTCTTCGATCGTGAGGCACGAATGAAGCAATTGGACGAGTTCGCTCACACCCTCGATTTCACCTGTGTATTGCTGAAGCTCAGCGAGCGAGGTTCGCAGTTGGTCTTCCGCTTGCGCTAGTTCTCGAGTCCGCTTGACTACCTTGAATTCCAAACCTGCATTGAGAGCCCTCACCTCGTGCTCAGCCTTCATCCGCGTTCTTGTTTCTCCCACCATCTTCCGGGTGACGGTCACAGCGATGGTGGCTGCAACCAGAATGGCAAGCACGAGCATGGAGAAGGCGAAGGCGCGGGTTTTCGCGTACTGAGCGCTGTTCTCGCTGCCAGCCCTGTCCATCTCATCCATTTCCAATTTCAGGAATGCGGCCCAGGCGGCATGATACTTGAACAGAGCGGGAGTGGTTTCCTGGACCATGATGGAGCGAGCTGCCTCAACTTTGTGTTCGTCTAGAAGGACATGCAGCGCCCGCAGATAGCTCTGTACGTACGGGGCTCGCGCGCCTTTCACCACCGCCAGCATTTGTTTCTCCGCCGGGGTGTCGCACTGTCTCTCAATCTTCGATACTAATTCCGTGATGCTCTGCGTATTCGCAGCTCTAGTGGCAAGGAGTGGATCGATATTCCGCTTCTCGTTGAGCAGGAAAATTTCCATCGTGATACGACTATTTTGACTGGAATAGGCGAGAGCTTCTCGCGCCAACTGCAGTTTGACCCGCTGGTCAGCAAGGTCGTTGAGCAGATCGGCGTTGATTTGGTCCATTCGGCGGAGCGCGAAGAAGCCAATGCCAATCAGAATGGCGATCAGGAGGCCAAAGGCAAAGCCCAACTTCGTCCCGACATGGTTGGTCATCATGTCTCTCCGCATCGTTGGCTCCGTCGCTAATCCAAGCTACATCAGGGCCGGGGTGGTTGTTGCCGGCGGGCCGCGCTATTTGGTGTGCCGATTCACCGATCCGGCGCGCTTCCCGAAACGGAATGCGGCAGTGTGGTCGCGGCGTGAAGGAAAGAATGGAAAAAGGGCAGCGAGATCGTTCCGCTGCCCTGCCGTTCTCCGGTTAGAAACTAGAAACCAGAAACTCGAAACTATTATTTCGGCGGCTTCTGCTGCGGCGCCTGCGGCTGGCCTGGCGGTTGCTGATCGCCCTGGCCCTTGGGCAGTTCCTGGCCTTCGTAGGTGATCTTCACGTTGGCGCCGAAGCGCTTGTAGTTGACGTACTTCACGATCTCGCGGATGTGAATGTCGCCGGTGGAAAAGTGCAGGAAATCATCGGCCTTGGTGTAGGTGGGGAACCAGTAGCGGCCGTCAATCTGCTCGCGCCAGGTGGTGAAAGCAGGGAACAGGTTCTCGTCACCCTTTTTCCCCGGACGGATGTCGGGCACGGTCTTGCCCTTGGTCTTGACGATCTGGAAATCGCGGTCATCGACCCAGATCCGTCCCTGGAAGTAACGCTTGTTCTTCTCGATGGTCTTGGGCGCGATGTCGAAGACATAACAGTGCAGCTCGTCCTCCTGCTGCTGGCCCGCGTACAAGATCTGGTACTCGGGAATCTCGTCGGAAGTGAGCACGAAGGGCAGGCGGTGACGGATGTCGGCGAAGTCTTCACTGGACATCCGAATCCCGCCGTTCTCCAGAGTCGATTGTGGCGCGAACTTGACCTGTTCGAGGCGGCGGCCCTTGTCGTCGAAGGTGACGTCGAAGACCTCTTGGAATTCGCCGGTAACGGTATCGCCGTCCACAGTCTGGACTTTCACGTCCTGGCGGTAGGTGTAGTTGTCGCGCGCCTGCTTGAATTCCTTTTCCTTGGCGGCGAAGCGCTGGATGATCTGGTCCGCGGTGATGCCCTTGGGCTCCGCCGGATTCAGCGGGCCTTCCTGGGCGAGCGACAGCAGCGGCAGTGCCAGGGCGACGGCAAGGAATGCGATGAGGGAGACTTTTCGTTTCATACGATTGGAACAACCCCGAGATATACGGGAAAGTTGCGTTTGCAATCTGTTGATTTAGATGCGCGGGAGCGGCTCCGGGCGCAAGCGTGCTGAGTCCAGTATAGGCGGTCGATGGACGATGGTCGATGACGGTGTGGATTTGTGTGGGAGAGCCTGTGCGAAACGGCAGCGACCGTGTAGCCACAGGGGTCCTTCGACTCGGCGTCGCCAAAAGCGGGCGACGCCTCGCTCAGGATGACAGCCGTTTGGGTCGCGTAATCACTTCCAGCAGTTCGCTGCGGGCAGTACACTTGTCCGTTTTGTCCGGAGGCACGGCAATGATTCGTCGCGTGATCATCTTTGTGATGCTGGTGGCGGGGTTGGGCTGGGGGCAGCAGAAGCGCCCGTTCACCTTTGAAGACATGATGGCCCTGAAGCGCGTGGGCGAGCCGGTGGTTTCGCCCGATGGCAAGTGGGTGGCGTTCAGCGCGGTCGAGGTCAACCTGGAACAGAACAAGAGGACGCCGCACCTGTGGGTGGTTCCGCTCAACCCACCCTTCGCTGGCGCGAAGGATGGGGCACCCGACGCTAAGCAGATTTCGAGTGACGCCGCCGGTGAGGACCGGCCGCGCTGGTCGCCGGATGGGAAGCGGCTGGCATTCATTTCGGCCAAGGATGGCGGCTCGCAGATGTGGGTGGCGGATTTCGATCCGGCGGCAGTCGCGCTCGGCACGCCGCAGAAGATCACCAGCATTTCGACCGAAGCGGGCGGAGAGCTGTGGTCGCCGGACGGGAAGTACATCCTGTTCACCTCCGACGTGTATCCGGATTGCGCGGACGATGCCTGCAACAAGGCGCGCGACCAGCAGAAGGCGCAGTCGAAGGTGAAGGCCACGATCTTTCGCGGGCTCTTCTTCCGGCACTGGTCGAACTATACCGGCGATAAGCGCACGCATATCTTCATTCAGGCGGTGGCGGGGGAACCCACATCTCGCAAAACCGGCGAGATGTGGGGCACCACAGCGAAGGACCTGACGCCAGGGGATCACGATGCGCCGCCGTTCTCCCTCGGCGGGCAGGACATGTACGCCTTTTCGCCCGACGGGCAGGAGGTGGCGTTCACCAGCAACATTGACGAGGTGGGGGCGATCTCGACCAACAACGAGATTTTCGTGGTGCCGGTAGCGGGCGGCCCGCCGAAGAAGATTTCCACTTCGCCGGGCTCGGATTCCACGCCGCTGTATTCGCCCGACGGGCGCTACATCGCGTGGCGCATGCAGGAGACGCCGGGCTACGAGAGCGACCGCTTCCAGTTGGTGCTGTACGACCGCAAGACGGGGCAGATCACGAAACTAACCGAGAACTTCGACCGCTGGGTGGGGTCATTCGTGTGGGCGCCGGATTCGAAGGCAATTTACTTCACTGCAGAGAACGAGGGTGAGTCGCCGATCTTCTTAGTCAACACCGATGGAAGCTACCTTCACAACATCACTGGCATTGGGCACTACGATGACCTAGCTATCACGGCCGACGGCAAGACTCTGATATTTACGGGGGTGTCAGCCCAAGCGCCGAGCGAGATCTGGATAGAGGGCGCCTATCCAAGTTCCGCGCCGCCGAAATCGCAGGCGGCACCGACCGCCCCACCACCTTTTCCGCCACATCAACTCACGCACCTGAACGACGCCATGCTCTCCCAAGTCTCGATGCAACCACTGGAACCCTTCTGGTTCACCGGCGCGGCGAACGCGAAAGTGCAAGGCTTCCTGGTCAAGCCGCCGAACTTTGATGCTTCGAAGAAATACCCGATGAAATTCCTCATCCACGGCGGGCCGGAGGGGGCGTGGGGAGACTCGTGGTCGTACCGCTGGAATGCCGAGTTGATGGCCGCCAGCGGCTACGTCGTCGTCATGATCAACTTCACCGGTTCGACTGGCTATGGGCAGAAGTTCACGCAGGCGATCCAGGGCGACTGGGGCGGGCGTCCGTACCAGGACCTGATGCTCGGGCTGGACTACGTCGAGAAGACGTATCCATTCGTGGACAAGGACCGGGAATGCGCGCTGGGCGCCAGTTTCGGCGGCTACATGGCGAACTGGATCCTCGGGCACACCACGCGCTTCAAGTGCATTGTGTCGCACGACGGGGGGTTCAACCTGACAGCGCACTACGGCACGACCGAAGAGCTCTGGTTTCCGGAGTGGGAGTTTAAGGGCACGCCGTGGACGAACCGCGCCATGTACGACAAGTGGTCGCCGCACATGTTCGCGCAGAATTTCAAAACGCCGACGCTGGTGGTGCACGGGCAACGCGATTACCGGCTGGATGTGTCGGAGGGATTCCAATTGTTCACCACGCTGCAGCGGCTGAAGGTGCCGTCGAAGATGCTGTATTTCCCCGACGAGGGACACTGGGTGCTGAAGCCGCAGAACAGCCAGCTTTGGTGGAAGACGGTGAACGAGTGGGTGGAGCAGTGGGTGGGAGGTAAGAAGTGACCGGGCGATCCGGTGATCGGGTGATCTGAGCGTTGTCTACGGATCGATTGATTGCCACCCTTTGGGCCCACGGGGAGTCCTTGAGCCGCTGGGAGTCGTCCCACCCAGCGTGTACAGCGTGAATGACACCGTCTGCCCGCCCGCAATGCTGGCCTGGATATCAACGCGCACCGCGCCCCAAGCGGCAGCGATCTCCGGTGTGTAGCTCGCCTGGCCCCATCCGTCGGAATAAACGGTCAGGTCGGCACTGGAAATCGCGACCGGCTGCGCACGACGCCCGGTGACGACTTCGCCTGCCTGCTGCAGGGATCTGCTGCCCTGATCGCGATACACGGCGATGTGGAAGTGAACCGCCATGCCGGCGACGGAATTGGGCGGCACGTTGTTATCCGACACGCGGACGCGGACGGGCGCGAACAGTTGTCCAACGGGCAAGTACTGCTGGTCGCCGCCCGCCTTGAGCAACTGCGCACCGCCGACCGGGTAAACATAGAAGATATCGCACGCGGTCTGCGGCGCGACCCCGACGCAGGCACTCACGCGCACTTCCGACGCGAGGTTCGTGACAGCAAGAGTGGAGCGCGCTTCGCCGGCGGAATCGGTGGTAGCGGTGGTTGCGGTGAGCGAGCCGGAACCGAGCATGATCTGGAATTCCACCAGGCGCCCGGGAAGCGCGGCGCCGTTTCCGACCACCCGCGCCAGCAGCGGCACCGAGGCGGTCGTGTTCGCCGCGACATAGATTTTCGGCGGCACCGCCGAAATCATCAGCGAGCCGCTGACGCCGTTGACCGTGGCCGAAGCCGTCTGCCCGTTGGCGAGAGATGCGGTAATCGTGGTTGCGCCCGCGGCTTTCACCAAAATCCAGATGTCAGCTTCGCCGGTGCCGTCGCTGGCAACGAGGCACGCGGTAGTGTTGCACGGCAGCAGAGACACCGACGAGCCCGGTGCGGTGAAGGTCACGGACGCGTCGGCGACGGGCGTGACGCCGTCGGCGGCGAGGACCCGCACGCGAAATGGGTTGGGCGCCTTGACGCCGACCGGGACCGGCGGATTGGAGCCGAGCAGCAATTGCAGCGTTGTCCCCCCGCCACCGCCGTAGGTGATGGCGCCGGGGATGCCGGCGGTGGCGCCGGTCGCGGGGTCGGTGAGGGTGAGGTCGTTGACGCCATCGGGAAGCGCGGGCGCCGCAACCAGCAGCTCATCCACGGCATAGGAGAGGACCGCGGCGGAGGCGCCGCCGATGGTGACGTTGATGCCCGGCACGAATCCCATGCCGGTGATGCGCAGCACGGTGCCGGCGGCGGCCTGCGCCGGGGAGACGTCGTCGGCGTAGAGCAGGCGGGCTCTGTAACGGAAGTCGGGGCGGCCGTCACCGCGGGCATCGGCAATGGCGAGCGTGTACATCCCGGTTGAGGCAATCGTGGCGCGCAGGCGAGTCGTGCCACCGGCAACGTTCAACCAGGTTTGAGCGGCGAGCGGCGTGTCGGATTCGGCGGCGTCGGGCGCCCACAGGCCGATCACGGGCAGTGCCTTGGAGGTGGTCGCGGCGCCGGCGTCGTCCAGCGCGGTGATGTCGAGGGTGAAGCTGCGATCGGCCCTCGCGTGCAAGGCGTGCCAGTCGAAGTCGCCGTAGTAGCCGAGCGACGCCATCCAGTGGCCCGCGCCGGGAATGGCCGCCGGCTGCGCGAACGAGTGCGGCTCGGTGCTGTCCAGCGGCACGGAGGCGGCGCCCTGCATGACGATGTCCTGGACAACGTCATCGCCGCGAGCCACGGTGAGCACCAGCGGCGCCAACGTTCCCGATGGCCTGACCTGCGACACCTTGTACGGGCCGACCCCCAGCGCGCCGGTGTAGAGCGGATTGATGGCCTCGACCGTGAGCTGGAATCGCGCGCTGTTGTACCCCGCCGGAATCTCCAGCCCGGCGAGGTCGTAGGCACCGCGCAGCGCCGGGTCATCGGATCCCCAGTGGTCGAACCGCTCCCCGGTGGCGCCGGTGAACCCGGTGACCTCGTTGCCGGCATTGCCGCGAAACAGGAAGCCCGAGAGGGATGACGCGGTCACGGCATGCGACGCCGCGCCGGTCACGGGATCAATATATCGTGCAACGATATTAACGCCCTGCATGCCGTCCCCAGGCGCGGTGTCCCAGCCGGGGAACAGGACGCGCCCGCGAATGCGGGCGGTGGAGGAGGCGAATACCGTTTTGCCCGGGAACTGCGCCAGGTTGCCGGAGGTCACGGGATAGAGCCGCGAAATGGCCGCGCGATCGTCCATGCGGAGCTGGTCGGCGTTGTAGGCGCATCCGTAGGAACGGCTGCACAAGGCGCCTTCGGGATGCATCAGGGGGAAGCCGGCAGTGTCGTCGGTGGTGGGGGCCGGCGAGCCGGTGAAGACGTTGTCGTTGAGCTGCGACCAGTCGAGACCGAGCGCGCGGCCGATCATGCGCGCCAAGGTGTAGCGCAGCAGCGGCAGGTCGGTGGAGACGCGCGCGCAATTTCCGTTGACGATGAGCAGCGCGTGCGCAACGTGCGCGTCGGCGGTGAAGCGGTCGGGTCCTCCGACCACGGCGTTGGTGGCGCAATTCTGCGCCGCGGAAGCGCCGGTGCCGAGCAGCGCATCGATGACGAGGCCATCGAAGTCATAGACGATGGCAAACGGCTTGGTGGAGGTCGGCTGGATGTCGGCGGGCATGCTGAGCACGCCGCCCGAGCGCGTGACGTTGGCGCCGCTGACGTTTTCATCCAGTTGACCGGCGCGGGTGGCCGCGAGCGCCGCGGTGGGCACCGAAGTCCAAAGCGAGAAGGCGCCGGCGACGAAGGTGTTCGCGTCCGCCTGGCGCAGGAGCGTGCTGAGATCGCCCTGGTCGGTGTAATACGAGATCTGCCCGCCGGACCAGGTCAGGGGCGTCCCCGCGGCGCCGGAATTGAAGCCGCTGCCGGCGACATACAACGGCCCGCCGGCGTGGACCGCGATGGGCAGCGCCAGGGCAAGCAGCACGGCGAGGGTGGGCACCCGGTTTCGCATCGTCATTCCGCAACTGGCGCGCGCGCCGGCGGCCGGGAAGGGGAAGGCTCCGGTGGCACGCCCAAGGATGGCTCATCGGCAATCTGCTGTGCGACGGCCGCCATCGAAAGCGGTGAATCCGCAAGCGAGATGCGCCCGCGCGTGCCTGCCACCGTGGTGGTGAGACCGAGGTCCTCCGAGGGCGGGTACAGGAACAGCAGCAGTTCTTCGCCGACGCGGTAGCGGTCGCCCGAGGTCCAGAGTCCGTCCCATTCACTGACGGTGAGCGGTTCGCCGGCCGTGGCGCCGCGCAGGGCGTCCTCGACGAGGAAGGTGATGCGCACCACGCCGATGTCACCGGGGGCGGCGGAGGCTACCGGTTCAATCTTCTGCACCGTGCCGATGAAGATGATGCCGGCATCGCGGGCCAGCCGGCGCAGGTCAACAGTGTCCTGGGCCGACGCCAGGGGCACGAGCAGAAGCGCCAGGAGGACGGTCGAAAGCATGTATCGCTTTACGATATAAACTCCCGGGAACCGGACACCTTGGGGGAAGGCTGATTTTAGGCAGCGCATGGCGCCAGGGTCTGTGAAGCGCCGCACTTCCGGGAGTGACACGGTCCCATAATGGGAAAAAGCGGATTCCAAGTTGGGCTGAAGTCCTAGTGGCCCGCGGTTTCCCGTCCGGCGGCCGACAGGTGCGCGCCCCCAAGCAGCAGCAGGCCGGAAAGAAAGGCCCAGAAGATCAGCGTGACCGAGATGGAAAACGGGCCATAGACTTCCTGGAAATTCAGCCAGGGGAGCGCGACGACGTAGGCGTATTTGGCCAGTTCCCAGCACAGGCCGGTGATGAAGGCGGCCGGCAGCACGGCGCGAACCGGCACTTTGCCGTTCGGGAGGACCCAGTAAACCAGGAAAAAGATAGCGATGCTGGCGGCACTGGCGAAAACCTTCATCACGATCTGGGAGATGTGGGCGACGACCCATCCGCGCCAGCCGTAATAGGATGTGGCGCCGAGCGCGTGCTGTAGCAGCAGCGTGTTGCCGGCGGTCAGCGCGATCGAGAGCAGCGCCAGCAGACCGCATCCGATGGCCAGCAGCAGCGACACTACCTGGTTCCACACATACGAGCGGTTCCTGGCAAATCCCCACACGTGGTTGAGCGCGACCTCGAGCGGCAGAAAGATGCCGGTCGAGGTGATCAGCAACATGACGACGGAGAAGATCTGCACCCCGCGGCGCGCCCCCGCCATGGCCTTCAGGTTACGAATGAGGAAGTCCTGACTGCTGGGCAGGTAGTCGCGCAGGAGCCGGACGACGGTGTCGTACATCATTTGCGAATGAAAGACGCGCCGGGTGACCACCAGGAGCAGGACGACGAAAGGAAAGAATGACAGGATGGCATTGGCCGCGACGGAGAAGGCGAAGGTGTGGACCTCGGTGCGCATCAGGAATTTCGCGGTGGGCACGATCTGGCGAATCACGGGTGGCAGGCCGGCGGCACCCCTGTCCGGGAGGATGACAGGCCGGGTCGCCTCAGTTGCAGTGGCGGAGGCCGGGGGTTCGGCGGTGGCGCGCGGTTCGGAGCCCATGTAGCTGGATGCTATCACTTCAGGCGCAAGGCTCAAGGCTCAAGGCGTAAGGCGGAAAGTATCGGATGATCGGGAGATCGGGTGATCTGGTGGTCGGAAACTCCGCCGCAATTGGATGATCCAATCACCGGATCCCCGGGAAAAACCTTCGTATCGTCGCGGATTCGGAGGGAGCAAATTTTCTTGCGAATCGGCAGGTTCTTGTTATTATGCCCTGCTCGCCGCGCGAAAAGCGCTGCCAGAGCCGGATTCAGCTCCGCCTGGCGGCCGAAGACAGCAAGGCGCGCATGCGGATTTGGGTTGATGTGTAGGTGCTTGCAGTCGGATTCGACGCATCAAGAGTTCTGGGCTCCCGAGCTGCGCCGCCCGTCCCAGGCGGGCGGCGCAGCCGGGGGCCCTTTCCCGTGCGCGGCCCCGAATTGCCGGCCCGCTCGGCCCTTGCCACTCCCGCCACGGTGAACGGGCGCCTGATTGCCAGCGGGTACCCGCCGCCGCGAGGGAGATTACTCACCTGTGCACAGTCGAAAGGAGTGCTGTTGTGAGAGAGAAGGGTACAGTGAAGTGGTTCAATGGAGCCAAGGGGTATGGCTTCATTCAGCGGTCCACCGGGGAGGATGTATTCGTGCATTTCTCCGCCATCCAGGAAAACGGTTATCGCACTTTGAATGAGGGCGAAACAGTGGAATTCGACCTGATGAAGGGGCCCAAAGGTTTCCAGGCATCCAACGTCGTCCGCGGCTAAGCGCGCAACCCCGGGGACACCCGGATCTCACCCTCCCGGCATGGCTGGGAGGGTTTTTCATTGCGCCTAATGACTTGGTAGAGCGCACACTTGAGCGCCTTCCTGCATCATTTGTGAACAAGAAAGGTGTCGTCCTTGAAGATAGCTGACCGGTGGTGCTTCCGCAGGTCATATAGATAATGCGATCCGGTTACATGGACGAGATTGCCACGCAGGTCATCGCGGCGCCGGGTAGTCAAGTAGTAGTCGGCGTGGTATACATTGCGGACGGTCTCAATCTGCGAAAGGCTGAGCCCCGGATAGTTTTGACGGAGTTCCCGAAGGATGCCAGAGCCGCGCAGCTGAAACGGCCTGCCGTTCAGTGCAGTCATGCGGCGGTTCCATTCCAGGACATGCACATTGTGCGGCGGACGCTTGTAACTCACTACCTCAGCCCGTTCGGCGTCGATCCAGAAGCCGTACTCCCAAGGAGGGGCCATGATGACTGCCGATTTCGGCGTGTTGGCGCGAATCCAATCCGTCATCTCCTGCGAGGAATTCCTCTGACCTGCAACGTACTGTTGCCACTGTGCCATAAAGTCCGGAAGATCCTTCCTCAGGATTGTGTTCAAATCCCACAGGAACCTCCCGCCGATCATGCCCAGCAAGCCCAGCAGCAGAGCCAAGCGGCTCCATTCGCGCACAGAACGAGGCCTGAAGCCGTCCCGTCCTACCTGCTTTCCCAGCTTTGCGATATGACGCATCACCAGGCAGGGCAGCGCCAACAGGAAAAACAGGAAGATCAGAGTGTCGGGGACACGAAATGGAAAGGCCTTCAAGTACCAGAACAAGCTCAGCTTCCACGCCAATAAGCCCGCCGAGAACTCCAAGACCAGCACCGCAAGGAGTGAGCGCAGTAGCGCCGCCTGCGGGCGAGTGGTGATTTTGTAAAATGCCCACGAGGCGCCGGCGGCGAGAATGGAAGCGAGTACAAGTTCCTGCTTGCCATGGAAGTAGGCAGGGTCCAAGTGAAATGGATCGACAAAAAGAACCATCAGGCGGTCCGAAGCTTGGTGCTCCGCCGGACTGCCAGGCGCAGCATAGAGGAGGGCTCTCGTCACGATGAGTGTACCCAGACAAGCGGCCAGGGCCACGAACTGCAGGGTCCGCTGCCAAGCATAGTCGCGATGGCGTAACAGCAGAGCGCCACCCAGAGCGATGCTTCCCCAACCGCCTACCATCACATGAAAACAGGTAGCCAGCCCGCAGCAAATTCCCGCCGTCAGAACCCGCTTTCGGAGCACCGCCTCGAGAGCAAACAGGAGCAGGGCATAGGCCAGGCATTTCGCCTCCGCGCCCCCGAACACCCACTCATAAGCGCCCAGAGTTTGCTCTTCGCAGATCCATATGCCGAGGCAGCAGGACAGGGCGTACCACTCGATACTTAGCGTCCGAGCCAGTTTCACAAGGGCAAAGAGCAAGATACCCCAACACAGAAGCCGCGCGGCCAGCGCGACCAGGATGCCATTCCGCAGCCACAGCCAGAGAGGCGCGATCAGCGCTGCGAACGCAGGGTCAAGAACACTGTCGCCAAATCCCCGAGCCTGCACCCAATCGCGGCTCAGGAACGAGGGGTCCAAAATTTGGCGTGCACAGACCAATTTTCCTGCTTCATTTTCGAGTAGCTGGGGAAGGAAAAACTTGACAACGAGAACCGTGAGTACCATTGCAAGGGCGAGCCCGTAGTGGCTTGCGCTCGTCAGAGTCCAGTCTTTTCTAAAGGATCGTAGCCAACCGCAAGTTCCCGCCGTCATTCTCCGATAGCCTCCTATGAAATCATCTCCTGTGGCAACGTCTCCTAAAGAATGGAAGAGGAGCCCGAAGGCGGCGCGCATCTGCTCCCAGCGCGTGGCCACCTCGCGTCCGCGTTTTTCGCCGGCGTCGGTTGCGACCGAGAAGAGCGGAGACTTGATCTCGACCCATTCCTGCGCGGCGGCAGCCGGCGGCGATCAGAAGGAAAACTGGCGGCGAGCGCGAAGCGGCTGAGCATGCCTGTGCACGTCCGCGGCGAATGCTAACACGAGCAACGCCAGAAGTCAGAATGCAGACGTTTCTTCAATCTGGAGTTTCTTTAGCGCCCAGTGCGCATGTTCGGCGATAGTCGCATCCGTGAAAGGGCCGAAAGGATACCAGGCGGCCAACGTCATCCGCGGCTAAGCGCGCAACCCCGGGGACACCCGGATCTCACCCTCCCGGCGCGGCTGGGAGGGTTTTTCATTGCGCGCGCGCCGGGCCGAATTGCGGTCGAAGCCTTCAGGGTTCCGTCTCGACTAACGTCCTCGCGCGCTTTCTTATCTCCCGCGACTCTGCGAGTTCATCCTCGGAGCGGTTCAAGGCAAAACCTCCGGTTACCGCATAGACGGCGAGGATCACGGCCGCGGGATCCATGGGGTGACGGAATCTCAGGTCAGGGTGCGTGACGTAGTAGACCAAAGGAAGAGTGAAGAGGAGTAGGGCGTAAGGGACAGCCGCCCCATTCCGCTCCCGAATCGCCCGGAGCAAGCCCAATAGCATCAGCACGGTCAGGGTTGTGTAGGCGAGGATATTGGGGAGGCTGAAGGGCTCATCGGGGTCGAAGTCCAGGCTCAGTGGTGTGCCGGGCAATCGAGCGATGCCCGTCCAAACAAAGCAAGTGCGGCGCAGTGTCGTGATGATGAACCACTCCGGATGAGTCTTGATGTACGCCACGGCCAGCTGGTGCTTCTCAGCGATGTAAGCCAGCTCTCCCGCGCGACGATACTCCTGCCATTCGCTGGGACTCCCAGCTGGATGGGCCCATTCCGCCTTGAAGTCGGAATTAGCTCCCGTGTTGCCGGCGTACATTTCCAGCCAAAAGCCGTCGCGAAGGGGAATGAACTGGTGAAAGGCTCGGTAATTGCGGACCATCCAGGGGGTCAAAGAAGCGATCAGCATGACGCCGGCGGCACAAGCCGGCAGGAACCACATTTTTCCTACTCGATGGTGCCGGTAGCAGATCCAGCCCACGAGAAACGGCAGCACCGCCAGCACAATTGGATTGGTCAAAGCCGCCAGACCCCACAGCAGGCCGAAACCAGCCCAAGCCCAAAAATTAGTCGAGGTCTCCAAGTGCAGGGCAGCGAGAAACAGCAGACTCAGGAGCAAGGTCGTGAGGTTTTGATCCCAGATCAAGTAAGCGGAAAGGTAAATGGCATGAGGGAAAAACGCCCAAGCCCAGGCTGCCCCCAGGGCTACTCTCTCGCCGAATCCCCTTCGCGCCGCATAGTAGATGGGCCAACAAGTCAGCGCCGAAAACAGGCTATTCAGAAACAGGATTACGATGGCCGAAGCTTTCGTGTAGATGCCGAAGATTTTGAAGACGCCCGCAAGCAGATAGGTGTAAACCGGCGGCAGCAGCGCGGTTGGACCGGTCGGACCATGAAACGGGTTGCTGAACCCCTGGCCGAGCGCAATGGCCCGGGCGACTCTGCCGGTTTCGTAGCCAAAGGGGAAGTGGTCGAGCCGAGGGTTCAAATGTCCCGGCAATTCAACCGTGGCGACGATCAGTCGGAGTGCCAGCGCCGTGGCAAAGATCCAGAGCAGCTTTCTACTCTTCCGCGGAGTGATGGATGTCCCCTTCCAGGAGCACAAAAGCTTGGCCGAAAAAAATGAGAATGCAGGTCAGAACCGAGAACCGCCTCTCCATCCTCTCCCATGACAGCAGGCGATCGCAAAAAGCCTCGCAACAATGCCGAACAGGTTGGCCCGAGCTCATTGCGAAGCTACGAGATTAAACTATCTCGCAACATAACAACGAATCCGCCAGAAAAGTTTCGGGCTGAGGCCAGCACCCGCGAGCGTTTGGATGGTGCTCGCTCGAGAGTTACTCTCGCAAATTCCAGGCAAGTTCAGCGAACAGGCGGCAGGAATCTAGCATCGGCGAAACGGGGGCTCTGCGGCATGAGCAGTGCGACGACAAAGGCCCAAGCCATGTCACATGCCGGCTTGGGCCTTCTTAGCGTGCAAACGCCTACGTCGCTTGTCCAGAGATTACTTGTTCGCGGTCAGGCGGTCGTAAATGAAACCGGCCGCGCCGCCGGAAATAGCGCCGATGGCCGCGCCCTTGCCGCCGCCGGCTATGGCGCCAATGGCAGCACCCGTACCCGCGGAACCGGCCACGATCAGGGCCGATTGATCGCTGGTGCGGTGATGGCGGACGGGCTCGCCGTAGGCATCGCGCACTGCCCGGCTATTCTGGTTAGTCGAGTTTGCGGAATCGCTGTAGGTTGAGGTCGAAGCGCGCCGCGCGCCCGGCCGCGGGTTCTGCACCGGCTGGTCGCTGGGCTGCGCCGCCGCTCCGTTGTAAACCGCGGGCTGCAAAACGCTGTCCTGGTCCTGGGCCTGTGCGGTCTGCGGATGCATGATCTTCGGGACCGCCCACAATCCAAGCGCCGATACCAGCACCGCAGTGATGACTGAGGATATGATCGCGGTCCGGATCACGGTGGATTTCATGTCTACCTCCCGGCTGAGCCTGGGCCCAACCTGCACAACTTAGAAGCTGGAGTGCAGCGTGGTTTCCAATATGTAAATAGCTGACAACAAGCATGTTGGTAGCTGGACGCAGCAGCGCACAGGTGTAAATTGTGCCTTGTAGTAAGTAATCACTTATATAAGTAAAACACATGGACACGCAGTCTGGTGGCTGGGGGTCAATAGCTAGACGTCAGGGGGCGAAGTGCAAATTCCCGACCGCAGCCTTCTGGCCCCTGGTCGCGTCCAGTTTTGCCTTGGTTTCACCGTGTGGAACCTTCAAGAGGTCAGTCATCACCCTGTTGAAGTTCTTGTATTCCTGAGAGTCCCGATTTGTAGCCATGTCTCTCCTCGAATAACCTTGCCACGTCTTTCAGTGCATCCTTGCTGTGATAGACCCCATAAATGTGTACGTCGTTGCTGACCAGTTTACGCAATGCATATCGCATACGGTCATCACCGACCCAGAGCTCATTGTCAAGCCAGCGCATGGTCTCATATGCAATTAGATCGGCGGCCTGAAGCCCGACGTCTTCCCTCCAGGTCAATGGCGTAATTCTCACAAATCTGTGCCTGTCTTCCCACGAATGATCGTCAACCCAATCGTTGTATCCGGCAAGAGCATGCGCGTCCCAATCGCCGTGGTCGTGCACAAGTGCAATACGAAAATCTGGAGGGTAGCCTTTAGCCGCATCTGCAATAGCGTGCATGATCGTTCCCATGCACATGATGTAGGCAATGCCGTAATCGGGCGGCATCCTGCGGGGGAATAGCTCATCGAATGCGCGGAGATCCATCCCGCACCCAACCGCTGTCATCTGGCCATTGCTCAATATCCGCAGAAGTTTGTCTGTAAAACGGTTTCTTCTCCACTTCTCCCAGCCCTTAAATGGGCCGTCTCCCGCATTCATCTCGGCGGCGTGATACCGCTTTATCCTGTGCTCTGGGGCAAGTGTTTTGTTTTCCAAGGCAATCGCCTTTTGCCATCTGCTTTCGACACGTTTCCACTGTTTATCGTCCGCAATCCATCCGCCTACCATCAGCGAACGGTTGTCCTTGTAACTCTCATCGAACTTGAACGTGAGAATGGCCATGACTCTACGCCCGGCCCCGTCGGGGTGGACGACGTGCGCGATCTCGCAAATCATCGCTCATCCCCCTCGATGATTCGGCAAGCATATTATTGCCCGTATCCCCTACCCGCGATCTGATTCTTTCCAACGCCCAGCGCGCGTGTTCGGCAACGATGCCATCGACATCAGCCGCCAGCTTTTCCAGCACCGGCAGGAAGCGCGGGTCGCCGCTGTTGCCCATGGCGATGGCTACGTTCCGGCGCAGGCCGTTGTACTTGGCGCGTTTCACCGGCGAGCGGCGGAAGGTCTGGCGAAACTCGTCTTCGTCCATAGCCGCCAGCCACGCGAGCGCGGGATTCACCAGGTTTTCGCGAGGCGTGAATTCGGGCGCCCCGGACACGGGGGCGCGACGGTTCCAGGGACAAACGTCCTGGCAGATGTCACAGCCGAAGACATTGCGGCCGATGCCCTGGCGCAGGCCTTCGGCAATGTCACCGCGCTTTTCGATGGTGAGATACGAAATGCAGCGGGTGGCGTCAAGCTGATAAGGAGCGATGAAAGCATGGGTGGGACAGGCGTCGATACACCGGGTGCAGGTGCCGCAGCGGTCGGGCGCGGGAAGATCGGCCTCGAGTTCGAGTGAGGTGAGGATGACGCCGAGAAAAATCCACGACCCAAGCCGCTGGTTGATGATGCAAGTGTTCTTACCCTGCCATCCCACGCCGGCGTAGCGTGCCCACACGCGCTCGACGAGCGGGCCGGTGTCCACGTAGCAGCGCGTTTCGGCATCGGGCGATTGTTCTCTCAGCTTCGCCTCCACCGTGCGCAGCCGGCGCAGGACGGAGTCGTGGTAGTCCTCCTCGGTCCAGGCGTAGCGGGAGATCCAGGCGTGGCTGGCCGACGGCCGGCCATCGGCAATCGGATCGGTGGATTTGGCCCGGTCGGCGTTGTAGTTCAGCGCGCAGACAATGACCGAGCGTGCCCAGGGAGCGACCTCGGCGAGCGCGGCGCGCTTGAGTTCGCCGGACTCGCCGCGGGTTTCCAGGTAGCGCATTTCGCCGGCGTGGCCGGAGGCGATCCAGGCGGGGAAGTAGTCGAGCTCCGGGAAGCGGCCGACGGGGGCGACGCCGCTGAGGTCAAATCCGGCGGCGCGGGCGGCGCGGGTGATCTGCTCCGAAAGCGTGGTTGCGGCGGGCACCGCATCCATGGTATCGCGGGCGCGGGACTCGCGGTGGATTTGGCGATTTGCTGATTCGCCGATCGCGTGAGTGCAAATCGGCAAAACCGCAAGTCACCCAATCAGCAATTCCCCCCGAGACTTTCCACACTTGTTTTCCACAACTTTCTTCCGGCGCGCAGGCACGCGATCGACGCTGCGAGTGTGCGCAAACGGATGAACGGCAACCGCTCGCTGCCGGGCTGCATCCCAGGTTTGGTCGTCGCTCGGAAGGCGCGCGGCGGCGACGGCAACCGCGCAATGCTGATTTTTGCTGGCAGAACGGCGCTTCGCGGCGGAGGGTGGAACGGGAATGTACGTCTCGTGCGAGGTTACCTTGGTACTATTCAAGGATATGTCGTGACGAGCATACAATCTGTTCTTAGGTAATTACCCGTTAGGTTCGCAGGGGCGAAAAAGCGTTGCCCCTGGATTTCGAACCGAAGTACGATACCGCCAGGTAGGGCTGGAGCGCGATGAAGAATCGAGTTGTAGGGAAGCTTTTGGCTTGCATGCTCGCGGTGATGTTGCCCGCGGCCACGATGTCCGCCGAAACGCATGCCGCAATGCTGTATGCGACGAACACGGTCATGCTGAACGGCGTGGGGGCGGAGCGGTCATCGGCGGTGTTCGCCGGGGACAGCATTCAGACGCCTGCTAACGGCGCCGTGAGATTGACGGCCGAGGGCAGCACGGTTACGGTTGGACCGTTGACGACCCTGGTATACGAGGGTGACGCGCTGCGGCTCGGCTCGGGCTCGACGATGGTTACCACCGACAAGGGAATGAAAACCCAGGTGCAGCGGCTGGTCATCGCTCCCGCGGCGCAAGCGCGCACCAGCTATCGGGTGGTCCGTGGTGGCGGCCAAGTGATGGTTGCCGCGCTGCGTGGTGCGGTGAATGTTACCGACGGCAGCAGTTCGAAGACGGTGGCTGAAGGCGACACGACATCGGTTCCCGACCCCGCACCAGCGCCGCCGCAAGGTGGTGCGACCCCGGGCACGTCCGGCGGCTCCGGGGGCGGGATTTCGGGCAAAACGGCAGCGATTGTCTTGGCCGGTGTTGCCGCCGGTGCTATTTTGCTGGTTTACGAAACTACGGGTTCCCCGCAAACCCCGCTGTCAGCTAAGTAAGATCGCAGCGAGGGAAGCCTCGGGCCCGGGCACCCAGCCCGGGTTTTCATTTGCGCGACAAAATTCAGAAGATTGCGCCGCAGTCTTGACGAACCCATCTATAATCCTGTGCGTGGTTTCCGACCGCTTGGACCTTCGGGCATACCCTGGTCAAGGCGGCGACTCCCGGTAGCGATCGGTGACCGGGATCAGGGTGCAGGTGGAAACGCCGGCGCCTCCCGTGTCCGCTCATCCTGCGAGCGGGCCACTTGGAAAGGAAACGCCTTCCAGTGGACAGCATCCGGCTGTCACGCGAGCCTGCCTGCGGTTTCCCAAGTTTCAGTTTCATGCTCTCGAGTATTGTCACTTCCAAGGGGCGGCATGGCGGCGATCGCTGAGGTCGGGCAGAGTACGCGGCTGCGGGACAAGCACGGGCGCGCCATCACCGATCTGCGTATCGCCATCACCGACCGCTGCAATTACAAGTGCGTGTACTGCCGCACCGGCAACCAGGGCGCGCTTTACGCCGAACTGCCGATTGCCGATTACCTGCGCATGGCGCGCGTCTTCACCTCGCTGGGGATCACCAAGGTGCGCATTACCGGCGGGGAGCCGCTGCTGCGCCACGGCGTGCTCGAGTTGGTGCAGGAATTGTCGCGGCTGCGCACCCTGGACGGCGAATCGCTGGATATCGCCATCACCACCAACGGCCACCTGCTGGCCGAGATGGTGCAGCCGCTGAAAGACGCCGGGCTGCGCCGGGTCACGGTCAGCATGGACGCGGTGGACGCGGAGCGGTTCGCGCGCATCACGCGCGTGCCCAACGGATTCGAAGCGGTGCTGGCGGGAGTGCGCGCGTCGCAACGGGCGGGGCTGGATCCGGTGAAGGTCAATTGCGTTCTCCTGCGCGGCTTCAATGACGACCAGATCCCCGCGTTCGGCAAGTTCGCGCGCGAAGAAGGCGTGGTGGTGCGGTTCATTGAATTCATGCCGCTGGAAGAAGAGCGGGTGTGGTCGCCGGAGATCGTGGTGCGGCTGGAAGAGATCCTGGAGCGCATGGCCCCATTCCGCCGGCTGGTGGAAATTCCTCACCAGCGCAGCGAGACGGCGCGCCGCTATCGCTTCGACGACGGCCGGGGAGAGATCGGGATCATTGCTCCAGTTTCGCACCCGTTCTGCGGGCACTGCAGCCGGGTGCGGCTTACCTCCGACGGCAAAATCCGCACCTGCCTGTTTTCCGTGTTCGACCACGACCTGGCGGCGGTGCTCCGCCGCGGCGACTCCGATGACGACATGGTGGCTTTCATCCGCGGTGTGATCCAGCACAAGGAAGCGCGCCATCATATCGGCGAGCCGGAATTTGTGCCGGCATCGCGCACCATGGTCCATATCGGCGGATAAGCACGGCCTAGGTGCTTCTACTTACCTGGCGGCCCGCCCGCTTGCGTTTCCAGGCTCCCTGGATCGTTTCACTATCCGGCCTCCGAACCTGCTTGCCGACGGTTTGAGTTTAGTGAATTTTCTGTATTTCACTGGGACCAAACTCGGGGTACAGTAGGGACACACCGACAAGGCAACGAAGCCCCGATCGGATGTTTCCCATATGAAAAACATTTACGAAGTGCTGCGACAGAAGGAAAACGAAATACAACAATTGCAGAGAGACATTGAAGCGTTGCGTGTGGCGGCGCGCTTGCTCGCCGACGACAACGAATTGGACACGGTGAGATCTGTGGCCAGTGCCGGGACCGCACCGCGGGTATCGGCGGCAGCAGTTGCAGCCAAGCCCGCGGACACTCTAGGTCCGGCGGTTGGAATCCGGCAGTTTCCCTAACGGCGTAGCAGCAGACTCGCAGGCAGGGTAATTACGGATGGGTACCTCACCAGCGGAAACCCCGAAACCGGGCGGGGACTCAGGGACGCACGACCGCCGTGTGACACTGCGGCAGAACGTCGTGGACTCGCACCTGGTCACCGTTGATCTCGCATTCCAAAGCGGCGCTCTGGTGCTCGACCTGAGCGAAAATGGCATGGGCGTGCAAGCGCTTTCCAGCGCGCCCATGGGGGCCACCACCTCGCTGCAATTCGAATTGCCGGAAACCGGCGGACGTGTGGACGCGGTGGGCAGCATCGCCTGGACCGACAGCTCCGGCCGGCTGGGAATACGGTTCGAGGAAATCGCGGTGTTGGGCCGCGTGCACCTGGCACAGTGGCTCTCGCGCGACCGGCGGCCGGGGGTAGCGCCCGGTTTGAACGCGGCGATGCCGGCCTGGCCTGCGCCGTACACGCGCGATGAAATTGCCGCCCTGCGGCGCGACCTGACGACGGAAAAGCTGGAAGGCGACGCGGCGCTGGCGTTGGTCGTCGAACGCGTGCGCAACGTGACCCGGGCGACCGGGGCGGCGATCGCGCTCGAAGACGGCGTCGCCGTCGTGTGTCGTGCCAGCAGCGGCAACGCGCCCGCCATCGGCGCCCGGCTGGATCCGAACTCGGGGCTATCGGGAGAATGCATTCGCACCGGCGAGATCGTGCGCTGCTTGGACACGGAGACCGATCCACGGGCCGAGAGGTTGGTCTGCCGCAAACTTGAATTGCGCTCCATTGTGATTGTGCCCGTCCGCGTGCAGGGGCGTCCGGCGGGAGTGCTGGAGGCGTTCTCCTCACGCGCGCACGCGTTCGAGAGCAGCGACGTACTGGTGCTGCGGCGGGTTGCGGACCTGGTGGCGGGAATTGCCGTTCGGCAGCCGGAGACGGCAGCGTCCTCGATCAGGGGCCCGCAGGCATTGATGGCGGCAGCGACGCTGGAACCGCTGATTACGGAGCCGGGCGTGCAGCCAGAAACCCCGCTGATGATGGAGGACATTCTCACGGTCAAGGAGGGGATTGCTCCTCAGCCTCCGCCGGTGGTGACGAAGCCGGCAACTCCGGCAGGTGCGGGAAAGGTGGTTGCGGCGCCATCGTCTCTGCCGCAGCCGCGCACGGGAAACGTGGCGAAGGCGGCGCCGGTGGCGCGTCCCGCAGCAACGCCGCAAGTCGTCGCGCCGGTGAAGCGCCCCGCGCCGCCTCCGCCAGTTGCGGCGCTGGTGGATCGTTCCGCGCCGCGTCCGGCTGTGGCGGCGCCGGTGGCGCGTCCCGCAGCAACGCCGCAAGTCGTCGCGCCGGTGAAGCGCCCCGCGCCGCCTCCGCCAGTTGCGGCGCTGGTGGAAGCTCCCCAGCCAGGTCCGGCAGTGGAAACGGCGGTGGCGCCAGCGGCAGCGCAAGCAATCAGGCAAGAGCTGGCAACCAGGCCAGCGGTAGAAATCCTCCCCACGCGCAGTTCCGCAGCGCCGCGAGACAAGCTGACGCCCTCGCCGGTGCCAACTGCCGCCATGAGAGCCATGGGCGCGGCCGCGATGGCGGCATCCGCGGCCGCGAGATATCGCCCCGTGGCGCTGGAACCAGAGGAGGAGGAAGCCGCCGACATGCTGGGACCGGCTTCCGGGCGCGACGCGATGCTGGCGAACTTGCCGGCGCAGATACCGTCGCCGTGGAGACTGAGGCTAACCGGTGCGGGCATTCTGGCGGCGGTGCTGATTGTGGGCGGTTGGCAAGTGTGGCGTGCTATCTCGCCTCCCAGAGGCACGCCCATGGACAGCGAACTCAGGCAAACCAAGCCCGTGGTGAACAAGCCCTCGCCCTTCTTGGCGTCCAGTACGCTCACGGCGCCTCCTCCCGCAGTGGTCCCGATGAATGCCGTGCCGGTGGCGAAAACGCGGATCCCGGCTGGCTCCGTGAGCGCGACGAATCCGCCCGCGGCGGCGAAAAATGCTGCTGCGCGACCCGCTCCCGCCCCTCGCGGGCCGGTACCAACACCGGTGGTGGCCGAGGTGGCGAAAGCGGAGGTTCCCGAAGCTCCTCCGGCCATGGGCCTGGAACGTCCGACAGGCTCGTCGGCGATCTCCACTGTGCTGTCAGTGCCGGTCGCGTCACCCACCCTTGACAAACAGGTGATATCGGAATTGACCGGGGGCAAGTTGAGGAAGCGTTACGACCCGGTTTATCCCAACTCGGCGGCGGGACTGACTGGCGAAGTGGTGCTGAAAGCGACGATCAGCAAGGATGGGAAAGTCACGCACGTAACCATCGTCAGCGGTCATGCGCTGCTGGCGCAGTCGGCAGCCGCAGCGGTGAAACGCTGGCGCTACGAGCCCTTCCGCCTCAACGGCGTTCCCATCGAAATCGAGAACACCATCGTGGTCAACTTCAAAGCGCCCGGGCAGTAAAGCCAGTCCCAATCTTTGCTATCTCCGATGGTTACCGGCGTTTATGCCAGGCGGGCGTTTTGACTTGCGCCGGCCATACTCCGGATGCACAATTGAACTAGCGGCTTCAACAACCCCGTAGGTCGGGCCAGCAACCGGGCAGTGGACCTACTGGAGCCGAAGGATGCTTTCAACATCCCCGTTCCACGCGCTCAACGCGCGGAACTGAAGGCGAGTTCAAAAGTGGCAACAGCAACCAGCTCCAGTTGCAGGCTGGACAACTATCTTGTCCTGCCGGATACCTCGATGAACGAGCGCATCGCCGCCGCCAAACAGGCGCTGGGCGACGACTGCGTGGTCCTCGGACACCATTACCAGCGGGATGAAGTCATTCGCTTTGCCGATTACACCGGCGATTCCTACAAGCTTTCCAAAATGGCGGCGCAGGCGCGCGGGCAGTTCATCGTGTTCTGCGGCGTGCACTTCATGGCCGAGAGCGCCGACGTGCTCGGTCGCACCGGCCAGGTAGTCGTGCTCCCGGATCTGAACGCCGGATGTTCCATGGCCGACATGGCCGAAATCACCCAGGTGGAAGACTGCTGGGAGCAATTTGTCGCACTGGACCTGACCAGCGACGCGGGCGAGGGCATGACGCCGATCACCTACATGAATTCCACGGCGGCGATCAAGGCGTTTTGCGGCGAGCGCGGCGGCCTAGTGTGCACCTCGTCCAACGCGCGTGGCGCGTTCCAGTGGGGATTCGCCAGGAACGAAAAAATTCTTTTCCTGCCTGACCAGCACCTGGGCCGCAACACAGCCGATGCGATGGGAATCCCGCTCAGCGACATGGTGGTCTGGGATCCGTTTCTGCCGCAGGGCGGCTTGAGCAAAGACCGGCTGCGCTCCGCCAAGGTCGTGCTGTGGAAGGGCCACTGCTCAGTGCATCAGCGCTTCCTGCCGGAGCACGTGGATAAAGTACGCGCGAAGTATCCGGACATTCGCGTCATCGTGCATCCGGAGTGCCGGCTGGAGGTCTGCCGGAAGGCCGACGGGATCGGCTCCACCGAGAAGCTGATCAAGATAGTGGAGCAGGCGCCGGCGGGTTCGAAATTTGCCATTGGCACCGAGATCCACCTCATCAACCGGCTGGCCAAGCAAGTGGCGCCGGAGAAGATGGTGATCACGCTCGACGATTCCGGATGCCTGTGCACCACCATGTTCCGCATCTCGCCGCAGCATTTGTGCTGGGCGCTGGAGAACCTGGCAGATGGCAACGTGGTGAACCGCATCCAGGTGAGCGATGAGGTGAAGCGCTGGGCGCGGGTGGCGCTGGACCGGATGCTGGAAATTCAGTAGCAGTCCCGAGTCCCGAGTCCCGAGCAAAAGCAGATTCCTCGCTGCGCTCGGAATGACAATCGTCAAAAGAAATGCCCGGCCAACCTGGCCGGGCTAATTCTTCAATTCTCAAATTCTACAATTCGAAAATCTTCTTCACGCTCCCTGCGCCTTTGCTTTGCCGGGCTGGTCGGCTTTTGAGCTTTTGTCCACGGTGCGAATGCACTCTTCCAGGATGTCGAGCCCAATATCGGCCTGCTCCCGAGTGATGATCAGCGGCGGGCAGATGCGGATGGAATTCTCCCCGGCGCCAAGGAACAGGCAGCCGCGCTCGAACGCCAACTCGACGACCTTGTCGCGAGCCGCTCCGGCAGGCGCTTTGCTTTGCTTGTCGGTGACCAGTTCGACGCCGATCATCAGGCCGCGTCCGCGCACGTCGCCAACCATGCCGTACTTCTGCGGCCACGCGCTGATGCGCTGCATGATGTGGCGGCCAATGGTATCGGCGTTGGCGATCGCTTCGCGCTCCAGAACGTTCATCGTCGCCAAAGCGGCAGCAATGCACACCGGGTTGCCGCCGAAGGTGGAGGCGTGCGAGCCGGGCACCCAGTCCATGATGTCCTGCTTGGTCATCATCACGCTCAGCGGCATGCCGGAGGCGATGCCCTTGGCGATGCAGACGATGTCGGGCTCAACGCCGGCGTGCTGGATCGCCCACCACTTGCCGCTGCGCCCGGAGCCGCACTGCACTTCGTCGGCGACGAGCAGGATGCCGTGCCGGTCGCAGATGCGGCGCAGTTCGACCAGGAACTCCGGCGGCGCCACGACGTAGCCGCCTTCTCCCTGGATGGGTTCCACGAAAATGGCCGCCACTTCCTCTGGAGGAAGGGTGGTCTTCAGCACCTTTTGCTCGATGAAGCGCGCGCACTCCACCGCATACTCCACCGGGTCCGCGCCTTGGGGCCGGCGGTACACGTTGGGATAAGGAACGTGGGTCACGCCGGGCATCAGCGGGAAAAAGCGGCGGCGCTGCTGCACCTTCGATGAGGTCAACGACAGCGCGCCCATGGTGCGGCCATGGAACGCGCCGTAGAAGGCGATGATGTTCTGCCGCTTGGTGTGATAGCGCGACAGCTTGATGGCGGCCTCGATCGCCTCCGCGCCGGAATTGCCGTAATAGAAGCGGTGCGGGCCTTTCATGGGCGCGACCGCCGAAAGGCGCTCGGCGAGCGTGATCATGTGCTCGTAATAGAAATCGGTCCCCGACATGTGGATCAATTCCGCCGCCTGCTGCTGGATGGCCGCGACCACCTCCGGATGGCAGTGGCCGGTGGAGGTCACGGCGATGCCGGCAGAGAAGTCCAGGAACTGGTTGCCGTCCACGTCTTCGACGACAACGCCGCGGCCGCGCTTGGCGACCAGCGGATAAGAACGCGTGTACGACGGCGAGATGTAGGTCTTGTCGCCTTCCAGGATGCGGCGGGCGTTCGGCCCGGGCAGCGTGGTGCGAATGTGGGGTCCGGCCGGGATGGTAACTGTGCTCGACATGACTTCCTCCGATGAGTGCTGCGTGGCGAACGAAGCTGTGTTGGTCCGGAGTAGCGAAGGCGGAGGAAAGTTGCTTAGTCGCCGCCAAACAGATTGGGGCGGGAATGGGACGGAACCAGGTTCAGCCCGGCGCGCGGACGAGTCAGGATCACGCGCAAACGGCAGGGCGGCGCGGCCTCGATCTTTCCGTGATGCAGCAGGCGCAACATGGAATTGCTCCACGCCATTATAGCCCCGCTGCAGGTCTGGCGTAACCCCCGGGACGAACGGTGAAGTTACGAAAGGGAAGTCAGAATTAAGAAGTCAGAAGTAAGCCCACATTTCCTTTGTGAAGTCTGTGTAAGTAGCCGTATGATCGAGCCAATGCCAGTATTCATGCGGCTTTGAGAGGAAAACAAACTTTGCGGTGGTCTCGACTCAGTGGGGGAGAAGCAGAGTCGGGCCTTTCAGCTCTCGTTCAACCCATGTTTGAAAGTTGATTTCCAAGGCTCTCGAGTCACTTTCCGACAGCGGACTGCTGCTGGTGGGGGGCTGGACGAACGGCTGGGATTGAGTTCGTAGGAGACAGCAGTCACCTCTGTAGCAGAATCCGTCAACCAACGGCCGGCCGCAGGAGAGGTAATGCGAAAATGGACTGGAATCTGCCGTGATGCTGCTGATCGAGAAGGTCGGGAGTGCTCCCGATGAAAATCCCGTTCAATAGAATCACGCGCAGGCGAGATGGGAGTGAAAGGCTGCCGTTTTCGAAGCCAAAAAGGAAATTCCGAATGAAATCGAGAACGCCGGCTGCTCTTGTCCTCGTCACATTTTCTATCATTTTTCTTTCCGCGACGCTCTCGAGCCTCGCGTCTGCGCTCTCGGAGCCGCAGTCACAAGCACAACAGCGCGGGTTCAAAACGGTGGAGGAAGGCGGCCCGAGGCTCAATTCCCCGGCGTCCGGGCCGTACTTCGCTTTGGTCATCGGGAATAACGAATATCAGTTTCAACCCAAGTTGAAGACGGCAGTTAACGACGCCGAAGCGGTTGCCAAGGTCCTGCGCAGCAGCTACGGGTTCGAAACGACGGTTCTGCTCAATGCCACCCGCGCGCAAATCCTGGGCGCCATCAACGGTTACCGCAAGACTCTCGACGAGAATGCAAGTCTCCTGATCTATTACGCCGGACACGGCTATCGTGACGAGAAAAACGACTTGGCTTATTGGCTGCCGGTGGATGCGGCAATCGATGACAACTCGAACTGGATCACCGCGACGGACATCACCTCGAATATCAAAGTCCTTGCCGCGCGGCATGTCCTGATTGTCGCCGACAGCTGCTATTCAGGCGGTCTGGCTCGCGAGGCAGTTTCCCAGCAGGATAAGGCCGTTTCCTTGCAGAAGATGCTCGAGAACCCGTCCCGCTCCTTGATGGCGAGCGGCAGCCTCGAGCCAGTCGCGGACGCTGGCGGCAATGGTCATTCCATCTTCGCCACCGCATTCCTGGCGGGGCTCGAGGCCAGCAAAGACCCGGCTTTCCCCGCCACGTCCCTGTTCAATGACTACGTCTATCCTGTTGTGTCAGGCCGTTCGAGCCAAACGCCGCTCTACACGAAGATAAACAATGCAGGTGTTGACAAAGGAGACTTCGTTTTCATCCATCATGCAGGGGCGCCGGGCAGCCGTCCCGCTCCCGCCGGACCGGTGCAGGTTGCTGCCGATGCGGGACCCAGAAGTCCCCCGCAACGCTACCACTATGAAGCCCCCGCCCCCGCAACGATGGCACTGGAGACCGCCTTGGCGGTTCTGCAGCGCGCGTCGGACATGCTTCCTACCGGCGACATCGGCCAAGTCCTGGCGGTGGAGAGCATGATCCGGAGTAGGCACTCTCTTGGCGGAACCGATCTTTCGGGTCTCTCGCTGAAAGGCGGCCAGTTCGATTCCGGAGACTTCTCCAAGGCCACGATGGCTGATGCCGATCTCACGCGAGTTTCCGCCGCCTCCGCTGACTTCACGCAAGCCGACTTGGCCTTTGCCAGCCTCAAGGAAGCGCATTTCGAGGGTGCAACGCTGGAGGGCGCCAAGCTCGATTACGCTCAGGCCGAAGGCACTCAGTTTCAAAATTCAAAAGCACCCTCGATCCGTGGATTCAGCGCGGTCGCGCGCGGCGCAGACTTTACTCACGCCAATCTAAACGGAGCCAGATTCATGTTCGCCGATTTTCGCGATGCGGTTTTCGACGGGGCCGACCTGAGCGGCGCATATTTCGTCGGCTGCGATCTTACCGGGGCCAGCTTCAAGAAAGCCAAACTTGCAAACACCGACTTCACCGGTTCCGTCATCGATCTTAAGGTCCTCGATGACCAGCAAAAATCTGGAGCTTGCGAAACACCGATGAACAGCAAGTTTGCAAATGTCAGTGTGGTGATCATCGACGAGATTCCCAGTAACCGATTCTCAGGCGGAATGGAGTACAACCGATATGTAGAAACCCACTACGCTGTCAACATGAGAGATTTGGGCTTAAAGCCATGCGCAATCCGGCAGCAGCAGGACAGTTGGTGGTATCCGATCTTCAGCTATAACGGGTACCAGCATGTGACGGATGATTACGGTAGGGGGTTTCCCAGCAAATTGATTAACAAGCGGGGCGGCGATATTCGCTCACGCGTTGAAGCTCACTACAAGTGGCTCCAATCCGATCTGAAGCCCTAAGTAGCTACGCAAAGGCGGGGAAGTGAGAAGTTGCGCAGCAGCGACGGTGTCACAAACTAGGGGAATAGTGGCAGTGTAACGGCGCCAAGGTGGGGCTGGCAGCCGGCCATAGATTTTTACTAGCTGCGCGAAGTCTGCGCCATCGAAGCCGAACGTCCGGTCCACAGCATCCACATACGGCCCCCAGCCGTCAGTTGTCAGTTGCGGGTGCGATCTTCACGGGAAAGCCCATTGCGGCGTAAGAAGCAAAAGGCCCCAACCCCGGCGCGTCAGGGCAATCTGCTATCGTAAGTTTTCACCCCCACTATGCCCCATGACCGCCAGCACCGCTTTCGCGTCGCCTTTGCGTTTGCGCTGGTGTACGTGTTCTGGGGCTCCACCTACCTCGGCATCGGCATCGCGGTGGAGCACATTCCGCCGCTGTTGATGACCGGCACGCGTTTTCTTATCGCCGGCCTGCTGATGCTGCTCTGGTGCGCGATCAGCGGCCGTCGAATCCGGGTGACGCTGGGCGAAGGGGTTCGGCTGGGCATCATTGGGGCGCTGTTGCTGACCGTCGCCAACCCGATTCTGGCGCGGGCCGAGATCGTGGTGCCCACCGGGCTGGCCGCGCTGATCGTTTCCATGACGCCACTGTGGTTCCTGTTGATTGACACCTGGATGTTCCGCGGCGACCACGTTTCGCGCCGCGGAATCGTAGGCCTGCTGTTGGGGATTTGCGGGATTGTGGTGCTGCTGTGGCCCAAGTTGCGCGAGATGTCGTCGAATCCTCTGGACCGGCGCGTGCTGCTGGCCGCCCTTACCCTGCCGGTGGCGTCGTTCGCATGGGCGCTGGGATCGGCGCTCTCCAAGCGCTGGCAGGAGGGCATTGACGCTTTCGCCGCGACCGGATGGCAGATGGCCATCGCCGGCGTTCTGAATCTCACCCTCGCGTTTGCCCTGCGCGAGCCGGCGCGCGCGCATTGGACGGCATCCGGCATCGGCGCCATTGCCTACCTGATCGTGTTCGGCTCCTGGGTCGGGTACAGCGCCTACATCTGGCTGCTGCAAAACGTCCCCATGCCCAAGGTGGCTACCTATGCCTACGTTAACCCCGTGGTGGCCGTCTTCTTAGGCTGGCTGGTGCTGCAGGAGACGGTGGACGCCTACATTCTGGCCGGCTCGGTTGTCATCGTCGCAGCAGTGGCGCTGGTTACCAGCGCCAAGATCAAAACGAAGGCCGGGGCGGACGCGGCAGCGGCGCAACTGCCGGCGGTGGAAGGGACGGGTGACTAGATGCGAGGGCCGATTTGGGCGGACTAGTACTGAAGTAATGCCGGAATCCTCGTGGTTATCTTGCCGGGACTCCTCCACGTTTGATACTTTTCGGCAGTCGCCCCCCAGGGACTCCCAACCGTCTGGCTGCCGCAGGCGGGCAGCATGGCCGCGCAGGTTGAAGATGCAGTTAATGCCACAACAGATCGCGTTGGTGGTGGACGATTCCATGCTGATCCGGCATACCGTGTGCCGCTTCCTGGAGCAGCGCGGCTTCTCGGTGGCCTCGGCCGCCAACGGCGTGGAAGCCATGCACATCCTCGCCAGCGTGCTGCCGGACCTGATCGTCACCGACCTGATGATGCCCAAGATGACCGGCAGCGAACTGATTACCGCGGTGAAGGCGAATCCCAGGATGGCGCGCATCCCGCTGGTCGTGCTCGCCGGCCGGAGCAGCGCCAGCGAGATGAAACCCGAAGGCCGTGCCGATTACGTCATCTTCAAGGACATTGACATCGAGAAACAGCTCGTGAAAGCGCTGGAGCTGACGCTGGGCCAAAAGACGGCCATCACCTAGCTACCGGAGTTGCAGTCCTGCCTCGGCCGAGAGCTCGGGCTCGGCAAAATCGCCAGCGAGAAATTTGGGATACGCCGCGGCGGCGATCATGGCCGCATTGTCGGTGGAGAGCGGGCGGGAAGGGAACAGGACCGGCAGACCTTCCTGCGCCGCCTGCTCCTCGAATCGGCGTCGCAACTCGCTATTGGCGGCCACACCGCCGGTGACGAACAGCGTGGCGGCCTCGTACTCGCGCGCGGCCGCGAGCGTCTTCTCGACCAGGTCCCCGACGACCGCGTTCTGGAACGATGCCACCAGGTCGAGTGTCATGGGATCGCTGAATCGCAGGACGTCAGCGGCCGCCGGTTGGGGAATCTCAGCCAGCGCCGCCATGCGCGCATCAATCACGCGCTGCATGTGGTGCGTCTCAACGTAGCGCAAGACTGCGGTCTTGATGCCGCTGAAGGAAAAATCAAAATGCGGGCGCTCGGGTTCCGCTGCGCCACGCTGCTGGCGGTCACGGTGCTTGATCTGCGCAAAGGTGAATTTCACCGCCTTGGGATTGCCGTGCGCCGCCAGCTGGTTGATGATGGGGCCGCCGGGATAGCCCAGCCCCAGCAGCTTGGCGACTTTATCGAAAGCCTCGCCGGCGGCGTCATCCCGGGTGCGGCCGATGTTCTGGTAAGTCCAGCTCGCGCCGCGCTGCTCGGCCAGATACAGATGCGTGTGCCCGCCCGATACCACCAGCGCGACTACCGGAAAGAGCATCTCGCGATTGCCCTTCTGGCGTTCCTCCAGCAGCACGGCATGAATATGGCCTTCCAGGTGATTGACCGCAATCAGCGGCTTGTCGAGCGCGAACGCCAGCGCCTTGGCGAAACTGATGCCCACCAGCAGCGCGCCCGCCAGTCCGGGACCGCGCGTGACCGCGATGGCGTCCACCGTCTCGTAATTGCGCCCGGCTTCCGCCAAGGCGGTGCGTACCACGGGAAGAATAGCGCGCAGGTGCTCGCGCGACGCCAGTTCCGGCACCACGCCGCCGTAGGGCCGGTGGGTGGCGATCTGCGAGAGCACGACGTTGGAGATTACCTGCTCGCCCGAGCGCACGACAGCCGCTGCGGTTTCGTCGCAGGAGCTCTCGATTCCCAGGATGTAAGCGTCGGGCACATCTCTATACTAGCAATTAGCAGTTAGCGATTAGCCATTGGCGAGAAGACCCACATCTGCCAACTGCAGGCAGATGTGGGGCACCAGTAAGATGAGTGATCCCGCAAAGTTCGCTGCCGTCGAGATTGTGCGCACCCTGCGCGAGCGCGGCTACCAGGCTTACTTGGTGGGCGGATGTGTGCGCGACCTGGTGCTCGGACGCGAGCCCGCCGACTACGACGTCTCCACCGACGCCCGTCCCGAAGAGGTCATGCGCATTTTCCCCAAGACTTGGGCGGTCGGCGCGCGGTTCGGCGTGGTGCTGGTCCCGGTGGAATCGGGTGATCGGGAGATCGGGCGATCGGGTGATCTGAAAAACGCTGAATCAAACGAATTGATCACCAGATCACCAGATCACCGGATCACCAGATCAGTCGAGGTCGCCACCTTCCGCTCCGACGGCCTCTACACCGACGGCCGCCATCCCGACCAGGTCACCTACTCGAAAGATCCGCGCGAGGACGTGCAGCGCCGCGATTTCACCATCAACGGCCTGCTGCTCGACCCGATCACCAACCAGGTGCTGGATTACGTCGGCGGACAGAGCGACTTGCACCACCAGCTCATCCGCACCATCGGCGCGCCGGAGAAGCGCTTCGCGGAAGACAACCTGCGCATGCTGCGCGCGGTGCGCTTCGCCGCCCGCTTCGGCTACAGGATTGACCCCGACACCATGCGCGCCATCCAGCAACTGGCGCCGCAGATCGCGCAAGTCAGCCGCGAACGCGTCCGCGACGAGCTCACCAAAATGCTCACCGAGGGCCACGCGCGCCGCGCCTTCGAGTTGCTGGATGAAACCGGCCTGCTGCACCAGGTCCTGCCGGAAGTGGAAAAGATGAAAGGCGTGGAGCAGCCGCCGGAGTTTCATCCCGAGGGCGATGTCTGGGTGCACACGCTGCTGATGCTGGAAAAGCTGCCGCCCAATGCGTCGCCGACGCTCGGCTGGGGCGCGCTGCTGCACGATGTCGGCAAGCCGCCGACGTTTCGCGTGGCGCCGGATCGCATCCGCTTCGACCATCACGTGGAGGTCGGTGTTGCCATGGCGGAGGACATCGCGCGCCGCCTGCACATGTCCAACGACGACACCCGCCAGATCGCCGCGCTCGTCGGCCAGCATATGCGTTTTGCCGACGCGCTGCACATGAAGCCCTCAACCCGCAAGCGTTTCATGCGGCAGCCGGAGTTCGCCGAGCACCTGGAGATGCACCGCATTGACTGCCTTGCCAGCCACGGCGACCTTGGCATCTACGAATTTCTGCGGCAGGAAATTGAGCAGACTCCGCCGGAACAGATCCGGCCGCAGCCGCTGCTCACCGGCCACGACCTGCTGGCCATGGGTTACCCTCCCGGGCCCAGGTTCCGGGAAATTCTCTCCGCGGTGGAGGACGCGCAGTTGGAAGGAAGCGCCACCAGCCGCGAACAGGCGGTGGAACTGGTGCGGCGCGAGTTTCCGCTGTCGCAGACCGGCTAGTGGGGCTCCAGCCAGGTATAGACCAGCAGGGACAGCATTACCAGCAACGCAAAGCTGATGTAGTCCCAGATGCGGGTTTCGTTCAGCGGCGTTCGCGGATCGTGAGCGCGGGTGCTTGGCATGGCCCACCCCCCGCGATCATCGTGGCCCAGGTGCGTCGCCGCCACAATCTTACTTTAGACGCAGTACCGGCTCATTGGGCATTGACCGAAAGTAAGCGGCACGGCGTAGGCGTGGCAATAAAAAGGCACGGCGCGGGCCGTGCCATCACCTCGGGTTGCCTGCCGCGCCGCTCCTCCCCCAAGTTGCGGCGCTGCCGGCCAGTCCGATTCAGTTGTTTTCTATCGGGGCGTGAGCCACAAACACGCCATCGCCGAAAGACCCAGGAACAGGGCAACGGTAAGGAGATCCCACACACGAGTGTCGATCGCTTCTGCCCGGGTCTGTGGCTTGTGCGTATGGTTCATGGGTCCGCCCCCCGCAACGCATCCTACGCGGCAGGGAAAATTGCGCAAATTACGGGGGTAATCACCGGCACGTGACGAGTGGTAGAATCTGTGGCCTTGATTTCCGGGGAGGAGGCTGGATGGAGCGCGCACGCGATGGATTGCAGAAGATTGTCGTTGACGCTGTCCGCCGCGCCCCCGCGGCTGAAGCGCCGCTCTTGGGCTGGCCGCTGGCCTGTGGCGCCGCCGTCGCCGCCCGTACCCGGGCAATCAGCTACGCTGATGGCGTGCTCAATGTCGAGGTGCCCGACGCCCTGTGGCGCAACGAGTTGGTCAACCTTGTGCCCAAGTATCTGGCCACGCTCAATCAATTCGCCAAGGTCAGGCGCATCGAATTCGTGACCGTCAAGGACGCCGCGCATCGGCCCGTCCGCACCGGCGATACCTGATGACCGACCACCGAAAACCGATAACCGAGAACGACGTTCTCTACGTCGCCGAACTGGCCAACCTGGAGCTAACCGCCGACGAGCGCGCGCGCATGGTGAAGGACCTGAACTCCATCCTCGACTATGTGGATCGCCTGAACGAGCTCGACACGTCCAACGTCGAGCCGATGGCGCAGACCTCCGACCGCTACGGCATTGACGAAACCAAGACCGGCACGGCGCGCTTTGCCTACGCCATGCGCGCGGACAGGACAAAACCGTCGCTGCCGCGCGAGGTGGTGATGGAGCACGCGCCGGAGAGCGATGGAGCGTTCTTCAAGGTGCCGAAGGTAATTGAAAAATAGCAATTGGCAGTTAGCAATTAGCGATTAGAGACGAGAACCACAACTATTGCTAATTGCTAATCACTAATTGCTCGCAATGGACCTCAATCACCTCACTGTCGCCTCCGCCCGCACCGCCGTTCTCGAGCGGCAGACGTCGGCTGATTGCCTTGGCGGAGAGCTTCTACAAGAAAATCGAAGCCACCGACCCGAAGATCGGCGCTTACCTTACCCTCACCCGCGAGCGCGCGCTGGAGAAAGCGGCGCAGATTGACGCCATCGCCGACAAGGGCGATCCGCTGCCGCCGCTGGCCGGCGTGCCCATCGCAATTAAGGACGTGATGGTCATGCGCGGCGTGCGCTCCACCGCCGGCTCCAAGATCCTGAGCAATTTTGTTGCGCCCTACGATTGCACCGCCGTGGCGCGCCTGGAAGCAGCCGGCGCGGTGGTGCTCGGCAAGACCAACTGCGACGAGTTCGCCATGGGCTCGTCCAACGAAAACTCCGGCTACTACCCGGTGCACAATCCCCGCGATCTGGCGCGCGTGCCCGGCGGTTCCTCGGGCGGCTCGGCGGCGGCGGTGGCGGCAGGAATGTCGGTGGCCGCGCTCGGCTCCGATACCGGCGGCTCCATTCGCCAGCCGGCGTCGTTCTGCGGCGTGGTCGGGCTGATGCCGACTTACGGCCGCGTCTCGCGCTATGGCCTGATCGCCTTCGCCTCCTCGCTCGACCACATCGGCCCGCTCACCAAGACCGTGAAAGATGCGGCCATCCTGCTGAAGCACATCGCCGGACGCGATCCGCTGGATTCCACCTCCGCCGAAGTGCCCGTTCCTGATTACGAGCAGGAAATCGAAAAGCCGGTGCGTGGGCTCAGGGTCGGCGTACCCGAGGAATATTTCGGTGAAGGACTCGATCCCGAAGTTCGCGCCGCCGTGGAAGCGGCCATTCAGAAGATGGCGCAGATCGGATGCGAGATCGTTCCCATCTCGCTGCCGCATACGCGCTACGCCATCCCGACTTACTACGTGATCGCCACCGCGGAAGCTTCCTCAAACCTGGCGCGCTTCGACGGCGTACGTTATGGGTACCGCTCGCCGCAGGCGCGCACGCTGGCGGAGATGTACCGCCTGTCGCGCGACCAGGGCTTCGGCGCCGAGGTTAAACGGCGCATCGTGCTCGGCACCTACGTGCTCAGCGCCGGCTATTACGACGCCTACTACCTGAAAGCGCAGCGCGTGCGCACGCTGCTGGCGCGCGATTTCGAACAGGCCTTCCAGCGCGTGGACGCCATCGTCACGCCCACTTCGCCCACGCCGGCGTTCAAGCTGGGCGAGAAGTCGGACGATCCTCTCGCCATGTACCTTGCCGACATCTACACCGTCACTGCCGATCTGGCCGGCGTGCCGGGCATCAGCGTGCCCTGTGGCGAGTCGCGCGACCGCCTGCCGATCGGCCTGCAAATTCTCGGCCGGCACTTCGACGAATCCACCGTGATTCGCCTCGCCCACGCCTACGAGCACGCCCGCGCTAGCTAGTACCGGATGCTAGAATGCGGCCGTGAAACGCAGTGCTAGGTTCGTCACCGTCGTGCCGATCGTTGCCATAGCAGTCTTCATGATCACCTCCGATCAGCCGCCGTGGACGCCCCTGCGGCTGGCTGGACTTGTACTCGCGATCTTCGGTTTCACCCTGCTGACGGTGGCGCGCGTCCAGCTAGGCAATGCCTTCTCCATCAGGCCGCAGGCGACCATGCTGGTGACCCACGGAATCTACCGCCGCATCCGACATCCGGTATACGTGTTCGGCGCCATCGGAATCGCCGGATTGCTTCTTTACCTGAACCGTCCCAACTGGCTGGCCGTATTCCTCGTCATCGTTCCCATGCAGGTGATTCGCGCGCGCCGCGAAGAGCGCGTGCTGGAGGAGCGCTTCGGCGAGGAGTATCGCGCTTACAAGCGCAACACCTGGTTCTGACCCGCTCCCGTTCCGTGGTAGGCTGCAACCACGAACCCGGAATGACCACCCAGAGTGCATCGTTGGAATCCGCGCCAACCCAACCAGGCTTGCGTGTGGCTCCCGGGCGTGCCTGGCTGCGCTCTCCGGCATTGTGGATCGTGGTGCTCGCCTTCGCGGTGCGCATCGGTTTCATGGTGGCCGCGCACACCTATCTGTTCGAACGCTATCGGGTTGACGAATACTCGTACGTCAACGAAACCACCAACATCGCGCGCTCCATCGCCGAGGGCCGGGGCTTCAGTTCTCCCTTCGGCGCTGCTTATACCGGGCCAACATCGTGGATTGCGCCGGTCTATCCGTATCTGTGCGCGCTGTTTTTTGCCTTGTTCGGTGTTTTCAGCACCAATGCGGCGGTGGCGTTGCTCATTTTGCAGAGCCTGATTTCCGCGCTGACCTGCCTTCCGATCCTGGGGATTGCCGAGCGCACCGTCGGACGCCGCGCCGGATTCGTGGCGGCGCTGCTCTGGGCCGGGTTCCCGTGGTTCAGCAAGTGGGCCGTAAGCTGGGTGTGGGAGCTCTCGCTCAGCACGTTGTTGTTCACCGGCCTGTTCTGGTACGCGCTGCGGCTGTCGGAGCCCGCCTCCGGCAAACTGTGGCTTGGGTTCGGGGCGCTTTGGGGAATTGCGTTGCTGGTGAACCCGGCGCTGCTGCCGCTGCTGCCGGCATCGCTGGTGTGGTGCGGATTTCAAATCCATCGCGCCGGCGGGAAATGGGTCAAACCCGCGCTGTTGGCGCTGGCAGCGTGCGTCCTGGTGATCTCGCCGTGGCTGGTGCGCAACCGCATGGTCTTCGGGCAATGGGCGTTCCTGCGCAGCAACTTCGGCTTCGAATTCTGGCTGGGAAACGCGCGCTACGCCACGCCGCGAGGGTGGATCGGCCAGCATCCCGCCGGCAACCGCGGCGAACTCGCGCGTTACAAGGCGATGGGCGAACCGGCGTACGTGCGCTGGAAATTGCAGGACGCGCTCGCCACCGTGCGGCAATCCCCGTGGGAGTTCGTAAAGCTGACCGCCCGCCGCGCGGCGTATTTCTGGGACGGCAGCGCCATGGCGTACCGCCCGACCATGGCCCGCTACTGGCTGCCGTGGAGTTTCGCCACGTTCAGTTTTCTGACTCTGCCCGCCATGCTGGTGGCGCACCGGCGACGGCTGCGCGCCTGGCCGCTGTTTTTCGCCTCCCTGCTGCTGTATCCCCTGCCCTACTACCTGACGTACAGCCAGGTTCGCTATCGCCACGTGCTGGAGCCGCTCATGCTGCTGCTGCTGTGCTTCGCGGTTTCAAGCGCCTGGGTTGACCGGCGGAGTTAGAATGTTTCTCGGAGGTGCGTATGTCAGCCTCCCGAACCGCTGCCGTCGCTCTTCTCATTCTGCTTTCCGGGGCGCTCGTCACCGCCACTGGGGAGAATTATCCGCGCAAATCTGTCGGCCCGGTAAACCTGGGTGTTTCGAAGCCGCCTGTAATACCTAATTCTCTTGCATTTCGTATAACGCTGAGTCGCTCCCTTGCTTCTCCGGCAGTCCCGCGTCAATTCAACCTCGTGCCGCCGGACGAACCTTTGGCGGCTCCGAAGCCGGGTCTGCCGAAGTCGCGCACGTTTTTCATTCCACGGATTCGGGTTCAATACGCTAAGGACGACCTTTGCTATACCGGCCGCCGCTACTTTTATGCGCGGGAGAGCCGCGATTCGGATGTGACCGTGCCGTCCGGCCAGGACACCTGCGCCGCGGCGTCGAAGTTCCAGGTCAAGAACGCCGCGCCCCTGCCGTAGCGCTCCTGCCGCGGCTTCGCTGAACATTCTTGTTGTGACCTGGGTCACACGCAAGCATGACGCATGAACTAGCGCCGCCTCCGCGCCGCTGTTACTGTGCACCTACAACTGAATGCGTGCGCGACGTTGCCATCCTCACCCCACATACTACGTCGCGCACGCTTAATTTTTTTGCGGTCACATTTCCAGAGTAATCTGCCTTGATGTTGCCCATCAAACTGACGTCCGCTCAGCGAATCAAGTATGGCGTAATCGGCCTTGCGCTGATGTTAGCGGCGGTCTTCGTCGTTAATAGCCCGTACGGGCTGCATGCGGCAATAGCCGTCGTTTTCTTGGGTGCGGCGATCTGGATTGTCATGCGAATCTACAAGGAACACTCGTGAATAAGCTTTGTGCAATTTGGCACGCTCGCTGACGCTACTCGACTCCCGGTGCCGCCGGGCGCCGCCAGGGTCTGTGGATTTCCTCAAGGTGATTTTCCCGCCCGCTCGCGCTACACTGGGCACAGTTCCCGTTCCCCATCCCACTCCATCACCTGCCAGGGCGTGTGCCAACAGGAGGCCAGCGTGTCAGACCAGAAATACCGACAGCACGGTTACAAGGACCGCGGCGGCGACAAGCCCGAATCGCGCGGCCCGCGCCAGCCACCAAGCCTGAAGAAGGACGAGACCTTCGGCCCGCGCGCGCTCAACATGCCGGGAACGCGCACCGTGTCCCGCTGCGCCCAGTGCGGAACCGTGCTAACCATGGTGACCGATCCGGTGGGACAGTGTCCCAAGTGCGGCTTCGAACTGCACTCCTGCAAGCAGTGCACGCACTTCGATCCCGCCAGCCGCTTCGAGTGCCGGCAGCCGGTAACGGAGCGCGTCTCGCGCAAGGACACGCGCAACGCGTGCAAGTTCTTCGGCCTGCGCGAAACGGTGGAAAAAGAAACCTCAAGCGCCGGCATGCGCGCCGATGACGCGCGCAAGGCATTCGAAAATCTTTTCAAGAAATAAAATTGCGGCAGTCCGGCGGCTGCCGCAGTGCGCTCCATTCAAGAAATATCCGACGACTAACCTCCGGGAACAATCTTGGGCGGGTCCCCTTGCGTCGTCGCACCAGGGACTTTCGTCGCACCAGGGACGATTTTGGGCGGATCCACTTTGGTCTTGGGCTGCGTTGAATCCGCCTTCTTCGCAGTCTGCGCTCGTGTCGTTGTTTTGCTCATAATCACCTCTCTTCCATGGACGCATGTGCTGAGCCCTGGAACCCAGAACTTGTCTGCCTCCGATGGTCACCGCTGCGGCGCCGCCTGGCTCACGTTCACCGCGAGCTGCTGGAACCTGGGATCAAGCCGCAGGTTCCGCAGTGCGGGGTCGCGCTCAATCTCATCCCTGGTCGTCCCCTTGGCCAACGCCTTCTTGATCAACGCGAGCGCGCGCGTGCGATCGCCTAGATACTCGTACGCATCGGCCGCAGTGCCCAGAATGTCCGCCTGATCGGGCGCGCGTGCCAGGGCAGCCTCGATATGGGAAACAGCTTTGTTGCGCAGATGCTGCTGCGCGTACAACACCCCGAGTTGAGACAGCATCTCCGCGTCCTCGGGGCTGAGCTTGGCGGCGGTTTCCAGGCGCGCCAACTCCTCGGCGTAAGCAGCGTCGGCTTCGGTGGGCTGGTCAAGCCACTCGTAAGCCGCCGCGAGATTGGCCCAAACGCGATAATCGGTGCGATTCAGTTGCAGCGCTTGTTCCACCATGGCGGCGGCGTCCGACCAGCGCCTCTGCCGGTAGTACAGCCGGCCGAGCATGGTCAAGGCCGGGTAGGTCGGCTGCAGTTCGATGGACTTCCTCAGCTCCGCCTGAGCCTCACTGGGTAGCCCCAATTCGTCCAGCGCCAAGCCCAGGTTGCCGTGTGCCAGCGCGTTGTCGGGCGTGAGTTCGACGGCGCGGCGAAACTGCTGCGCCGCCTTCTGATTTTCGTTGTGATGCAAATAGAAGGCGCCGAACTCGTTGAAGCCGCCCCAGGAATCCGGGCTCAACACGGTGGCTTGCTGGTAGAGGCGCTCAGCCTCGTTCTTTCGCCCCATGCTGTCGTACACGCCGGCGAGGCCGCGCATGGCATCCGGGTTGCGAGGGTCAAGCTTCAGCGCCTGCTGAAACTCCTGCAGCGCCAGTTCGCGTTCCTTGGTGGCGCGGTGAATCCGCCCCAAGATCGTATGTACGGCCGGGAGCTGATCGTTCAACTCGACAGCGCGGCGCGAGTAGCTCTCGCCTTGGCGCAACCACTGCGGATCGGGATCGAGGCGGTATTTGTCCCAGTAAGCCTCGCCCAGCGCGGCAAAGCCGAGGGCGAAACCAGGATCGCCCTTTACCGCGGATTCGAACAGCGCGATGGCGGCGTCAATGTTGCCGGCCCGGTCGAATCGTTCCAGATAGCCGCGGCCTTTCAGGTAGGAATCGTAGGCCGCTGATCCCGCCCGGGTTTCCGCCGCAGAACCGTGCAGGACCGCGGCTGATCCGAAAAATCGCGCGCGAATCGCGGGCGCTGTCCCAGCGACGAGCAGTGCGAGCAACACGACTGCTGTCAGCGACGCCATCCACGCCGCGCGCCGGGACACCCGCTTGGTCGCGGCGGACAGGGCCGCCAGGTGCACACGGCGATGCAGGTCGTGTTTGTCCACCGCAGCGGTTGGCCGACGGTCATCGAGGGCAAGCCCCTGAAAATCCTTGAGCAGCTCAGCACAGGATTGATAACGGTCAGCGGGAGTTTTGGCCAACGCGCGGTAGATCACCAGGGTTAGCGCCTCGGAAACCTTGCCCATCGGCGCCGGCGGGGAATTGAGAATGGCCAGCACGGTGGAGCCGGCGCTTTCTTTGTCGAACGGCAAGCGGCCGGTCAGCATCTGGTAGAGCACCACGCCCAGCGACCAGATGTCGGTGCGCACGTCCACCGGCTTGCCGGACGCCTGTTCCGGCGACATATACGACAGCGTGCCAGCCAGGCTGGCGGTTTGCGTTGTACCGAAGGGAGCGAACTGCCGCGCCAAGCCGAAGTCCACGATCTTGGCCATGCCTTCGCTCGTCATGATCACGTTTGAGGGTTTGATGTCGCGGTGGACGACGCCGTGGGTGTGGGCGTGCTGCAGGCCGCGCGCGACTTGGCTGGCAATATGGATCGCCTTGGCCGGCTGCAAAGGACCGCCGCGCATTTTTTCCGCCAGCGTTTCGCCTTCGTAATACGCCATGACGATAAACAGACGGCCGTCTTCGGCTTCTTCCACGGCGTGCACGGTGGCGATGTTGGGATGATCGAGGGCGGAGGCGGCGCGCGCTTCGCGCAGCAGGCGTTCCTTGTCCGCGGCTGCGACTGCTTCGGTGGCGAGAAACTTCAGCGCCACCGGCCGCTTCAGCTTGAGGTCGTCGGCCTTGTAGACCACGCCCATGCCGCCGGCGCCGAGGCGGCCGAGCACCTCGTAACCGCCGATGCGGGTGGCCTGCATGGTTGCCGCTGCCTGCGCCATGATTGACCTGCCGCGGTTATGGTCCGAAGCCCGCAGTGGAGCCTTGCGAAAGGTGGTCGCGAGAAAACTGGGAGAGCTGAAGTCCCGCAGGCCCTGGATCTTTTCCGGCTCGCACACGCCTGCTCGGCGGCCGGATTGCGGCTGGGCCGCTGGGGCCGATCACGCCTAGGACATCAGCGCCGCCCGCTCCGAGGTGACTCCGGTATTGTCTGCTGCTTTTGGGCGCAAAGCGAAGGCTGAATGGCTGATTTCGGTGACGACAACCCATTTCGGGAAACGCGGGGTGGTCGCGCTCAGGGAATTCAATCCCCGAAGCAAACGCCGATGGCTTTCGCGACTCTCACCAGCTCGCCCTGGGGATCGACCCGCTTCATCGCGCCGACCGCCTCGGCGATGTCCACGGTCTCGATGCGCGGCCCGCGCAGGGCGACCATCTTTCCGAAATCGCCGCGCGCGATCAATTCCACCGCCTCGGCGCCGAAGCGCGTGCTCAGGATGCGGTCGAAGGGTGAGGGCGACCCGCCGCGCTGCACGTGGCCGAGCACGGTGACGCGCACGTCCTTCCTGGTGCACATGCCGAGCACCTCGCCGATCAGGTTGCCGGCTGCTCCGGCGCGCGGATACAACCGCTTCTCCTCTTCGAAGCGCGCCTTCAGGTCCGAGCCGGGCTTGATTCCTTCGGCGACCACCACGATGGTGAACTTCTTCCCGCCGGCGTCGCGATTGATGATGAACTGGCAGACATTGCGGATGTCGAACGGGATTTCGGGGATGAGGATGACGTGCGCGCCGCCGGCCAGGCCCGCTTCCAGCGCGATCCACCCGGCGTCGCGGCCCATGACTTCGACCACCATGACGCGATGGTGCGATTCCGCGGTGCTGAACAGTTTGTCAATGGCGTCGGTGCAGGTGTGGAGCGCGGTATCGAAGCCGAAAGTGATGTCGGTGGCGCAGAGATCGTTGTCAATGGTCTTGGGCACGCCGACCACGTTCACCCCTTGGCGGAACAATTGCAGGGCGATCGCCTGCGTGCCGTCGCCGCCGATAACGATGATGGCGTCAATGCCGAGCTTGCGCGCGTTCTCGATGACCTTCGGCGCCAGGTCAAGCACCACCTCCCGCCCGTTCTCGACCGACTTGTACTTGAAGGGATTGCCGCGGTTGGTGGTGCCCAGGATGGTGCCGCCGCGCGGCAGGATGCCGCTGACGCTTTCCATGGTGAGTTCGCGCGAGCGCTCCGGCCAGATCAGGCCGTCGAAGCCGTCGGTGATGCCGATGACGCGCCAGCCGTGTGTCAGGATGGCGCTGCGCGTGGCCGCGCGGATGACCGCGTTCAGGCCGGGACAATCGCCGCCGCCGGTGGAGATGCCAATCGTCTTGATATCGGTCATCGCAGCAGTTTCTCAGTAGTTCAGTATGTCAGTAACTCAGTTGCTCAATAGGAGGATCAGGGAACTGGCAATTGTACTGGGCGACCGCCGAACTGACGCACTGAACTACTGAGACACCGACGAACTGAATTACTGACAAACTGCCTTACTGCGTGGTCACGACGGAATTCGGGTTTGTTCCCGCGGTCGTCGTTCCCACAGACGACAGGGAATTGCTGCTGTTGATGGAGAAGACGGAGACCGAATTACCGCTGAAGTTGGCGACGTAAACGAAGGCGCCGGAGGGATCCACGGTCACGTCCACGGGCGCGCTGCCGACCGAAAACGGCGAGCCCGACATCGCGGTCAGCGTGCCGTCGGCGTTGATGACATAGCCGGAAAGATTGCTCGAGCCGTTGTTGGCGGCGAACAGGAACTTGCCGTTGGCGCCGGCCGCCACCGCCACCGGATTGGTGCCGGCGGGGATGACAGTCGAAGTGATCAGCGTCAGGTCGCCGGAACTGGCGTTCACCGCATAATTGCAGATGCCGGTCGAGCCGTCGGCGACGAAGACGTATTTGGAGCTGGCATCGAGTGCAACGGCATTGGAGGCGGGACAGGGCGCGGCGGGGACGGTGCGCACCACCGCCAGTGTCCCGTCACTGTTGATCTTGAAGACTTCCGTTCCGCCCGTGCCCAGCGCCACATAAAGGAAGCGGCCGGAGGGATCGACGGCCGCGCGCAGCGGCGTGGCGGTGACGGCGAAGGGCGATCCGCTCACCGCGGTTAACGAGCCCGTGCTCGAGTTGATGGCGAAGCCCGAGATGTCGTTGGAGCCGCCGTTCACGACGTAAACGAAACGGCCGCCAGGATCCACGGCCACCCACAGCGGCGTGGTCCCGGTGGTGAAGGGCGATCCGCTGACCGCCACCAGCGTGCCGTCGGCGCGGGTGATGGTGAAGGCGGAAACGCCACCGCCCTGGTTGGCCGCATACACGAACTTGCCAGCCGAATCCGCCCCGGCCGCCACCGTGCCGGTACCAGCGGCGAAGGGCGATCCGCTCACCGCGGTCAAGGCGCCGGTGCCGCTGTTAATTGTGTAGGCGGACACACTGCCCGCTCCGCCGCCGTTGAAATTGGCGGCGTAGGCAAACTTGGGCACCGCCCCGGTGGGGTTCGTTGGAGTGGGGGTCGAGTTGACGGTGGTCCAGAATTCGTGGCCGCCGCAGCCGGCCCACATAAACAGCGCTACGCACAAAGCGAGGGGGAGACTACGCGCGATTTTCATTGCACACTCGTTTAAAGTCTACCAAACCCCAACCGCGCGCCGCTGTTGCGCCGGATATCGTCCCCGCATAATCAAGATTCGGTGCGGCAGTGGCCGGCACGGACCGTTCCTAACCGCCGGCGATGGCGCCAATGACCAGAAAGGGCTCCGCGCCGGAGGCGACCGCGTCGGGCAGCGGGGCGTCGGGCGCCTCATGGGACAAATCCTCCTCACAGGCGAAGAAGCGCAGGAACGGACGGCGCTCTTGGGTGACGTGGTCGCGGATGGTTCCGCGCAACATCGGATAGCGGGCCTCGAGCGCGTCGAGGACCGAGCGCTGTGTGGCTTGCCCCTGTATTTCCAGCTTCACTTCTCCGTCAACGTGCGCCAGGATTCTCAGATGTGTCGGGAGTACGACGCGGATCATGGCAGCGTCTGGACCTCGACCGACAACACCCCCGGAAGATCCCGGACAATGGGCGCCCAACTGTCTCCGGCATCGGCGGAGGCGTACACCTGCCCGCCGGTAGTGCCGAAATAGATGCCGCACTTGTCGAGCGAATCGACGGCCATGGCGTCGCGCAGCACGTTCACGTAACAATCGCTCTGCGGCAGACCTTTGGTTAGCGCCTCCCACTCGTTTCCGCCGGTTCGGCTACGGTACACACGCAGTTTTCCATCCGGAACAAAGTGTTCCGAGTCACTCTTGATGGGGATGACGTAGATGGTCTCCGGTTCGTGGGCGTGCACGTCAATCACGAACCCGAAGTCGGTGGGCAGGTTTCCGCTGATCTCATGCCACATGTCGCCGGCATTGTCGCTGCGCATGACGTCCCAGTGCTTCTGCATGAAAAGCGTGTTGGGACGGGAGCGATGCAACGCGATGCGGTGAACGCAGTGGCCGACCTCCGCCTTTGGGTCGGGGATGTGTTCCGACCTCAGTCCCTGGTTGATGGGCTTCCAGGTCTTGCCGCCATCGTCGGTGCGGAAAGCGCCGGCCGCCGAGATGGCGATGAAGATCCGTTGTGGGTTGCTGGGATCGAGCAGGATGGTGTGCAGGCACATGCCGCCGGCGCCCGGCTGCCAGCGGGGACCGGTGCCGTGGCCGCGCAATCCGGCGAGTTCGTGCCAGCTTTGTCCTCCGTCGGAGGAGCGGAACAACGCCGCGTCCTCGACGCCCGCGTACACCGTCTCGGGATCGGTCAACGACGGTTCCAGGTGCCAGACTCGTTTGAACTCCCAGGGGTGCTGCGTGCCGTCGTAAAACTGGTGCGTGGTGAGGGGCTTGCCAGTTTCGGGAGAAGTGTCGTAGACGAACTTATTGCTCACCTTGGGCGTCTCGCCCGGCTTCGGTATCGCTTCGCCGCCGGGCGTCTCCCAGGTTTTGCCGCCATCGTTGGAGCGCTGGATCACCTGCCCGAACCAGCCGCTGGATTGCGAGGCATACAGCCGGTTCGGATCGGCGGGCGATCCCTTGACGTGGTAAATCTCCCAGCCCGGAAAGTGTGGGCCGCTGACCTCCCACCGCTCACGTTTTGCGTCCGACGAAAGCACGAACGCGCCTTTGCGTGTGCCAACCAGTACACGTACCTTGCTCATCCCTCACCCCTTTCAGCATCGCGTATTTTACGGCATCGAGGACCGCGATTGTGCCGGCGCCATGACGATTTTCGGCTTAGCGCTTCTTGGCGTTAGCAAGCTGCTCGGATTGCCCGCGCAGTCGGAAGATGGAGTGGGTTCAATCGCCCGGGTGGCAGAAAGGCTAGTTGACTTTGCCTTTGGCGCGGGCGATGCGCTGGTCAATCGGCTTGCGGCCGGCGAAGCCTTCCTCGGTGCTATGCCAATGGGTGATGCGCTCCTCCCCGAGTTTCCAGCACAGCAGGATGGTTTCGCCTTCCACCACACAGGGAAAATCGAGCAGGCCGGTATCCATGTCCTTCACCTGGACGCCGGCAGCCTCAATCTCAGCCAGGCTATCCTTGAGGTGCTGCAGCGCTTTATCGGACTGGGCGCGGCGGCGGCCGAACTTGACGACGTCGATCTCCGAACCGCCGGCGAGGAAAATGCGATGGTTCAGTTCCTGGAACTCGGCCTCGATCTCCTCGACCTGCTTCTTGGCTTCCATGCCGCGGCGCAGCAGGGATTCCAGCACCGGCAGGAGGGCGTGCGCTTCGTCCAGACTGAAGGTTCGCTTGGACACGACCCAATAGCTTACCACCGCGCGAACTAGTTGCCAGTTGTCAGCCCGAGACCTGAGCTGCTGACAACGACAAGAATGCCCGGCGATCTTCTGCCGGGCTTGGACACCGATGTGCAATGCTTCAGTTATTTCCCCTGGCTAGGAGCTGACTGCAAACTCGCTTTTTGTAGAGGAGCCTGCTGCGCCGGCGAGACCGTGGTCCGCAGCGACAGTTGCCCCAGCCGGCAGAAGTTGATCGCCTCGGCCAGCACCCGCGTGGACTCCTGCGGCGCGTGGAAGCCCATCGAGTTCTCCGACATGGCAAAGTCGAGATAGAAGCTCGCCTTGCGCTGATAGTCGCGCGCCTTCTCCAGTTCCGCATCGCTGGCGCCGTTCTTCCTGGCCGCACGGATGTCGCGGATCAGGTCCATTAGTGCATCCATGGTCACATTGCGCTCGGTGAAGAAGCGGGTCTGGATCTCCTCCACGCGCGCCTTGATTTCCTTCTCGTCCCAGTGATGGCATTGCTGGCACGCGCGGTTGATGTTCAGCAACGGGCTGCGCACGTGATGGTCACTGATCTTCAGCGCGCCCTCGCGCCGGTACGGCATGTGGCAATCGGCGCACGCCACGTTGGACCGCGCGTGGATACCCTGGCTCCACAACTCGAACTCCGGATGCTGCGCCTTCAACATGGGCGCGCCGGTGTCGCCGTGCACCCAGTCCTTGAACTTCTCGTCGTCGTAGAACTGGACGATCTTCTCCACCGCCACGCCCTTCGACCACGGAAACGTCAGCCGCTTTTCCTGGCCTTTGAAGTAGTACTCGACGTGACATTGCGCGCATACGTAGGTGCGCAATTCCTGCACGTTGGCCTGCTTGTTGACGTCGTAGTCCGGCACGCCCTGCGACGCCTTCAGCGCCCGGATGCCCTCGATGAAGGCCGGCCGCGTGATGCGCAACTGCATGGTGTTCGGCTCGTGGCAATCAATGCACGCCACCGGATGCTTGACCAGCTTCACGGCCTCGCTGTAGGGCAACTGGTTGACCTTTTCGAAGCCCTTGGTAATGTCGCCCTCGCCCAGCTCCAGGTAGGCCTTGTACAGCGAGGCGTGGCAGTTCAGGCAGGTTCCCGGCTGCTTGGCGAACTTCTGCCGCCCGGTGTAAGTCTGGTCTGCCAGCATCCATTCGTGCCCGCGGCGCTCGCGATAATCCGCCGAAAACGCGTATCCCGCCCACATCACCTTCAGCCGCGGGTCTTTCACCAGGTTGGAGCGCGATACCGTCGGCCGCGGATCTTCCGGCGTCGGCGAGCGCAGCTCCGCCTCGTCGCCACCGAACTTTGTCGCCGCCTCCTGCTTGGTCCGCAGGTAGAGGCCGTACTGCATGGGGAAGTTCGTGCCCCACTTCGCCGGGTCGTCGATCTTGTCGCTCAGCTCCACCGTCTTGAAGAACGGGTTCTTCGCCTCCTGCCGGTGCTCGAAAATGTTCACCAGCAGCCCGGTGGCGGCGAGGGCGGCGATCGCCGCCAGCACCACCGTGATCGTCAGCAGCCGCTTGTTAATGAGCGCTTCTTTTTCATTGCTCATGGCAGGTTCCCTTCAAGAGAAGTGTTGGTGGAAGCCACCGCTTCCGAATGTCCGCTGGAGGCATGGCAGCGGATGCAGCTCATCTGCGCCGCCTCCCGATGCGTGCCCTCCACCGCGGCCACCACGTCTTGGTGACAATTGCGGCAGGCCTCTTCGGTTACGCGGTGGTTGCGATTCTTGATCTGAATGGAATCCGGATATCGTCCCGACGTGAATGCCAGCGAGTGGAAGAATCCGTTCGAGGTCTTGGTGGCATACTTGGCCAGCAGGCCGGGCGGGGTGTGGCAGTCGTTACATTTCGCGGCCGCGTGATGGCTGCCTTTCTGCCACCCGCTGTAATACTCCTTCATCACGTGACAGTTGGTACACGCCTCGGGATTGTTGGAAAGGTAGGAGTAACCGCGAGCGTAAATGAAGGCGTACGACCCGACTCCCAGCGCTGCGCCCAGCAGGATGCCCAGCGCGATCGTGGCAGTCTTGGCTCTCATGTGCCGGCCCCGCATAGCAACCGATGTGGCACGGGCCCCTTGCCCGCGAACACACCCGCTCGCTAGGCGCGATTCTCGGGCCGTCCCGCCCCACCCGCAGTGACCTGCATCACCCCGTCATGTCATCTGCAATACACCTTCCCGTGATGGAAAGAGTCGCTGTGATCCGTATCACGTACGCCTGTGCGGAAATCTCAGTGAAGCACCGGCCACCAGACACCAGCCACTAGAACTGGTTTCAAAAATACATTTTCGCCTCGGGAAAAATGTCCCTCAGGGGCTAAAGCCCACTATTGTTGCGGCCTCAAGCGGCACGGCTGAAGCCGTGCCCTACCCAAAAACCGATTTTTGAAACCAGTTCTAGCCACCGTTAAACTGCGCCGGCACGCGGATCTTCACCACCAGCCCACCACCCGGCGCATTGGCCGCCGCGATGGTTCCGCCATGCAGCCGGACGGCGCGGTCCGTGATGGCCAAGCCGAGTCCAACGCCGCCGGTTTCGCGCTCACGCGCGCTGGCGACGCGGTAAAAGGGACGAAACAGGTTTTGCAGCTCCGTATCCGGCACGCCCGGACCGTGATCGCGCACCGTGATCTCGGCATTCGATTCCCGGTTGGCGAGGGTGATCTCCACTTCGCTGCCGGCGGCGGTGTAGCGCACCGCATTGCGCACCACGTTTTCCACGGCGCTGCGCAGCAATTCCGGACTGCCCACGGCCGTGCACTTGATGTCCCCCACCACGCGCACGGCACAGTTCCGCTCCTGCGCCTCGAATTCCGCGTCCGCCGCCACTTCCTTCACGATCTCGTCCAACTGCACCCGCGACTGTTCCGGCGGCCCGGCCGCGCCCTGCATGCGCGCCAGCGAGAGCAGCTTGCCGATCATCTCGTTCAGCCGTTCGGCTTCGAGCTCAATCCGGTCCAGCGACGACGTGGCTTCGGCGCCCGCCCGCTGCCGCGCCAGGCCGAGCGCCACATTGAGCCGCGCCAGCGGCGACCGCAATTCGTGCGAGATGTCGCTGATCAGGTGCCTCTGGCTGGTCATCAGCAGCTCAATCCGGTCCGCCATCTGGTTGAAGTCGTGCACCAGTTCGCCCAGCTCGTCGCGGCGCCGCTCCAACTTCGCCGGCGCGCGGGCGCTCAAGTCGCCTGACGAAAGTTCGTGTGTCGCCTGCCGCAGGCGCAGGATGGGACGCGTCAGGTACAGGGTCAGCAGGTAGCAGATCAATCCTGAAAGCAGAATGGCGGCGGCCCACTGTTCGATCTGTGCCCGCGCCAGCCGGCGTACCGCCCCCACCGGCCCGCGCGGCATCTCCGCCACCAGGATGTAAACCCGCCCCGAGGGTCCGGTAGTGCGTTGCGCCGCCAATGCCGTCGAGCCCTGGATCATGAACGCCGGCTCGCCGCCTTGTCCGGCATGCGGCGCCAGGTCGCGCATGCTCTTCGACGATTTGCCCGCGATCGGCTGCCCGTTTTCGTCGTAGAGCGCTGCCCGTATGTGTGACGATGCCTCCAGCCGCTGGAAATAATTATTCAGCGCCACTATCCCGTAGCGGTCCAACTCCTCCGCCGCCGATTGCGCATAGAGCGCCGCCGCATCACTGGTGGCGCCGCGCCAGCGCGATACGATCACCTCCGGCTGGATGCCCCAGGTGTAGATCAGCACTGCGCCGACCACCACCAGCGTCATCCAGAAGATGAGGAAGATCTTGAGAAAAAGGCTGCGCACTTAGCGGTCCCCCTCGCTGGGCCGCGTGTACACGTAGCCGACGCCGCGAATGGTCTTGATCCGCTCGGTCGCGTCGCTGTCGCCCAGTTTTTTCCGCAGCTTGCTGACGTGCATGTCGATGCTGCGGTCGTACGGCATGAATTTGCGTCCGAGAACGGATTGCGCCAGTTGATCGCGCGTCACCACCTGCCCGGACGCCCGCATCAAAGCTTCCAGCATCCCGAACTCCACCGAAGTGAGCTCGACCGGCTCTCCGGCGCGACGGACCATGCGCGCCGCCGGGTCCAGTTCCACATCGCCCACCGTGATTTTCTCCAGCGGCGGTGATGCCGGTTGCTGCGTCCGCCGCAGGATCGCCCGGATCCTCGCCACCAGCTCGCGCGGGTTGAACGGCTTCGGCAGGTAATCGTCGGCTCCGATCTCCAGGCCGACAATGCGGTCCACGTCATCACCCCTCGCCGTCAGGATCAGCACCGGAACCCGCGACTCCGGCCGCAGCCGCCGCAGCACCTCCAGCCCGCTCATGCCCGGCAGCATCACGTCCAGCACCACCAGGACATGCCCGCCCGAGAGCGCCCGTTTCAGGCCCTCTTCGCCGTTGTGCACGGCCTCTACTTCAAAGCCCTCCGGCGTCAGGTATTCGGCCACCAACTCGCAGAGCTCCACGTCGTCATCAATGATCAGCACGCGTTCCATATCTGCCCTTGCCGTCTTCGATTCAGCTAACTACCAACGCGAAGGCCTAGCTACTGCCTTTACAAACTTTTACTCGGCCTTGACGCACTCTTTACCCTCCCACCCCGCGTGTCGAGTTTAACTTGTTATCAAGCACCGGCGCTCGCCCAAGACCCGGGCGCCCGTACCAGCGGCTGGATGGTGCCTCCTATACCAGTTGCTGACCATGCGGATTGGCCGGCCCCTAGTTGCTCCTCCGAACGGGCGATCATCGGGGCCGCCCTTCCGCGATTCCGCCATTCGGGTCGCCTGCTCTCGACGCAATCAACAATCGACAATGCTGTTCGGCCCACTGACCACTAGCCACTGACCACTGGCCACTGATTACAAACTTTTACTCCCGCGTGACCGACTCTTTACTCCTGCCCGGCTCCGCTCGGTGTTCCATCTAGTGAGCATGCGGAGAACTTATATGAAACACCTCAAGAGCAAATGGACGGTAATCGGGGCGCTGGTCATCGCGGTCGGCGTGTTTGCGGCGTTCGATTTCGGACGTACGCCGTCGCCGCAGTATTTCACTGCCGGCGTCGAGCGCGGAGACATTCACGACGTCGTCGAAGCCACCGGCACCATCAACGCCGTCACGACCGTGCAGGTCGGGTCGCAGGTTTCCGGGACGATCCAGAAGCTTGCCGCCGACTTCAACTCGCACGTGACGAAGAACCAGGTGATCGCGGAGATCGATCCCTCGCTCTTCCGCGGCGCGCTGCTGCAGGCGCAAGCCGATCTCCAGGATGGTCGGGCCAACCTTGCCGCCGCCAAAGCGGGCCTGGTGAAAGCGCAGGCCACGGCGGAGCAGACCGCCGCCGACTACCAGCGCAACGCCGCGCTGGCCAAGGAAGGCGTGGTGGCGCAACAGCAACTCGACCTTGCCAAGGCCAATGCGGATACCGCGCAGGCCGGGGTCAGCGCAGCCCAGGCACAGGTTACGCAGGCCGAGGCGCAGGTGGCGCAGAAAGCCGCCGCCGTCTCGGTGGCGAAGACCAACTTCGATCACACCATCATTCGTTCCCCGATTGACGGCACCGTGGTAGCGCGCAACATCGATGTCGGCCAGACCGTCGCCGCTTCGTTGCAGGCCCCGACGCTGTTCAACATCGCGCAGGACCTGACGAAAATGCAGGTCTATGCCGCAACCGACGAGAGCGACGTCGGGCAGATCAAGGTCGGCCAGCCGATCACCTTCAAGGTGGATGCCTTCCCGCGCGACACCTTCCACGGCGTGGTTTCCCAGATTCGCATGAATGCCACGACCGTGCAAAACGTGGTGACTTACAACACCATCATTGATTTTGACAACCCCGACACCAAGCTGTTTCCGGGCATGACCGCCTACGTGACGATTCCGGTCGCCAGTGCGACCAACGTGGTGAAAGTCCCCAATGGCGCGCTGCGCTTCACGCCCGACCTGAAGCCCGACCAGATGGCCGCGCTCGAGCAGCAAGCCGGCATCACTGCGAAAGCTTCCGCGCGCCAGGGCAAGGGACAGGGCGCCGGAAAAGCTGCCGGCGCAAGCGGTCCATCGCAACCGCGTCCGGTGGATAGCGCGATCGTGTGGAAGCTCACGGCCGACAAGCAGCTCGCACCGGTCGAGATCGCGACCGGCATCACCGACCACACTTTTACCGAGGTCGCGCAGGTACTGCACGGCTCGATCAGTCAGGGCGAGCAGTTGGTGGTGGGCAGCGCGACGAACTCCAAGCCTGCGAGCGCAAGCAGCGGTTCCGCCCCTGGCATGGGGAGCGCACCGCGCGTGGGCGGAAGGTAAAAGACGGTCGTTGGTCGATGGCCGATGGTCGATGGCCAAAACGGAAATACGGTCGTTGGTCGTTGGTCGTTGGCCAAAACGGAACCGCGAACGACCTACGACAAACGACTAACGACGTACAACCGAGAACCGAGAACCCAAAATGGCAACCGTACTCCAACCCGATCTCGCACCCACGCAACACGAGGTGAAGGAACTCGTCATCAGTGTTGCCGACGTGCACAAGTACTACGACCTCGGCGAGACCAAGGTCCACGCCCTGCGCGGCGTTTCGCTCGACATACGGCGCGGCGAGTTTGTCGCCATCATGGGCTCCAGCGGCTCCGGCAAGTCCACCTTGATGAACCTGCTGGGCTGCCTGGATACGCCCAGCAGCGGGCGCTACTCGCTCAACGGCACCGGCGTCTCCGAACTCGATAAGAGCGCGCTGGCCGCCATTCGCAACCGCGAACTCGGGTTCGTGTTCCAGGGGTTCAACCTGCTGGCGCGTACCACCGCGCTGGAAAATGTCGAGCTGCCGACGCTCTATGCGCACCTCGACAAGAACCAGCGCACCGCGCGCGCCGAGCGGGCCCTGAAGATGGTGGGTCTGGGCGACCGCACGGGCCACTTCCCGTCGCAGCTCTCCGGCGGCCAGCAGCAACGCGTGGCGATTGCGCGCGCGCTGGTGAATCAGCCTTCGATTTTGCTCGCCGACGAGCCTACGGGAAACCTCGACAGCCGCACCTCGGTCGAGATCATGCAGATTTTCCAGGACCTGAACGAGCGGGGCCTGACCATCGTGCTGGTCACGCACGAGCTGGATATTGCGAATTTTGCCCAGCGGATCGTGGTGTTTCGCGATGGCAAGATCCGCCGCGACGACGCGGTCCAGAATCGGCCCCGCGCCGCCGACGTTTTGTTGAAGATGCCGACGTTGGAAGACTAGACTGAGAGAGTATTTATGGATTTCGCAGCCACTTTGAAAATCGCACTCCGGGCGCTGGCGCGCAACAAGATGCGCTCGGTGCTCACCATGCTGGGCATCATCATCGGCGTCGGCGCCGTCATCGCCATGGTCGGCGTCGGACAGGGCGCGCAGCAAAAGGTGCAGGACCAGATTGCCTCCATGGGCACCAACCTGCTGTTCGTCTCCAGCGGCACGGTGACGCGCGGCGGCCTCCACATGGGCTGGGGCCAGACCAAGACCCTGGTCTACGAAGACATGAAGGCCATTCAGCGCGAAATCCCCACCGTTGCCAAAGCCGCGCCCGGCGCTGGTACCAGCGCACAGGTGGTGTTCGAAAATCAGAACTGGTTCACCCGGCTGACCGGCACCGAGCCGGCGTATTTCGACATCCGCGACTGGCCGATGTCGGCCGGTTCCAGCTTCTCCGAGGACGACGTGACGCAGGCGGCCAACGTCGCGGTCATCGGCAACACCGTGCGCCAGAACCTGTTCGGCGCCACTGATCCGATCGGCGCCACCGTCCGCATCGGCAACCTGCCGTTCCAGGTGGTTGGCGTGCTCGCCGCCAAGGGTCAGTCCGGCATGGGCCAGGACCAGGACGACTTCATCGCCATTCCCATCACCACGCTGCAGAAAAAAATCACCGGCCAGCCCTGGCTGCAATTCATCATGATCTCGGCCACCTCGCAGCCCGCCACCTATGCCGCCCAGCAGCAGATCACCTCGCTGTTGCGCGACCGGCACCGCATCCGCCCTGGAACGGATGACGATTTCTTCGTCCGCAACCTGGCCGACGTGGCCGAACTCGCCGACCAGTCTTCGCGCGTCATGACCTTGTTGCTGGCCTCCATTGCCGGCGTGTCGCTGATCGTGGGCGGCATCGGCATCATGAACATCATGCTGGTGTCGGTTACCGAACGCACGCGCGAGATCGGCATCCGCATCGCCATCGGCGCCACCGAGCAGGACGTACAGCGCCAGTTTCTGAGCGAATCGGTGGTGCTCAGCCTGATCGGCGGCGCCATCGGAATTTTCTTCGGTGTGGGGTCGTCGCTGGTGATCACCAAGACGCTGGGCTGGGCGGTGCTGATCTCGCCCATGGCCATCGTGGCCGCCGTGATCTTCTCCATGGCGGTGGGCATCTTCTTTGGGTTCTATCCGGCGCGCAAGGCTTCACGCCTGGATCCCATCGAAGCCCTGCGGTTCGAATAACCGAGGTGTGGGAAGCTCCAGGGCGAAGGGTGGGCAAGGTCAAAGCACTCTAAAGGACGCAGCAGCTTAGCGTCACGCCACCACAGACACTTCCCCATGTTCTTTGCGCGTCGGTTTTAGCGTGATTTCTACGTCTTGCCCAAGGGCGGTGAGGAAGTCCATCAGGCGCTCGACGGAAAAGACACCCGCGCGGTTCCGCATCAGGGCGGATACGTGCGGTTGCTTGATGCCAAGAATCTTTCCCGCTTCAGTTTGCGTCAGTCCGCGTTGCTTGATCAGCCGGTAGATCTGCAATGTAAGTTTGGCCTTCAACAGCTCCCGTTCCGGATGGGGAAGACCCAGGTCGGCAAAGACATTCCCACTGCTGTTTTCTGCTTTGATCCTGCTCGTTTTTTTCCTTTTCGTAGTCACGTTAGTTCTGCCTTTCCCGGTGCAGCCGTTCTGCTTCAGCTAGGCGCTGACGGATCAGGGCAACATGTTCCTGTGGCGTTGCGATCCCCCTTTTCGACTTCTTCTGGAAGGCGTGCAAGACGTAGATCGCCTCCTCGTATCGCACCGTATAGACAGCACGCCAGGTATCCCCATGGTGGTTCGCGATGATTTCGAGCACCCCTCCCCCACCGAATCCGCGCAGCGGCTTGGCCGATGGGTCGGTCTCACCCAGTTGAGCCGTATAGAGGGCCTGGCCAATGTCGCGCCGCGCCTCGCGCGGGAAGCGCCGCAGATCCCTTCGGCTTGAGCCGACCCATACGACCGGTCGCCCCGTTGTCATTGCCATACAAAAATACGTCTAACTGTATACACAGTCAAGGATTCCGTGCCTTCCACGGAGGGTACTGTCTAAGGTTTACGTTTCGTTACACCCGACGTTCTTGTCGCTACATGCCGCGGCGGGCAAGCGAGAAGAACGGATCGGGTGGTTTGTCGTCCAACACCAGCCCGGCCACCATCTCGCCGAGTGCAGGCCCGTGCTTGAAGCCGTGGCCGGAGCCTCCACCGACAAGCAACACCGCCGGCGCGCCGGGGTGACGATCCACGATGAAATGTCCGTCCCGGCTGTTCTCGTACTGGCAGACTCGGACTTCCACCAGCGGAGCGCCTTTCATTCCCGGGAAACGGAATTCCAGATATCGCCGGGCCGCTGCGATGCCTTCGCTGGTGGGCGTGCGGTCGCCGGCGGTGGGATCGAACACCGGCCCCCGATCGTCGTCCGCCAGCTTGAGCCCGCGCCACTGGTTGCCGGGGATGCCGTAGAAGTGAGGTCCGCTGCGATCAATGAATACCGGCAGGCCGTCGTCGGTAAACCGGGCATCGCCGGCCGGGGTGCCAAAGAAGAAAACTTCCTGGCGCGTCGGCTTGATGCGATCGCCGATCACATCGGGAAAGAGTTCGCCCAGCCAGGGTCCGCAAGCGAAGACGTACTGGTCGGCATCAAGCGCAGTTCCATCGGAGAGCCGGATGCCGGCCATACCGCCCGAGGCAATGCGGCCGGGTTGGGCGTGCAGGGCGCGGAACTCTCCGCCCTCGGCTTGAAAGCCCGCGAGCACGGCTTCGCAGGCGCGGCGTGCCTTTAAATACCCGGCGTCGGATTCGAGAACCGCCCAGGTAACGCCCTCGAAATTGATTTGCGGGAATCGCCGGACCAGCTCGGCGTGTGGCAGTATCTCGAAGGCCACGCCCGCTTCACGCAGGATGGGTACGGTTGCGTTTTCGTAGGGATCGTCGCTGCCGACCATGCGCAAGCAGCCGATGCGATGGTAGAGCTTGCGCTGCCAGCGCTGCTCGTTTTCGCGCCAAAGCTGGAGGGCGCGCGCGACCAGATGCACGTAGATGCGGTCGGGACCGTAGCTGGCGCGGATGATGCGCGTCTCGCCGCCCGAACTCGCTCGCGCGTTGCCGGGGCCCCAGGCATCTACCAGGGTGACTCGGGCGCCGCGGCGCAGTAGGTGCAGGGCAGTCCAGCCGCCAAAGGCCCCGGCTCCGATCACCACGATGCGCGCTTTCGTCTGCGTCGTCACAGGGATTTCGATTTGCGGTTCAGGCAGACGGGATTGTACACGGGGTTGCCGATTGCTCGGCGCTGCCGTCCAGAGCAGGCGCAGTTTGACGCTGCCGAATTGGCCCTGCTAGACTCAGAAATTCCGGGCCGTCTGCCGGACTTCTCAGTGCGGCAGCCCTCCTAAACGGTTAAGGACCCAACAAACGTGCGCAGTTACACAAGACATCAGCTCAAAGAAGATCAATTCAGGACCGGCGCCAAGGAAACGTATTCCTGGGCGGTCGCACATCGCACCAAGCTGGTCTATGGCGCAGCGGCGGTGGTGGCCGTATTGGCGATCATTCTCGGCGGCTGGGTGTACCTCCAGCAGCAGGACGAGTCGGCGGGGGTTGCGCTGGGACATGCACTGCAAGTGTACCGCGCGCCGGTGACCTCGTCGGGCGAGCCGGCGGCGCCGGAGACAACCTCGTTTGCCTCAGCGCAGGAGCGGGCCAAGGCGGCCCGGGCGGAATTCGCGCAGGTGGCGCAAAAGTATCCGCACACGCGGTCGGCGGAGATGGCGCGCTACTTCATGGGACTGGCCGACCAGGACGCCGGCAACGCGGCGGCGGCGGAAACAGAGCTGAAGGAAGTGGCCGAGGCGCGCGGGGCGGATTTGCCGGCGCTGGCCAAGTTCGCGCTGGCGGCGCTGTATCGCAACCAGGGGAAGGACGCGCAGGCGGTGCCGTTGTACAAAGAGCTCATCGACCATCCGACCAACACGGTGGCGAAATCGCAGGCGCAACTGGCGCTGGCCTCGGTGTACGAGGTCAAGCAACCGCAGGACGCGCGCAACCTCTATCAGCAGGTGCAAAAGGAAAATCCGGACAGCGCCGCGGCACAGATCGCGAGCGCGCGTTTGTCAGACCTGAAGTGATGGCTGGGCGACGCTGCGCTCAGGATGACGGCGGGTAAGATCACCTGCTAACCGGCGGCTTCTTCGAGCTGGCCCTTTTCCAGCTTTTCCTGACATTCGATGCAGTGGCGGGTCCAGGGCACGGCCTCGATGCGCTTGGGATTGATGTCCTTGCCGCAGGAGATGCACTGGCCGAAGCTGCCCTCGCGGATGCGGGAGAGGGCGCCCTCGACCATCTGCAAGAGCTGGCGCTCGCTGTTGCTCTGGTGAAAGAGGAACTCCTTGTTGTAGGAGCTGGCGGCGCGATCGGCGATGTCCTGCGCGGTATCGAGATCGCTGGCGCGGCCGTCCTGCTCGGTGCGCGAGACGTTCTTGCGCAACTGCTGCTGCCGCTCTTCCAGCTTCTTCTTGAAGTATTCGACCTTCTTCTTGTCCATGCGGCCCGTTCTATCCCCCACAGAAGTCACCAGAATGCAGGGGTGAAACTGAAGATGATATGCGCGCACCGGAGAGGCGTCAACAGGCGGCGCGATTCGGAGAAGGGGGTGTTTCCCGTTCCGGGGCGAGCAAAGGAAAACCGGGGCGCAATGCCCCGGTTATGCAGCCATAGCTTTCCCTTAGAGTTCGCGCCCGAGAGAAGCCCCGGTCAGCTATTCCCAGCTACGGTTCGCAACTTGCCGGGAGTGAAGTGATAAGGCGGCCACGGACCGCTGATGGCGACCTCGCAGTCCTTCAACTGTCGCGTGGCAGCGCTGTAGCGGTTCTGGTACTTCTCCACCGTCTTGGAATCGATGAGGTGGGCAATATCGATCAGCAGGCCGCCGGAATCGACCTTCTTGCAACTGACTTCCTCTTCCAGCGGTAAAAACAGCTTATGCACCTGGACGGAAACGGCGCGCGCCTTGCTTTGGCGCTCGCGATCGCGGCTGGCAATCTCGCGCAGCTTGCAGAGATATTCGCTGCCGGCCGACAGGGGAAGCGTGGCGTCGGGAAGCACGTCGCGCAGCGCCTGGCGATGGACCACGACTTTCAGGTGCATTTCGGACTTGCCCTTCAGGCGGGCCACGCTTTCGGTGAACGCCTTGCGATTGGCGCGGACAGCGCGGCGGAGGGCATCGTCGGTGTCGAAGACGGTGCCGAACTTGAAGGGAAGCACGGTAGTGTTCCGGAAGCACTCGCTGATCACGCGAGCGTGCTCCAGAACCGCCCTCTGGTCGAGGTCGCCGGTGCGTTGATACTCGCTGACGATGACGGCAAAGTCGCCGCTGGGATACGCCAGGATGGGAGAGTCGGCGATGCCTTTCATGCCGGCTACGGTGAAGGGCCTGCGAGCGCGAGCGCCGTTAGTCAGAAATGCGTCTTGCTCAGTGATGCAGTAGGCGTACCATGCCATATCGATTCTCCGGGCTGGGCGGAGGCGAAAGACTGCGCCTTCGCAGTAGGTGTATGGGCCTACAAATGGGAACTACGGCTAGGTACTGCAAAAATCGGGCGCGAGCGTTTGCCCAACGACATTACTTTAGCCCGGACTGCCCCAGGTAGCAACTGAATTAGTGCACTCCGGAATTGGAATTGGCAGGAATGCGCCCAAGGGCTACTTTTTCCGCTGATTGTTGCCGTTGCGGGCGCGGGTGGCGAGGGCGGACTGCACCTCATTCTGCATTTCGGAGAGCGGCGCCGGCTTTCCGGTCCAGATTTCGAACTGGCGCGCCCCCTGATACACGAACATCTCCCAGCCGGGAATCACGCTGGCGCCCTGGGCACGAGCGAGGCGGAGGAAGCGTGTCTCGACCTCGCCGTAAACCATGTCCATGACGAACTTCGCCTTGATTTCTTTTTCGTTCAGCGGCGAAGCCTTGCCATTGCCCATGCCAACCGGCGTGGCATTGATGATGACGTCGAAGGAAAGCTTCTTCAGGTCGCCGCGCTTGATCACCTTCGCCTTCGCCTGGCGCGCCAGCTTCTGTGCCGGGGCCGCCGTGCGGTTCAGGATGTAAACCTCAGCCCCGCGCGCCTTCAGCCCGAAGACCGCCGCCCGCGCCGCGCCGCCCGCGCCCAGCACCAGCACCGGGGCGCCGTTCAGGTTCAGGCGCTGCTCCACCGGCTGCACGATGCCCGCGACATCGGTATTGAAGCCATAGAGTTTGCCGTCCTGGGCGCGCACCACGGTGTTGCACGCGCCGGTTTTCTGCGTCAGCGCATCGCTGTTGTCGAGGTGTTCGACAATCTGCTGTTTGTAGGGCATGGTCACGCTGAGGCCGTGGATGGGAATCTCATGCACGCACTTCAGCAGATCGGGGAGCGTTTTCGCGTGCAGTGCCAGGTACACCGCATTGACGTTTTCGCGGCGAAACCCGGCGTTCATCATCTGCGGCGACAAGGAGTGCGACACCGGGTCGCCGGCCACCCCATAGACCTTGGTCGCGGCATCCACCTGCTCGATGCGGTAAACCTCGCGCAGCAGCTTGGCGGTAATCATGCCGGGTGCGGTTTCCTCGCCGGGGCTGGCGGCGGCGAAGGTCCAGACGCTGCCGGCGCGCAGTCCGAGAACGCGGCTGATGATGCCTTGTTCGCCCATGCAGACGCCGATCACCGAATGCGTGTTGCGCGTCTGCATCAGGAACTTCATCATCAGCACGTTGTCGAACAGCGTGGTCGCGGTGGTGACGACCTTGTAATAGTCGGCGGCAAACTGCTGCATCTTGGCGAACGTCTGCTCGATTTTCCTGGTGGCCTGGAAGTCATGGAAGGACAAGATCAACGATGCCCGGCCGCGAAGGCGCTCCAGGTCGGCGGGCTTCATGGCGGAGGCGCTTTGCAGTTCCAGGTCGACAAGCTGGCAGCCATTGGCGGCCGCCTTGGTGAGCACGTCCAGTTCGGCAGCCAGCGAACCGCGAAACTTGCCCCCGTTGACCCCCCGGCGGCAAGTGGCGATGGCGACCACTCCCGGGTGATAACTGAGAAACCGGCGGACCTGCGGAAGCGCCGGTCCGGGGTTCTTCAGGTAGTCTAACCGAAACTCCAGAAAGGAGTTATCGCGCACCATGGTCTCGGCTTTTTCGACCATTTCGGCAGCCGAAGCACCCGCCACCGGGACGCAAACGCGCGGCAGGCGCAGCGGCAACGGCCGCGGCACGAAGCTGGGATTTGCCACATTCATCTAGATTTTAGCCGAGGATGCGCATCTTACAGGCGCACCATAACAGATGCAATACAGGATTGCGTCTGCGGAATGGGAATTGCTCTGCTGGAGTGCCGAAACGGTAAACACGCCTGTGCTTGACCGTCGGTAAGCTGTTTGCTAGCGTTCGATTCGCGGTATTGTGTCTGACCAGGCCCCACCGTTTTCTGCGCGCGAAGGAGGCGTTATGAAGACTGTAGCGTTGCTGTTGGCGTTGTGTGCGCCGTTGGCGTTTTTACAGCAAGGCGCCCCGAAGCGGGCGACCACCAACCTGACCGAGCGCGTGCAGGCTCCGAGCTATGCTGACATGTACTGCTCGGGGTTCATCACCAACGAGGACCACGGGAAGGGTAGCTACGTCGTGGCCGGCGCCGAGTCACCGCATCAGACACAATTCCGCCAGGGCGACATCGTGTTCCTGGAGGGCAGCGGATTGCAGGAAGGCTATCGGTTATCGGTGATTCGCGAACTGCGCGACCCGAACAAAAGCCGGGCCTATGTCGGGCAGACAGCCGCCATCTCAGCCTTGGGCCAGCCCTATGCGGAGTTGGGACGGCTGCGCGTGACCGCGATCCGGGAGAAGGCCGCCATTGCTCAGGTCGAATACAGCTGTTCCCCGATCGTGGCGGGCGACATCGTCGTGCCGTTCCAGGAAAAGGCGCCGGTCGCCTACCGCAGAAACACCGCGATGGAGCGCTTCCCGGTATCCGCGGGCAGCCTGACCGCGCGCATCGTGATGGCCAAGGACTTCGATTACATCCTGGGCACCGGGCAGAAGGTGTATATCAGCGCCGGTGCGGACAAGGGCATCAAGGTTGGCGATTATTTTCGCGCCGTCCGCGACTACGACCCTGCGAACATGGACGACGTGGGGGCGCTGTCGTACAAGGTGACGCAAAGCGAGGAAACGCAGAAATCACATACCACGATCACGAGAGAGAAATATGCCGAGCTGCCCCGGCGCGCGCTGGCGCAGATGATCGTGCTTAACGTCACCCCGACCAGTGCGACCGCGATGATCACTTACGCGCTTGAAAGCGTGGAAGTCGGCGATGCGGTGGAGTTGGAAGCCGGCTTAGCCACCCAGCAGCCCCCCAGCCCCCCCGAGGCCCTCCAGTCTTCCCAGAATCCACCCACCATCTCCTGCAGCGCCAACCCGATCGCGTTCCGTTCGGGTGAGCTTTCGACCATCACCGCCATCGGCCAGAGTCCCGACAATCGGCCGCTGACTTACGACTTCACCGCCTCCCGCGGCCGCCTCACGGTCCGCGGAGCGCAAGCTACACTGGACACGGCGGGCGCGCCGGCCGGGTCCATCACCATCACCTGCACCATCACCGATGACCGCGGCCTGACCGCCAGCGCAAATACTACCGTCAATGTCAGGGTCCCACCTCCGCCCGTCCAGGCCGGCAAGTGCGGCAGCATCGAGTTCAGCCGGGACAGCCGTCGTCCGATGCGCGTGGACAACGCGGCCAAAGCCATTCTCGATGAGTGCGCCCTCCGCCTGCAGCGGGAGGCGGGCGCTCGCGGCGTGATCGTGGGCAACGCTGATCTCAACGAGATGGACGCCGCGAACATGGCGGAGCGGCGCGCCGTCAATACCAAGGACTACCTGGTGCGGGAGAAGGGCATCGATCCCGGCCGCCTCGAGGTACGCACCGGCAACGGCGGCACCCAAACGGTGGACATCTGGGTGGTGCCGGCGGGCGCCACTTTTTGATATCACGAGCTGAGAAACTGAAGTACTGACCAGCTGAAATACTGACCAACCGAATTACTTCTCACCGTCAGCTCTGGATTTTCCCGGCAGCGCCGCGGGGTTCTCATGGGTGCGCTCGCGAAAGGCGCCGCGCATGCCGCCGGCGAGCGAGACCGCCGACTCGCCGAATTTGTCGCGCATCCGGTCGGCCGCCGATAGCGCCTGTTTCCAGCGCTGGTGGCGATCCGAGTCCAGCAATTCAATCTGCCCCTCAGCCGTTTCCAGCGACGACGCCTGTACGCCCAGCAGGCGCACTGCGCGCCCCGCCTGCCAGTGGCGGCGGAAGAGCGCGCGGACCTGCTCGATGATCTCGGTATCGAGCTGGGTTGCGCCGGCCAGCGTGTGCGCCCGCGTGATGGTGGAGAAATCCCGATAACGAAGTTTGAGTTGGATGGTGCGGGCGTACAGGCGGTTCTCGCGCAGGCGGCGGCCGACCATTTCGCTCAAGCGAGCCACCGTGGATTCCAGTTGCTGCAGGTCGGCGGTGTCGGTGTTAAAGGTGTGCTCGTGGCTGATGGACTTGGGACCGGTGTCCTCGCCGATTTCCGTATCGAACCAGCCGCCGGCATCTTCGCCGCGCGCCTTGCCCGCCAGCGCCAGCCCCCACTTGCCGAAACGCTCCTCCAGCACCGCCTCGTCGAGCTGGCTAAGGTCGCCGACCTTGAAGATGCCCATGGTGTGCAGCTTGTGCTCGGTAACTTTGCCAACGCCCGGGATCTTGCGAACCTCGAGCGGCGCCAGGAACGCGGCCTCGCAGCCCGGCAGGACGTGCAGCACCCCGTTGCGCTTCGCCTGGTCGGAAGCCACCTTGGCGACCAGCCGCGACGAGGCGATCCCGATCGAGCAGTTGAGCTGCGTCCTGGCCTTCATCTCCGCGTGCAAGTTGTGGGCGGCGCGCAGCGGCGGACCGTGCAGGCGCTCGGTGCCGCTCATATCGAGGTAGGCTTCGTCAATCGAGGCCATCTCGAGGGCAGGCGAAAACATCTTCAAAACTTCATAGACCTTCCGCGAGCAATCGCGGTACCGCTCGGGGTGGCCATCCACGAACACGGCATCGGCCGGCAGGAGTCGGGCGGCGGTGCGCAGCGGCATCGCCGAGTGCACGCCGAATTTGCGCGCTTCGTAATTGGCCGCCGCCACCACACCGCGTTCGTCACGCTGCCCGCCCACCACCACAGGTTTGTCCTTCAACGAGGGATCGAAAAGCTCCTCGACTGAAACGAAGAAAGCGTCCATGTCGACGTGGAAAACGGTGCGCACACCAAGAGCTTAACTCACCACGGAGACACAGAGGCACGGAGAAAATAAACCTCCGTGTCTCTGTGGTGAATGTCCGTCAGATTTCCGCAAACACTTCCGCCATAAACGCCTCGATGACCGCCCCGCGCTGCCAGGCGTCCGGTGGAGAGCCGGACTTGACGCAGGTCTGCTCCAGGAAGGTGAGCCGGTCCCAACCGTGCTCGACCGGCACCTGCGGCAGCAGCAGGCCGCGGCGGGTCGCGTAGGTGACCACGAGACCGTGGCGGCCAATCTCGATTTGCTCGGGGAGGATGGGCTGCACCGGAGAAAGCACGCTGATCTCGATTTTCAGCAGGGGCGCGTCTTCGCGGGTCACAGGTGGAAAGCGGATGTCCCTAAAAGCGGCCGCCACCGCAGTTTCGGCGACGGTGCGGTACAGGGAGAGGATCGGGAAGACGAAGCCGACGCAGCCGCGCAGTTGGCCGTGGAGATGCAAGGTGGTGAACGCGCCGCGCTTTTCGTCCAGATGGGCGGAAGGCGCAATGACCTTCAACTCGATACCCGCCAGATGCGCCTCGATCGCATGGTGGGCCAGGGCGAAGAGCGCGCCGCGCTCTTCCGTTGAATATTGGGCGGGCTGGGCAGCGGTTCGTGCGGCGGTGTCGCTAGGTGGTCGCGACATCACGCTTTCTCCGGCGGCTGAGAATGAACGCGCGCCGTTGGCGGCGTACCACCTGCCGGTCGATCTTCGACCAGAACGCGGCGAAGTAATCCATGGCCGAAACCAGCGAGAGCGTGACCATGAACCAGATGCCGACGCGGGCCAGCACGTTAATGGGGAAGACGTACCGGCCGAATTCCCACTGCAGCCAGCGGTGGTCGAGGATGCAAAGCACCACGACCACGATCTGCACTACCATTTTGACTTTGCCGAGATCGCTGGCGTCAATGGTGAAGCCCTGCTGCGCGGCGATGGAGCGCAGGCCGCTGACCAGGAATTCGCGTCCGATGATCACCACCGCCATCCATGCCGGGACGACGCTGGGATTCAACTGCACCAGGGTGACGAAGGCGGCGGCGATGAGCAACTTGTCGGCCAGGGGGTCGAGCAGCATGCCCATGGTGGTGATCTGATGACGGCGCCGCGCCAGGTAGCCGTCGAGTCCGTCGGTGATGGAGGCGGCGATGAAGACGGCCGAGGCCAGCAGTTCGCGCTCGCCATGCACCCCCACAGCGAAGCGGCTGCTGGACAGGATCCAGATCAGCACGGGGACGCTGAAGATGCGGGTGAGCGTGATGTAGTTCGGCAGATTCACTTCGGAACCGCAAAATACAGTCCCCAACCCGCACGTGCGGCGCACGCCAACCAGACCGGGGACAGCAATTCCAGATTATCCCCCTACGCAGGGGGCAAAGCAACGCGGAAGCGCAGTTATCGCTGGCGTGGTGGTGTGCGGAGTTTCCGCTTCCTTGGTGGGGAATCGTCCTTCAAGTCCCTGCAATGCCGGATGTATTCCTTCAGCGCGGCGGTGACGAGGTCCTCCTTCGTCCCGTACTCGCCAAATTCCATTGCTTCTGCGATGAGCCGATCGGCTTCCGAGTCAATTCGCATGGCAGTTAGGCGTAGATTCCGCGCTGCTTCAGGCAGTACGCCACCCGGTCAATGGCGAGCATGTAGGCGGCAATGCGGTTGTTCACGCTGTGCGTCTCGGCGTAGCGCACCACGTCCTCAAACGAGCTGCGCATGATGTGTTCCAGCTGCTCGTTGACCATGGATTCTTTCCAGAAATATCCCTGCCGGTCCTGCACCCACTCGAAGTAGGAGGTGGTCACGCCGCCTGCGTTGGCCAGGATGTCGGGAATGACGAAGATCTTCTTCTCGGCGAGGATCTCATCGGCCGCGGCGGTGGTGGGGCCGTTGGCGCCTTCGCACAGAATCTTGCACTGGATGCGGTCCGCGTTGCGGGTGGTGATGACGTTCTCGATCGCGGCCGGCACCAGGATGTCGCAATCGCTGACAAAGAGCTGCTGCGGGTCCATGGCTTCGGCGCCGGGAAATCCGTGGATGCTGCCGGTGCGGTAGCGGAATTCCCAGAGCGCGTCAATATCCAGGCCGTTGGGATTGGAGAGGCCGCCGTCGTACTCGACGATCCCGATGATCTTGTAACCGGCTTCGTACATCAGGCGAGCGGCGTTCGACCCGACGTTGCCGAAGCCCTGCACGATGACCCGCGTCTCGTCGCGGTTCAGCTTCAGTTTCTTGAGCGCCTCATCGCAAACCACCATGACGCCGCGCCCGGTGGCCTCGCGTCGTCCGCGCGATCCGCCCATGTTGAGCGGCTTGCCGGTCACCACCGCGGTCACCGTCTGGCGCATGTGCATGGAATAGGTGTCCATGATCCACGCCATGACCTGTTCGTTGGTGTTGACGTCGGGCGCGGGAACGTCTTTTTCCGGCCCGATGAATTCCATCAGCTCGGCGGTGTAGCGCCGCGTCATGCGCTCCAGTTCGCCCATGGACATTTTCTTGGGATCGCAGATGACGCCGCCCTTGGCGCCGCCGAAGGGAATGTTGACCACGGCGCACTTCCAGGTCATCCAGCTGGCCAGGGCGCGCACTTCGTCGAGGGTGAGGTCGGGAGTGTAGCGGATACCGCCCTTGCCCGGGCCGCGCACGATCGAATGCTGCACACGAAACCCGGTGAACACTTCCAGGGTGCCATTGTCCATCTGCACCGGGATGTGGACGATGATCTCGCGGTTGGGAAGGCTCAGCACCTTCATCAATCCCGGGTCCAGGTTCAGCTTGTGCGCCGCCGTTTCAAAGCGCGCGCGCTGCGCTTCCCAGGGGTTGATCTCCTGCTCCATGGTGATGGTGGTCATGGAAGTTCTCCCAAGTCCAGCAGTCCGCGAGCGGTGTGACATGCCGCGGCGGGCAAACCATCGAGTATATGAGGGCGGATTGGCCGAGGCAAGGTGTCGCCGGGCCGATCAAGTCAGGATATCTATGAGCGGCGCAACGCTGGGTCACGGGATGAGGCCTTTAGGTTATAATAATTGTTATAACGCAAAGAGTTGAGGTGCGGCATGGCGGCGACGGTGAAGGTTACAACAGTCGGCAACTCCGTAGGGATCGTGCTTCCGAAGGAGCTTCGGGATCGTTTGCACATCGAGAAAGGAGATACGCTGTACATCAGCGAGACTCCGGGGGGCGTGCAACTTACGCCCTACAAGGCCGAGTTTGCCAAGGTGGTGGAAGCCGGGCGGCGGGTTACGCGGAAATACCGCAACGCGCTGCGAAAGCTGGCCGAATGAAGGAGTTGGTCTGGATTGGAGTCCTGGAGGCACTGGTACTGCACGACATGCAGTTAGTCACGTTTGGAGGGGCAGCCGGGGTACGCGACGTCGGTTTATTGGAACCAGCTCTAGCGCGGCCCCGAAATCTGCTGCTGTACGGAAAGAGGAGACCGTCGCTGGCGCGGCTCGCGGCTGCCTATGCATTCGGCATCATGAAAAACCATCCCTTCGTGGATGGGAACAAGCGTACGGCGCTGGTGATCGCTTTCGCATTTCTCGACGTGAACGGCATCGAGATCAATGCCAGCGAGGAAGATACCTACCGGGTGTTCATGGACCTGGCATCGGGCCGTGTGAGCGAAGAAGAACTCGGCGCGTGGATAAGCGACAACAGCGAGTAGATCGCGCGAGCGGCCCCCTGACGGGAAAAGACCCACATTTGCCAAGAGCGGGTAAATGTGGGGCACTCGGCGGAGGGTACAGCGCGACAGTGTGTCAATCATGCGGAAGATGCATGGTAATAGTACGGTGCTCTCCCGCGGACAAGGTAAGCTCCTTTCCCAGGTCAAACGCTTTGTTCTGATGCCCGGTCGCCGTGGCTGAAATCACAAGCGGTCTTGTGGGAACGGTAAACTGGAAGTGCCCACTTCCATCTGTGAAAACCTCAACGTAGGCATCGGAGCTGCGAGCATCACGAATTGTAACTTTGGCTTCTGCAATTCCCTTCTGCGATTGTTGGTCGAGAATTGTTCCTTCGAGAATCGCTCCTTTAGCGCCCAACATAATGACGACATTGGGAATATCTTGATCAACTAACGACACTTCTGGAAATCTCGCAGTGGGATCTCGATTCAGCATAAAGACAGGGTCGGGGTATCCTTTTGATTCATTTTTCGCGGCAAGCTTATATATGCCGCTGCTCAATTTAATCGCAAACCTGCCATTCTCGTCAGTTCGAACCCAGTTCAATGACCCAACCGTTCCGCCGCTGTTGGGCGGACTTCTTCGCATTGCCTGCACAAACGAATTAGGTACAGCAATGCCGTCAGAATCAACAACAACACCGCTGACCAGGTAGCTAAGTGAAGACACTGCAATCTGCGTTGATAGAATCACGACGAAGACTACTACCCGAGATAGTGCTATTGACATAATCGGCTAATTCCCGTCAATGGTGATCGACGTACATTTGTAGACAACGCCGTTCACGTGAGGTAAGGGAACTCCATTGACCGTCCAATTCTGCAGAGCATCGGTTTCACCACTACTCCCGGGGCACGCTGGAGAACAAACGGAGTATTGGTCTTGGAAACTACCGTCTCCGGTTGTTGTTCCAGTGCCCGTCGAGGTGCCGCTTCCCAGATCGTGCGGCGTGCCCACGGTAATGGTATCAGCGACGGAAAGTCCAGAAACAGCATACGCGCTACCATTTCTATACTGGACTTGATTTGTGACGTACTTGACGAAACCTGGATACTGGTTTGTGGGGCAGCTCCCTGCAGCAACCGGTCCTTGCGAGTTCGTGTTTATCGGCTCTATTTGGTACGGTCCGACGTTCACCCCGCCGCTGGCTTGGTCGGCGGAGTTGGGGCAGTGACGGGATTCCCAATCGCCGCCGGTCGGGATCGTGCCGCTGCCAAAGTTGGAGGTGGATCCTACTCCAACCGCGGTGATCTGGTTCATATCCGCGGTGGCCACTTGCGTGTTGCCGGTCCACCAACTGGGGTAGTAACTAGTGATGTCATCGTCTTGGCCACTACATGCGTTCGTGCCAAGCATGTATGCGTTATCGAAGTAATACCATAGGAGGTCAAAGTTAAACGGGTTTGGATACATGAACCCCTTGCCGGGATACCCGCAACAGACCATGCAGCCGTGGGCAGCGTGGCCGTAGGTTTTGTCCACCACCAGCTTGCCCTCGAACAGGCCTTCCTTGGGCGTGTTGGTCAGGCTGCGTAGTTCATACGTGCCCGAAGCAACAGTTGTGGGAATCGTTTTCCCGTTCTTGTCAGCAACCTGGTTGCGAATGAGTTTGCCCATGTCGATCCACATCTCCTCGTCCGGCGCCAGAGTTTAGTAATGACGTCGGCTGGATGAATGGCAACTGCGGAGAGTGCGGTCTCGGAGCCATCTGGCGTGCGCAGGGACGGAGTCACCGTGAGGTCCTGGGAGACCAGGTTATTGCGCAGGTGCAGCTCTGTGTTCCAGCCGGCCTCAGTTGTCCAGTACACCGCGAATTGCTCGTAGTTTTGGAGCTGCACCGGCCCTTTGTGCGGGCGTGAGGGTAGTTGACCGAAAAGATATGAATTTGCGCTGAGGCCAAGGACAGTAAGAGCCAGAACGAGCACAGTTCTTTGCAATCGCATGCGCCACCCCACAATGGTAGGCGTACGTTACCAAGAAATTTCTCATGTCAAGAGGAAAATGAAATTTGTTCCATTTTCGGAACAAGCCAAACTGAATTGGGTAGGGATAGGTCGAACTAGAGCTGGATTTCCATGCCTTCGGAGGCGGCGCGCACCTTGGGGTAGTGCTCGCGGGCGGTAGTGACGATGGCATCGATGCACTCGTCGCTGTGGTCGGGATCGTGGTGGAACAACACCAGTTCCTTGGCGCCGCTCTCCATCACGATGTTGATCGCCTCGCGCCAGTGACTGTGGCCCCAGCCGCGCTTCTTAGCCTCGTATTCCTCGGGAAGGTATTGCGCGTCGTAGATCAGGATGTCGGCGCCCTCGGCCAGCTTGCGCACGTTCTTATCGAAGACGGGATGACCCGGTTCGTTGTCGGTGGCGTACACCAGCGTGCCTTCCTTGGTTTCCAGCCGGAATCCGAGGCAGCCCTGGGGATGGTTCAGCCACATGGATTGCACGATGGCATCGTCAAAGGAAATGCGGTCTTCCTCGATGTCGTAGAAATTGCGGTGCGCCGCCATCTCCGTCATGTCCACCGGGAAATAGGGGTCGGCCATCTGCTCTTCGATAGCGCGCTGCAGGCCGCGGCTGCGGCTGGAGGAATGAAAGAAGAAGTAATTGTCCTTGCTCTCGTACAGCGGTCCGAAGAAGGGGATGCCCTGGATGTGGTCCCAGTGGAAATGCGAGATGAAGATGTGCGCGTGGATCGGCTTGCCGCTGTATTCGCTGCTCAACGACTTGCCGAGATTGCGGAAGCCGGTCCCGCAATCGAACACGTATACGCTCCCGTTGACGCGCACCTCAACACAGGAGGTGTTGCCCCCGTAACGCATGTTCTCCAGTTGAGGCGTCGGCGTGGAGCCCCGCACACCCCAGAACTTGACGTGCATGCGCCTCCGTTGCGCCTTCGCCCTAGGTCCCGGCATGCCGGCTTTGGTACTTCATGCCATAGGACTACATCCCCGGTTTTGCCGCAAAATCCGGGTCAAATGCGCATAAGTGGCGCCAGTATATGACAGTTTTCGGCGGGAGCGACAACGGCGCGGCGACACGAACGACCCAGTTCCCAATTAGTAAATACGAGCGAATTGCGGGAGTGTCGGGCCTCAACCTGCGCCGGCCATCCCACGTATAATCGCTGTTCCCGCAATGGAGAACCGATTCCAACGGCCTTGACTAAACTCATGCTCCGCCCCGATTTGCGAGAATTTCTCCGTCTTGCCAAGACCGCCAGCCTGGTGCCGGTGGTGAAGTCGGTCAGCGCCGACTTGCTGACACCGGTCTCCGCCTTTCTCAGCGTTGCCGAGAACGAGCCGCATGCCTTCCTGCTGGAGTCGGTGGAAGGCGGCGAGAAGGTCGGACGCTACACCTTTCTAGGAGCGCGGCCGTACATGCGCCTCATCAGTCACGGTGACGAAGTCGTGCTGGAGCGCGGCCGCCATCGCGAGCAACGCACCGGCGGCGCTCTCCAGGCGCTGCGCGAAGTGTTGCGTCAACACCGGCCCGCCGACGTGCCCGGACTGCCGCCCTTCACCGCCGGCGCAGTCGGGTACTTCGCTTACGACACGGTGCGCAGCCTGGAACGCCTTCCCGCGCGTGCCCAGGACGATCTGCACGTACCCGACTGTGTGCTGATGTTCTTCGACCGCCTGCTCGCCTTTGACCACGTCCGCCATCAGATCCACATCATCGCCTCGGCGGACGTGTCGAAGGAGGACCCGCGCCGCGCCTACGACCGCGCCGTGCGCGACATTGCGCAACTGGAACGCAAGCTCGCCCGCGGCGTGAAGCGCCGCCACCTCGCCGCCACCCATGCCGCGCCCGCGAAAAAGCTCAAGCCGAAATCCTCGACCACGCGCGCCGGATTCCTGCGTGCCGTGGGCCGCGCCAAGGAATACATCGCTGCCGGCGACGTCTTCCAGGTGGTCCTGTCGCAACGCCTTTCGTTCGATCCCGGCGCGCGCCCGTTCGATATTTACCGCGCGCTGCGCACCGTCAATCCTTCGCCGTACATGTATTACCTCCGCCTCGGCGAAATGACGGTGCTCGGCTCGTCACCGGAAATGCTGGTGCGCGTCGCCGGCCGCAAGCTCGATTACCGCCCCATTGCAGGCACCGTCCCGCGCGGCGCCGACGAACAGGAAGATCTTCGCCTGGAAGAGAAGCTGCGCCAGGACGAAAAGGAACGCGCCGAGCACGTCATGCTGGTGGACCTGGGGCGCAACGACCTGGGCCGCGTCAGCGAATACGGCTCGGTGCGCGTGCGCGACCTGATGTACGTCGAACGCTACTCGCACGTCATGCACCTGGTGTCGGCCATCGAAGGCCGGCTGCGCGGCGGCCTTGACGCTCTCGACGCCTTTGCTGCCTGTTTCCCGGCGGGCACGCTCACCGGCGCCCCCAAGGTGCGCGCCATGGCGATCATCGAAGAGTTGGAGCCGGTGCGCCGCGGCGTCTATGGCGGGTCGGTGCTGTACGCCGATTTCGCCGGCAATCTCGATTCCTGCATCGCCATTCGCACCATGCTGCTCAAGGGCCGGCGCGCCTATGTGCAGGCCGGGGCGGGGATCGTCGCGGATTCGGTTCCGGAACGCGAGTTTGAAGAATCTCTCAATAAGGCGCAGGCGCTGGTGCGGGCAGCAGAACTCGCAAGAAGGTAGCCGCAGATCAACGCAGATGAACGCAGATCTGCGATAATCAATTTCGATCAGCGCTTTTCTGCGTTCATCAGCGGCGATTTCAAATGGTCTTCGTTTTAGATAACTACGACTCTTTCACTTACAACCTCGTCCAGTATCTCGGCGAGATGGGGCAAGAAATTGTTGTCCGCCGAAATGACCAGACCACGCCTGCCGAGATCGAAGCGCTGAAACCCTCGCACATCCTAGTTTCGCCCGGCCCTTGCACCCCGCAGGAGGCGGGCATCAGTATCGAACTGATCCGTCATTTTGCCGGGAAGGTCCCGGTGCTGGGCGTCTGTCTTGGGCACCAGGCGATTGGGGCGGCGTTTGGCGGCAAAGTGGTGCGCGCCGCCCACCTCATGCACGGCAAAACCAGCCAGGTGGAGCACGACGGGCGCACCGTATTCCGCGGCGTTCCCTCACCCATGCAGGCCACCCGCTATCATTCCCTGATCGTCTCCGAGGACGGCTTGCCCGGCGAACTGGAGATCAGCGCTCATACCGTGGACCAGAATGGAACACGGGTCATCATGGGACTGCGGCACAGGCGCTATCCCATTGAAGGCGTTCAGTTCCATCCCGAAAGCGTGCTGACGCAGAACGGCCGCGATCTGCTGCGCAATTTCCTCCAGCTTTGACCCAGTACCAGTTAGACAAACCTGCCCGGGGGCGCCCAAGGCCGCAAAGGGAACGCCGTCCCATTTGAACCCCTGCGACTTTGGTCACTGCGCGAAATGCTTGACAGTTTCATTTCTGACAGCGATGCTTACGCTGCGGAGGGCAGCTATGGCTCAACCCCAAAGGGAACAGCGTTCAACCAGGCGTTTCTCCCTGCGGCTTCCGGTCACCGTCAAGTTCAGTGATGCCGGCGTAGAGAAGACGGCGCATACCCGCGACGTCAGCGCCCGCGGCATCTGTTTCTATCTGGATTCCAGCGTTGCGGAAGGTTCGGAGATCGAGTTCACGCTTACGCTGCCCCCCGAAATCACGCTCACGGAAAGCATCCGCGTGCACTGCAAGGGCAAAGTGGTGCGTGTGGAACAGCAGGAACCCGGCGGCCGGGTCGGCATCGCCGCGGTCATCGAGCGTTACGAATTTCTTGCCGAACCGTAAGCTCTGCGTTTTGGAACCCGCCCACCCTGCGCCGGCCTTCGGATCTCGCAACTGACAACTGACTGCCACGTGCGAACCATTCCGTCATCATCATCAACTTCCACTTCTCCGCCAGCCCGATTACCATAGCTGCAATGCTGTACCGACACCGCTTTGCGATCAGCTGCGCCGTCGCGATTGCTATCGCCGGGCCCTGCGCTGCGCAGGAGGCGACCCCGATCGGCGAGATCTTCGCTTCCGATGCCAGCGTCAAGGGCGCGGTGCAACTGGCGGGCGCGGGCATGCAGGTGATGAGCGGGTCCTCGGTGGGAGCGGGTCAGGCGCCGGCGCTGCTGCGCCTGACGCGCGGCGGCGAGGTGCGTGTCTGCCCGCGCACCAGTCTTTCCATCAGCGGTTCCAAGAACGGCCTGATGTTGGGCATGAATAGCGGTGCGATCGAAACGGACTATTCTCTTTTTTCAGCTCCCGCCGATGCAATTTTCACGCCCGACTTCCGCATCATGCTTGCCGGGCCGGGCAAGATTCACGTGGCGGTTGGCGCCGACGCGCGCGGCAACACCTGCATCCGCCCGCTGGCCAACAACGCCGCCACGGTGATCGTCTCCGAATTGATGGACGGCGGCACCTACCAACTCAAGCCGGACGAGCAGGTGATCTTTGAGCGCGGCAAGGTGGCCAATGTTTACCACGTCGTCGGCGAATGCGGGTGTCCGGGGCCGCCGCCGGTAGTGCGGGCGGCTGCGGTCCCGGAGGTTCCCTCCATCGCCAGTCTGCGCAAGCCTCCTCTTCCGCCGTCGCTGGCCATTCCCCTGGACGCCCCGCAGCCGCCACCGCCGGCGGCTTCCGCGCCTGGCGGCGCTCCAGCGCCGGTGGCGAACGACGTTCACGTCGAGGTGGACGCGCCTTTTGTTTTTAGCGCCAACGACCCTGAACCCGCGCCAATGGCACAAATTGTAGAATTAAGGTTCAGCTCGGCGGCGCCCTTGCCCATCAATCCGCAGCCGCCGCGACCGGCCGAATTGCATCCGATCCCGCCATCGCCTGCGCCGACAGTGGTCGTCGAGGTGACTCGCAAGAAGAAGGGTTTCTTCGGCAAAGTGCGGTCTTTCTTCGCCTCGGTATTCCATTAGATTCAAGGAAACCCGCGGCGGCGGCGGTTCTTGCTTCCTGGCGACTGAAGACTGACGACTGACGACTGCAGCCTGCTTTCCCGATTCCACCTTCGTGCCCGGCGCGCCGCCGGCCTAAACTTTTGTGAAACCTTTGCAGCCGATTCAGGTCTATACTGGCAGGCGAGAGAATGTCTGCTTCTGCCGTAAACAAAGCACCGCTTCAGGGTTCCGCGGGGGCCGCGTCGCACGACTTCATGCCCGCGCTGTTTGGGCTGGAGTACACGACCTACGGCACCAATAAGACGAACTTTCTCGTCTCGTTTCTCCTCCACGTGCTTATGGCGGTGGTGCTGGTGGTTTCGACTACCTATGTCGTCAGTCATCGCCAGGAAATCAAGGCGACCGTGACCGGTATGGTCACCGACATCAGCCCCTACCTCCTGCCGCCCTCGGCGACCAAGGCTGGCGGTGGCGGCGGCGGCGGCGACCGCGACAAGCTGGCGGCGACCAAGGGCGCGCCCCCGAAGTTCGCGCGCGAGCAATTCACGCCCCCTGCGATTGTGATCCGCAACCCGGATCCCAAGCTTCCCATGGACCCGACCGTAGTGGGTCCTCCCGACCTGAAGCTGGCCACCGGCCAGTTGGGCGACCCGCTTTCCAACGTGCTCGGGCCGCCATCGAACGGCACCGGCAGCGGCGGCGGAATCGGCAGCGGCAGCGGCGGTGGCGTGGGCTCCGGACGCGGTCCGGGCGTCGGCCCCGGTTGGGGCGGCGGCATCGGCGGTGGTCCATACCGTGTGGGCGGCGGCGTCAGCGCGCCCAAAGCGCTCTACGCGCCCGATCCGGAATATTCCGAAGAGGCGCGCAAAGCCAAGTACCAGGGCACATGCGTGTTGTGGGTTGTGGTAGGTCCTGATGGCCGGCCGCGCGATATCAAGGTGCAGCGCACCCTCGGCATGGGCCTCGACGAGAAGGCCATGGAAGCTGTCCGCACTTGGAAGTTTGAGCCGGCCCGTTTGAACGGGAATCCGGTCGCGGTGCAGATCAACGTGGAAGTGAATTTCCGCCTGTACTGACAGCGATCCAATCGACAACGAAACGAAGCGCGGGTTTTGGCCCGCGCTTTTGCTTTTGATCTGCCGGTCGCTCGGTCTATCGGTTATCTGGTCTCTCGCCAAAGCACCGATAGACCGATTGACCGACGGACCGATAGACTTGCAGCGCTGAAACTACCTTTTCACCGCCTTGGCAAACGGCGCGACCTTCTCCCGGGCTGTTTCCTTAGCGGTGTTGGCCCAATCCTTGGCGCTGCTGGCCCAATCCGAGCCTTTCTCGATCACGTCGCCGGCCTGTTCCTGCCAATCTTCAATCACGTCCCTGGCATTCTCGTATTTCCGCCGCAGTTCGCGCCGAATCTGCTTACCGGTTTTGGGAGCAAACAACAGCGCGGCCAGAGCGCCTGCTCCCAGCCCGATAAACAGGAAGGTAATGGCAAGACCTACCGAGCTGCGGTCCGAAGGTTGATAGTCACCCGTACGTTCTTGGTCAGTCATGGGCACCTCTCGTTGAATTCTCAGCGCATCCGCGAGCGATGATTGTAGCTCGCCCGGCGCTTGCGCGTGGGCTTTCCTCGGTTCCGTATGGGACGAGCTTGTTGAGTTAGAAATGGGACGCGCGCCGGGCGTTGTCCGCGCCCGGAAATAGTCCTGTGGAATGCGGCCGGAATTTCCCACCTCCGCCACGCTACGGTACAATGTAATGTTGGCCTTGCGAGGGCTGAGGTCCGCTGTGACCAGCCGGCGCTCCCGCCGCCGGATTCCGCCTTCCAATACGAGAGATTCGGAGGAAAACGTACCCGCATGGCGATTCCAGCCACCCAACTGCGTCCGGGCATGGTGATCAAGCACAACAACGACCTGCATGGCGTCTTCAGCGTCGAGCACCGCACCCCCGGCAACCTGCGCGCCTTCATCCAGGCCAAGCTGCGCAACCTGCGCACCGGCGCCATGTTTGAACACCGCTTCCGCTCCGGCGATGCCATCGATAAAGTTACGGTGGATGAAGTCCAGATGGAGTACCTGTACAACGATGGTGACGCCTATTACTTCATGAACACCGAGAACTACGAACAGACGCACCTCACGAAAGACATTCTCGGCGACGCGGTGGACTACCTGATCCCCAACCTGCAGATCCAGGTTGAATTCTTCGACGGCAAAGCGGTGGGTGTGGAGTTGCCGCAAACCGTGGAATTGACCGTGGTGGAGACCGAGCCCGGCCTGAAGAGCGCCACCGCCACCAACGTGACCAAGGCGGCGAAAACCGAAACCGGGCTGGTGGTGCAGGTGCCGCCCTTCATCAACGAGGGCGAGAAAATCCGCGTGGACACCAGCGAGGGAGCGTATCTGTCACGGGCCTGAACGTTGTCGGTTATCGGTTTTCGGTGCTCCCAATGCGCTGTTAACGCCCGGACTCACCGACGACCGACAACCGTGAACCGAAGACGTTCTTTGTGAGATACTCGCGCGCTTGGATATGCCACAGGAAGCGAAGAATATTTCGACGCGCCGCTATGTCGTCCGCGGACGCGTGCAGGGCGTGGGTTTCCGCTGGTTCGTGGAGCGCGAGGCGCACACGCTGGGCGTTTACGGCTGGGTGCGCAACACCTTCGACGGCAGCGTTGAGGTGCTGGCCAGCGGAACGCGCGAGCAGCTTTCCAACCTGCGCCGCAGGCTGCAGGAGGGCCCGCGGTCCGCGCGCGTGGACGAAGTCGAGGAATCCGAGGCCCAGCCAGTGGAAGGGCTGCATACATTCCGCATTGAAGGAGCCTGGTGACCATGCCGCAAACGGAGTCGTCGCTGTCGAATTGCGATTTCCTGAAGCAGTTGATCCGCGAGGTCCCCGATTTTCCCAAGCCCGGGATTCTTTTTTACGACATCACCACCCTGCTCAAGGACAAGGTCGGCTTTGCCAAGCTGGTGGACAACCTCGGTCAGCGCTACATCGGGCGGCGCGTGGACCTGGTGCTGGGCATTGAGGCGCGCGGCTTCATCTTCGGCCCGGCGCTCGCCTATCGCCTCAATGCCGGCTTCGTCCCCGTGCGCAAGCCCAAAAAGCTTCCCGCCGAAACCGCCAAGTGGACCTACGAACTGGAGTACGGCAGCGACACCCTGGAAGTGCACAAGGACGCCATCCAACCCGGACAGAGCGTGATCGTGGTCGACGACTTGCTGGCCACCGGCGGCACCGCCAGGGCCACCACCAAGCTGGTGGAATCTCTCGGCGGTAAGGTGGTGAGCCTGGCGTTCATTGTCGAGTTGGACTTCCTCAAGGGACGCGACAAGCTGGCGGGATACGAAGTGGTCTCGATGTTGCATTACGACAAATAGGTTTTCGGTTTGCGGTTATCGGTTTTCGGTCCCGAGGCGGTTCGCAAAGCTCGGTAGAGAGTACCGAGAACCGCGAACCGAAAACCGAGAACCTGTTTACAACCCCATGACTCCTGAATATAGTAGCGGCACCCTCCGGGGACAGGTGAGCGTGGAATCAGCGGCTGCAATCACAATTCAATACCAGAAGACAATCAAGCAGCTTTCGGCGCTGTTTGAAGCCACGCGCCTGCTGAATTCCACGCTCGATTTGGCCGAACTGCTCGAGCTGATCCTGAAAATTGCGCGCGCCGAGGTGAGCGCCGACCGCGGCACCGTCTTCCTGGTGGACAAGGAGCGCCAGCAGATCTGGTCCATCGTGGCCATGGGCCTGGAGAAGCAGGAGATTCGGCTGCCCTTCGGCACGGGCGTGGCCGGCACGGTGGCGGCCAGCGGGGATCCCATCAACGTCGAGGACGCGTACCAGCTCGCCTGCTTCGATCCCAGCACCGACCAGAAGACCGGGTATCGCACCCGGTCGCTGCTGTGTTTGCCGATCCGCCACAAGGGCGGCGAGATTGTCGGGGTGATCCAGCTCCTGAACCAGACGACGGTGGGCAGGTTCACCGCCGAAGACCAGGATTTCCTGGAAAAACTCTCCGGCCACATGGCGATGGCGCTGGAAAACGCCCGCCTGCACCGCACCGCGCTGGAAAAGCAGCGCATGGAGCGCGAACTGGAAATGGCGCGCGGCATCCAGCGCAGTTTGCTGCCGGAAGCGCCGCCGGTGATTCCCGGCTACGAGCTGGCGGTTTCCAATACGCCGTGTTTTGAAGTCGGCGGCGACTATTACGACTTCCTCAGCCTGGGGCCGCAGACGCTGCTGCTGGTGATCGCGGACGTGGAAGGGAAGGGCGTCTCGTCGGCGCTGGTGATGTCGAACCTGCAGGCCACGCTGCGCGCGCTGGTCACGCACTTGCACTCGCTGGAAGTGCTGGCCCTGTCGTTGAACGAGATGATCTGCAACGACACCAAGTCCAAGAAGTTTCTCAGCATCTTCCTCGGGCTGCTCGACACGCGCCGCAATGGCCTGCACTACATCAACGCCGGGCACGTTCCTCCGGTGGTGGTGAACGGCGAGACCGGCGAGTACAGCTTGCTGCAGGCGGGAGGGACCGTGGTCGGCTTGTTTCCTGATTCCGAGTACGCGCGCGGCTCGGCCAAGCTGAAGCCGGGCGACATCCTCGTCCTATGTACCGACGGCATTACGGAACCCTGCAACCTGGAGGAAGAGGAATTCGGCAGCGAGCGGCTTGCCGAGTGCGTGTCGCGCAACCGGCACAAGACGGCAGATCAGATCATTGAGGCGGTGCACGAAGAGGTGAACGCCTTTTCCTTCGGCGGCGTCCACACGGATGACAAGGTATTGATGCTGCTGAAGGTCACCGCAGGCGGGATCGACAGCACAACCCTGCGCAGTTCCTCGACCCACCCGAGTCATTCAGACTAGGATTCGCTCACCATCAGGGCGGCATCTTTCGCGAGATAGCCTTTCCGGCGGAACCAGTCCTCCATGGCCATTTTCAGGCGGTCCAGCGGCACGCGCGCGCCGATTTCGATGACGCCATCGGCGGTCGGCAGCGTGTCGTCGAAGACCTGGTCGTTGGTGAAGTTGCGCATGGCGAAGCTGTCCAGCCACTTCAGCGGCGCGGCGTGGCGCCGGCCATTGGATTCGTATTCGACACGGATCTTCCGGGAAAACATAGTGATCAGTGGTCAGTGGCTAGTGTAAATCCCCACCCTGTCTCGCCAGAAGCGGGCGAGACAAGGGTGGGGCAACCGAGGAATAAATTCCCGCCACGAGTGCCTACCACGTGTAGTGCACTGCGTAAGTGATGGTGACCTCGCCATTAGCGGGGATTGCGACCGGAAACTCGATCTGGTTTGCGTCCAGCTTGCGGAAGTCGTGCGAGCGGCTGGCAATTTGCCAGGTGTTGCAGCGGTAGAGGTGCTCGACCCCGCGCACCGACACCGCTTCCTTTTTGTGGTTGCGCAGTTTGATTTCGAAGGACTCGTCAATCGTGTTGTGGCTGGTGTCAATGCGGTAATTGACGCGGCGGCGCTCACCAACCACGTCAAAAGCGTTGCCGGTGTAGAGACGGATGGTCTCATCGCTGGGCGTGTGGTCAATCAGGTTCTCGCCGGTGAACTGGAGTCGGCCATCCTCGTCGCGGCGGTAGAAGCGCATGCGCCCGCGAGGCAGCGCCATGCCGAGATGGTTGGCGGCGGAATTCTTCAGCTCCTGCATGACCCAGACCTTGGGGTTGGACTGCGTGCCGTAGCTGGGATCGTTGCGGATGTTTTCGAAGGACCAGCCGCGATACTGGTTCCAGTTGATGTTGGCGCCGTCGTAGACATACAGCCGTTGGGAGTGGACACCGGTGGCGCGCACAAATTCCACCTGCTTGGTTTCGTGATCGCGCAGGGTGACCGCGCGCTCCAGGGTGTAGAGGTGGTACTCGTCGAAGGAGCGCTCGGTGACGGCGGGCTGCATCGCCATATCGGCGGCTTTCGCCATGATCTCATTGCGGGCCATGCCGGACACCATCCCGGGAACGAGCTTGTTGACGTCGCCGGCCATCAGGCGGACGCGCGCGTGCTCGAAGGTTTTGCCGCTGGTGTTATCCAGCGTGACCCAGCCCATCACGTCGAGCACGTCGCCCTTCTCGGGCGCGACCACGTTGTAGTCGGCCTCCCAGCGCATGCCGCCGGAAACGTAGGACAGTTCGGCGTCGAGCTTGCCGGGCTTGTCGGTGGCGAGCAGCCAATTGAGCGTCGGTTTGAGCACGGTGTCGCTGCCGAGCGCGGGAAACAGCGGCTGGCCCGGCAATCCAAATTGCAGGTGGCCGTCCACCTCGATGATGGGCTGCGTCCCGCCTTGCGCGTATTGATTGGCATAGGCGTTGCGGTAGTCGTAGAGGCGCGGCACGTATCCGCTGCGGATGATCTTGCCGGGAACGACATTGCCGTTGACGCGGAAGTCGATGGTTTTGCCCTCGTACATGGAGAGCAGCAGTTCCTGCGAGACCGGGTCGTTGCGGAAGTTCTGCTCCAGCACCTGAAGCTGGCGGTGGCCGAGCGGGTCGCGCAGCATGACCGAGTCGGGTTCAAGGAAGCTGGTGGTCTCGGTGAAATGGAACTCGTTGACCCCGGGCTGCAGTTCCAGGTGGAGCGGCTGGCGGATGACCGCGAAGTTCTGGTTGTAGATGGTGAGCGCGGGGCCGGAGGCGCCTTCGTCGGCTTGCTGGGCGGGAATGGCGGTAACGATCGCCGCTCCCAGGAAACACATCGTCAGCAGAACGGTTGCGGTGATCGCGAGTTTGCGTTTCATGTCCTCTCCTTGGCTTTCGAGGAGAGAACGCAGTGGTTGGCGCAGCTTGCAGGTGGAGAGTGATTACGTTGGTAATCGCGAAAAGACCCACATCTGCCAAAACCAGGCAGATGCGGGCCACCGTCGACGAACAAATAAAAGAGGGCAGCTTGCGCTACCCTCTAGAAACCAGAAACCAGAAACTGGAACTATTTCTTGGCTTTCTTCAGCCGCTCTTCCAGCTTGTCGACTTCCTCTTTCATGCCCTGCGGCAGGTGGTCACCGAACTTCGCGAAGTGCTCCCGGATGAGCGGCACTTCCGCCAGCCAGCCGTCCACGTCCACGTTCAGCAGCTTGGCGAGGTTGGTGGACGGAATGTCCAGACCGCGCGTGTCGATATCGTTCGGCGTCGGCATGCGTCCGATCGGCGTTTCCACGGCCTTGGCGGTTCCGGCGCAGCGCTCGAAGGCCCACCGCAGCACGCGGCTGTTTTCGCCGTAGCCGGGCCACAGGAACTTGCCGTTTTCATCCTGGCGGAACCAGTTCACATAGAAAATCTTCGGCAGCTTCGCGCCCGCCTTCTTGCCGATATTGAGGTAGTGGCCGAAGTAGTCGCCCATGTTGTAGCCGCAGAAGGGCAGCATGGCCATGGGATCGCGGCGGAGGACGCCGACCTTGCCGGTGGTCGCCGCGGTGGTCTCACTGCTGGCGGTGGCGGCAAGGAAGGTGCCGTGCTGCCAATCAAACGCTTCGGTGACCAGCGGAACGACGCCGGAGCGGCGCCCGCCGAACAGGATGGCGTCAATCGGCACGCCCTTGGGGTCTTCCCATTCGGGAGCGATCACCGGGCACTGCTTGGCCGGCGCGGTAAAGCGCGCATTGGGATGAGCCGCCTTGCGGCCGCAGTCCGGAGTCCACGGACGCCGCAGCCAGTCGGTCAACTCGGCGGGTTTCTTCTCGGTCATGCCTTCCCACCAGACGTCCAGGTCGGGTGTCATGGCGACATTGGTGAAAATGGAGTTCTTGGTGACCGAGAGCATGGCGTTGGCGTTGGACTGCATGCTGGTGCCCGGGGCCACGCCGAAGAAACCGGCTTCGGGGTTGATGGCGTACAGGCGGCCGTCGGCGCCGAACTTCATCCACGCAATGTCGTCGCCGATGGTCTGCACCTTCCAGCCGGGAATGGTGGGGATCAGCATGGCCAGGTTGGTCTTGCCACAGGCCGAGGGGAAAGCGCCGGTGACGTACTTCACCTGACCCTCGGGATTGGTGAGCTTAAGGATGAGCATGTGCTCGGCCATCCAGCCCTCATCGCGGGCTTGCACGGAGGCGATGCGCAGCGCATGGCACTTCTTGCCGAGCAGGGCGTTGCCGCCGTAGCCGGAGCCGAAGGACCAGATTTCGCGGGTGTCGGGGAAGTGGCAGATGTACTTGTGCTCGCCGTTGCACGGCCAGGGGGAATCCTGATCGTTGGGGCCGAGCGGTGCGCCGACCGAATGCAGACCCTTGACGAAATCGCCGTCGGCGCCGAGCACTTCCATGACGCGTGTGCCGACCCGCGCCATGATGTGCATGTTGGCGACGACGTAGGGCGAATCGGTGATCTCGACGCCGATTTTGGCGATCGGCGAGCCGATGGGTCCCATGCTGTAGGGAATGATGTACATAGTGCGGCCGGTCATGCAGCCCTTGTAAAGCAGCGTGAGGCGCTCCTTCATTTTCGCCGGATCTTCCCAATTGTTGGTCGGGCCGGCTTCTTCCTTGGTTTTTGCGCAGATATAGGTGCGGTCTTCCACGCGGGCGACGTCGGCGGGGTTGGAGCGCACGAAGATGCTGTTGGGGCGCTTTTGTGGATTCATGGCGATGGCGGTGCCGCCGGTGATCATGAGGCGCAGCATCGCCTGGTATTCCTCGGGCGAGCCGTCACAGAGGTGCACCTTGTCGGGCTTGCACAACTGCGCGACTTCCTCCACCCAGGCGGCCAGCTTGCGATTCCTGATCTCGCCGCCGCTAACGTCGACTGCTTCCATGGTAGGACTGGACATAATGGCGTCTCCTTCGACCCGCGAATCAAGTATTGTGCACCAACCGCGGGACGACTTCAAAAGAATTGCGCCGTGCAGCAGATAGCCACACCCCGGCACGACGGGTAAAAATACGATTGTGGGGAAGGGACGGCGGCGCCGATGTGCCCGCGGTCACTTTGAACTGTGATTCCGCACCATTTTCGGCGGATGACTAGCGCTGGAGAGCAGCGCGCTCGGCCTCGAGAACGGCGTCAACGTGGCGCAAAGTTTCGGCGACGCTCAGGGTGTGCATTTCGCGGCCGCCGTTTTCGCCCGCCTCGAGGGCTTGCTTGAGGTAGTGAGCGGCGGCCTCGACGGCGAGAGCGTCGGTGAGGACCTTGCCGGTGCGCTGCTGGTACTCGACCCAGGCGGGATGCGGCAGCGCGATCCATACGGGATGGCCGTCCACCAGGAACTTGATGTCCACGGCATCGGCGTGGCGCGTGGCGATGGCCACGATCATCGCCTGGTACATGCAGTGGATCTCTTTTCCCGACCAGCGTTCGACACAGCGGAAATCGGAGTACATGGCGAAGGGGAAACTATAAATGAGGCGGGCGGCTGCGGGAAAGTGATTTGGTAATTGGGTAATTTGGTAAGTTGGTAATTTGAGTGGTGAGTGGGATGGCGACGCGGACAGAATCACGGAAGCGGATTGATGACGTGAGCATACTCAGGTCGGACACATTGGCGGGTATTCCCTGGCTCCTGCATGGGTTCAGCACGCGGCGCGGCGGCGTGTCGGAAGCCTACGGCGGGCGGGCGCTGAATCTGGGCATGACGCCCCAGGACAGCCGCGCCGCCGTCGAATGCAATCGCAAACTGTTCCTGCAGGCGCTCGGCGCGATCCATGACGACGGCGGCGCCTGGCCGTCGGTCGGGATGCGGCAGGTCCACTCCAGCGTGATTCACCGGGTCGATGAGCTTCCGGCACAGCCACTGCAAGGTGATGGCCTGATCACCAACCGGCCGGGAATCGTGCTGGCGGTGCGGGTTGCCGATTGTCTCCCGGTGCTGATGGCCGATCCCGTGCGGCGCGCGGTGGGCGCGTTTCACGCCGGCTGGCGCGGCACGCTGGCGCGGATTGTCGAGAAGGGAGTGGGCGAACTCCGGCGGCAATTCGGCAGCGATCCCGCGGACATGAAGGCGGCGATTGGTCCGGGGATTCACCGCTGCTGTTACGAGGTCAGCGAAGATTTCCGTGACAAGTTTCGCGCGCAATTCCCTTACGCGGATGGCTTGTTCGAGGAGGTCTTTTCTTCCGATCCGGTGCGTCGCAAATATCCGCTGCTCTTCATGAACCAGCGCGCGCCGGGCCACGGAGAACCACCGCGAACCGCTCACCTGGACCTGGTGGAGGCGAACCGGCGGCAGTTGCTGGAGGCCGGAGTGCGCCAGGAGAACATCTGGACTTCGGATTTGTGCACTTCCTGCCGGACGGACTTGCTGTTCTCCCACCGCAGGGAAAAGGGAGTGACGGGCAGGATGGTGGGGGCGATAGGAATTAAGAAGTAAGAAGTCAGAATGAAGAATGACACGGACGCACGCGGCGTTTACCGTTCTGAAATTCTTCTCTTACTTCTTAATTCTGACTTCTTACTCCTAAATTTTCCTAGCTCGCGCTGGGCGGTGTGGTCGTCACGGCGGCGGCGCTGCCGCCGCTATTGCCGGTGTTCACCAGGTCCTTAAGTTCCTTGCTGGGCTTGAAGAAGGGGATCTTCTTAGCCGGAACCTCAACCCGTTCGCCGGTCTTGGGATTGCGTCCGACGCGCGGCTTGCGCTGGCGGGTGCGGAAGCTGCCGAAGCCGCGGATCTCGATTTTGTCGCCGGTGCGGAGCGAGCGCACGATGCTGTCGAAGATGGTCTCGACGATGATCTCGCTGTCCTTGCGCGTTAGTTCCGCCAGCCGCGTCACTTCATCGATGAGGTCGGCTTTGGTCATAATGATCTCTCTCCCTGTGGGTTAGGAACGCCTAACATCTCAGATCGTACGCGGTTTGCGCAAGTCGAGGCCGCCGGCAGGTTGGACCCGCCTTGAATGTACCGGAATCGTGGTACTCACTTCCAGAGAAAATAAAAGCCGGGATTCTTTTGCAGGAGCTTGGCGCGGTCGGGCAGCCACTCGGAGGCGTCGCCGAAAACCAGGTCGAGGAGGCTGTGGCGGTCCTTGGCCGGGCGGACCAGCGAGGGCTCGCCCTTGATGCCCACCGCGTTGGCCGTGTCCTTCACCGCCGCTTCGAAGTCGCCGATCTGGTCAATCAACTTGAGCGTCAAGGCCTGCTGGCCGGTCCAGACGCGGCCGTCGGCGAGCGGCAGGATGTCCTCGACTTTCAGGCCGCGTCCGCTGGCGATGGCGGCGACGAACTGGTCTTTCATATTGTTGACCATACCCTGCAGGTAGGCGCGCTCGGCCGGGGTCAGCTCACGCATGGGATCGCCGGTGTCCTTGAACTCGCCCGACTTAATGACCTCTTCCTTGAGCTTGGCCCAGCGCACCAGGTCGCCGTAGTTGTACCAATCCATGATGGCGCCGATGGAGCCGACCACGCTGGCATCGTTGGCGAAAATCTTGTTGGTTCCGGAAGCCACGTAATAGCCGCCGCTGGCGCCCACGATGGCAATGTCGGCGACAATGCGCTTCTTTTTCTCGTCGCGGATGCGCCGCACCTCTCGGTAGATCTCTTCCGAAGCGGCGGCGCTTCCACCGGGGGTGTTCAGGTGGACGATGATGGCCTTGATGGAGCTGTCGTCGCCGAATTTCTTCAGGTCGCGCACCGTGGGCTGCGGGTCGAGGATGACGCCCTCGATCTCCACCACTGCGATTTTGTCACCGCTGCCGCTGACGACGTATTGCGTGCCCTGCTGGCCGCGGAGGCTGAGGTACACCAGCGTATACACTGACAGCACGAAGATGAAGAAAGCTCCACCCCCGACCAGCACCCACAATCCCGTCCGCGAGCGGCCACCGTTCGCCATAGAAGACGCTAGTTTACCATCCCGGGAAGACGGCGGACGCGGGCACGTGGCGGCGCAGCAGGCGTGGGGGGCCGCTTAATTTCGCTATCCGGAGGCTCGGGCTGGCAGGCTGCGCGAAGGCATGGTTGGATGCTGTAATACCCGGGTTCGGGGCCGCGGGTGGCATTGGCCAATCCGGCGGCTTGCAGCGCTTCGATTTCGGAGAAAAACGAAGCGCCGTACTTCGTCGTCGGCGTCCCGGTGCGGGGGAAGTGCTGCAGGTGAAAATGGCTCAAACGTCCCCTCCCGCTAGCGGAGATTTCGGCGCAGTGCTGGTGTCAAGAGCCGAGGAGCACAGTGCGCGATCGCGGTTGTAGATCATCACGCCGGCCCCCGTGCTAACCAGGCATGGCCGGGTGCGGTGATCTCGATTTCCACCACGATTCCACGCAGAGGTTCCGACATGAAGTCACCTCAGTTTCTCGTTGGCTGCTGGCCTGTCGCCATTATTCAATGTCTGGCTGCCTGCGAATCCTGCAAGTTCATGTTGGATCAAAGCTGAATCCTCAACCGGGACAGCGACCCCAATTGGCACTGAAGGTCTGGCTGCCTGTGAATCCTGCATGTTCATGTTGGATAGAATCTGAATCCCCAATCGGAACAGCGACCCTAATTGGCACTGCAAGGCGCGACGCGGCTCAGGGCACGATGACGCGGAGAGCGCGCGGGCGTACGCGGACTTCCGCGGGGGTGCAGCCGATGAACTCGCCGTCGGCGAAGATGTCGAGCGGGCGCTCGCTCTCGATTCTCAGCGCCGAGCACTGCGCGTACTCGACTTCGGGAAGCGACAGGTGCCCGCCGGAAAAGACGGTGGGAAAAAGACGGAGAAGCCGCAGCTTGGAGGTGCGGCGGACGAAACAGACGTCGAGTTTGCCGTCGTCGAGGCGTGCGCGCGGGGCGATGCGCATGCCGTGGCCGTACGAGGGCGCGTTGGCGAAGGCGACCAGCGTTGCCGGTTCGTGAAAGCGGCTCCGGCCGTCGGAATCGAACAGTTCAAGCGTGACCTCCGGGGCTTCGAAAGCCAACAGCGCGGCGGGAAGCGACAAGACGTAACCACCATGGCCGCGCAGCCACGAGGGCAGGCGGTTGGCGCGGCGATTGACTTCCGAATCCAGGCCCGCGCCGGCAACGCAGCAATAGAGCGAGTTCTGAGTCTCGAGTTGCGGGTTGCGGGCGCCGGCGCCGAGTGTGATTTGCGCGACGTCGATAGAACGCACGTTGTCCGCTGTGGAACAGAAGCGTCGCCATGCCGAGTGTGCCTGGCGGACTGTTCCCAGGCCCAGGGCGCGCGCAAAATCGTTGCCACTGCCGGCAGGAACGCAGAGCACCGGCGCTTGCGAAGCGACTGCCCCCGCTAATTGCCGGTGAACGCTGCCGTCGCCGCCGAAGATCAGCACGGCGTCAAACGCTGCATCGGCAGCAAGGTCGGAAATGGCGGCAATATCCACCCTGGGAACTTGAAACCGGCGGAGTTCGCGCAGGGTGGCCTTCGGTCCGAGTATGGCGGCGGCGCGCATTTTTTTGAACGCTAACACATTCAGCTCGCTCGCGTGCCATTGCGCGTATAGATGGTGTTCCCATTTGGAACCGATAGGTCCGCGATGGGCCGAATCTCATTGACTTGAGTTCTCGGGGGGGGGGTAGTTTACGTCGAATTAAGCTATGTTAATGGGAGAGGTTATGGTTTGGCTCGTCAGGCGAATTCTTTTTGCCATAGTGCTCGCGGTAACGCTGCTTGCGCCCACTGCCGCAAATGCAGGCTGCAAAGTCATGGACGTTTACGAATGTGGGTGGTTCGATCAGGGGTGCGATCCATGTACCGCCAGCGCGATCATATACTGGTGCGATTACGGCATCGTAATCCGCGTCACCGGCTGCTGCATTTGTACTTAGCTAAAGGAATCTGCGCGAAGGAGGTGAGAAATGCGACCACTATTTCGCTGGTCGTTCGCAGTCGTTGTGGTCCTAGGCTCAATCGCGGCGCATGCCCAGTGGGTACCGCTAGTTGGCAAGATTAGGCAAACGCGGGAGGTCACCGCGAACGGCCAAGTTACGGAAAAGGCCACAAAGGCGGGCTCTTATTACCGGTCATCGAACGGCTCGACTCTGCGCCAGTGGACAGAGGTGAACGGAGTACCGACACAAAATGTCGTCGGAGAGTTGCTGGACAACAAATCCGGAACCACGTATCGAGTGGACTATCTCGAGAAACGGGCTCTCGTCCGGTTCCATGGTGAACCCCGCGCGCCCGATATGTACAGTTCCCAACAGCTCAAACCTGCAGGCCAGGATGTGGTCGCGGGTGTCACGTGCAATATCTTTCCGGCGACCAATGCAGATACCGGCCATGAAGCTGGCAGGCTGTGCATTTCTCCGGAGTACGGCTTGCTGCTTCGCCTCGAATCGTCGGGAACTCGCAGAGACGGTTCCACTGTGCGTATTGTGACGGAGTTGTACGACTTGGCACTCAATAAGGAGCCGGAGCCGAAGTTGTTCGATTTATCTGGACTGTCGGTAGAAAAAACAGTTCCGGTGAACACTAAGTAACTGCGTCCGGCAGACAGACCCATTCGAGCACGTCGCAAAAGGGCGGCACTACTGAATCGTCACCTTCTTTAGCAGCCGCCCCACGCGGACCGTCAATTCCGCTGGCACCTTGATTTTCAAGAGCGGTTCGAACCTGACCTCGTTGTCAACTCGCACCGCTTTCTGCTTGATTTTCCGCAGGCCGTCGCTCACCGAACTTGCCAGACCGGTACGCGCCGACAATTTATCGCCTCAGCCCCAGGGCGCGCGCAAAATCGTTGCCACTGCCGGCAGGAACGCAGAGCGCCGGCGCTTGCGAAGCGACTGCCCCCGCTAATTGCCGGTGAACGCTGCCGTCGCCGCCGAAGATCAGCACGGCGTCAAGCGCTGCATCGGCAGGCAGGTCGGAAATGGTGACCATATCCACCCCGGGGGCTTGAAACCGGCGGAGTTCGCGCAGGGTGGCCTTCGGTCCGAGTATGGCGGCGGCGCGCATTAACGGGTGAGCTATTGCGCGCCGGAGAGGTCATCGGCGGGTAGCAGGACGAAGTTGCAGCCGCCGGCGGGAACGCAGGAGAGCGTGCCGCGGCGGAGCAGGCGGGTGGGCGTGGTGTCGGGGAAGGTGAATTTAATCTTGGCGCCGCGCAGGGCGTCGGCGAACGGCTTCAGCTTGTCGCTGCCGCTGATAAAACGCGTTTCTTCCACCTTCGCACCGGGGCCGAGCACAAGATAGAAATCGGCCTGGGCGGATTCCTGGAGCAGCGGGCCGAGGCCGACGGTGCGCTGCGTCAGAAGCTCGCCGCGGGCGTGATCCACCAGCGTTTCGATCAGCAGGTCGAGCGGTGTAAGAGGCGCAGAGTTCTTGTCAGCAGCTTTCTTGATGGGCTTATCCAAACTCTTGTCTTTGGCGATGACGCTACCCTCCTTTTGGGCCGAGCGAAGCAAAGCGGCGAGGCGCGGGCGGGTCTCGGGCAGCGGCTTGTAAGCGGCCAGAGCCTGGGCGTAGGTCTGGATGGCTTTTTCTTTTTCGCCGCGCTTTTCATAGACCTGAGCGAGGTGGTCGCCGACCTCGCCGTGCTGGCCGAGCAACCAGGCGGCGCGGATGAATTGCTCGGCTTGGTCGAGCTGGCCGCGCTGGAAATGGACCCAGCCCAGGGTATCCCACTGCGCCGCCAGCGAGATGACGAGCGCCTGCTGCTCCAACTGCATGCTGTCGGCATTGAGATTCCGCAAAGTGGCGGCGGTGGAGGCGACAGCCGATTCGGCGTACTGCTGCGCCAGATCGAGATGCACGCCCTTGAGGCTGAGCTGGTACGCGATGTTGTTCCAGGCGCCGGGCGCGGGGGCGATCTGGACGGCGCGATCGAAGGAGGCGAGGGCCTTGGCGTCGTCGCCGAGGTCGAGTTGCGCCTGGCCCAGGCTGATGAACGCCTGCGCGTCCTGGGGATTAATGGATGTCGCTTTTTCCAGTTCGGGGAGCGCCTCCCGGTCCTTGTGCTCCTCCAGGTACATGATGCCGAGGTTGCGATGGGCGAACTTGTCGAGCGGGTTGACTTCAATCTGCTTGTGGAGCGCCTCCGCGGCCTTGGCGTAGTCGCGCTTCTCCCACCAGGCGCGGCCGAGGTTGTTGTAAGCAAACTCGTCGAAGGGATTGATTTCGATCTGCTTCTGGAATGCGGCAATGGCGTCGGCGGTGCGGCGCTGCGCCAGGTAGGCGTTGCCCAGGTCGTTCCACGCGGATTTGTGCTTCGGCTCCAGTTCGACAACGCGCTGCAGCAGTTCGGCGGCGCCGCGATAGTTCTGCGCCTGCAAAGCGCTGAGCCCGGCCTCGTAGAGCTCTTCGGTCTTGACGTTCTCGGGCGGCTTGGGCGTGCCCTGCTGGGTGTTGTCGAGGGCAAGCTGCTGGGCCTCGTCGGCGACGACGGCGCGCCGGAAAGCGGCGTAATCGCGCAGGCGGGCGGCGGGGATGTCGCGCGCGCGCAGGTTGATGAAGCGCTCGGCGGTAAAAGTGTTGCCCTTCAGGTCGTACACGGCGCGGTACTCGGCATAATCGCGCTTCATCTCGAACGGCAGCGGGGCCCGCGCGCTGAAGGTGGCGGGCAACTCGATTTTCAGGCGGACGGTGATGGAGCCGGGCGCGCCGATTTCGATGGGCTCAACCGAGTTTTCGTCGGATTCGGAGAGATCCGGCAGGCGCAGCCGGGCCAGCGGAAGATCGAGTTGCGACTGGCGCTTGGACCAGTCGAGGAAGTTGGGTTGCGCGATATCGAACTCGAGGTGAAACGGACCGCGGTTGTCGGCAGGATCGTCAACTTTGAGGGCGGTGACGTCGCCGCGCAGGCCTTCGAGTTGCGCCACCACCTTGGCCAGATCTTTCCAGCGCGCGTTCGGCACCTGGCGAAAGCCGACGCGCAACGGCAGCTCGCTATCACCGCTGAAGGAGAGGCGCACATGGGCGGTGAGCTTGCCGAGATCGCTGACCTTGCCTTCGGTCTCGATGACTTGAGCATTCGGCACCGGCGAGTCGGCAGGCGCTTCCATGAGCTGGGCCGCCCCGCTGGGCGGGATGACCAGCGCGTTCTTCTGGCGCAGGTTGTAGGTGAGCAGGCGGAAGGGCGCGATTTCCGTGGTGGTATCCAGCCAGACCATTTCCTTGCCGATCGGTACCACGCTGATGACGTGGTCGAACTGCGAGGGCGAGGGCAGGTCGGGATCGATTTTGCGGCTGGAATTGATGAGCGCGGATGAGGCGTGAATGCCCACCGAGTCGAGCAGCCCTTCCAGCAGCGTGTGCTTGTCTTTGCAGTCGCCGTACTGGTTGGCGAGGACTTCAGCAGCGGAATGCGGCTGATAGCGGCCAACGCCGAACGACAGGCTGACGTAGCGGAAATTCTTGGCGACGTAGTCGTAGATGGCCTGCAGCTTCTCCATATCGGTGTTGCGGCCCTTGACCAGTTCCTCGGCGCGGGCGCGGACTTCGGGCGAGGGCGCGCGGCGGTCGCGTTCCAGTCCGGCGTACCAACGGCCCACGGCTTCCCAGGAGGCAAAGGTGGTCATCTGCACGTCCGGTCGCTCGGGCTGGACGCGGCGGCGTTTTTTCTTATCAACGTCGTCTTCTTCGCGCTGCTTGTGAGAAGAGGACCAGCGATAGATTCGGCGCTCGCCTTCGTCGGTGATCTTGGCGTCGTGGCCGGGCTGGGTCTTCAGCTTGACCGCTCGCTTGCGCGGGATATTGACCTCGAGCTGGTCATCGAGAACCACGCCGGCGTCGAAGAAGCGGTGCTCCATCCAGAATTCGTTGGGAGCAAGCGGCGTGGTGGTGGTGGTGACGACCTGGTATTCGAGAATTTCGCCCGGACGCAGGCCGGGAACGGTGACGTGCTTCTGGTGAAAGTCGGTGTAGACAGGCGCTTCGCGGGCGACCGGCGGGTTGAGGTCCTGAATGGCCGATGCCGGCGCGGTGACCACCACGCCGCCGGACTTGAGAACGCGGACATACGGGATCTGGACGGATTCGTTGGCGGAGCTGTAGCCGAAGATGAGCTGTCCGAATACCTCGACGCCGGCTTCGGTCTGCACCCGGATGCGGGCGGTAACTTCTTTGCGCCCGGTGCCGTCGTTTTCGAAACGGTACACGGTGCGCTGGGACTCGACGACGTAGGCCTCCTGCGAGTAATCAGGTTTGTCCTCTGCTTTTGTGCTGCTGGGCGCCGCGGGAAGTTGTTGGCTGAAAGCGGCTGACGCGAGGAGGAGAATTACGGCGTGGAGCTTCATGGGACTAGCTCAGTTGTATCGCGGAAAGCACAGGACGGCAACTGCATTGCCCATTGCTAATCGACAAACGAAGACTATGAAACTTCCGATTGAAAAACTGCTCGGCCTGCGAGATCGCCAGAGGGGTAGGGGTCCTTCGACTCGGTCGCAACGCGGCCAAAAGCGGGCCGCGTTGTACCTCGCTCAGGATGACACCTTCAGTTTTTCAATCGGAATTGTTACCCCAGAGTCGCCCGCGCATTCACCAGATCGTCTTCCATGTCCACGCTGAGCTGGAAGTTGAGGCGCTTGCAGATGGCACGCATTTCGCGGTTGACGCCGAGCATGGTGGAGGCGACGTACTTCAGCTTTTCGTCCCGGGCGATCTGCAACAGGCGGCTGACAATTTCGGTCCCGAGACCGCGGTGCTGGTACTCGTCGCGAACCAGGACGGCGATTTCGGCCTCTTCTGTGCCGTGCAGCTTGCTGAGGCGGCCGACGGCGAGGACTTCGCTGGAACCGTCGGGGTGCTTGAACTCGGTGACCAGCGCCATTTCGCGGTCGTAATCAATGAAGCAGATGCGGGTGAGGCGCTCGTGCGTGGTGCGCTGCGTGAGTTTCAGCGGCTGGAAGTAGCGCAGGTAAACGCTGCGGTCGGAGAGGCGGCCGTGGAAATGGATCATCAGCGGCTCATCTTCGGGGCGGATGGGCCGGATGGTGACCTGGATTCCGTCTTTCATCGTCCAATCGCGGACGTACTGCTGCGGATAGGGGCGGATGACGGGACGCGGGAGTTGGTCTTCGCGGGTGTCGGCGGGATGGAGGACGACGCGCGCGTCCAGGGCGAGGAGACGGTCGCTGGAGGCAAGCAGCGGGTTAATGTCGATCTCCTTGATCCATGGCTGGTCGACCACCAGGCGGCTGAAATTCACCATCAGCGTTTCCAGCGCCGCTATGTCCACCGGGGGCAGGCCGCGCACACCCTGGAGCGCCTTGTAGATCCTGGTCTGCTCGAACATGCGGCGGGCGAGCGTGGTGTTGAGCGGAGGCAGCGCGAGAGCATTGTCGTGCTCGATTTCCACCAACTGGCCGCCGCGGCCGAACAGCAGCACCGGGCCGAACTGCGGATCAATGCTGCTGCCGAGGATCAGCTCGAAACCGTCGCGCGAGATCATGGGCTGCACGGTGACGCCCAGGAAATGCTGGCGGCCGGCCTTGGCGCCAACGTTGTTCTCGATGGTCTGAAACGCGGCGCGGACGGCGGCAGCATCCTTGAGGTCGAGCTGAACCCCGCCGACATCGGTTTTGTGAGTCAGGGTAAGCGAGTGCAGCTTGACGACGACGGGATAGGCGATGGCGTCAGCGTGCGCGACGGCTTCGTCGGCGGTAGCGGCGACGCGCGTATCAACTGTGGGAATGAAATACGCGGCCAGGATTTGTTTGGATTCGGCTTCGGAGAGCAGCGAGCGGCCGGCCTGGCGCGCGGTTTGGATCAGCCGGTCGGCGGTGGCGCGGTCGGGCTCCTGCTCCGTCTGGCTGCGCAGGACGGGAGTTTCGTAGAGGCCGCGCAGGTTGTAGCTCCACCGCCACATGTAGGTGAACGCGCGGGTGGCAGTGTCGGGAAACTGGAAGGTCGGAATGCCGGCGCGGTTGAGGATTTCGTTGGCCGCGACGATCTCCGCGCCGCCCATGAAGCAAGCCAGGATCGGCTTTCCGGTCGAGGTGGCGTAGGGCTTAAGCAGTTCGGCAATTTTGGTCGGCTCGGCCAGGCCCTGGGGCGCAGTCAGGACAAGGATGCCGTCGGCGTTGGGATCGTTGAGCGCGATTTCCAGCGCCTTGCTGTAGCGTTCGGGGCCGGCGTCGCCGAGGATGTCAATGGGATTGCCGTGGCTCCAGTGCGGTGGCAGGATTTTATCGAGTTGTGCGAGCGTGCTGGGGGAAAGCTCGGCAAGTTCGCCGCCCTGGGCCGCGAGACCGTCGGCGGCGAGCACGCCCGGGCCGCCGGCGTTGCTCAGGATGGCAAGACGCGGTCCGCGTGGGCGCGGCTGCTTGGCCAGGACTTCCGACATGTAAAAGATGTCAGAGATAGAGTGGACGCGGAGCACGCCGCTGCGGCGAAAGGCGGCGTCCAGGACTTCGTCGCTGCCGACCATGGTGCCGGTATGGGAGGCGGCGGCCCTGGCGGCGGCTTCGGTACGGCCGGCCTTAATCACGATGATCGGTTTGTTGAGCGAGACCTCGCGCGCGGCGGAGAGGAAATGGCGCGCGTCGCCGATCGATTCCATGTAAATGAGGATGGACTGGGTGCGGGTGTCGTTGCCGAGGTAGTCAATCAGGTCGCCCCAGCCGATGTCGAGCATGGAGCCGACGGAGACGAAGGCGCTGAAGCCGACCATCTCGCGCAGGCTCCAGTCGAGAATGGCGGTGCAGAGGGCGCCGCTCTGGCTGAGGAACGCAACACTGCCGGGGCGCGCGATCTGTTGCGAGAAGGTGGCATTCAACCCGGTCAGCGGGTTCATGACGCCGAGGCAATTGGGACCGACGACACGCAAGCGGGTGCCGCGGATGCGGTCGGCGATCTGGCGCTCGAGTTCGAGGCCGGCTTCGCCGTGCTCCTTGAAGCCGGCGGAGATGACAACGGCGGTCTTCACGCCCGCCTGCACACATTCACCAATGATGCCGGGCACGGTGGCGGCGGGAGTGGCAATGACGGCCATGTCCACCGCTTCCGGAACGGCGGCGACGTTGCGGTAGGCCTTGATGCCGAGGACACTGGCGCGGTCTTTGCTGACGGGATACACGGTGCCGCCGAAGGGACTGCTGAGCAGGGCCCAGAGGACGCGGCGTCCGATGGAGCCGGGACGCTCGGTGGCCCCGATGACGGCGACGGTCTTGGGATGAAAGAGCGCGTCGAGGGGATGGCCCTCGGTGTGAAGGACATCGTGCGCCTTGTCGGTGGTGGAGGTCTTCATAGCGGCTTGGGCCACGTGATCCATCGCGACGACACCTCCTGTTTGTGCGGACCCTAAGTGTAATCGTTTCCCGCGTGGCCGGGGAGCAAGGTCGGTCACAAGCCGATGTGACGGGCTGCAGCGCGCCGCGGGGTTTTTTATTGCGTGCCCGGTACCGAGCGAAAGGTTTGCGCCCCCCAATCTCGAAAAAGCATCGTATACGGAGGTTTTCCGGCGCCGAAAGCGCGGAAACAGGAGTAAGATCGTTGCATTCATGCGGGGTGCCTGAGCTTCATTCTTCCCGTTGCGGGCGCGGATTGATCGCAAGCAGTCATAGGGCCTCATAGCGAGGTTCCCCGAAATATCCGGGGAAGTTTCATGAAGTTGGAGGCCGGATGGAGCAGGTAACTTTACCCAACAACCCGCCGTCGGCGGCGCCCAAGGCGGAGAGCAATCGGAATTTCTGGATCTATACGGGATACGTCGCAGCGGCGCTGGGCCTGCTGGGAGTCTTGGCCTATCACTTCTCCGGGTATCTGCTGAAATAGGCTGAAGCCTGACGTGGCCGGAGCGCCGCATCGCGCCCGGCCCGAGTGCATTCTCGTGGTCCCGCGACACGCGTCGGCGGCAGTGCGCAATGCTAGAATGAAACTTTCACCCCGGCTCTGATCCCTCTTTACGGACGTCAATGCCTTGACCGACAACGGTCCTAACCGCACGCCTGTCACATACGCCGATGCCGGGGTTGACCTGGAGCGCGCCGGCCGGGCCAAGCAGCGCATCAAGTACCTCGCCCATAAAACATTCACCAAGAGCGTGCTGAGCGAGATCGGCGGCTTCGGGGGACTGTTTGCCCTCGACATGAAGAAGTACAAGGACCCGGTGCTGGTGGCGAGCGTGGACGGGGTCGGGACGAAGCTGAAGGTCGCGTTTGAGATGAATCTGCACCACACCATCGGCAGCGACCTGGTGAACCACTGCGTCAACGATATCGCCGTGCAGGGCGCCGCGCCCCTGTTCTTCATGGATTACTTCGCCACCGGCAGGCTGGACCCGGAGGTCGCGGAACGGGTGGTGGCCGGCATCGCCGACGCGTGCAAGCACAACGGCTGCGCCCTCATCGGTGGCGAAACAGCGGAGATGCCGGACTTCTACGAGCACGGCGAGTATGACCTGGCGGGGTTCATTGTCGGAGTCGTGGACAGAGAAAAGGTCGTGACCGGAAAGGACGTGCAGGTCGGTGACGTGCTGATCGGCCTGCCGTCGAACGGCCTGCACACCAACGGATACGCGCTGGCGCGCAAGCTGCTGTTCGGGATCGCACACTACTCGCCGGAAACCTATGTCAATGAACTGAAGAACAAGGTCGGCAACGAGCTGATGCGGGTGCACAAGAGCTACTGGCCGTTGCTGAAGAAGCTGGTGGAGGGCGACGCCGTGTCGGCGATGGCGCACATCACCGGCGGCGGCATCACCGGGAACCTGCCGCGCGTGCTGCCCAAGGGAACGGCGGCGGTGGTCGAGATGGGCGCCTGGCCGGTGCAGACGATCTTCCAGCACCTGCAACAGCTCGGGAGCATCCCGCAGGACGAGATGATGCGCACTTTCAACATGGGCATCGGGATGATCCTGGTGGTTCCGCCGAAGAAGTTCAAGAAAGTGCAGACCGTCCTGGAACGCGCCGGCGAGAAGGGTTACACCATCGGACGGATCGTCAAGGGCGAGCGGAAGGTGCTGTACACCTAACCCTAAGTCAGAAGTAAGAAGTCAGAACTAAGCCGGACCTTTCCGCTGCGGCGCTCTTTTGTTCTAACTTCTTACTTCTGACTTCCTTGGTAGTGGATTTCTGCCTTCCTCCCGGAGAAAATGTCAGTTATGAAAAAGCTCGGTATCTTACTTTCCGGACGTGGGACTAATTTCGCCGCCATTGCGGCATCCGTACAACAAGGCCGCATCAGCGCGGAGATCGCGGCCGTGATTTCCAACCGCGCGGAGGCGCCGGGCATCGAGCACGCGCGCAAGCTCGGCCTCGACGCGCGCGTCATCATCAGCAAAGGACGTGTGCGCGAGGAACACGACGCCGAAGTCGTGGCCGCTCTGAATGAGAAGCATGTGGACCTCATTTGCATGGCCGGTTACATGCGGCTGCTGTCGCCGCTGTTCATACGGGCATTTCCCAACCGCATTGTGAACATTCATCCATCGCTGCTGCCGTCGTTCCCGGGCCTGGACGCGCAGAAGCAGGCGATCGAGTACGGCGTGAAGGTCTCCGGCTGCACGGTCCATTTCGTCGACGAACACCTCGACCACGGCGCGATCATCGTGCAGCGGGCTGTGCCGGTCGACGACACCGACGACGATCACTCGCTGGCGGCGCGCATCCTGGAACAGGAGCACCTCGCCTACACCGAGGCGATCAACATCGTGCTGCGCGGCAATTACGAGATCGTGGGCCGGCGCGTAGTGGAGAAGAAGGCGGTGGCGGCGGCGGCGCCGATTCCTGAATAAGAGATCAACGCAGAGGTCGCAAAGGATTCGCAGAGACCGCGGAAACTTCTTCGCTTACATTGACTTCCATGCTCAAGGTTAAGCTCCTGGTTCCCACCGCCAAACCGCCCACCGTTGCCCACCCAGGCGAGGACTTGGGATACGACGTCTATGCGGCGGCAACGATCACGATTTCCGGACGGAACCACGGCGTCGTCTCTACCGGGATTGCCATCGAGATCACCGACGATCACGGCCGGCCCATGGGGGCGCTGCTGCGCGACAAGTCGTCCATGGCTGCCAAGCGCATGGTGCTGACCGGCGGCGTGATTGATTCCGGCTACCGCGGCGAGATCAAGGTCCTAATGGAAAATCTGGGCGACCTGCCGGCCACGATTCACGCCGGCGACAAGATCGCGAACCTGATTCCGTATCCCGTGCTGACCGGAGAAGTGCGCGTCGTGGAAGAGCTGGCGGAGTCGAAGCGGAAAGCCGGCGGCTTCGGTTCTAGCGGAAAACAATAAAGGCAGCCACGGATCACACGGATGAACACGGATCGAAGAAAGAAGGAAAGAATCCGTGTATATCCGTGTGGTCCGTGGCCGACTTTTCTTTCCTTTGCGTCCCTTTGCGTCCTTTGCGGTAATCTTGTTTGCTTATGCCTTCGTTCCGTCCCGTTGACGAGCAGCTCGCCTACATCAAGAAAGGCGCGGCGGAGATTATCCGCGAAGACGAGTTGCGCGACAAGCTGAAGAAGTCTTACGAAACCGGCAAGCCGCTACGGGTAAAGATCGGCCTCGATCCCACCGCGCCCGACCTTCACCTGGGCCACACGGTTGTGCTTCGCAAGCTGAAACACTTCCAGGACATGGGGCACACGGTCATCTTCCTGATCGGCGATTTCACCGGGATGATCGGCGATCCCACGGGCCGCTCGGTCACGCGTCCGCCGCTGTCGCGCGAGCAGATCAACCAGAACGCCAAGACCTATCTGGCGCAGGCGCACAAGATTCTCGATCCCAACAAAATTGAGATTCGCTACAACAGCGAGTGGCTGGACAAGCTGGGGTCGGAGGGATGGATCCGCCTGGCGGCGAAATACACGGTGTCGCAGATGCTGGAACGCGAGGACTTCCATAAGCGCTTTCAGGAAGAAAAGCCGATCGCGCTGCATGAACTGCTGTATCCGCTGGCGCAGGGATACGACTCGGTGGCGCTGGAGGCGGACGTGGAGTTGGGCGGCACCGACCAGAAATTCAACCTGCTGGTGGGACGCGAGCTGCAGCGCTCCCATGGACAGCCGTCGCAGGTGGTGTTGACCACGCCGCTGCTGGAGGGCCTCGACGGTGTGCAGAAGATGTCGAAGTCGTACGGCAATTACATCGGCATTACCGAGCCGCCGCTGGAAATGTACGGCAAGGTGATGTCCATCTCCGACGCGCTGATGTGGCGCTACTACGAGCTGCTGACCGACGTGAGCGCGCAGGAGATCGAGCGCATGAAGTCGGATGCGGCCGCCGGGCGCGCGCACCCGATGCAATTGAAGAAAGACCTGGCGCGCAAGATTGTCACCGATTTCCATTCCACGGAAGCCGCTCAGCGCGCGGAAGAGGATTGGGCAAAGCAGTTCCAGCGCGACGAGGTGCCCCAGGAAGTAGAGCACGTGAAGGTGTCATACTCCGACGTCGCCGCCGGCGGGAATCATGCCGACGTGGTGAGGCTGGATAAGTTGCTGGCGCGCGCCGGGCTGGCAAGCTCGGTCAGTGATGGTCTGCGCAAGATCAAGCAGAACGCAGTGCGAATTGACAACGAGGTCAAATCGGAGCCGGTCTTTAAGGTCAAACTACCGGCAGAATTCACCGTGCGCGTGGGGCGGCTACTGAAGAAAGTCACCATCCAATAGCAGGGACGAAGCGCTTGAAATGACCACGCCACATTTGGCGGCGGATTACAATTCCCCCATGAGCACCACCCTTACCCCGGTCAAAACCTTCGGATTTCTCCTCGACGGACACTGGATCTCGGAAGGTGAGCTCCACGAAATCCGTGCGCCCTATGATGGCGAGGTGGTCGGCACCGTCGTGTACGGCACGCGCAAGCACACCGAAGCGGCGATTGCGGCAGCCGTCAAGGCGTTCGAGACCACGCGCCGCCTCCCCGCCTACGAGCGTCAGCGCGTCCTGCGGTCCGTTGCCGACGGCCTCATCGCCCGGCGCATCGAATTCGCCGACGTCCTGGTGCGGGAAGCAGGGAAGCCGCTGAAGCAGGCACGCGCCGAGGTGGAGCACTCGATTTCGACCTTCCAGATCGCGGCGGAAGAGAGCACGCGCATCACCGGAGAAGTCCTGCCGCTGGACACTGCGCCCCCGCCACCGGACGCTGGGGGATGGTGAAGCGCTTTCCGCTGGGCGCGATCTCGGCCATTACGCCGTTCAATTTTCCGCTCAACCTGGTGGCGCACAAACTGGCGCCCGCCATCGCCTGCGGCTGCACCATGGTGCTGAAACCGCCGCCGCAGGACCCGCTCAGCGCGCTGATGCTCGCCGAAGTGGTGCAGCAGGCAGGCTGGCCCGACGGCGCGCTCAACGTGCTCCCGCTCAGCAACGAGGACGCCGCGCCGCTGGTCACCGACGAGCGCATCAAGCTGCTGAGCTTTACCGGCAGTTCGGCCGCCGGTTGGGAACTGAAGAAGAAAGCGGGCAAGAAGCGGGTCGTGCTGGAACTGGGCGGCAATGCCGGCTGCATCGTGCACGGAGACGCCGACCTGAAGCAGGCGGCCGATCGTTGCGTCGCCGGCGGCTTCGGTTACGCCGGGCAGACCTGCATTTCCGTGCAGCGAATTTTTGTGGAGCGCAAGGCCATGGGGAAATTCACCGAGCACCTGGTCGAGGGCGCGGCGAAATTGAAGATGGGCGATCCCCGGGACGCGAACACCGATGTCGGGCCGATGATTCGCGAAGCGGACGCGGTGCGCGCCGTCGCATGGATCGACGAAGCTGTGGCCGGGGGCGCGAAAGTGCTGTGCGGCGGCCATCGCAACGGGCCATTCGTTACACCGACCGTGCTCACCGAAACCAATCCCAACATGCGCGTGAACTGTCTCGAAGTGTTCGCACCGGTGGTGACCGTCGAACCGTACGACGATTTCAATGACGCGCTCCGCCGCGTCAACGATTCCCCTTGGGGATTGCAGGCCGGACTGTTTACCCGCGATGCGCGCCTGATCTTCCGCGCCTTTGAAGAACTGCAGGTGGGCGGCGTGATCGCCGGCGACATTCCCACCTGGCGCATGGACCAGATGCCGTACGGCGGGGTGAAAGACTCCGGCGTCGGCCGCGAGGGCTTGAAGTACGCGATCGAGGAGATGACAGAGAGAAAGCTGCTCGTGATGAACGTGCAGTAGCGTCGCTAACGCGCGCTAGGCGGCTTTGGATCTCCCTTTCATCTTTCCGGACGCCCAGCGCTTCTTCATCAGTTCCGAGAGGCGCTTACGGCCGGCGGCCGACATGCGGCTGCGCCGGCGCTTGTGGGGCGCGGCGGATGCGGACCGCGCGACGCCACCCGAGTGAATCGCTTCGATGGCAGCGATAGCGCGGTCAATGCGGTTACGTTCAGCATGCAGTTGGGTGAGGATTTGTTTGGTGTCCATAGTTTCGCTCGCTGGTGATCGTACCAGCCGGATACGATGCATGACAAGTAAGTCGGAAATTGGGTACTGGTCCGGTCTGCCCCGCCTTGTTCTTTACCGCTTCGACAAGCATTTTGGTTGAAACCTGCTCTCCGCGTCCCCCTCCGTGGACGCTGCTGCCCGGATCAGATTCGGTGCGTGGGGATGGCAAATGAAATTATTTTGGTGCGCGCGAGCGCCTTGGAACATCTGGGTCAATACAACCGTACGATGCGCACCGCGCATCGGCGGTTAACCGGTAATCGAAGTACGCGGTCTTTTTTTCATTGGCAGTGTCTGATGGAGCAGGGGCAATAGGGACAGCGGCTCTCCTAAAGGTGTGCCAGGGCGTTTACGGGGCGGCAACATTGGCCACGCAACGCTTCTACTCCGGGCATGGGGCGATTGCGCGGCGGCGAAAGCTCGCGGATCGCTTTGTTGCAATCACACGTTTTCGTGACGTGAGTCACGCTACATGGTGTCGTCAACCCGCGACCCAGCAAGGCGAGGAACGGGCAATTAGATGCCCCAGGTATTCCACCGCAGCACCAACACCATTTCGTGGTTGTCGATCGCGCTCGCCGTGATTGCCGTGGCGGTGTTCTTTTTCGCCGCCGAACAGTTGCAGCGCTCGCCCTACACGAGCTGGGCCGGCGTGGCGCGCACCCAGCCGGTGCCGTTCAGCCACCAGCATCACGTCGGCGGCCTGGGCATCGACTGCCGCTACTGCCACACCTCGGTGGAGGTCTCCAGCTTCGCCGGGATCCCGCCGACCAAGACCTGCATGAACTGCCATGCGCAGATCTGGACGAACGCGGAGATGCTGGCGCCGGTGCGCGAGAGCTTCCGCTCGGGGACTTCGCTGGTGTGGGAGCGCGCCAACCAGCTGCCCGACTTCGTGTATTTCGATCACAGCATTCACATCAACAAGGGCGTGGGCTGCGAATCCTGCCACGGGCCGGTGGACCGCATGCCGCTGATGTTGGCGGAGTATTCGCTGCAAATGGAGTGGTGCCTGAACTGCCACCGCGCGCCGGAAAAATTTCTGCGGCCGCGGGCGGAAGTTTTCAACATGCGTTACGAGCAGCCCAGCGCGGACAAACCGCTGGCCATGGACGGAAAGAAGTTCACCGACCAGACCTCGCTGGGCACCTACCTGCTGCGCAAGTACAGGGTGCGCAGCGTGTACGACATCACGAGTTGCAGTACGTGCCACAGATAGTCGCGAGTCGCGAGTCACGAGTCGCGAGCAAGGAAGTTCGATAGAGAGCGGATGGAAGAAGAAAGACAAAACGAGCTGGTGCAGATTCAGGCCTCGGGCGAGAAGCGCCTCGACTTGGACCAGGTGCGCGCCAAACTGGAGGCGGCGAAGGGTCCGCAATACTGGCGCTGCCTGGAAGAGCTGGCCGACAGCAAGGGATTCGAGGAACTGCTGCACCGCGAATTCCCGCGTCAGGCGAGCGAATGGGTTGGCGGCGACGTTTCGCGCCGGAATTTCCTGAAGCTGATGAGCGCATCGCTGGCGCTGGCCGGGCTGAGCGGCTGCACCAAGCTGCCGGTGGAAAGCATTGTGCCCTACGTCCGCCAGCCGGAGGAGATCATTCCCGGACGCCCGCTGTTCTACGCCACGGCGATGGACCTCGGCGGGTACTCGCTGCCGCTGCTGGCGCGCAGCAATGAGGGACGTCCGACAAAGTTGGAAGGAAATCCCGAGCATCCGGCGAGCCAGGGCGCCACCGATCTGTACGCCCAGGGCGCGCTGCTCGATCTCTACGATCCCGACCGGTCGCAGACCTGCACCTATGGCGGCGAAGTCCGGCCATGGCCGTCGTTCGTGGGCGCGGTGCAGGGTCCCATGGCGGCGCAGAAGGCGGCGGGCGGTGCGGGATTCCGGTTGCTGACGCAGGCCGTCTCATCACCAACCTTGCTGGCGCAGATTCGAACTCTGCAAAAGAATTTTCCGCAGATGAAGTGGCACCAGTGGGAGCCGGTGAACCGCGACGGCGCGCGCGGCGGTGCGCAAATGGCCTTCGGGCAGCCGGTGGAAACGCGTTACCTGCTGGAGAACGCCGACATCGTGGTCTCCCTCGACGCCGACTTCCTGATGGCCGGCTTTCCCGGGTTCACCATGCACACGCGCGAGTGGGCGAAGCGGCGCAACCCGGGCCATCCGGCGGGCATGAACCGGACCTATGCCATCGAGAGCACGCCGACGACTACGGGATTCAAGGCGGACCACCGGCTGCCGGTGCGGGCTTCGGAGTTGGAGCCATACGCGCGGGCACTGGCTTCGCGGCTGGGCGTAAGCGCTGGCGGCACGGTGCGGCCCGAGCATAACGCCTGGCTGGACGCGCTTGCCAAGGACCTGCAACGGCACCGGGGGAAGGCGGTCATCATTCCGGGCGAATACCAGCCGCCGGTGGTGCACGCGCTGGCGCACGCCATGAATGAAGCGCTGGGCGCGCCGGGCTCGACCGTGATCTATACCGATGCGGTGGTGGAAGGGCCGGTGAGCCACGCGGAGTCGGTCAAGGAATTAGTCGGCGACATGAACGCCGGCAAGGTGCAGGTGCTGCTGATCCTGGGCGGCAACCCGGTGTTCGATGCGCCGGCGGATCTGGACATCACCTCGGCCATGGGCAAGGTGCCGCTGCGCATCCATCACGGGATCTATCAGAACGAGACTTCGGTGTACACGCACTGGCACGTGAACGCAGCGCACTTCCTGGAAGACTGGAGCGACACCCGCGCCATCAACGGGATGGTGAGCATCGTGCAGCCGCTGATCGCGCCCTTGTACGGCGGGCGAAGCGCGCACGAGGTGCTGGCGGTGTTCTACGGCCAGCCGGATATATCGGCATACGAGCTGATTCGCGCCTCCTGGCGGTCGCAATACACCGGCGCGGATTTCGAAGGATTCTGGCGGCGCGCGGTGCACGACGGTTTCATGGAAGGCACGGAACTCAAGCCGAAAAACGTGAAGGTCACGATGCGCGCATTTCCGGCTTCAGCCGCGCCGGCAGCGCCGCACGACGGCGAGTACGAGCTGATGTTCCGCCACGATCCGACCATCTACGACGGGCGATTCGCCAACAACGCATGGCTGCAGGAACTGGAGAAGCCGGTCACCAAGCTGACTTGGGACAACGTGGTGTACATCAGCCCGGCGGACGCAAAGAAGCTGGGTGTGAAGGAAGGCCAGGATACGACGGTCGTCAAGCTGAACTTCCGCGGCAAAGAGGTGGAGGCGCCGCTGTGGCCGCAGGCGGGCCAACCGGATGGCTGCCTGACCGCATTTTTCGGCTACGGCCGCACGCGCGCCGGGCGCACCGGCAACGACCATGGATTCAACGCGTACAAGGTGCGGTTCGCGGATACGGCCAACTTCGGCAGCGGAGCCAAGATCAGCAAGACGGGTGCGACGTACAAAGTGGCGTCGCTGCAGGGGTATCAGGCGCTGGACGGGGAGAACATCGTGCGCTCAGCGACTGTGGCGACGTACCGGGAAAACCCGAATTTCGCGCACGAAAACAATGTTGCGCCGCCTCGCGCCGACACGCTGTACCCGGATTACCAGTACAACGAGTACGCCTGGGGGATGGAGATCGACCTGAATTCCTGCGTGGGATGCAACGCGTGCATCATCGCGTGCCAGGCGGAGAACAATATCCCCGTGGTCGGGAAATACCAGACCCTCCGCGGGCGCAAGATGCACTGGCTGCGGGTGGACGGCTATTACGAGGGCGACCCGGCGAACCCGCGGATGTACTTCGAGCCGCTGCCGTGCATGCAGTGCGAAGACGCGCCGTGCGAAATCGTGTGCCCGGTAGGCGCGACAGTGCACAGCAGCGAAGGCCTCAACGACATGGTCTACAACCGCTGCGTCGGCACGCGCTACTGCCAGAATAACTGCCCGTGGAAGGTGCGGCGATTCAACTTCCTGCTCTTCCAGGACTGGAACACGCCGCAGACCAAAATGGTGCGCAACCCGGAGGTCACGGTGCGCAGCCGCGGCGTGATGGAAAAGTGCACCTACTGCGTGCAGCGGATCACCAAGGGACGTATCGCGGCGGAAGAGCAAGACCGGCGGGTGCGCGATCAGGAGATCCTGACCGCATGCCAGCAGGTCTGCCCGGCCAACGCCATCATCTTCGGCGACATCAATGACCCGAACAGCTCAGTGCGCCGGTTGAAGGAGAATCCCCGCAACTATGGCGTGCTCGAGGAACTGAATACGCGGCCGCGGACCACCTACTTGGCCGCAGTTTTGAATCCCAATCCGGAGATGCCGGACCTAGCGAAGCAGCAGCAGCCGGAGCAGCACTTCTGATGGAACGCAAGGATTCGATCGAGGCGATGGAGGTCCAACCGCCGGTGCTGGAGCCGGGGCACACCTTCGCCACCATTACGGACAAGATCAGCGCCATCGTGCTGACCAAGCAGACGCCGCTGGGGTGGTTCCTGGGCGTGGGCCTGGCTGGGCTGCTCTCGGCAGTGCTGTTTTACTCCATCGGATTCCTGTTGTACCAGGGAGTCGGGATCTGGGGCATCAATCACCCCGTCGCCTGGGGACTGGCGATCGTCAACTTCGTGTGGTGGGTCGGAATCGGCCACGCGGGAACGCTGATCTCCGCCATCCTTCTGCTGTTGCGGCAGACGTGGCGCAATTCCATCAACCGTTTTGCCGAGGCGATGACGATTTTTGCGGTGATGCAGGCGGGCCTGTTCCCGCTGCTGCACCTGGGGCGCCCGTGGCTGTTCTACTGGCTGTTTCCGTATCCCAACACGATGACGGTGTGGCCGCAGTTCCGCAGCCCGCTGGTCTGGGACGTGTTCGCGGTCTCCACCTATTTCACCATCTCACTGGTGTTCTGGTACGTCGGCCTGGTGCCGGACTTGGCGACCCTGCGCGACCGGGCGCAGAACCGGGCGGCGCGCACCATCTATGCCATGCTGGCGCTGGGCTGGCGAGGATCGGCGCGGCATTGGCACCGCTATGAGACGGCCTACCTGCTGCTGGCCGGGCTGGCCACGCCGCTGGTGCTCTCGGTGCACACCGTGGTCAGCTTCGATTTCACCATCGCCATCGTGCCCGGGTGGCACAGCACCATCTTCCCGCCGTACTTCGTGGCGGGCGCCATCTATTCCGGCTTCGCCATGGTGCTGATCCTGGCGATCCCGATCCGCGCCGTCTACAACCTGGAAGACATGATTACCGACCGGCACCTGGACAACTGCGCCAAGATCATGCTGGCGACCGGCCTGATCGTGGCCTACGGCTACGTCATGGAAACGTTCATGGCCTGGTACGGCGGGAACTTCTATGACAAGCACCTGATGTGGAATCGCATGCACGGTCCGTACCGAGCAGCGTACTGGGCGCTGATCGCGATCAACGTGGGCTTTGTGAACGTGCTGTGGACCAAGAAGGTGAGGTTTACGCCGAAGCTGCTGTGGTTCGTGTCGCTGGTGGTGCTGGTGGCCATGTGGCTGGAGCGGTTCGTGATCGTGGTGGTCAGCCTGACGCAGGATTTCCTGCCGTCGTCGTGGGGCATCTACGTGCCCACGCGGTGGGATTGGGCGACCTTCATCGGGACGATCGGGTTCTTCTCGCTCTGCTTCCTGCTGTTCATCCGCGTGATGCCGATGATTTCCATCGCGGAAATGAAGACGCTGCTGCCTCGGTCCGAGGCGAAGGCGCCGCTGGAGTCGGAATCATGAGAACGCCGATCTATGGGTTAGTGGCGGAGTTCGACACGCCGACGGAAATCGTGGCGGCGGCGCGCAAGGCGCACCAGGAAGGCTACCGCAAGATGGACGCCTACAGCCCGTTCCCGGTGGAGGGGCTGAGCGAGGCCGTCGGCTTTCACAAGGACAACGTGGCGCTGATTTGCCTGGTTGGCGGAATTCTCGGGCTGGCGACGGCGTATGCCATGCAGTACTGGATCAGCGCGATCGCTTATCCGGTGAACGTCGGAGGCCGGCCGCTGCACTCCTGGCCGGCGTTCATCGTCGTGTGCTTCGAGATGACCATCCTGTTCGGCGGACTGGCGGCGGCTTTCGGCATGCTGGCCATGAATGGCCTGCCCATGCCGTATCACCCGCTCTTCAACGTTCCCAGTTTCAGCTTCGCCTCACGCGACAAGTTCTTCCTTTGCATCGAGGCGACGGACCCGAAATTCGATCGTGAAGCGACCTATAAGTTCCTGGCGAACCTGGAACCGCGGACGATCACGGAGGTGCCGCATTAGAGAGCACTTCAAGTCGTGGGTGCGGGTTGGCAATTGCCGAATTGCCGAATTGCAGAATTGCAGAATTGGCGGTGTTGTGTTGCTCGTGTTGGCGTGCGCCATCCTTTCCGCCTGTCGCAACGACATGCACGTCCAGCCCAAGATCCTGCCGTTGAGCCACAGCGATTTCTTCGACGACGGGCGCGGCTCGCGGACCCCGCCCGCGGGCACGATCGCGCGCGGGCAGTTGCGCGACGACACCTATCTGTACACCGGCATGATGAACGGGAAGCCGGGCGACGCGATGCCGTTTCCGGCGACGCGGGAAGTGCTGGAGCGCGGGCGGGAACGTTTCGACATCTACTGCGCGCCCTGCCATTCGCGGCTGGGAGACGGCAATGGAATGATCGTGCAGCGCGGGTTCCGGCGTCCGCCGTCGTTCCACGAGCCGCGGCTGCGGCAGGCGCCGCTGGGACATTTTTATGACGTCATGACCAACGGGTTCGGCGTCATGCCGGATTATGCCGCGCAGGTCATTCCCCAGGACCGCTGGGCGATTGCGGCGTACATACGGGCGCTGCAGTTCAGCCAGAACCCGGCGGCCAACGCCGCGCCCGGCGTAGCGGAGAGGAAGAAGTGAGCAGCAACGCGCGCATCGAGAACATGGACTTCACGGCGCCTCCGATCGTGCCGGCGTTGCAGCGGCGCGCGCTCCTGGTCGGGGTCGTGTTCGCAATCGCGGCCGTGATCGGGTTCATCGTCGAGCCGCAACAGGCCATGCACTCGTACCTGCTGGCCTTCATGTTCTGCATCGGGCCGACGCTGGGGGCGATGGCGCTGCTGATGGTATGGCACTTGACGGGCGGCGATTGGGGCGTGGGGGTGCGGCGCATCTGGGAAGCGGCGGTGGGCACGTTGCCGATGCTGGCGGCGGCGTTTGTCCCGATCGTGATCGGCGCCTTCCGGCACATGAATTATCCGTGGGCGAACCCGGAGGAGCTGAAGCGCAACGAGCACATGGCGCACCAGGCGTCGCGCTACCTGAATCCGAATCTATTCCTGGTGCGCGGAATCCTGTTCTTCCTGGCGTGGGGCGTGATGGCGTATCTCCTGCTGGCGTGGTCGGAGGCGCAGGATCGTCCCCCGGAACGCGCGCCGGACAAGCGTTTCCAGGCCCTGAGCGCGGTGGGGATCATCGTCTACGGGTGGACGCTGACGTTTGCGGTGGTGGACTGGGTGATGTCGCTGACGCCGGAATTCACCTCCACGATTTACGGGCTGATTTTCATGGTGGGGCAGGCGCTGCTGGCGCTGTGCCTGGCGGTGATTGTCGGGCACATGCTGAAGGCGCACGAACCGATGGCGAAGGTGCTGACGGCCTCCAATTTTCACGACTATGGAAAGCTGACGCTCACCTTCGTGATGCTGTGGGCCTACTTCAGTTTTTCGCAGTGGCTGATCGTGTGGTCGGGAAACCTGCCGGAGGAGATCCACTGGTTCGCGGACCGCATCCGGGGCGACTGGCGCGCGCTGGGGCTGGTGCTGATCGTGGGGCACTTCGCAATTCCGTTCGCGCTGCTGCTGTCGCGCGGGTTGAAGCAGAATTCGCGCAAGCTGATGTGGATTGCGGTGTGGCTGGTCGCGATGCGCTACCTCGACCTGTACTGGAACATCGAGCCCAACTTCAGCAGGGCAACATTGCACTTTAGCTGGCTGGACGCGGTCATCCCGATTGCGATGTCCGCGTTCTGGCTGGCGTACTTCTTTCACAACCTGAAACGGCGGCCACTGGTGGCGCTGCACGATCCGCGCCTGACCGCGTTGCTGGCCAAGCAGCATGAGTGACGCACAAGACAAGTCGAGACGGCCGGAGACGGAACGGGAGATTCCGCTCGCGGAGGTGCGCCATCCGGAGACGATGTACGACCGGAGCGACCTGAGCGCGCGCGGCATCGTGTATTTCATGATCGCGCTGGCGCTCACCGTGTTCGCGATTCACCTGATTTCGTGGGGGATGGAGCGGTACTTCGCCGCTAGCCGGGTGGCCCCGGCGCCGCGCAACGCCGCCGTCATCACGCCCTTTGCGCAGGCCGGCCGGGTAGCCAACCCCGCGCTGCTCTTTCCGGCGCCGCGACTACAGGCGGATGAGGTCGGGGATCTGAACAAATTCCGCGCCGCCACCGAGGAGCAACTGGATACCGCGGGCGCAGGGCATATCCCGATCGAGCAGGCGATCGAGGCCGTGGCGAAAAATGGCCTCCCGGTTCGACCACAACCGGTGCTGCCGCCCGGTGCACGCTTCGGGAGCGGCGATGGCACGCCCGCCGGCGCCGGCGGAGGAACGGAACCAAAGGGGAACCAGTAGTTAGGAGTTAGTAGTTGGTCAGTTAGGAGTTAGCGTCGTCGGTTCTCGGTATTCGGTTCTCGGTTATGTCGCCGCCTACCGAAAACCGACAACCGATAACCGAGAACGACTGGGAGCGATCGTGATTCGTGCAGTCGGAATAATTCGCAGAGCGCTTGCGCCGTGCATGCTGCTGGGAAGCGTGATCGCGGCCGGGCAAGGGCATGGGACCGCCGGCGGTGACGCCGGCCACGCCCCCACCGCAGATCCTGAACAACATCGAGATCGAGCAGAAGCTGAATGCCCCGGTTCCGCTGGACCTCGCCTTCAGGGATGAGAACGGGCAAGCGGTGAAGCTGGGGGACTACTTCGGCAAAAAGCCGGTGGTGCTGGCGCTGGTGTACTACGACTGTCCGATGCTGTGCACGGAAGTGCTGAATGGCATGGTGAGCGCCTTTTCCGTGCTGAAATTCGACATTGGCAAAGAATTCGAGGTGGTGACGGTCAGCTTCGATCCACGCGAGAAACCTGAACTTGCGCGCGCCAAAAAGACGACCTACCTGCGGCGATACGGCCGTCCGGGGGCGGAGCAAGGCTGGCATTTTCTGACCGGCGAGCAACCGGCGATCACGGCCCTGACCAAGGCGGTGGGATTCCATTACCAGTGGGACACAGAGACGCAGCAGTTTGCGCACGCCACGGCGCTCATGGTGCTCACGCCGCAGGGCAAGATCGCGCAGTACTACTACGGAGTGGAGTATTCGCCGAAGGACCTGCGGCTCGGCATGGTGGAAGCCTCGCAGGGACACATCGGAACCGTGGTGGACCAGATCTTGTTGTACTGCTACCACTACGACCCGCGCACCGGGAAGTATGGCGCCATCATCTCGCGTGTGATGCAGATCGGGGGCGCGATCACGATAGTGCTGCTGGGCGGATTCCTGATCGCGATGTTCAAACTCGAGCCCAGGAACAACAAGATCACCCGCGGCCGCGCCGCGCGGACGGGAGGGCGTTAGCCTATGTGGCAAACCCTGCCGCTCTGGCCGGTGCGCGCCTCCACCCTGGCGAACCGAACCGACGCGCTCATGATCTTCATGATCGCCGTGACCGGCTTTTTCACGGTGATGATCTTCGTCCTGATTTTCATCTTCGCGATGAAATTCCGGCGAGCCAGAAACCCGGTCGCCACCCAGATCGAAGGATCGAACACTCTGGAAGCCATTTGGACGCTGATCCCGTTCGGCATCTTCATGGTCATGTTCGTTTGGAGTGCCTCGATTTACATGACCTGGGCGCAACCGCCGCCGAACGCGGAGGATATCTTTGTCGTCGGCAAGCAGTGGATGTGGAAGTTCGAGCACCCCGAGGGGCAGCGCGAGATTGATCAACTGCACGTGCCCCTGGGACGCGCCATCCGGCTGACGATGATTTCCCAGGACGTGATCCACAGCCTGTTTCTGCCCGAGTTCCGGGTGAAGCAGGACGTGCTGCCGGGACGCTACACCACCCTGTGGTTCCAGACGACCAAGCCGGGCCGGTATCACCTGTTCTGTACGCAATACTGCGGCACCATGCACGCGGGCATGATCGGCGAGGTGGTGGTGATGGAACCGGCGGAGTATCAGGCGTGGATGTCGGGCGGGAACGTGGAAGGGTCGCTGGCTTCAACGGGACAGAAGCTGTTCCAACAGCTCGGCTGTACCACCTGCCACCGCTTCGACACCCAGGGTCGCGGGCCCAACCTGGTGGGCGCGTACGGCAAGCCGGTGCTGTTGGATGACGGGCGCACGGTTGCCGTTGACGACAATTACATCCGCGAATCCATCCTCACTCCGGGAGCCAAGGTGGTGGCGGGATTCAAGCCGATCATGCCCACGTTCCAGGGGATCGTCAACGAGGAGCAGTTGTTGTCCCTGGTCGCATACATCCGGTCGTTATCTCAACCCGAGCAGCGTGAGCCGGCGAGCCATCGTCCGGCCGTGCCGCCGAGGGCGGCCGCCCCTACAACAAGGAGTCGTTAAGGCAAACCATTATGGCCACCATTGCCGCGCCGGCGGTCGAACGCGAGAACTACCTGAACACCGATTTCAGCGTGAAGTCGTGGTTGCTGACCACCGACCACAAGCGCATCGCCATCCTGTACCTGATTTCCATCACCGCCATGTTCTTCGTCGGCGGCTTCGCGGCCACCATGATCCGCCTGGAACTGCTCACCCCGGCGGGCGACCTGATGTCGTCGGATACTTATAACAAGATGTTCACCATCCACGGGGTCGTCATGGTGTTCTTCTTCCTGATCCCGTCGATTCCCGCCACCCTGGGAAATTTCCTGGTGCCGATGATGATCGGAGCCAGGGACCTGGCGTTTCCCCGGATCAACCTGGCGAGCTGGTACCTGTACATCGTCGCCGCCGGGCTGATGATGTACGTGGTCCTGACCGGGGGCATTGACACCGGGTGGACCTTCTATGTGCCGTACAGCAGCACCTACTCGAACACGCACGTGATCACGGCGATTGTGGCGATCTTTCTTGCGGGATTCTCGTCCATCTTCACCGGCTTTAATTTCATCGTGACCATCCACCGCATGCGTGCGCCGGGGATGACCTGGAGCCGCTTGCCGCTGTACATCTGGGGCCATTACGCGACGTCGGTCATTCAGGTGCTGGGGACGCCGGTGGTGGCGATCGCGCTCACCCTGGTGGCGCTGGAGCGGGCCTTCCACCTGGGCATCTTCGATCCCAGGATGGGCGGCGACCCGGTGCTGTTCCAGCACCTGTTCTGGTTCTACTCGCACCCCGCGGTGTACATCATGATCCTGCCTTCGATGGCGGTGGTCTCGGAAGTGATCTCGACGTTTTCCCGCAAGCGCGTGTTCGGATACATGGCGGTTGCGCTGGCTTCGATCGCGATTGCCGTGCTGGGATTCCTGGTGTGGGCGCACCACATGTTCGTCGCCGGAATCTCGGCCTACGCGGCGCTCGTCTTCTCGCTGCTGAGCTACTTCGTGGCGGTGCCCTCGGCCATTAAGGTGTTCAACTGGACGGCGACGATGTACAAGGGCTCGGTGTCGCTGACCACGCCCATGCTCTACGCCATGGGATTCATCGGGCTGTTCACCATGGGCGGCATGACGGGCCTCTACCTGGCGGCGCTGGGAATTGATGTCCATGTGCACGACACCTATTTCGTGATCGCGCACTTCCACTACATCATGGTGGGCGGGGCGGTGATGGGCTATCTGGCCGGCATCCACTTCTGGTGGCCGAAAATCAGCGGGCGCATGTACCCGGAGACGTGGGGAAAAATCGCCGCCGCCACCATCTTCATCGGCTTCAACCTGACGTTTTTTCCGCAGTTTGTGCTCGGATACCTTGGCATGCCGCGGCGCTATCACTCGTATCCGCCGGAGTACCAGGTGCTGAACGTCATGTCGAGCGCCGGCGCCTCGATCCTGGCGGTGGGCTACGTCCTGCCATTGGTTTACCTGCTGTGGTCGCTGCGCTACGGCGAAGTGGCTTCCGATAACCCATGGGGCGCAACCGGGCTGGAGTGGCGTACGCCCTCGCCGCCTCCCACCGAAAATTTCCTCGAAACGCCGGTGGTGACCTGGGAAGCGTACGACTACTCCACCGTGTCGGAGGTCCCTGTTGCACGATAGAGCCATAGCCGCCACGCACGGCCTGCGGCACCATTTCGCCGACCTGGACCAGCAGCGCGAAAGCGCCACGCTGGGCATGTGGGTGTTCCTGGTCACCGAGATCATGTTCTTCGGCGGGCTGTTCGCCGCCTACCTGGTGTACCGCACCGCGCATTACGACGCCTGGGTGATCGGCAGCGAGCACATGGATTTCTGGTTTGGCACCATCAACACTGTGATCCTGCTGTGCAGCAGCTTGCTGGTGGCGCTCTCCGTGCACGCGGTGCAGGTCGGGCACAACAAGACTTGCGGGCTCTACCTGTGGATCGCCTCCGCCATGGGCGTGGCCTTCCTGGTGCTGAAGGGTTTCGAGTACCACGCGCACTTCGTGGAGGGCGCGGTTCCCGGCGCGCTATGGAAGCTGGCGGTACCGGACCCGCAGGCAGTGCAGATGTTCTTTTACATCTATTTCGTCATGACCGGCTTGCATGCCCTGCACGTGACCATCGGAATCATCCTGCTGGCCGTCATCGGATGGTACGCGGCCAAAGGGGCCTACTCACCGGCGTATCACAACCCGGTGCACGTCAGCGGTCTGTACTGGCACTTCGTGGACGTGGTGTGGATTTTCCTCTATCCGCTCCTCTACCTGATCGCGCACAAGAAGGCATAGAGAACGCATGGCTGAGCACATCGTATCGCGCAAGACGTACATCGTGGTTTGGGGCGCCCTGATGGCGCTGATGATCCTGACCGCGGGGTTATCGCGCATCAACCTGGGCGAGTGGAGCACCGTCGTCGCGCTGGCGATCGCGGCCATCAAGGCCCTGCTGGTGATCCTGTTCTTCATGCACGTTCGCTACGAAAGCCAGAAGATGGCCTGGGTCTTCGTCCTGGCCGGGTTCTTTTGGCTGGGAATCCTGCTGGCGCTGACCATGACCGATTACCTGACCCGCGGCTCCCTGGGAGTGGTTGGGCACTAGCGCTCCTCCGGCAGTTGGATTCTTCAGTTATCATGGACTGATCCCGAGGTGAATTCATGGCTTTCTGTACTGCTTGTGGCGCGAGGATGGAGGACACTTCGCATGTGTGCCCGAAGTGTGGCGCCGGCGTCAGCGCGCCCGCGGCGGTACCGGCCCCGGCTCCAACGGCGTCCATAGCGCGGCAAAACACCGGCCGGAATGCGGTGAGCATCGTTCTCATTGTTCTTGTGGTGGTGATCGCGCTGGGAGTGCTGGCAACCATCGGAACCGTATTCGCGCTGAAGAGAATGGCGCGCAAAGTACGCGTCGAGGCCGGCCCGAATTCGGCGGTGGTTACCACCCCGTTCGGCAGCGTCACTGCCGACGATCCGGCGGTGGTGGCCAAGCAGCTCGGCGTGGACGTCTATCCCGGAGCGCGCGCCATCAAGGGCAGCGCGGCGGTCGGCTTCGGCGGCATGCAGGTGGCGGCGGCGAAGTTTGAAAGCGATGCTGCGCCGGAGAAGATCCTCGAGTTTTACCAGCGCCGCTATCCCGGGGCGGCGATCCGCGTGGTCGGCGCCGACAACAGCATGGTTTTCAGCACGGACCAGGGGATGATCACCATCAAGGTCCACTCCCGCGGCGACGGCAGTCTGATCGAGATAGCCCGCGTGGGCGGAAATGTCAAGGGTATGGACGATGGCGCCAAGCCCAACTAGCAATCACCCCAGCTCGTGCCGCTTCCTCACCCGCCCCGTTCCAATTTGGGTTCCGCACATGCGGGAGAAATTGCCTTCCGTGCGACCCATCCCGGGCAATTGCATCGCATACTGTGAACCCTGAAAGCAGATCCCGGAGACGCAGATGACCTCCGCAACGTCCAGCAACCAGCCCAAGCCTTCAGCCTCCCACATGCGCGAGTTGACCCTACGCGGCTGCGAGGTGGCGCGCATGGCCGCCGCAGCGACGACGGCGGGCGTCTCCACCGGCTCCGCCGATGCGCTGGATTTCATTCGCGGCTGCGAGGAAGAGCTGGACTCGCTCGATCGCGAGATTAACGAGGGCGTTACCGCGGCAATTCCGGGCGCCTCCGAGTCCGACGCCCGCGAGTTGCTCTCCTGCCTGAAAATCATTCTCGAACTCGAGCGCGTAGGCGACCTGCTGCTCAACGTCGCCAACCGCGCTCCCATGGTCACGGGCAAGATTGGAGGGCAGGATGGCGGCGATCTCAAGCGCATGGCCGAACTGCTCGAGCAGATGCTTACCGACGCGCTGGTCGCGTTTCGTGACCGTGATCTGCAGCGAGCGCTTGCCATCCTTCGGACCGACGCCGAGATGGACCGCCTCCGCAACCTGCTGTTCGTCCGCCACATTGATAATCCCGAGAAAGAGCCGCGCCATCAGAGCTTTCACCTGGTTTTCATGACGCAGACACTGGAGCGCGCCGGCGATCATGCCAAGAACATGGCCGAGGAAGTTTGCCACCTGGTGACCGGGCGCAGCGTCCGCCACCTGATCCGCGCCGCCGACAAGCCGTTTGAGGAAATGTTCCTCGACTGGATGCGCCGCCAGAGCGCGAAACCCTGACTGGGCCCGGTTTTTGCCGGTTCGAACCCCTGGGGATGAATACAGAAATCAGGCCCTTATCTCGGCCGGCGATAGGTTCCATTCGCGCCCAAGCAGGAGTATAATTTTGGCATCTCTGGGGTGGTAGTTTCCCTGACATTCAAGCGAGGTTTTCTCCCATGAAAAGGATGTTGACCGGGATCGGTATTTTCGTCGCTGTTCTCTGCCTGGCCGTATTTCCCGCAGCGGCCCAGAAACCGAATCCTCCGCGTCCCCGCGTGTTAGTGATTGGCGTCAATGGCATGGAATTGGACATCATCCGTCCGCTCCTGGTGGAAGGCAAACTGCCCAACCTGGCGCACCTCATCAAGAATGGCACTTACGGCAAGCTGCGCACCACATCGGCGCCCAACTGCCCCAAGGTTTACAGCACCATCTTCACCAGTACGCCGCCGGCGGAGCATGGCGTCACCGGGTTCACGGTGAACGGCATCACCGCCAACACCCACATGCTGAAAGAGGAACCGATCTGGTCCTATCTCTCCAAGGCCGGGGTGACGGTCGGCATGGCCAACGTGCCGGCGACCTTCCCGGTGATGCCGGTAAACGGGTACATGATCAGTGGCATGCTGACTCGCGGCAAGGAATGTGAAGACGGCATCCTGTGCGCTCCCAAGCTGACGCAGGTCGAGGGCGGCAAGCCGGTCTACCCGGACAGCATGAAGCAGGAACTGCTGGCCAACGTCGGCGACTATTACATTGACTGCTCCCGCATGCCCGGGGCTGACGAGCTCAAGGGCAAGGAGGCCGAGGTGGTCAATGCCTGGCTGGCCAAGGTTGACCTGATCCGCGCGCAGCAGACCAAGCTGTTCGAATACCTGTTGACCAGCCATCCCAAGGACTTCACGTTCCTGGCCCAGTCGTGCGAGGACCGCACCGGCCATTGGCTCTATCCCATCGCTCCCTTCAATGTCGGCTACAACGAGAAGATCAACACCGTGCGCCAGAACGCGTTCCCGAACCAGTACATCGCCCTGGACAAAGTTCTGGGCACGATCCTGAAGCACACCGACGAGAACACCTACATCTTCATGATCTCCGATCACGGCATCAAGCCGTTGCGCGAGTTTGAAGAAACCGATCCGCACGCGCACATGGATCACGAGAAGTCGACCCCGGTCATCGCCAAGCATGACTTCGCCGATGGCGACGACGTCCCCGGCTCCATCGTCGTCATGGGTCCGAACATCAAGAAGGACCACCGCCTGATGGGGTTCGAGGCGAGCGTGTACGATATCGCTCCCACCCTGCTGTACCTCTACGGCATCAAGCAGCCGGCGCAGATGCAGGGACATGTGCTAACCGAGATCTTCACCGGATCTGTCCCGGTGAAAACTGCGTCAGCGGCACCGTCGCCCGCAGAGCACTCGCACTGAGTACCTGAATGAAGGAGCCCGGTCCCGTGAGGGATCGGGTTTTTTTGTTTCTCGGGTTGTCATCCTTCTCGTGTTGTCATCCCGAGCGCAGCGAGGGATCTAGGGTTTCCTTAACGCCGGAACAAGCTCGCGTCAACGTTGCCGCAGGCGCGCGGCACTCGCCGCCGCTTTGCGAGCCTCAGTCTCATTCCCCACACCCCGATACGCCTGCTCCAACAGCAGGAACGTCTCCCTGCTCTTGGGCTGCAACCGGGCCGCCGATTCCAATTGGCGTACCGCCGCGGCATACTGCTTGTCGGACAGCAATACCCGCCCCAACTCCAGCCTGACGCCGCTGTTCTCGGGCTGCATGAGGACGGTGGCCTCGTATTGATCGGCTGCCTTCTTCAGTTCTCCGCTGCGGCGATATATGTCACCCAGCAGGCTGCGCGCCTCAAATTGTCCCGGCGCCAGCTTCAAGCTCTGCTCCAGCGCCTCCGCCGCGCCAGCCAGGTCTCCACTCTTAGATCGCGCAACACCCAGGTAGAAAAGAGCGTTGGAATCGCTGGGCCGCAGCTTGACGGCTTGCGCCAGGTGCGCACCGGCTTCCCGGAAATCTCCGGTCTTGATTTCCACCTGCCCCAGCTCCGACAGCGCCGGCGCCGACGAAGGATCCAGCGCCACCGCTTGCAACAAACCGGCGCGCGCTTCTGCCGCCCGGCCTTCTTCGATGGCAAGGTCCGCCTTGTGAATCAGATTTTGGATTTCGATCTTGTCCTTGGGATCGGGCAGCAGCGACGGTTCCTGCACCGTGGTTTCCCCGCGCGTCTCGGGGAAGTAACCCAGCGCTTTCAGTTCGGCGATTTTCTCCGGGCCTACCGCGCCCTCAGAACTCGTATTCGCCGGCGGCAGCGTTGCCACCATCGCGCGCAGCTCCCGGACTTTTGCGTCCCAAGGCGCGTACACGCTGTGCAGCTCGCCGGGGTCGGCATGCAGGTCGTACAGTTCCGGCTGCGGCGCCTCGATGTACTTGAAGTTGGTGGCGCGCACCGCCCGCAGCGGCGCCCAGCCGAAGCGCAGCGGATAATCCGTTTCCGATAACGCCGGCCGGTCCGCTGTCTGGCTGCCGTACAAATACGGTTGCAGCGACGCCCCATCGAATTTCGCCGGCGCCTTGACACCGACCACGTCCAGTACCGTCGGCAGCAGGTCGGTGGTCCTGACCTGCGCGCTGATACTCTGGCCCGCGCGCGCGCCGCCCGGCAATTTGATCAGCAGTGGGACGTGCGTGGTCGCGTCGTACAGAAAGATTCCGTGAGTGTCCTCGTGATGCTCACCCAATCCCTCGCCGTGATCGCCCACGATGATCACCACCGCGTTGTCGTACCAGCCTTGCTGCCGCAAGAATCCCAGGAAGTGCCCCAACGCCGAATCGGCATAGGCAATCTCGCCGTCGTACAGGTGCGTCTTGTATTTTTCGCTGTACGGCGGCGGCGGCTCGTAGGGATCGTGCGGGTCATAGAAATGCACCCACACGAAGTGCGGGCCGCTGCGATGGGTGCGCAGCCAATCCTCGGCACGTTGTGCCACGTCCATGCCGCGGCGCTCCAGGCGACCCCACCGCGACTTGCTCTGCGTCTTTGCGGGGAAGTTGTCGTAGAACTCGAACCCCCGGTCGAATCCCGGCGCCAGCGCTTGGCTGTCGAGAATGACCGCGCCGATGAACGCCGCCGTGTGGTAGCCATCCTGCTGCAGCAGTTCCGCCCAGGTAGGATGGTTGGCAGCCAGCGGCGAGCCGAAATCGCGCACGCCATGGGTCGAGGGATAATCGCCGGTGAGAATGCTGGCGTGCGAACTGTTGGTGATCGGGCTGACGGTGAACGCTTCCGTGAAGCGCACGCCCTCGGCCGCCACGCCGTCAAGGTTGGGCGTCTGCACCTGCTGGTAGCCATAGCAGCCGACGTGGTCCGCGCGCAGGGTGTCAATGGTGATCAGGAACACGTCGGGCCGCGGGCGCGCTTCGGCCTTGCTGGCGGGGGTCGCTTGCGCCGCCAAAAGGGCCGCCATGCACAGGAATAAAGCAAAAAGGACAACTCGGGAACGCATAGTTGGTCAGGCTAGCACAGACCTGCGAACGTGACACACACCCTGCCTTGAGCTAAGTAGCCAGCGTCCATTCACGTCCCGGCGCGCTATACATGAACAGCCGTGTCCCGGCCTATCCTCCGCGAGAAAAGTAGACAAATTAAGCCATTTCGGTCAACTTCCTGACCGATTGCGTCCCCACGTGTAGTACAGCCCAAGATATCCCACGGTGTGCCGTTCGCCGCTGACGGTATGTCCGAGCATGAAAAGCAGGCTCAGGTTCTCGCGAAAATTGTAATACCCGCCGGCATCGGTGAACGTCGCCTGCCGCTCGCCAACCGACTGCGCTTCTTGGTGATAAACCTCTGTGCCCAGCACGAGTCGTTTTGTGACCTGCCGTTGCAGCAACCAGCCGGCAAACAGCGAGTCTTTCATCCCAGGTGCGTGATTGGTCTGGTAGCCTCCCCCTCCGTACGTTGTCCACGGGCCGTGGCTTTTCTGCGCCCAAACAGGCAAGCGGGCCCAGAGCTGCCCGTTGCCCAGCCCCAGTCTGCTGTTGCCGGTCGGAACCTCGATCAAGGGAAAGACGCCAATCTCGGGGTGCTTTGCCGTTTCCTGTACGAAGCGATATTTAGCGCCCAACTCGACGTCCCCGATTCCGTACGCACCGAGTGGTGTGAGGTACGCTCCTGGAATTACGACGTGGAGCTGCAGATTGGGCGCGGCACCCATATTGAACTCGACCGCCGGCAGCGCCCAGGAGCTCAAACCCAGGCCGCGATCGACTGTACTGAACAGATATGCTTCGTAGTGATGCCAGGGCACGGGTTCAGGGTCGTCGGTTCGGAAGGGAGGTCCGGCAAACACCGTCGTTGAGCCCAATACGATCAGCAGCAACACAACCCCGCGCACAAGCGACCTAAGGAACAGCCCTGTGCCTGTTTCCATTTCTCTCCTCGATTTACCGATGGTCTGTCTCCCCGACCTTAGGCGTTCACCCGTGATAGAGCCATCCGAATGCGCCGGCGGCCGCGATGAGCCATGCCGAATTGACACGAAACCTCAACAACAGCGCTGTGCTTATAAGCGCGATGACTCCGGTCGGCAAATCAATGATTGCCGCGCGCCCAAGCTGCCAGGCAACCATGCCCATAAGCGCAAGCGAGCCGACGACCACGCCGTCCAACATGGCGCCGGCTATGGGCGATTTGCGAATCCTCGGGATGAGCAATCCACTGAGGGATACAAACACAAAGGCGGGGGCAAAAATGCCCACGGTGGCGACGACCGCGCCAGGTATGCCGCCGATGATGTACCCGATGAACGTGGCCGTGGTGAACACCGGTCCGGGCGTGATCTGGCCGACAGCAACCGCATCCAGCAACTGCCGTTCGGTCAGCCAGTGCAGGCGGTCCACCAGGTCCGCTCGAAGGAAGGCCAGCAGAACGTAGCCGCTGCCAAAGAGTACGGCGCCGATCTTCGCGAAAACCAGGAACAATCGCCACAGACCAAACGGTATAGCCGTCACAGCCAAGACAGCGGAGGCACGCGCCGGCGTCATTGGCGTTAAGAGAAGGGCGGGAAAGCGTCTCCGACTCGTCAAAACGCGATACAGGACAGGTGCTCCCGCCAACCCCGCCGCGATCGCGAGTAGGAGTATCTCGTGGACACGAACCGCGTACGACACCGCAGCAAGGAGCGCCACGACGGCGAGCCATTTCGTTTTCACCGCCGATCGTGCCAACTTCCAGAAGGCCTGGATTACCACGGCGATTACTACCGGTTTTAGCGCGTACAGGACACCATTCACCTGGGGCAGAGTGCCATAGCGAACGTAGGCGCTGGCGATTGCGCCAACCATGATGGCGGCCGGAAGAATAAAAGTGCAGCCTGCAACCAGTAGACCGCGCCAGCCTCGCTTCTCGTAGCCGATGAAGATAGCCATTTCGGTGGAACTCGGCCCAGGAATGAGATTCGCCGCTCCCAGGCGGTCCAGAAACTGCTCTCGCGTAAGCCATTGACGGCGGGTGACGAACTCGTCTTCCATCATCGCGATGTGCGCTGCCGGCCCGCCAAATGCGACCGTACCCAGCTTAAGAAACACGAGCGCCACTTCTCTCAGCGACACCTGGGCCGTGGACATTCCAGCGGCAGCAGTTCGGCATGCTTCGTGTTCCAATCTTCCCCCACAACGACGGCAGAAGTATTATAATCGGGAATCGATAACGACTCTCGATATGATGCGACCGATTTCCAGCGCCGATCAAGGTCTCTACTCAGGGCTGATCAGGCTGCACATTCTCCATCACGCATGCCACGAGCCGATTTTTGGTCTGGGCATGATTGAAGAACTGGCGCGTCACGGCTACCGCCTGAGCCCAGGCACGCTATATCCGATCATGCACGGTCTCGAGAAAAAGGGCCTGCTTCGCGCGAAAGAGCAGCGGGTTGGCAGCAAGATCCGGCGGGTGTATTCGGCCACCCCGAGCGGGCGAAAAGCTCTGGATTCCGCCAAAGAGAGGGTTCACGAACTGTTCGGCGAACTTTTTAAAGACTAAGGAGTGGAGAAGTCGCCCCACCCTGGTCTCGCCCGGTGGGGCCTCGCCTCCAACGCGTCGGTTCACGTCCCGGCACGCTATACTGCCCTACCGCAATCACGGAACGACCTGACGCGTGCCCAACCTCATTTCTCCCGCTCTGAGCCTTTCCGCTGCCGTCACCTGGGGCGCGGGCGATTTCAGTGGTGGCATGGCCACCAAAACCGCCAACGCCTTTCACGTCGTGGTCGTCGCGCATGCCACCGGACTGGCTTTCATGGTCTCTCTGGCCCTGCTGTCGGGCGAATCGGTTCCCGGTTGGAGCGCGCTGCTCTGGGGAGCGGTCGCAGGTCTCATCGGCGGCATCGGGCTGGCGGCGTTCTATCAATCGCTGGCGGTCGGCACCATGGGCCTCAATGCGCCTCTTTCGGCAGTGATCACCGCGCTTGTACCGCTGCTGTTCAGCTTCCGTACAGAAGGCATGCCGCATGCCGTCCAGATCGCCGGCATCGCGCTCGCCATGGTTAGCATCTGGCTGATCGCCACGCCCCATGGAATGTCCGCGCAATCGAAAGGCCTGCCTCTGGCAGTGCTCGCCGGAGTTGGGTTCGGCGGCTTTCTTCTGTGCATGAAACTGGCCGGATCAAGCTCCATCTTCTGGCCGCTGGTTTCGGCCCGCACGGCGTCATGTCTGCTCATGCTGGGAATCGTCCTGCTGTCTGGCCGCTCATGGAAGTCAGGGCGGGGCGCGCTGGGATGGATGTTGCTGGCTGGAATTCTGGATTCCGGCGCTAATGCGCTGTACGTCGCCGCCGCGCAACGGGGCCGTCTCGATGTGGCCGCCGTGCTGTCCTCTCTCTATCCGGCCAGTACGGTCGTGCTCGCGCGCATGGTGCTGAAGGAGCGTCTTTCGCGGCTGCAAATTGTTGGCATGATCGCAGCGCTGGTCGCCGTGGTTCTGATTGCCGGCAAGTGAGCCGCGTCCGCCGGTCATGCCTGGCGCCGCCGGGCCCTGCTGCGAGCATATATAATTGAGCCACTTGCCGTGTTTCCCATCATGCGTTTCCGTCAATTTGCGTACGTCCTGATTTCCTGTCTGTGCTGTTTTGCCGCAACCGCCGCCGGGGCGGGCGCCGCGGCCAAGCCTAACGTCCTGATCGTTACCATTGATACCCTGCGCGCCGACCATATCGGATGCTACGGCTATCAGCAGGTGCGGACGCCGAACATTGACAGCCTCGCCACCGATGGCGTGCTCTTCCGCCGGGCCTACACCCCGGTTCCGATCACGCTTCCGTCGCACACCGTGATTTTCACCGGCACCTACCCGATGCTGAGCGGCATGCACGATTTCAGCGGCAACCGCCTGGGCGCGGAGCAGCCGACACTGGCCTCCATCCTGCACGACAATGGATACTCGACCGGCGCGGTGATTGCCTCCGCCGTGCTCGATTCGCGCTTCGGGCTGAATCGCGGCTTCGATTTTTACTACGACCATTTTGACTTCAATCGCCTGCTCGAATCCAATCTCGACAGCATGGAGCGTCCGGCGAACCAGGTTGTCGACGAAGCGCTGCGCTGGCTCGGGCAGAACTACCAGAAGCGTTTTCTGCTCTGGGTCCACCTCTACGATCCCCATCATCCTTACCGTCCGCCTGCGCCCTACAGCGAGACCTACAAGGCGCATCCATACGACGGTGAGATCGCCTTTGCCGACGCGCAACTGGGGCGCATTCTCGCGTTTCTCAAAAGCAAGGCGGTGTACGAGCGCACCTTGATCGTACTGTTGGGCGATCACGGCGAAGGCCTGGGTGAACACGGCGAGAAAACCCACGGCTTCTTCATATACAACTCCACCCTGCACGTGCCGCTCATCTTCAAGCTGCCCGCCGGGGGCGCTCGTCGCCAGGTGACGCAAGCGGTCAGCACCGTGGACGTGCTGCCGACGATTCTCGATGAGCTGCAAATCCCGGTTCCCAAGGCGGTGCAGGGACGCACGCTTTCCGCCGCCATCGGCGGCAAGACGGCTGGCGGGAGTCCGCTCTACAGCGAAACCTTTCTGCCGCGGCTGCATTTCAACTGGAGCGAGGTGCGCGGCCTGCAGGATCAGGCGTACAAGTTCATCGACGGGCCCAAGCCCGAGCTTTACGACCTCGCTTCCGATCCCGGTGAGCTCCACAATCTGTTCGCCGCGAAACCGGCGGTGTCGCAGGAATTGCAGTCTCGCCTGGGCTCCGTCGTATCCCGGTACACGCAGGGGCAGGCGCTGGCGGAGAAAACACCGCTCGATCCCGCGCTCAGCGAGCGGCTGAAAGCGCTGGGCTACACCGCGTTTGCCGGCGGAGGCGATCCGGCGGTCAGCAATCGCAATCTGCCCGATGCCAAGGACCGCATCCAGTTTTACGAGCAGTTTTCCGAGGCCATGGATGACAGCCAGCATCACCGCTATCCGGAAGCGGTGGAGAAGCTCAGGCCGCTGCTCAAGACCGAGCCCGATTCGCTTCCCGTGCATTACCTGCTGGGCACCAATTACTTCCGCATGAAGCAATTCGCAGACGCGGTGGCGGAATTCCAGCGCGCCGTGAAACTCAGCCCCGACTACGCGCTCGCCAACTACTGGTTGGGACTGGCGTATGCCGAGTCCGGCAATTACGAGAATGCCATTCCATGGTTCGAGCAGGCGCTGAAACTCGACAACACCAACTTTTCCGCGGCGTTTAATCTCGGCGCCGCCGAACTGCGCCTGGGCCGCGTGGACCAGGCCGCCGATGCCTTTCGCCAATCCGTTTCCATTTATCCCGAATACGCGCAGGGCTATCTCGCTCTCGGGGAGGTGCTGTTGTACCAGTCGAAAGCGAACGACGCGCTGCTGCCGCTGCAAAAAGCGGTGAGCCTTCAGCCGGCCAACCCGCGCGCCCACGCCGTGTTGGCAAAAGCCCTTGAGGCCAGCGGCCGTCACGAAGAAGCGGTCGAGGAGTTGAAGCGCGCCGGAGCGCAGAACCCGTAAATTTCCATGGTGTCCATCGCCAACACGGCTCGCTACGTCTTGCTGGTCGTTGCCCTCGCTCCGGCTGTCACGGCGCAGACCACAGGCGGCGCGCCTGCTCGCAGACGTCCCGCGCAACCGGCAGGCCGTCCCAATATGCTGCTGGTCACGATTGACACCGTGCGCGCCGACCATGTCGGATGCTACGGCGCGACCGCCGTGAAAACTCCCAGCATTGATGCGCTGGCGCGCGACGGCATCGTCTTCGAGCGCGCCCTGTCGCAAGTGCCGCTGACCTGGCCTTCGCATGTCGCCGTCCTCACCGGAACCTATCCTTTCCATAACGGCGTGCAGGATTTCACCGGTCAGCCGCTGGCGGCAGATTTCCGCAGCGTCGCGCAGGCTTTTAGTGATCACGGGTATGCCACGGCGGCGGTCATCAGCTCGTTTGTTTTGAACCGGAGTTGGGGCCTGGCGCGCGGCTTTGCGCATTACGACGATGCGTTTTCCGGTAACGCGTTCCTGGAATCCGGAGTTGGTTTGGTGGAGCGCAAGGCCGAGGAGAGCGTGAACCGCAGCCTTGCCTGGTTCCGCCATCGTCCTGCGAAGCCATTTTTCTTCTGGCTTCACCTCTACGATCCGCACAGCGCCTACGATCCGCCGGAGCCGTTCCGCTCCGCCCATCGCGATCATCTCTACGACGGCGAAATCGCTTATGCCGACGCGCAACTGGGGCGGCTGATCGCCTGGCTGAAGCAGAACCATCTTTACGACAACACGGCCGTCGTCTTGCTGAGCGATCATGGCGAATCGCTGGGCGAGCACGGGGAGAAGGAGCATGGTTTCTTCGTCTACAACGCCACCCTCCGTGTTCCGCTGGTGATCAAGCCGGCGGCCAGAGCGGCGGGCGCGCAACGCGTTAGCGATGTGGTTGAAATCACCGCCGTCGCGCCCACCCTTTTAAAGCTCGCGGGCATTACGGACCGCATCTCGGCGCAATTCGATACCGCTTCGCTCCTGCCAAAACCCAAGCTGGACGCGGCTTACAGCGAAACCATGTATCCCTTCAGTTCGTTCGGCTGGAATCCGCTGCGCAGCCTCGAGAGCGGCGACTACCACTATATTGAGGCGCCGCGACCCGAGCTTTACAACGTTGTCAACGATCCGGGCGAGCTGCACAACCTGTTCGCTGAGCAACCGGCCACGGCAGCGGCCCTCAAACAGCAGCTTGCGCAGCGGGTGTCGCTGCCGGCGTCAGCGCGTCCGCCAACCGGCGCGGCGGCCGACGATGCGGTTACGCAAAAGCTGCGCGCCTTGGGGTATCTCGCATACCGTTCGCCTCTGCCTGCCTCCGCTCTGGGCAAACCGTTGGCCGATCCCAAAGACAAGATCGGCGAACTGGAGAGCATCCTAGAAGCTTCCGACGCGTTTCGCGCCGGCAATTCCGGCGCGGGAAAAAAGTTGCTGGAACCATTGCTGGCGCAAGATCCTGACCTGTACGTGATTCCTTTCATGCTGGGAGAAGAAGCGCTGGACCGGGAGAACTGGGCGGAAGCCACCGCGCAGTTGGAAAAAGCCCTGCAGCTCAATCCCGACTTCGACCAGGCCATGACCGCGCTGGGGCGGGCATTGCACCAGCAAGGCCGGGACGCCGACGCCGAGAAATGGGTGCAAAAGGCAATTGAGAGGAACTCGCGCAATTTCCGCGCCTGGTATGAGCTGGGGTGGATCCAGGCGGCCCACAAGCCGGATGAGGCGATGCGGGCGCTGCAAAAGGCTCTCGCGATCCAACCCAACTTTGCCCTGGCGTTACGCGAAATGGGCATGCTCGAGTTTCAAGCGCGCGACTACGCCAACGCCGCACAGCATCTCCAGCAAGCTGTCGACTTGGGGCTATCGAAACCCTACATGCTGAATTTCTTGGGCATCGCCTACAGCCGGACTGGCCAACTCAGAAAAGGCGGTGAACAGTTACCGCAAAGCGCTACAGCAAAAGCCCGACCTGGCCGAGGCCCATCTCAACCTCGGATTTGCCTACGAGCGGCTGCAGCAGCCGGCGCGCGCGGGCGAGGAATACGCCGAAGCGTGCCGGCTGGATGCGAAGCTCTGCCGGAATCAATAGAAACTTCTTTGGTGAGGACAGCCCCAGCGAGCCGCCGGGTCCTGCCAGCAATGTTCTCTTAGTGGGAGGGATTGCCAGACTCGAGTCTCTTGAGTACGTCGCGGGCTCTGGGAGCGAGAGCGTCGCTGGGTGCTTGCTGCAGGAACTTGTGCAACTCAGCAATCGCGTCGGCGGGGCGCTCCTGGCGAAGATACAGATTGACCAGTTCCAGGTGCGGACGCGTCAGCCTGGGATCCAATTCCAGGGCACGCTGCAAGGCGCGCTCCGCATCCGGCAGTTTGCCGTTGCGTTCCAGCACCGAGCCCTGCACAAAAGATCCAAAAGCGGAGTCAGGCTGCTTGCGAAAGCCGTCCTGGAGAAAGCGTTCGGCGTCCTGCAACTTGCCGGTGAGAAGCATCAGGTTGGCCATGTTGAAGTAGGCCTTGGAGTCACTGGGATCGAGCCGGATGCTCTGCTCGCGAATTCCTTTTGCGCGGCCGGGAAATCGGACTTGCCGACGTAGAGTGAGCCGAGGTTGTTGTGGGCGACGGCAAGGTTGGGAGCTTCCTTGATGGCTTTGAGATAGTGCTCGATGGCCTCGTCGGCCTTGCCTTCGTTTTCCAGTTTGACGCCGCGCTCGTATTCCTTGACCGCATTCTTCGGATAGTTCCTGGTCAGGTCGGCGGCGCTGACAACGTACGGGCCTGCTGGGGTCGCGGGTTTGCCCTGGCGGGGCACAAGAATGATCTGCAGGATACTGCTCGGCGAGACATCCGGCCTAACTGCTACCGCGATGTCAACCGGCGCATACTGGTCGTCATTGATGAGCACGTGATAAATGTTGCCAACCACGTTGTTGAAGGAGAATCGCCCTTCCCCATCCGTGTAGGTGCTGTTGATTGCTCCGCCATGCACCTCGAGAGTAACCATGATGGGTTCGGGGAAGTTGCCGCGAAGCACGCGAATCACCCCAATGATGGAAGCGGTTTGTTGCGGCCATGCGAGTGGGGCAGCGGCGAGCAGAAGCAATAGCACGGCAAGGCGCGCTGGTGTTTGCCTCTTCATGGGTCCCCGGGAAAGTTTTCCTTGTCCATCCTCAGCCCGCCGGAACTTCCCGGTGAACGACGCGTCCGAAGGCGCGGACGGAGTGGCGAAAATATGCCGCTATCGTATCCCAAAAGCAACAGAAAAAGGGGCTTACCTCGCTAGAGGCAAGCCCCGATTACCCACAGGTTCTAGAAGCTGACCTTCACCCCAAACTGCAGGTTGCGAGGATTCAGAGTTGTACCCGCTTGTCCGAACAGGGCACCCTGGTTAATCTGGTTGTGTGGGCCCGTGGAGCCCGCGGCGGCGGTGTCCGCCAGAATAAAGTTGGTGTGGTTGAACACGTTGAAGCCCTCGGCGCGGAACTGCAGACCGACCCTCTCCGTCACCTTAAAGTTCTTGAAGAGAGACATATCCGCGAACCACTGCCCGGGACCCACAAACTGGTTGCGGCGCAGATTGCCGGAGCAACCCAGACAAGGCGCTGAGAAAGTGGAATTGATGAACGCCGTACCCCAGCCGTTGGCCCACATGTCGTGCGTGGCGCCGCTGAAACCGGGAATGGTCGAGTTCGGACGGGAATTTCTATCCGTGGAGCCGATCGAACTGAGCATGTAGTCGCCACCAATGTTCGTGCAATTGCCACTGTTGACATCGGCCGCGGTACAAGGGTCTCCGGCGGCATTCACCAGATTAGCGCTGGCGCGATTAAATGGCGACCAGTGCGCACCGGTCTGGGCCGACCAGATGCCGTTCAACTGCCATCCGCCGAGCACGGCATTCATGAACCCGGTGTGCCGGCCCAAAGGCAGGTCCCACACGTAATTCAATACCAGCCGGTGCCGGATATCGAAGATGGAGTTGCCGTAGTCCGTGCTGGGATGGGTCCAATCCGAGGTGTACCCATCACCGCCGGCAACGCCGTTGGCAGTGGTGCTGCCGCTGTGCCAGGAGGAGCCGCCGTCAAGACTGTGGCTCCAGGTGTAGCTCAGGTTGAACAGGAGCCCGTGACTCGTCTGCTTCTTCACGGCCAACTGGAGGCCGTTGTAATTGGAATTGACGGTATTCTCCCAAATACGCAGCGTGCCGTAGTTCTGATTGATTACGTGCCCGGTCTGGCCGCAGAGGGTACGCCCCAGATTGTCTTGGACGCAAGAACCGACCGGCAGCCTAGAGCCAGGTAGACGGTTGATGTTGTCGGCGCGGAACAGCTTATGGGCGACAGTGCCCACGTAATCCAACTCGATCGAGAGCTTGGGAGCGATTTCATGCTGCAAGCCGAGATAGTAGTTGTACACGTAGGGATCCCGGATATTCTTCGGGACGATGCCGGTCAGGTTCGCGAAATCTGGGTTCCCGGGATACCAGCCGCTGATATTGCCGACGGCCTGCGTCCCGACGCCGATGCCGATGTTAGCGGGCGCGCCCAAGTACGTGGGAGTAGCTCCGCTGGGCACGCATTGTCCGGCAGCTACCGCGGTCAGTGATCCTGGGCAGGTCATCGGGCCATAAATTACGTTGGCGTTGCCGCCATCCAGGTTGACATCGTCGGCCGCGCCGAAGGAGTAGAACGGCGGGTTCCAGCGCGAGTTGGATAGTGGGTTGTACAAGGTGGACTCATACGACACGCCCACACCGCCACGCAGGGCGGTCTTGCCGTTGCCGAACACGTCCCAGGCGAAGCCGAGGCGCGGGCCAAAGTTGTTGTGGTCGCCGCTGCCCAGCGCACTGGCCTTGGCGAAGCCGCCGGGACCGCACTCGCCAGCCAACACACCCCTGTTATTGAACGGGGCGACCGTTATACAAGGAGTATTGGCAGCCTTCAGTTGGCCGGCGCCAGTGCTGATGTTATCCAGCAGGGAGTTACCCGGCCCGAAAATGAACTGCGTTACCAGGTTGTTCAACTCGTTGTGGCGAGTGAACAGGTCATAGCGAATACCCAGGTTGAGGGTTAAGTGCTTGGTGACCTTCCAGTCATCCTGGAAGTAGGCGCCGATTTCCAGGTTCCGCCAGTGGCGGTAGTTGTCCGCCAATTGGGCAGCATTGGTGCCGGAAATGAACCCCGGATCCGTCCCGGCAGTCTGGAAATAGGGAGCGTCCACCGCGAACATGACGGAGTCGGCGAACTCGTAGGACGGGCGGGCGATGTTGAACTCGCTGTTCTCGATGTTGCGCTTAACGTCAACGCCGATCTTCAGATTATGCGAGCCCTTGCTGATGGACACCATGTCGCTGTAAGCGTACTGGTGGTCCTTGAAGTACTGGGGGTAGCCGCTGTAGGAGCCGAAGCCGGCGGTGCCGTCATCGAAGTAGACTGCCGGGACACCCGGCAGCGAAGTGCCGATATTCAGGTTGTTCATGGTGTACCCGACGCGGGCCTCATTCACAACCTTCGCACTGAAAGTGTGGTCCCAGACCAATTGGCCGTTGGGCAGGATGGTGCGCGTGGGGTTGGTGAAGCCGCGGGTGCATTGCGGGGTGCAAGGCCCGAAGGAATCGTTGGTACGCTGCCAGGCGTACTGGAGGAAGAAGCGGTTCTTGTCGCTGGGCTGATAGTCAATCCTGCCCGACGCTTCCTTGCCTTGGAAGAGGTTCCCGATGGCCTGCACCTGCGAGCCGTAGAGAGCAACACTGTCACAGGTGTAGTCAATACCGCCAGCCGGAATCCGCGCAGCCAGGGCGGTGAGCCTGGCGTCGACCCAACCTACCCCAGTCGCATGACCCATTACGTCAGCCGCCGTGAGGGTGGTGCAATTACTGACCCCTGGCACAGCGGGCGCGAAATTCGAATAGAGAAGCTTGGAGACCGAGTTCGCCAGGGCCGGCGTTCCAGTCACGAGATCGCGGAACGCCTGCGATTCCACCGTAATGGTGGTCGGAGGGGCAAAGGAATTGAAGTGATCCTGCTGGTAGGAGACGAAGAAGAACAGCTTGTCCTTCACGATCGGCCCACCGAAAGTACCACCCCACTGGTTGAAGCGCAGCTTCTGCTTGGGCACGCCCACCTGGTTCAGGAAGAAGTTGTTGGCGTCGAGCTTGTCGTTGCGGATGAACTCCCAGCCGCTGCCATGCCAGGAATTGGTGCCGGACTTGGTCACCAGGTTTGTGATGGAGCCGGCGCTGCTGCCGTACTGGGCGGAGTTGTTCAGCGTGAGCTGCTGGAATTCCTGCACGGTGTCCTGAATGGGGGTGTTGTTTGGGCCGCCGCTCAGGTCCTTGTTGGTGATGCCATTGATCAGGAAGCCGTTGAAATTCGTGCGGAGGCCATTGACCACCGTGCCGTGGCCATATTCGCCTGTGATTACGCCTTGGACGTTTACCGCGCCGGGCGCCATCTGAATCAGGTCATAGACGTTGCGGCCGTTCAGCGGTAGGTTGGCAACCTGCGAACCACTCACGATCTGGCCGAGTTTGGAGTCTTCGGTGTTGACAGTGGGCGGGGCACCGGTGACTTCCACCACTTCGCTGACCGCGCCTACCTGGAGCTTGTAGTCGCTGTGCGCAATCGAGCCGGCGTTCACCTGTACATTGGTGTGCGATTCCGACTTGAAGCCTGGGGCCTCGACCGTCACCCTGTACACGCCGACCGGAACCTGGTTGGCCACAAAATGACCTTGTTGGTTTGAGACAGCGGGGATGACGAAGTCGGTCGCCTGGTTCTTAATGGTGACCTTAGCGTGGGCGATGGCGGCGCCGGATGGATCGGTAATGTCTCCGGACAGCGTGCCGTTCTGAATTTGGGCTAGAGCGCCGAGGCTCAGCAGAGTGGTGAGTAGCAGGGCCATAAAGCAGGCAAACGCAGGCCTACCTAGACCGGTCGGTATTCTCATCGTGACCCCCTGAAAGTGAACAGCGTGATAACTATTGCTGAGACCCCAAGACCCATGTTTCTTTGGTTTGCCAGCTATCGAACTATGAGTACCAACTCAAGAGGGTTGATGAGCTGCCGGGCCGAACAAGCAGGACTTACAGACATTAAGCAGCTCGCCAATAAGCGAAGGAACCCACATCCAAGTGGCCTATACAAGTGCACGTTTTTGCCCAAAACGGGAAGCAAGACAGATCAATGAGTTGGAGCGAAGGAAAGGCAGGAGCGCTACGGAAAACCATAGGATTGGTTTTGGTCAATTCTAAAATGGGAATTGGCTGGTAATGACGCGATATGGCATTTTATTACTACAGAGTAAACAAATGCGATTTAATATCAGTAACCAACGACCGCAATTTCTTACCTTTTAGTAACGGTACGGGCCGGGCGCGACGGCTGCACAACGGAAGGGGCAAAAGCCCGGTGCGCGACGACTCCTTTGCCCTCCTCAACGGTCAATTCCTGGCCGGCTGCTACGTTGCGGATCGTATCCACCGTGCCCGAAGGCCAACGGATCACGATCCTATCGGCCCGGGCAGCGGGACCAAGCCCGAAATGCAGGCGAGGATCGCTGGCGGACAGATAACTGCTACTGGCGCGGACTTCGGCGGACTGGGCGAGATCGCCGGCGCGAATCTCCACGCGTGCGCCAAAGCCGTCGCGATTAGATCGTGTCCCGATAGTCTTGATGCGAATGGCATGCCCGTGCTCCGGGCCGACGTTGCGCAGCAACACGGGAGGACCCTCCAGGTCGGACATGAGTGCGCCCAGGCGCCCGGAGTTGTCGAAGTCGGCGACGGCCAGACCTCGGCCCACGCGAGGGACGGACAGCGGCGCTCCAGCGCGCAAGCCGATCTCTTCGAAGCGCCCCTGCCCGAGGTTACGAAATAACAACGGGCGTTCCCGGTAGGTGACACCGAATTTATAGCCGTCCACTTGCGGGTTGACATGGCCGTTGGCCACCAGGATGTCGGGCCAGCCATCGTTGTCGAAATCGGCGAACTTCACGCCAAATCCAAGAAAGGGAATGCTAATCGGACCAAAGCCCGCGGGGCCGGCGCGGTCGGTGAACTGGCCGCTGCCGTCGTTGTGGTAGAGATTGTTGGTGTCGTCGGAGAAGTTGATCTTGGCGATGCTGGGACGGCCGCTGTGGTCGTAGTCGGCGGCGTCCACGCCCATCCCCGCCTGCAGCTTGCCGTCCGAGCTAAAAGCGACGCCGGCTTCGGCGCCGATCTCGTGCAACTGGCCGTGGCAGTCATTGTGGTAAAGCAGGCTGGGAGTGGAGTCGTTGGCGACGTAGAGGTCGGGACAGCCGTCCTGGTCGTAGTCGAGCCAGAGAACGCCGAGGCCGTAGCCAAGATCGGGATCGATATTCAGTTTTTCGGTGACGTCGGTGAAAGTACCGTTGCCGTTGTTGCGGTAAAGGCGGTCGCGCGAGCCCTTCATGCCGCGCGGGCCGCAGGAGACGGGAATTCCGCGATATTGGCAATTGATGGTGCTGCCGAACTCGGGCAGATGGTCCAGGTCAACGTCCACGTAGTTGGCGATGTACAAGTCGAGGTAGCCGTCGTTGTCGTAATCGCCGAATGCGGCGCTGGTCCCCCACTGGCCGTTATTGCCGACGCCGGCCTTGGCGGTGACGTCGGTGAAGGTGCCGTCGCCATTGTTGTGGTACAGCTTCCCGCCCCTCAGGTCCGTGATGTAAACGTCTTCCCAACCGTCGTTGTCGTAGTCGCCCACCGCGACGCCGAAGCCCCAGCCGCAATGCGCCAGGCCGGACTTGGCAGTCACGTCGCTGAAAGTGCCGTCGTGATTGTTGTGGTAGAGCTTGGAAGAGTGGCACTTGCCGGCTTTGAGGTCGGCCAGGGTGGAGCCGTTTACCAGCAGGATATCCATCCAGCCGTCGTTGTCGTAGTCGAAAAAGGCGACGCCCCCACACAACGAATCCATGATGTAGCGCTTGTCGGGGGTGCCGCAGGTGAGCTGGAAATCCAGGCCGGCGGCGCGAGTGATATCGGCAAAGCGAATTGGGCTCGCGGGAGGTGGCGCGGGCTTGGCGGCACGCGGCGCAGGCTTGGTTTGCGCAAACTGCGGCGCTACGCTCAGCAACAGGAGGGTTGCCGTGAGCAGGGCGCGCAAGGTCCGCCGTGATAAGCAAGCGAGGTCGGTCACTGCAGGCGGCCTGAGGCCATTCCTCCGGTGCGCTGCTGGTTCTTGTTCAGCTCGGCGAAGCGCTTCATCTCCTGCTCGGCGGCGGCGTGCTGATTGAGTTGCGTCAGGACGCGTGCGAGCTGGTAGTGCGGGCTGGGGTCGTTCGGGTTGAGCGCGATGGAATGTTCCAGAGCGTCGCGCGCGCCCGCGGCATCGTCGAGCATCGCCAGCGCCTTGCCGAGGTCGTAATAGGCGTCGGGACGCGGCGTTCCGGCGATGGCCGCGCGGTCGTTGGTGACTGCGCCCTTCAAATCGCCAAGTTCGATCTGCAGGTGCGCGAGCTGGTAATAGACCTCGGGATCGTGATTTCCGCCGCGCAGTTCGGTTTCATATTCTGTGATGGCCTCGCGGTTTCTCCCCAGGCTGCCGTAGGCAAAGCCGAGGTGGTAGTGGCCAAGCGGAATTTTCGGATCGAGCCGCAGGGCGGTCTTGAACTGCTCCACCGCCTGCAGCGTGCGATTGCTGTTCTGGTAGGCGCGGCCGAGCAGGACGTGCGGCAGCGCAGCACTCGGGTTGATATGCACCGCACGTTCCAGTGCCTGCGCCGCGGGCGAGTACCGACGTTGGTCGAGCAGGGCGAGGGCCAGGTCGTAATGCGAATCGAAGTCGCTCGGCGCCAGCCGGGTTGCGCGCTGCAGTTGCGCGATGGCCTGCGCGCCATCGCCCGCTTGCATGCACGCCAGCCCGAAATAATGGGCCAACTCGGCATCCTGCGGCCAGCGCTCGACGGCTTGCGAACCCACCCGGACCGCATCGGCGGCGCGCTTGGATTTAAGGTACGAGAGCAGGAGTCCGGAGAACGCGGGCTTGCTGGACGGAAAGCGTTGCACCGCGGTTTCGAAAATTTCAGTGGCGCGGGAATTTTGCTCGGCGCGGAGCGCCTGCTGTCCCCGCAGGATAAGCGTGGCCTCTGAATCCTGCGCCGGAGCGGCAGTGGAAATAAGGACGATGATGACGAAGGAAATGACGCTGAGCAGCGTAACTGCGCGCGTACTGCAAGTCCTCAAACAACACTCCTGCGAAGTCTTGACCTCGCTAACAAGGCCGCTTTACCGCGTCATGATACCAAAGCGTATGCGCCGCCGAGCTTTGCGGTAGGCTGCTGAGTCCGACACTGTTGCCCCGGAGCACCGCTTGACAACCTCACTGACGACGATGAGCGCCGTGGAAATGGCGCAACGAGTGCGCGCGAAACAAGTCTCGCCGGTGGAGCTGATCTCGGCTCATCTGCGCCGCATCGAACAATTGCAGCCGCGGCTGAACGCGTTCGTCATGGTGGATGGCGAGCGCGCGCTGCGCCAAGCGGCCGAGGCGGAAGCGGGGCTGATGCGCGAGGCGGAAACACCACCGCTGTTGGGCGTTCCCATCAGCATCAAGAGCTCGATTGATGTTGCTGGCCTGCGCTGCGAGGCAGGTTCGCGGCTGCGTGCCGGCTATGTGGCTTCCTGCGATGCGCCGCTGGTCGCCAGGCTGAAGCGTGCAGGGGCCATCGTTGTCGGCAACACCAACACGCCGGAACTGCTGATGGCCTATGAGACCAACAATGTCCTGAACGGGCGCACCTCGAATCCATGGGACCTGGAGCGGACTCCGGGCGGGTCCAGCGGAGGCGAGTCGGCGGCAATCGCAGCCGGCTGCGTGGCCGCCGGGGTGGGCAGCGACGGCGGCGGATCCATTCGCCTGCCGGCGCACTTCACCGGCATTTGCGGGCTCAAGCCAACCCCGGGGCGAATTCCGGGCACGCAGCATTTCCCGGCGTGCGTCGGACCGTTCGCGTTCATGGGCGTGGTCGGGCCGATGGCGCGAACCATCGGCGATCTCAAAATCATGCTGCGGGTCATGGCCGGATACGACCTCGGTGATCCCATGTCCGCCAACTTTGCTCCGGTTGCGGCGGACCGCCGCCAGCTACGCGATCTGCGCGTCGGCTGCATGACCGACGAAGCGGTCGGCGCCGTTTCGGCCGAAACGCGCGCCGCCGTCCGTGCCGCCGCAACCACGCTGGAGAGCGCGGGACTGGCTGTCGAGCGCGTCCAACCCGAGGGACTGGAAGAGGCCGGCGAGCTATGGCGAACCCTCTTCTGCGAAGCGGGCGCCATGCTGGTGCGCAGCCTCGCCGGCGATCGCACCTCGGAGTTGAGCCCCATGCTGGCGCGGTTTCTTGCGACATTCCCCGGAGAACCACCGATGACCGGCGAACGCCTGCTGATGACACTGGTCAATCGCGATCTGCTGCGCGCGCGCTTTCTTAGGCAGATGGAGTCCTGGCCGGTGCTGCTGATGCCGGTGGCGAGCGGCCCGGCATTCCGCCACGGCGAAGGCGGGTGGAGCGCCTCCGACCCGGTCAACTACCTGGAAGCGATGCGCTTCACGCAATGGTTCAACCTGCTGGGATTTCCGGCCGTGGTCGTGCCCGTGACCCAGTCTGCCGAAGGCCTGCCGATCGGCGTGCAGGTGGTGGGCAGGCCCTATGAGGAAGAGGTCGTGCTAGAAGTGGCGGCGGTGATCGAAGAAGCGTTCGGTTGGCAGGCGCCGGCGATGACTTGGGCGCGCGGGGCACGCACCGCGAATTGATTGGCACACGCGAGGCTGCGTGCGCCATATCTAATCGCTATCGATTGGCGCCGGTCGGCACTGGACAGAGTGTCTGCCCAACGCATAATCTATGCGACAACCCCGTGGGGATTTCCCTTAAGCAGGCGCTTATGTCGTACGGCCGACCTACTTCTAATCGCACGGCGCTGCCGGCGCTGGTCACGTTCCTTCTTGTTTCCGCCGTTTACCTGTACACGTTCCCGTCGCCCAACTTGGTGTACCCGGCGATTGTGCTGCTGCACGTGATTGGAGGCGTGGCAGCGATAGCGCTGCTGGCGCGGCACGGCGCGCGCCATTTCCGCGAGTGGAGCGCGCTTTCGTGGGTTGCGTGGGTTCTGTTTGGCGCCGGCGGAATTCTCGGCATCGTGCTGATTTTCACCGGAACGCCGCACTCGGCTTGGAACTGGATGTACCTGCACATCGTGTTGTCGCTGGCGGCCGTTGCCGTGCTCGCGGCCTATGCGCTGGGCCGGCGAGGAAGGCTGAGCGGGTTCGGCGCGACCGTAGCTCGTGTCGCGATATGTCTTGCGGCGGTCGCGGCCCTGGCCGCCTTCGGCTACTCGTGGCGCAACGGGCAGTGGCTGCGCAGCCACCTCATCAAGAACCGGCCCGCGCCGACAACCATGGATGCCGAAGGCGACGGGCCCAAAGGCCCGTTCTTCCCCAGTTCAGCGCAAACCGTCGACGGCAAGCTGATGCCCGGCAAGTTCTTCCTGGAATCGCAAGCCTGCGAACGCTGCCACGAGCAGATCTTTAAGCAGTGGAACAGCTCGGCGCATCACTTCTCGTCGTTCAACAACCAGTGGTATCGCAAGAGTATCGAGTACATGCAGGACGTGGTGGGGACGCGGCCGTCGAAATGGTGCGGCGGCTGCCACGATCCGGCGGTGCTCTACAGCGGCATGATGGATACGCCGATCAAGCAGAACATCCACCGGCCGGAAGCGCAGGCCGGCTTGGGCTGCGTGATGTGCCACTCCATCGCCCAGGTGAAGAGCACCATGGGACAAGCCGACTTCGTGCTCGAGTACCCGCAATTGCACGACTTGGCGGCGAGCAAGAATCCCGTGGTCCGCGCGCTGCACGACTTTATGGTGAGGCTGAATCCGGAACCGCACCGGCGCGTGTTCCTCAAACCGTTCATGAAAACGCAGACCGCGGAGTTCTGCTCGACCTGCCACAAAGTCCATCTGGACGCGCCGGTGAACCACTACCGCTGGATCCGCGGCTTTAACGAATACGACAACTGGCAGGCGAGCGGAGTATCGGGACAGGGCGCGCGATCGTTTTACTATCCGCCGAAGCCGGCGCAGTGCGCCGATTGCCACATGCCGCCGGTGGCGTCCAATGAGGCGGGGAATGTGAACGGCATTCTTCGCTCCCACGCCTTTGCCGCGGCCAATACCGCGTTGCCGACGGTCAACCAGGACCCCGCGCAACGGGCCGCGGTGGAGAATTTTCTCAAGAAATCCGTGACGGTGGACATCTTCGCGGTCTCGCCGGCGCTGACGCCGGAGCACGCCGCCGCAGTCCCGAAAACCGAAATCGCAACCACGTTCGGCGTCGGTGAAGAAAGCGAGACCAACGTCACGCCGGCGGGAATCGAAGCCGCTCCCGTCACCGCCCCGCTCAACCGCGTGCGCGCTGTGGTGCGCCGTGGCGACACCATGCGCTTGGATGTCGTGGTGCGAACCCGCACCGTCGGACACTTTTTTCCCGGCGGCACTGTGGATGCCTACGACACCTGGTTGGAACTCAAGGCCACCGACGACAAAGGGCAGGTCGTATTCTGGAGCGGCATGGTGGAAGACAATGGCCGCGGGCCGGTGGAAAAGGGCGCGCATTTCTACCGCGCGCTGATGGTGGACGCGAATGGAAACCCGATTAACAAGCGCAACGCGTGGTCAACGCGAGCGGTGGTGTACGTTCGCCTGATTCCGCCCGGCGCCGCCGATACCGTGCACTTCCGGTTGCACGTGCCGGAAAATGCGGGCCGCGAGATCAGGCTGGAGGCGCGGCTGTGTTACCGCAAGTTCTCCTGGTGGAACACACAGTTTTCCTTTGCCGGGATCCCCGATCCGCAGGAGAAGGGCAGCGAATTTTCGCCCAATTACGACGACCGCCACACGGTGTTTACCGGCAGCACGGCAGACGTTTCGGGAAAAATCAAGTCGATTCCCAACCTGCCGATCGCGGATCTGGCGCACGATGAGGCGACACTTCGCGTCGAGCCGCACGGGTCACCTGCACCGCGCCCGCAGGTGCAATTAAGCGCCGACGATTGGACGCGCTGGAACGATTACGGCATCGGCCTGTTTCTGCAGGGCGATCTGAAGGGCGCCAGTGCGGCGTTCCAGAAAGTCGCGGAGATCGATCCTCAGAGAGCGGACGGATGGGTGAACCTGGGCCGGGTGGCGGTGCAGGAGGGCGACATGGGGCGCGCGCGCCAGGTGCTGGAAAAGGCGCTTGCGCTCAAGCCGCAGTTGGCAGCGGCGCATTACTTCTACGCCCGCGTCCTGCGCAATGTCGGCGATTACGATGGCGCCGCCAAGCATTTGCAGCAGGTCTTGGCGCAATATCCGCGCGATCGCGTGGCCCGAAACGATCTCGGCCGCATTTTCTTCCTGCAACGAAAGTATGCGGACGCGGTGGAGCAGTTCCAGTCTGTCTTCAGCATCGATCCCGAGGACCTGCAGGCGCATTACAACCTCATGCTGTGCTACCAGGGGTTGGGCCGCGACGCAGACGCACAACGCGAACAGAAGCTCTATCTGCGCTTCAAGGCGGATGAGTCCGCGCAGGCAATCACGGGCGCGTATCGCCGGCTGCATCCCGAGGACAACAACGAGCGCCAGCCCATCCACGATCACGTTTCAGTGCCGCTTTCGGTCTTGTCCGCCTACAACGCCGAGCGCGCGCGGCTGGCGAAAAACGCGGAACATCGGGGAAACGGCGAGTAATGAAAGTTTTTTTTGCGCGTTTTTTGGTGACAGCGCTGTTGGCGGCCCCGGCCGCCGCCGCTCAAAGCAAGCCCTCGCACATCCAATTTCGCGACATCACGCGGGCGGCGGGAATTCGCTTCGTGCACAACAATGGCGCGTTCGGCAAAAAGTATCTGCCGGAAACGCTCGGCCCGGGCTGCGCGTTCATTGACTACGACAACGACGGTTACCCCGACATTCTGCTGGTCAACGGCACGGACGGGCCGGGACACGGGCGGGCCGCATCCACGCTGAAGCTGTATCACAACAACCGCAGCGGAACTTTTACCGATGTGACCGCGAAGGCCGGTCTGGCCGTCAGCATGTACGGCCTGGGGGTTGCGGTCGGCGACTACGACAACGACGGCTACGACGACATCTTCATCAGCGCCGTGGGCCAGAGCCGCTTGTTTCACAACAACGGCAACGGGACATTCACCGACGTGACGCGCGCCGCCGGGCTCTGGGGCATCAGCGAGTTCAGCACCAGCGCCGCATGGGTGGACTACGACAAAGACGGCCTGCTGGATCTGGTGGTCGCCAACTACGTGCAGTGGGCGCCCGACAAGGACCTGTTCTGCACGCTCGACGGCACGCACAAGTCGTACTGCACGCCGGAGTCGTACAAGGGAGCGTCGCTGCGCCTGTGGCGCAACCTGGGCCACGGAAAATTCGAAGACGCCACGGCGAAGGCGGGCTTATACGACGCCAATTCGAAGGGGCTCGGCATCGCCGTGCTCGACTACAACCAGGACGGCTGGCCCGACCTGCTGCTGGCCAACGACACGCAGCCCAACAAGCTCTACCTGAACAATCGCAACGGCACCTTCAGCGAGCGCGGCACCACGGCGGGCATCGCTTACAGTGAAGACGGTGTGGCGCGCTCCGGCATGGGCGTGGATGCCGCCGATTACGATCGCTCCGGGCGGCCCAGCATCATCATCACCAATTTTTCCAACCAGATGATGGCGCTGTACCACAACGAGGGGAATGGATTATTCGTGGATGAAGCGCCGCGCTCGGAGGTCGGCCGCACTAGCCTGTTGACGCTCGGTTTCGGCTGCTTCTTTTTCGACTACGATCTCGATGGTTGGCCGGACATGTTCGTCGCCAATGGCCACCTCGACAGCGACATCGAGCGCATTCAGAAGCGCATCAAGTACCGCCAGCCGCCGCACCTGTTCCGCAATCTCGGTCAAGGAAAATTTGCCGATGTTGCTTCCTCGGCAGGAGCCGGTTTTGCCGCCCCGCGGGTCGCGCGCGGCGCCGCCTACGCCGATATCGACAATGACGGCGATCTCGACCTGCTGATCACCACCAACGGCGGCCCTGCCGTGCTGTTCCGCAACGACGGCGCCACCAATCACAGCCTGCGCGTCAAGCTGGTGGGCACGCGTTCGAATCGGGACGGCATCGGCGCGGTGGTGCGCGTCCATTCCGGCAGCGACCAGCAATGGCAGATGCTACGCAGCGGCTCCAGCTATTTGTCGCAGAGCGAACTGGTGCTGACCTTCGGACTGGGGGCCAATCCTGAAAAGTCCGAGGTCGAGGTGCAGTGGCACAGCGGCCAGGTGGACCGCCTGCGCGACGTGGCGGCCGATCAGACGATTACCGTCGAGGAAGGCCGCGGCGTAATATCGTCTCGCAAGTACTCCAAGCGATCGGAATAGCAACGTGTTTGAACGGACGCGCGCTGCAAAGTTGCTGGTGTGCGCGCTCGCCGCTGTGGTCACGGTTAGTGGCGTAGCGCAGACGCGAAAGAATACTGCGCCAGCCAAGACTGACCCCGCGGCGGAAGCGCTCCGGTTCAATAACCTTGGCGTCGCGTACATGGGCCAGCAACGGCTCGAAGAAGCGCTGCGCGCGTTTCGCCGCTCCCAACAACTCAGTGCCAAGCTCGACATCGCGCGCCTGAACCAGGCCATCGCGCTGCTCAACCTGCAGCGCTTCACGGAGGCGCGCCGGCTGCTGAAATCGGTGCTCGCGCGTGATCCGGACAACGCGCGCGCCTGGTACAACCTGGGCTTGCTCGATCGCGCGGAAGGGAAGGATGAGGCGGCGCTCGCGGATCTCCAGCGCGGGGCCAAGCTGGCGCCCGGCGACCCCGATACCTGGTACTTCCTCGGGGCAACCTACTCACAACTGCATCGCGAGCAGGAGGCGATCGCGGCGTTGAAGCAGGCGCTGGCGCTGGATGCGTTCCACCCCTCCGCCGAATTCGCGCTCGCGCGCGCGTACCAGCGACTGGACCAAACCGATCAGTCTAAGCCGCACCTGGCGCGCTTCCAGGAACTCGCGCGCAACAAGCTGGGAGCGCTGGTCGGACAAGGGTACGGCGAGCAGGGCCCGCTGTCGCTGGCGCAGCCGGCGAAGTCCGCGGATCAATCGGCAACCCCGCGCGCGATTCCGGTGCGCTTTGTTGCGGTAACGGCTGAAGCCGGACTTGCGGTTGGGGCGCAATCACCGCAATCCAGTTTGCCGGACACCATCGGCTCGGGCGCTTGCTTTTTTGACTTTGACGGCGACGGACGACCCGATCTTCTGCTCGCCGACGGTGGCGGGCAGGGCGGCCTGACGCTCTACCGCAATCTGGGCAACGGCCGTTTCTCCGACATCACGCAGCAAGCGGGGCTCGATCCGCGCGCTCACGCGATCGCATGCGCCGCCGGCGATTACGACAACGATGGCTGGACCGATCTCGCGCTCAGCTTTCCCGATCACGTCGCCGTGTTTCACAACCAGCACGACGGCACGTTCAAGGACGTGACCGAGCCCAGCGGCATTCGCGCCACCCATGCACCCTTCGGCCTGACCTTCATGGATTACGATCACGACGGCGATCTGGATCTGTACGTTACCGGTAAGCCGGGCGCGCCCGGCGCGGCGAATCAACTCTGGCGCAACAACGGCAACGGCACCTTCACCGAATGGACGGAACAAACCGGACTCGGTGGCGGTCCGAGCTTTTCCGCCGTCGCCACCGACTTCAATAACGATCGGGCGACGGACCTGTTGGTTGCACCGGCCGGCGAACCGCCGCGCATGCTGGTCAATCCCCGCGAAGGGAAGTTCAAACCGGCCGAGCCTTGGGCGGCGCGGGTCGCGCCGGTGGTCGGCATCGCGGTGCAGGACTTCAACAAAGATGGCTGGATGGACCTGGCGTTCACCCACCGCACCGCGCCCGGGTTGAGCCTCTGGCGGAATGTGGACGGCAAGCGCTTTGAGCCGGTGTCGCTGCCGGATTTGCACTGGGTCCGCGCCTGGGGAGTGGCCGCCTTCGATTACGACAACGACGGTTGGATGGACCTGGTGGCGGTCGGAGAAACCGCGCAGGGCCACGCTGAAATCCGGCTGTTGCGCAACACCGGAGCCAACGGGTTCGTGGACGTCACCGCGCAAGTCGGGCTCGACAAGATTCCGCTCACCAATCCGCGTGCGCTCGTCATTGCTGACTATGACGGAGACGGGGACGACGACATCTTGATCACGCAGGCGGGAGGCCCGCCGATCCTGCTTCGCAACGACGGCGGCAACAGGAACAATTCTGTGCGCATCGCTCTCCACGGATTGAACGACAACAAGAGCGCCATCGGTACCAAGGTCGAAGCGTTTGCCGGAACCCTGTGGCAGAAGCGCGAAGTGACCGGCTCGAGCTTCCTCGGACAAAGCGTCACCACGGTTGACATCGGCATCGGCAGGGAGAAGCAGCTCGATATGCTGCGCCTGCTCTGGCCCACCGGCGTCGTGCAGGATGAGGTCAATGTTGTTGCCGGGTTGGCGAAGGTGAGCGAAATTGACCGTCGCGGAAGCTCGTGCCCGCTACTTTTTGCCTGGGACGGCAGCCGGTATCGCTTCGTCGCCGACATGATCGGCGCCGGTGTTGTAGGGCACTGGGTCGGGCCCGGGCAGCGCAACGTGCCCGACCCTACCGAATACATCAAGGTTGAAAATGTCGCGACGCACGCAAACCGCCTGAGCTTCCGCCTGATGGAGCCGATGGAGGAGGTTGTCTATCTCGACCAGGTGCGCCTGCTCGCGGTGGATCATCCGGCGGGAGTGGACGTCTATCCCAACGAGTACTTCGCGTCGAATCCGCCGTTCCCGGAGTTCAAAATCGTTGCCAGCCGCAACCCGCAGCCTCCGTCGGGGGCTTGGGACGATCGTGGCCGCGATGTGCTGCCGCTGTTGCGCTCGCTCGATCACCGCTACGTCACCGGCTTCGAGCTGATCCCGTACAAAGGTTTCACCAAGCCGCACTGGCTGGAACTGGACCTCGGTGAGCCGTACGCGTCCGGGCCGCTGCGGCTGCTGATGCACGGTTACATCGAATACTTCACCGCGACCTCGATGTATGCCGCCGACCAGGCGGGCATCACGCCGGTCGCGCCGTACGTCGAGGCGCTTGACGCCAGCGGCCACTGGGTACGCGTGGTCGAAGACATGGGCTTCCCCGCGGGCCTGGCGCGCACCACCATCGCCGACCTCACCGGCAAGTTGCCGCCGGGCACGCGACGCATCCGCATCGCGACCAATCTCCAGATTTACTGGGACCAGGTTCTGGTGGACCGGACCGCGCCCGGAATTCGCGTGCGCACAACCGACGTGCCCCTGGCGCAGGCAATGCTTGCATTCCACGGCTACCCGCGTCCGGTGGAAAAGAAAACGCCCGGCGATTTGTCGTACGTCTATGAGGACGTGAGCCTCACCGGTCCGTATGCCAGGCAGGCGGGCGCGTACACGCGGTTGGGCGACGTGCGCGAACTGCTGGCCGCCGCGGATGATCGCCACGTCGTCTTCGGCTCCGGCGACGAGGTGCAACTGGAATTCGATCCCGCCGGCCTCCCGTCCATTCCTCCCGGATGGAAGCGCGATTACTTTTTCTTCGCCGACGGTTTCGAAAAGGACATGGATTTCTATGCCGCCGATGGTCAGACGGTCGAGCCATTACCGTTCCATGCCATGCCGGATTATCCGTACGCGCCCTCAAATGCACCTGTGGACGCGCGCTACTTGCATTACCTGCTGGAGTTCAACACGCGGTTTTATTCCGGCGAGGCGGAGTCGGAATACCGCTTCCGCTACACGACCGTGCCGCACGATCCGCTGAACCCCCGCCGCTAGTCCGGCACGCCGATTTTCTCGCCGCGCTTCAACACGCGATCGAAGAATGACGCAGTCGCTGCGTAGGCGCGCACCCAGCTCCGCCACAACAGGAAATCGTGGATCTCGTCGGGGAAGACGATCGTTTCGAATGGAGTCTTTTGCGCACGCAGGCGCTGCACCAGGTCCACGGTCTGGTTGAAGGGGACGTTGCGATCGTCGTCGCCCTGGATCAGCAGCACCGGCGAGCGCCACTGCGCAATCGTCGAGATCGGCGACGACTCCAACGCCAGCTTCTTCGCCTGCTCCAGGTCGGGCGCATCTTCGCCCAGCGTGGGGTGCCAGTGCCGCGCCTCCGAAAACCAGTCATGTACGCCGTGCATGTCCACACCGGCGGCGAACAGGTCGGAGTTCCGCGCCAGCCCCATCGCCGTCAGGTATCCGCCATAGGAACCGCCCCATAGGCCGATCTTCTTCGCGTCCACGTACGGCAGCGACCGCAGATACTGCGCCCCGGCGACCACGTCCTGGTACTCGCTCCCGCCGCGCCAGCCCGTTTTCGGCGCCATGCGAAACGCGCGCCCATACATGATCCCGGTGCGGTAGTTGACAGACAACACCACGTATCCCAGCGACGCCAGGTACTGATTCTCGGCGTACGCGTTGTGGTAGTACTGCATGTTGTGGAAGCCGAGCATCATCTGGCGCATCGAGCCGCCGTGGGTGAAGATGAGCGCCGGACCGGGCGCCGTCCTTCCCGGCGGGACAAACAGTTGGCCATGAATTTCCAGCCCGTCGTCTGACTTGAAAGTCACCTGCTTCGGCGTGACCAGTTCCGCGCTGGGAAAATCGGCGGGCAGCGCTCGTTTGGCGATCATCCGCCTGCCCTGTTGCGTAAGCAAGTACGGCATTGCCGGCGAGGTTGCGGTCGAGCCCAGGCAGAGCACGAACTTGCCGCCGCTAGTTTCCACCGGGGCCCACTCGATGGTCTCGCCGCGCGAAAGCGCTTGCGGCGTGCCGCCCGCAACCGGCACGCGCCACACGTGACGGCGGTCAATGTCGCCCTGGTTCGAGGTGTACAGCAGCGCTTTTTTGTCCGCGCTAAGCGCCACGTCCTCGAATTCAAACTGCCCCGGCGTGAGTAGCGTTTCCTTGCCGCCGCCGGCGGAAACGGAATATAGGTGCGCCCAGCCGTCCTGCTCGCTGGCGAACACCACGCGGTTGCCGGCGGCGAAGACGAACGCCTGCTCGGCTACCAGCTCGGGGAAGGATCCAGCGTCATCATTCGTGCTATGCCAAACCTCGCGAGCATCCAGCGTCGCAGCATCGGCGACCCAGATGGCCCACGGCGCAGGACGCTCGGGGATGATCGGCAGGCCGCGTTCGGCGCCGTGCAGGCGAACAAACGCGATCCTGGTTCCGTCGGGCGACCAGCGCGGCATGATGTCCCGATCGGCCGAGGCCGCCACGTAGCGCAGTGTGTCGCTGCCCAATTCATACACTGCAATGAAGCTGTGATCGCCGCGGTTGCTGGCGAATGCGATGCGCTTGCCGTCGGGCGACCAGCGCGGGCTGTTGTTCTCGCCGCGCACGTAGGTTAGCTGCTTTGCCTTCTCCGCTCCCGAGACCGGCGCGATCCACAACTGCCCTTTGGCGCCGGACCACACCGCCCGTTCGCCGTCCGGGGAAATCTGCGCGTCTTCGCAGTCTTCCTCGTTGCACTCCATCGTGCCCAGCAGGCGCGGTTCGCCCTTGTCCACATCCACCGCCCACACTTCCTGGTGGGGCTGCTTGACATTGCTGGTCGGGTCGGCGACCTCACCCTTTTTGTTGGTCTCGCTGCCGCGAACGTAAACCACGGTGCGGCCATCCGGCGTCAAACGCACGCTCGACAACGGCATGCCATCGTCCGCCGAATAATGCGTCACCTGGCGTGCAGCGAAATTGGGCGCTTCCGCCACCCAGATGTTGCGCACCCCCTTCGCGTCGAATACCCAAGCCACGCTGGGACTGCGTTCGGCGGCGGTTAAGTTGCTCGGGAACGGGGAACTCATTACCTGTTCGAGCGTGAAGCGCGCGTGCAGCACAGGGGTGAGCAGCAGTAAAGCGAACAGAACGGCGGTCGCAAGAGCACGGCGGCGCTTTCGCGCTGAAGTTGTCATAAGCAGAGGAGACTACGATAGTGGCTTAGGCGGGGGCAACTTGGGCGGAACGGGATATCCAAGACGGCAGCGCATTTTCCCGGAACAGACACATTCCGGTAACGAAAAACTCATTTCCCAAAATGGAACTCACAACGCTCGTAAAACATACGCAATCTAATAGCGAAAGACCCGCATATATACGAAATACGGGAGCTGTTTTGCACAGCTAATTATGTAACTCAAACACAAATCAACACTTTCGCGGCATGTCGAGGCAGGCGTTGGTGCCCGGGTCGTGGCCTCTGAAATGCACTCTTCCGTGACACACGTCTGTAGTTTTGTAGGGATTTCCAACAGGACGCCTCCGAGGAAGGGCCGCAGCCCATGCGGCCGGATGTGGAAAGGCGCAGGCTCTAACTACATCTGCTGGGTTCTCCCATCCCAGCCTAGGAGAAAGTCTTGTGAAACGCTTTTCCACAGTCGTTTTGCTGCTCGCGACTCTCTTTCTCACAACCCTGGCTTCGGCACAGTTACCGACTGGTAGCATCCAGGGCACGATTACTGATCCGTCCGGTGCGGTGATCTCCGGTGCCAAGGTCACCATTAAAGGTGTCCAAACCGGCCAGGACATTAACCTCACGACTTCCTCCCGGGGCACCTATACTTCCGGCCCGCTGTTGCCCGGCTCGTATTTGGTTTCAGCAACGGCGTCGGGCTTCGGAACCACTCAATCCACCGTTCAGGTGCAAGTCGGCGGCATCACGTCCGGCAACTTCGGTCTTAAACTCGGCAAGGCCAGCGAAGTAGTCAGCGTTGAATCCAGCGCCATCCAGGTCAACACCGAGCAGGCTTCGGTGCAGGGCGTGCTCAACGCGGCTCAGATTGAAACCATCCCGTTTTCGGGCCGTAACTTCCTCGACCTCGCCACCTTTGAACCTGGCGTACAAATCCAGGACGGCGGCGTTTTCGATCCGACGAAGAACGGATTCTCTTCGATTTCTTTCGGCGGCCGCTTTGGCCGAACCGCCCGCATCACGCTGGACGGCATTGACGTCAGCGACGAGACCGTGGGCACGACCACGCAGAACATTCCCGCCGGCGGCATCCAGGAGTTCCAGCTCAGCCAGTCGCTGCTGGACATCTCCACCGAGTTGACCTCCTCCGGCGCCGTTAACGTGGTAACCAAGTCCGGCACGAACACATTGCACGGCCAGGGCTTCGGCTTGTTCCGAGACCGGAACGCCGGGGTTGCCGCTTTCCCTGGCGGGCAGACCGGCTACTACCAACGCAACCAGTTCGGCGGACAACTGGGCGGCGCCATCATCAAGGACAAGCTGTTCTTCTTCGGCACCGCCGAGCACGTTCGCAACCCGTTGCTGGTACCGTTGACCCCCGAATCGCAGTTCCTGGGGGTGATCCCGTCAGGTTATCCGGCGGCGTTTAAGGAAACGACCAGCCTGGGGCGACTGGATTGGCAGATCAAGCCCAACATGCGTCTGTTCTACCGATTTACCTATAACTACAACGCCGACGTTCGCGCTTACGGCGGCACCTACCAGCCGTTCGCCAACCGCGACAATACCCCGGCTCACGGTATCGGCTGGGATTACAGCAGCGGCAATTCCACCCACAGCATTCGCTTCGGCTACCTGAAGTTTCAAAACCACATCGCCGACGCGGTACTTGGCGGTGGCGTGTACGATCCGGCCGGGAACTTGCCGGTGGCCGTTCGCATCGGCCCGGCGGGAGTCGTGGCGCGTTTTGGCCCTTCGCGCTTGGCGCCGCAGGCGACCTTCCAGAGCAACAAGGAAATCAAGTATGACGGCACCAAGGTGCAGGGTTCGCACATCCTGCGCTACGGTGTCGCCTTCAACAAGATCCTCGGCGGAGGCTTCGCTGCCTTCTACGGCCTCGCCCCAGAACTACGCACGTCCAACAGTCCTGCCGCACAGGCGTTAGCGGCCGCTGGCCCGTATCCGGGTGGCTCGGGCAATCCGCTTAACTACGTGGTCACTGGCTTCCTCAGGGGCAACGGACAGGGCTTCTTCACGGAGACGCCGCAGTTTGGCTATCCCGCCGGCGGTCAATACGACAGCCGGTTAGGACTCTACTTCGGCGATTCCTGGAAGTTCAGCCGCAAGCTCACCCTGACCATGGGTCTGCGGTATGGCCGTGATACCGGACGCTCGGACAGTGATTCTCCTCCGATGACATGCGATCAGATTGACGTTGCCAACTTCACCGTCGGTGGTGTTGCTTACGTACCGTGCAGCGGCAAGCAGCTCATTCTCGATCAGGTTGGCGCCGGTCTGGGCGCTCGCGTGAGGCAACCGAATACCAACTTCGGCCCGCAGGTTGGCTTTGCCTATGATCCGACCGGTAGCGGCAAGACCGTTATCCGCGGCGGCGTCGGCCTCTTTTTTGAGAATGGAGTGTTCAACAACATCCTGTTCGATCGCCCCGCACGCTTGCCCACGGGCTTGTTCTACGGGACCAGTTCGTCTTGCCCCAGCACGATCTGCACCCACCGTGTGGGGGACGTACTGGCGTTAGCAGCGTCATTGCAGGCAGCGTTCCAGGCGGCTACCAAGGCTGCGGGGGCGGCTGTCAACGGTAGCTTCCTGGGCGAGGCTCTCGCCGCAAGCGGCAACTCGACGGGACAAGGCTTGTTCAACCCCCACTACCGCACGCCACGCTCCATCCAGATGAATCTCGGCTTTCAGCGCGAGCTCAAACCCGGGATCGTGCTGAGTGCTGATTTCATCCGCAATGTCGGCGAGCATTACTTGATCGGCGCCGACATGAACCACGTGGGCGACGCCCGCTTCCTCAACAAGACGGCGGCGCAAAACGCGATCGCCACCACTCTCGCCAACTGCGGAGTGGCAACAATCAATGCGGCAATCACACTATGTCCCAGCAATCCAAGCGGAGGAACAGGGCCGTACACCCCCAGGCCTGCGACGATCGGAGACTTTGCCGGCAACGGACTCACGTCCGCCGGCGACCCGAATCTCTTCGCCGGCACACCGGCCGCGTTGAACGGGGCCACACCGGACACGGGGGCGGCATTCCCGGGCATCAACCCGTTGTTGGGCGAGGTCGAAATGATGAACTCGATCGGGCGCTCCACCTACACCGGCTTGCAGGTGAAGCTGACCGCTCGCAAGGAGCACCTCCTGCCGGGGATCCCGCATAGCAACTGGACGGTTTCCTGGGCCGGTTCGCGTTTCAACACCATGGCCTTTGGTGGTGACCAGGACTTCCTGCCCTACGCTTGGGACATCAACCAGCCGACGAGGTACTACGGGCCAGGCGCTCTGGACCGTACGTTCCAGTTGTCCGTCGGCGGGTACTTCCAGATAGGAAACCGCGGGCCGGCGATCAGCATTGGTGCTCACTTCACCTCGCCGCTGGCAACCACGCTCTATCTGGAGAACCAGAGTCGCGCGGGTGAGATTTTCTTCACCGATTTGACGGGTGATGGAGAATCGGGCGACCCGATTACCGGCTACAAACTCGGCACCTTCGGTCGCGGGACTAATGGCGGCAACGTCAACAACGCGATCAATGCCTACAACACCGCCAATGCCGGGAAACTGAGCCCCGCGGCCCAGGCGCTGGTGAATGCAGGCTTTTTCACTTCGGGGCAGTTGACGTCCCTGGGGGCGGTGCTGGATTCGGTCCCAGCCGCGCCCGCCGGCCAGTTCAGCAATCCGTGGTTCAAGGCGCTTGATACCAAGTTGTCGTGGCCGATCAAGCTCCGCGAGCGGATGACGCTTGAGCCGTCGGTCGGGTTCTTCAACGCCTTCAACTTCGCCAACTTCAATTCCGTCAGCGGCGTCGTCAACGGCAGTGGCGGCAGCGCCAACGGCACCGCGGGTAACTCGAAGGAGTCATTGCGGCGGGGAGTCGGTACGGGCCTCAACACCGCCGGCTCGGCGCGCCAGACGGAGTTTGGCCTGAAGTTAACCTTCTAACCGTTTCACTCCGCGTGAAACTCGGGAGGCGGGCCGTTGGCCCGCCTCCTTTTTTTATGATCGCAGAATTTAATCGGGTCAACTGTGGACCTGCCACACCGTGTCCAGCACCGTGCCGTCCACCCACTTCACCACGGCGACGGGCTTCTCGGTCAAGCGCGGCTTCTGAGGTTTGCCGCCGCAGATCTTCTCAATCTCGCGCTGCATCTCCTGGATTGGCCGAACGGGAAGTGAGGAGCCTTTCACCGCATCCAGCAGGTCTTTGCGCCGCGGGTTTATTGCGATCCCGCGCTCGGTGACGACAACATCAATCAGTTCGCCCGGCCCGGTGAGCGTTGTCACCTGGTCCACGATCACCGGAATGCGATCGCGGAACGAGGGCACCGGCAGGATGGTGCACCCCGCGAACAGGCAGTTCTGCCAGCCGCCGATGCCGTGCAGCAGGCGGCCGTCGGAGTGCGTCACCACGTTGGCGTTGAAGTTCACGTCCACTTCGGTCGCGCCCAGCACCACCACGTCCACCAGGGAATTGAAAAACCCCTTGCCGTGGTAGTTGTACGACGTGAACGGCGAGGTGGGCACGTGCCGCGGATCGCTGGCGATGGAGCGCACCGCGTCCAGGTCAAACGTCTGCCCGTCCAGGATGTAATCGGTGAGCCCTTCCTTGAGCAATTCGACCAGGTAGCGGGTCGAGCCGCCGCGCACGAACCGCGCCCGCACGCCGCTCTGCTTCATGTACCGCCGCAGATAATCCGCGAACGCCAGAGCGATGCCGCCCGCACCCGCCTGGAACGAGAAGCCGGGGCGCATGATGCCCGCGTCGCGCACGAATTGCGCCACGTACTGTGCGATCAGCAGCCGGTCGGGCGAGCGCGTAATCTGCGTCGTGCCCGACACGATCTTCGCCGGGTCGCCGATGGAATCCACCTGCACCACGTAATCCACGTTGTTGCCCTGGATCTGCCACGGCACGCAGGGGAACTCGACCAGGTTATCGGTGACCACGATCACACGGTCGGCGTACATCGAATCCGCCAGCGCGAACCCCAGCGACCCGCAGGCGGACGGCCCGTGCGATCCGTTGGCGTTGCCGAACGCGTCGGCGGTGGGCGCGGCAATCACCGCGATATCAATGTGCACCTCGCCGTCCTGGATCGCCTGCCAGCGCCCGCCGTGCGAGCGCAGCACGCCCATGCCGCGCATCCGCCCCTGCGTGCAGTAGTCGCCCAGCGGCCCGTTCATCGAGCCCTCGATGTGGTGCACGCTGCCGGCTTCCATCAGCTCGATGACCGGCGCGTGCGCGGGAAATGACGCGCTCGGAAACCACATCAGCTCGCGCCTGCCCATCTTCGCCGCCGTCTGCAGCGCCCACAGCGCAACCCGGTCGCCGTCGCGCAGGTGATGGTGCGTCGAGATGGTCATCCCGTCGCTCAGCCCGCATTGGCGCAGCGCGGTTTCCAGATCGGGCACGCGCTTGTCGCCGTTCATCGGGTAATCGGCGGCGGTGCGGATCGGCGGCGCCGCCTTGCGTCCCTGCGGATGATCGTGGTTGACGCCCGCGTACGGCCGCTGCGCCTGGCCATTCACGTTCGTCGGCACCACGCGTCCGGCGGCGTTGCTGACCAGTTCAATCGAATTTGCAGTTGTGCTCATGCGAAGCCTTAGCCGCTGATGAACGCAGATCAACGCGGATCAAAGGCAAAAGATAATCAGCGTTCATCTGCGCTAATCTGCGGCTCTTTTCTTATCCCTCGCCACCGTCCGATACCGCTTGCGGCGCCGCCGCGCGCGCCGCCGCCGCAGCGCGCATCTCCTGTGTGACCACCCCCATGCGCTCGGCCCTCTGTACCAGCTTGAGCGCGCGCTGCACCACGGGAGCGTCGATCATCTTCGACCCCAGGCTCACCACGCCGAGCCCGCGCGCTTGCGCGTCTTCGTACGCGCCCACGATGCGCAGCGCCCGCTCGATTTCCTGCTGCGTCGGCGCGAACGCTTCGTGAATCACCGCGACCTGCAGCGGATGCACGCACCCCATGCCCTCAAACCCGAGCGCGCGCGCGTTGCGGGCCCAGGTTGCCAGTCCTTCCAGGTCGCCGACATCGCCGTACACCGAATCGTTCGCCTGCAAACCGGCGGCCCGCGCAGCATTCACCAGGCGCGTGCGTGCGTACTGTGACTCCGCTCCCAGCGCCGTCTTCGCCACGCCCAGGTCGGCGGTGTAATCCTCGAGCCCGATGGTCAGCGCCACGTTGTGCGGCGATGCGGTCGCGATCGCCCACGCATTTTCGATTCCCAGCGCGGTCTCCAGGATCGGCAGCAGCCAGATGTCGCGATGCACGCCGCAGCGCGACTGCACGCGCGCAATCCTCTGTTCGACCTCCGTGACCTGCGCGGCGTGCTCGGTTTTCGGAATCAGGATGAGGTCGGGAGATTCCGGCACCACCTCGTCCAGATCCGCCAGTCCGAGCGGAAGCTGGTTGATGCGCACCATGCGTTCGCACGCGCCGAAATCCACCGCGCGCAGCGCATTGCGCACCAGCACGCGCGCCGCATCTTTTTCATTGGCGTGGACCGCATCTTCCAGATCGAGAATGATCGTGTCGGGCGCATGCAGCGCGGCGTTGATGAAATACTTCGGTTCGCTGCCCGGCAGGTACAGGCGCGACCGGCGCAGGCGATCGCGCGCCGACGGAGCCGGCAGCGTGACCTGTTCGGGCAGCGACCGTCGTCCCTCGCCCATGCCCGCGCGCCGCACGGCAGCCTCAATGCGCGCTGAAATCACGAATGGCAGCGCGCCTGCGTCTTCCATCAGCAGCCGCGCGTGCTCGACTCCGAGATCGGCCAGCACCTGCCGCGCCTGCGTCAGAATCGAATCGCCGTAGTACGCCGCGACTTTCGATTGCAACTCGATCTCAATGCCGCCGGCGGAGCGAGGCACGAACATGACTCGGCAATCCGAGCGCACGTCTGGACCGCTCCTGCCCGCTTCGAATGCCGTCGTGGTTACGTTTGCAGTTGTGGCCATCAAAACCTCGCCGCAGATTAACGCTGATCAACGCAGATCTGAAAAAAATCAGCGTGCATCTGCGTTCATCTGTGGCTAATTAGTCCGCCGCTGTCCCGACCTTCGCCGATTCCAGCTTCTTCAGAATTGCATCCGTCATCTGCGGCGTTGTTGCCGCACCCTGCGCAATGGATCTTGCGCCCCCGGGTATGCGCATCATGTCATAAGTGCGGACTTTTCCTTCACTGACAACGTCCGCAATCGCCGCGCGCACGCGCGCCGCCTTGTCGTGCTCCCCGACGTGGTCCAGCATCATCGCCGCCGAAAGAATCATGGCAATCGGGTTCACGATCGGGGGATTCAGTTCCGCGTACTTCGGCGCCGACCCGTGTGTCGGCTCGAAAACCGCAACCTCGTCGCCGATATTCCCGCTCGCCGCGAATCCCAGCCCCCCGACCAGCCCGGCAAACGCGTCAGAAATCACGTCGCCGAACAGGTTCGACGCGACAATCACGCCGTAGTCTTCCGGGTTCTTGGTCAGCCACATGGTCTGCGCGTCAATGTTGGTGGACCACAGCGGAATCGCGTAATCCTTCTCCACCTGCTTTGCCACCTCTTCCATCATGCCACTGGTCTCGCGCAGAACGTTGGGCTTCTCGCAGATGGTCACGTTTTTGTAGCCGTACCATTTGGCGTGCTCAAACGCCGCGCGGCAGATGCGTTCCGCGCCCTTGCGAGTGATGATCCGCACCGAGATCGCCAGATCCTCGCCCTTCGTCCCCGCGAACGGCTTGAATTTCGGGTGCGACTCGAGCGCGCTGCGCACCAGCGCCGGCGGGTTGGTCCACTCGACGCCGCAGTACAGCCCCTCGGTGTTCTGGCGGAACACGACCACGTTGACCTGCGGCTCTTCAAATCCGCCGGCGACTTTCTTGCGAACGAAGTTCAGAGGATTGCCGGGAAACCCGATGCACGGCCGCACGCAGATATCGAGGTTGAAGCGCTGCCGCATGGTGACGATCGGCGAATAATACGTGTAGCCCTTGCCCTTCAGCGCGGGCGAAAGTTCGGCGTCCGCTTCCTTCTTCGGCTTCGACGTGATCGCGCCGAACAGCCCGAGCTTGTGCTTCTCCAGCAGCGCGATCGTCCGGTCGGGCAGGGCATTGCCTTCCGTCTTCCAGAACTCCCAGCCAATGTCGCCGTGCACGTAGGTCGCTTCGAATCCGACCGCATCGAGCACGCGAATCGCCTCGGGCAGAACCTGGTTGCCGATCCCATCACCGGGCATGGATACGACCGTGCATTTCGACATTAGTCCGCTCCTAAGAAACACCCAACACAGAGACACGGAGACACAGAGGAAATGAAAATGTGTGTTCTCTGTGCCTCTGTGTCTCTGTGGTAATCCGGTGTTCTCAACCTATGCCGAGGCGTTTCGCCACTAGATTCTCCACGCCGCCGGCGACAACCAACGATTGTGGCACGCTGCCCAGCGGCGGGAAACGGAACTGATCACCGCGCCATGTGACCACGCCCCTGGTGAAGTCCACTTCGATCTCATCACCGGGAATGATCGTCTTCTCCCCGGCCGCAATCTGTGCCGCGAAATCCGCGCGCAGGCGCTTCACCAGTTCTGGAATTTCAATGCACAGGAACCCGTTGTTGAACGCATTGCGCAGGTACGTCTGCGAAAATGACGCGGCAATCACCAGCGGGAATCCTTTGGCCTTCAGCGACGTCGCCGCCTGCTCGCGGCTGGATCCGGTGCCGAAGTTCGCGCCGCCGACCACCACGTCACCCGCGCGCGTGATCAGCGGAAACTTCGGGTCGTAATTTTCGAACACCACCTCGGCCATCATCTCGGGCGTCACGTCGTCGCGGTAGGTGTAGCTGCCGGGATAAATCGCGTCGGTGTTCAAATTGTCCTTGGGCACCAGCACCAGCCTGCCGCGAACGCGCTCGGGAAATCCGGCAACGATCTCTACAGTTTCGTTTGCCGCTTCCGCTTTTCGCCCCGCCTGCAGGTTCTTGTATTTCGCCAGCATGCCGCCTTGCTTCTTGCGGTCCTCACGGTCGCTCGCCGGCCGTTGCAGCGCCTCCGGCCCGCAGATGTAGCCCGCCACCGCGCTTGCCGCGACCACCGCGGGCGATGCGAGATAGCACTGCGCGTCGCGCGATCCCATGCGTCCCTTGAAATTGCGATTGGTGGCCGAAATTCCGACTTCGCCCGGCTCCAGCAGTCCCACGCCGAGTCCGATGCACGGCCCACATCCGGCAGGCAGCGTCGTCGCGCCCGCTTCCACCAGCGTCCGCCAGATGCCGCGCCGCTCCGCCTCTTCCTGCACCAGTTTGCTCGCCGCGCCCAGGTAGAACTTCACCGATGGCGCCACTTTCTTGCCCAGCAGCACCAGCGCCGCTTCCTCCAGGTCTTCCACGCGCGAGTTCACGCACGACAGCAGGTACGCCTTCTGGATCGCGACTTTGTTCCTTTCGATCTCCACCAGCGAGGTCATCTCCTGCACTGTATCGGGTCCCGATACATGCGGCGTCAGGTGCGAGAGGTCGAGCGTGATGCGCGCTGCATAGTCGGCATCCGAATCCGGTCGCAAGAGTGTGGCGCGGCCGCCCTCGGCCGCGGCTTCATCCGCCCACCGCCGCAAATCTTCTTCCGTGTAACGCTCCGGCTCGCCTCGTTGCAGCCGCTCCTGTCGCCGCTCGCGCAGCCACTTGATGGCGATCTCATCCGCCGGAAACCATCCCACCAGCGCGCCCCACTCGGTGCTCATGTTGGCGATGGTCATGCGCCCATCCATCGAAAGCGCCGCCACGCCCGGGCCGGCGAATTCCACCGCCGCGTTCAGCACGTGGACATTGAACGCCCCGCACAGCGCGATGATTACGTCCTTGCCGGTGACGCCCGGTTTCAGTGCGCCCTCCAGCACCACCTGCACGGTGCGCGGAATCTGCCACCAGAATTCGCCCGTTGCCCAGATGGCGGCAGCGTCGGTGCGCACCACCGGGGTCCCGATCGCCCCCAGCGCGCCGTACATATTGGAATGCGAATCGCTGGCGACCACCAACGAGCCCGGCGTCACGTAGCCGCGCTCGCACATGATCTGGTGCCCGATGCCCGTGCCCGCCGGGTAGAAATCAATGCCGTGCTCGCCGGCGAAGGCCTCGATGGCGCGGTACTTCTTCTGGTTGTCTTCGTTCTGGTTTTGTATGTCGTGATCGAGCGCGAACACCGGCTGGCGCGTGTCGTGGATTTTCTGCGCGCCGATGGACTTGAACTTCTTCATCACCGCCGAGGTGTTGTCGTGCGTCATCACGTGCTTCGGCCGGAGGGAGACGAAGTCCCCCGCCCGCAGCGGCCTCTTTGGTCCCTCCGCCAGGTGCGCCTGCGCGAGTTTTTCAGTGATCGTTTGGCCCATGCGATTCATTTCATCTTCACTACTGGCGTTTGCGAGAGCACTGCTTTTCGCGGCTGTCATCCTGAGCGAGCCCGGCCGGTTTTGCCGGGCGAGTCGAAGGACCCCTACTCTCATACCACTCTCTCGACAGGTCCTTCCACTCCGGATTCATGCTCTCAATGAGCGCAATCTTCTTTTCGCGCCTCCAGCCCTTCAATTGTTTTTCGCGATCAATCGCATTGCGGACGTCATAGAAGGTCTCCCAGTATACGAGGCGATCAACGTCGTATTCCTTCGTGAAGCCCTCGATCTCGTGCTGCTTGTGCTGAAACACGCGCCGCTGTAGGTCGTTGGTGACACCGATGTAAAGCGTGCCCGATTGGCTAGCGAGGATGTAAACGAAATATAATTTCTGGGCTCGCATAGGGGTCCTTCGACTCGGACGCGCCAACCCGAACGCGAATGTCGCACGTGCTGGTTGTTAGGCGCGTCCTCGCTCAGGATGACATCCGCTTAATTCTTGTTCTCATACCGATGGCGCGTGCTCCGCAGTTCGTTTTGTCTCCCTCCGCCGCGCCTTCAGCAGCTTCATCAACCCGCGCACCGAATCCAGCTTCTCCAAATTCCACACTGCCTCGCGCACCTTTTTCTGCGCCGTGCGCGAGAGCACCGGGCCGGCCAGCGCTGCGAACTTCTCCTCAATCTCCGCGTCCGACAAGGGATTCCGTGGATCGCCCTTGGGATAATCAAGTTGCTTGGTGAACTCCTGTCCCGAGGTCGTGCGGATGGTCACAATCACGCGCTGAAGAGCAGGGAAGACTTTCTCGATTTCCGGATCGCCGACCACTTCCACCTTGCGCAACTGCGCACGGATCTGCGGGTCCATGATCTTCTCTGGCGTGAACTGCGCCGGCGTTACCTGCCGGTCCACCAGCGCGGCGGCGATCACGTAGGGCAGCGAATGATCGGCCGTTTCCTTGGAGCGCGGATCGTACTTGCTCGGATCGCTCAGGATGTCGGCGGCGCGCGCCAGCGAACGGATGTGAACTTTTTCCACCTGCTCGGGCTTGAGATCGTGTTCGCGTACCAGGTCGAGCACCGCGGAAATGGGCGCGTGCGTCAATGCCTCGGTGGGGAAGAACTTCATCCCGCACTGCGTGATGCGCCACGATTCTCCCAGCCCGTCGGTCAGCACGTTCAGCTTCCACTCCGGCCCGAAGCAGTGCGTGAGTCCTTCCTTGCCATCCACTACGTGCTCGGGGCCGGTGTAGCCCTTCTCCGCCATCAGCGCCGCCAGTACGCCCGACTGTGTCGCCATCGGGTCCACCGTGTTCTTCATCATCGTCAGCTTGCCGGCCGTGACCGCGCCCAGCGTGGCCTGCCGCGATGCCGAGATGCCGATGGCGTGCTGGATCTGCTCGGCGGTCAAATGCAGCGCGCGCCCGGCGACGATTGGCGAAACGAACGCGGTCAGCGTGGCGTGATGCCAGCCGCGCTCGCGGATGCCGGGGAACGCGGCCTCGCAGAAGCGGCACTCGAATTCGTGCCCGAGCACCAGCCCGACGATCAGCTCGCGCCCGTCGCTCCCAGCGCGCTCGCAGCAGGCCAGCGCCGCCGGAAAAATGTCGGAAGGATGCGACGGGTCCTGCTTCCAGTAGATGTCGTTGTAATCCATGCAGCGAATCATCAGCGCGTTGGCCAGCGACGCCGAGACCGGGTCCACGCGCTTGCCGCTGCCGATCACCGTGCACGGTCCGCGCCCGGCGATTTCGTCCAGCACTTGCAACGCGATGGTTACATCGTGCACTCGGTACCCGCCCAGCGCGCACCCGAGGGAATCCAGCAGGAAGCGCTTCGCCTGATAGATCGCTTCTGCGGAAAGGTCCTCGAACTTCAGTGAAGCGGCGAACTGCGAGATTACGGCAGTAACGGTCATGAATGAAATTCCGATGTTCTCAACCGCTGAAAGCTGAGAGCTGATAGCTGACAGCTACTTCTTGAACGGCTCATACGCCATAAAGTCCGCGTGGTGCACGATGGTGGCTTCGGTCGAGCGTTTCACCAGGTCACCCTCGGCGGCATGGGCGGCGATGACGTGGCAGACCGCGTCGGGCACGCCGCATTCCATCGCCAGCGCCACGCCGGTGAACGGATGCCGCAGCAGCTCGCCGCGCTTGGACTGGCGCGTCTTGCCGTTCACGTTTTCGTACTCGAGCAGCTTGCCGACATCAGCCAGGATCGCGCCCGCGATCACCACGTCCATGTCTATGGCCAGCGCGCGCCCCATGTGCTCCCGCATGGCTTCGGCGGAACGCCGGGCGATATGCACCACGCAGCGCTTGTGCTCCATGAAAGTCGCCGGGCAGTTGGGCACCAGCAGCGTGAAGGGGATGCGGCTGAGGTCGTCGGGCGCGAGCGGTGACAGCTCGAAGGCGCGCTCCCAGGTGCGCGCGACCCGTTCGCGGAGGTCTTTGTTTTGTATCCAGTCCAGTTCCGGCCAGAGCCGGCGGACGGCGTCGTGCAGCGTGCTGGCAGCCGCGTCAGGCATGGTCAGCGCCTCCAAACCAGAGAGGATATCAAATGTTCTACGGCCGGTTCTTTCGCCCGCTGAAGCGGGCTTTGTCGCTATTGACGATCCTGTCCCCCGGCTTGCGCCGGGGGCTACGTTCTTGCGCGCGCTCCGCGCGCTTCACTCATCCTCCCAAATCCTGAGAAAAAGAAACCCGGGGCTGCGCCGCCCCGGGTTCACTTTGCTCGCGCGTCCCTGTTTTGAGCGCGTCGCGAGCGGTTCCTATTTCCGTGCTTTGCCGTTCTTGCCCGCCAGTGCCACATGCTTCCCGGCGGCCTTGGAGGTGCCGTCGGAGAACAGGATGGCGTCGGCCTGTTTCTTGTCGATGTCCATGACGTACTCGAGGCCGCTGACGCGAGCGCCCTCGGGCGTGAGGCTGCAGATGTCGTCGCGGGTGATGTACTTCAGCGCGAACTTGCGCGCGCCGGTCATGAACTGCCGCAGACCCTGTGCCAGCCGCTGGTTGTAGGTGTAGACGCCGATCGCGCCGGTGGGCAGCTTCTTGAAGCGGTCGCCGAGGATGTGGCGCAGCTCGTGGGCGGTGACGAAGATCTCGTCCACGCCGAGGCCGAAGCGCTGGATGTAGATGGGCAGGTTCTGCGCTTCGATTGCCTTGCCAATGTTCTTGGCGACCATGGCCGCGGCCAGCGGAGCGCGGGCGTAGGCGATGAGCTTGACGAACGGCGCGCCCAGGGCGAAGCCCTTGAACATCTGGTCCTCGAAGGTGAAGCCGCCGGCGAGCGCCAGGTCGGGCAGGAACATTTTCTTGCTGGCCAGCTTGCAGTAGTACTCGTAGACCAGCGAGTGCAGTTCGACGGTGGGGATGCCCCACTCATTCATCATTCGCCACGGGCTCATGCCGGTGCCGCCGCCGGCGCCGTCCACGGTGAGCAGGTCGAGCTCGCAGATGGAGGCGTACTTGACGGCGCGCGCGGTGTCCTCGGGACGATACGCGCCGGTCTTCAGGGTGATGCGCTTGGCGCCGCACTTGCGCAGCTCCTCGACGCGTTTCACGAAGCCATCTTGAGTGACCATGCCGACGCGGGAGTGGCGCTCGAACTCATGGAAGGCGCCGCGCTTGAAGGCCTCGACCACCAGCGGATCGCTGGGGTTGGGCAGCACGACGTAGCCGCGCTTCTGCAGTTCCTGCGCCTTGGCGAGGTCGCGGATCTTGACTTCGCCGCCGATGTCCTTGGCGCCCTGTCCCCACTTCAGCTCGACCGATTCGACGCCGAGATTCTTGATGGCGTATTCCTGCACGCCAAGCATGGTGTCCTCGACGTTGGCCTGGAGGATGACCTCGCCGAAGCCATCCAGCTGCCAGTCGCGGTAGGAATCCACGCGCCACTTCAATTCGGGCGCGGAGATGACCTTGCCGTTGGCAAACTGCGAGTTCATGTCCATGCCGGTAACGTTCTCGCCGATGGCCATCGGCACGCCACTGATCGCCATGCCGGCCGCGTATTCCGGCCAGTTGTTCTTGGCGACGTTGGTGGAACCCATGGCGGCGCCGATGAACGGAAGGCGGCACTTGATGCCGTTCTTCTTGTTGGCCCCGATGGTCTGCTCGAGGTTGACGTTGGGGAACAGCGCCTTGTTGCTGTCCGGTTCGCAGCCCCACGCGCCTGCGCAGCGCCCGAGGATGGTGAAGTGCGACAGGTCGACCGGGTAATCCTTTTGCGAGGCGGTGGTGATGATCCCGAACGGCTGCGGGTAGATCATCTCCGGGCCGCGGTAGGCCGACTTGCCGATCTCGCACATCCCGATGCACCCGTCAATGCAGGTGGTGCACATTCCGCTAAGCGGGCTAACCGAGTCTGCGGTGCGGTTCTTGGTCAGCGTGGCCGCGGAAGCGTTGAGGCGTGTGTAGGTCATCAGTATTCTCCTAGTTTTTTCCCGCGCGAAGCTTGATCGGCACTTCGCTGCGGATGGGACCGGTCAGCTCGCAGGCATGGCACGGTTCCAGAAAGCACATAGCGTCGTCGTAGCTTTGGAAGCAGACGGGCGCGAAATTCAGGCATCCGCTGCAGAGCGCGGTGGTGGCCGTGGAGGCTTGGCACCGCAGCTCGCAGACGGGGCAGGCGTAGAGGCAGGCGCCGCACTGGCGGCACTTGTCGCTGGTGATGTCGAAGGGCCGGGAGACGCGGCGGTGGTGGCCGCGGCCGGAGAAACCGATGGCGCCGGCCATCATCTGCTGCTCGCAGATGCGCACGCACAGCCCGCACTGGATGCAGTTCTCGTTGTGCGTGTCATAGCGGCACTGGCGCACGCCATACTCGCTGGCCAGGTCCTGGATTCGCTTGGACTGCGGGCAGGTGGCGACGTAAAGCTCCAGCAGCAGCTTGCGGGCCTTCTGCACGGTGGCGGAGTTGGTGCGGACGTTCATACCGTCCTGCGCCGGGAGCGTGCAGGCGCTCAACAGGCGGGTGCGCCCGTTGGCCGCCATGCTGACTTCCACCACGCACAGGCGGCAGGCGCCGATGTCACGCAGGCCGTCGTCGTGGCACAGCGTGGGAATGGGAAGACCGAGGAAGCGGATGGACTCCAGCACGGTGGTGCCGGGTTCCACTTCCACCGAAATGCCGTTGATCCTCAGCTTCGGCACGAGATCGCTCCTAAGAAACCAGCACGGCTTTGGGTTGACAGACTTCCAGGCACGCGCCGCATTTCGTGCACTTGGCCTGGTCGATTTTGTGGGCCTTGCCCTTTTCTCCGAGAATGCCCTGCCCGGCGCAGACCTTGACGCAAGCGCCGCAGCCGTCGCACATCGTCGGGCTGATCTCGTACATGATCAGCTTCTTGCACACCTTGGCCGGGCAGACCTCGTCGCGGATGTGCGCCAGGTACTCGTTGCGGAAGTAGCGCAGCGTGGTCAGCACCGGGTTGGCGGCGGTCTGGCCGAGGCCGCACAGCGATGTTTCCTTCATCAGCCAGCCAAGATCCTGCAGAATGTCGAGGTCCTCTTCCTTGCCGCGCCCCTCGCAGATGCGAGTCAGGATCGCCTTCATCTCCTGCGTGCCCTGGCGGCAGGGGAAGCACTGGCCGCAGGACTCTTCTTCGAGGAACTCCATGAAGTAGCGGGCAATGTCCACCATGCAGGTGGAGTCGTCCATGACCACCATGCCGCCGGAACCCATCATGCTGCCGGCCTTCTGCAGTTGCTCGTAGTCAATCGGCAGGTCCACCAGGTCGGCGGGGATGCATCCGCCGGAGGGGCCGCCGATCTGCACCGCTTTCAGCGAACGGCCGTTGGGAATGCCGCCGCCGATGTCGTAGATCATCTCGTGCAGCGTGATCCCCATGGGCACTTCCACCAGGCCGGTGTTGTTGATCTTGCCCACCAGCGAGAACACCATCGTGCCCTTGCTCTTTTCCGTTCCGATGGCGGAGTACCAGTCGGCGCCGCGGTTGACGATGTGGCCGACCGACGCCCAGGTCTTCACGTTGTTGATGACCGTGGGCTTGCCGAACAAGCCTTTTTCGACCGGATACGGCGGACGCGGGTGAGGCTCTCCGACACGGCCTTCAATTGACGCGATCAGCGCGGTTTCCTCGCCGCAGACGAATGCGCCCGCACCCTGTACCAGGCGGATACGGAAGCTCAACCCGGTGCCGAGAATGTTATCGCCCAGCAGGCCCAGTTCTTCCGCCTGCTTGAGCGCGATATCCAGGTGCTTCACCGCCAGCGGATACTCGGCGCGGACGTAAACGAATCCCTGCTTCGCTCCCAGCGCGAAGGCGCCGATGATCATGCCCTCGATCACGCTGTGGGGATTGCCTTCCAGCAGCGAGCGGTCCATGAACGCGCCGGGATCGCCTTCGTCGGCGTTGCAGATGATGTAGCGCTCGATCTCGCCGTGGCCGTTGGGCTTGCCGTTGGCGCGGCAGAGGCTCCATTTCGTACCGGTGGGGAAGCCGGCGCCGCCGCGTCCGCGCAGGCCGGACTTGGTGACGGTTTCCACCACTTTCTCCGGCGTCATGCCGGCGAGAACTTTCGCGACCGACGCGTAGCCGCCGACGCGCAGGTAATCGGTGATCTGCTTGGGATCAATGCGGCCGTTGTTGGCGAAGAGCACGCGGGTCTGGCGGGCGTAGAACGGGACTTCCTCTTCCGTCAGGCACTTCTTGCCGCTGACCGGGTCCTTGTAAAGCAGTTTTTCGACCGGCTTGTGGCCGTTGCAGACGCTGGCGACGACGTCAGCAGCGCTGGCGGCGGTGACCCGGTTGTAGAAAGTGCCTTCGGGCCAGACCAGCATGACCGGGCCGCGCTCGCAGAAGCCGTGGCAGCCGGTGCTCTTGACGTCGATTTTGTCCTGCATCCCGGCCTTATCGACCGCCTTGCGCAGCGCGGTCAGCAGGTCTTCGGCGCCCGCTGCGCTGCAACCGCTGCCGGCGCAGACCGTCAGGCAGGGCCGCTGCGCATCGTTGCCGGCGATACATTCGGCGCGCAGTGTCTCCAGTTGCTCGATTGAATTCAGCCTTGGCATCGGATGTCCTCGCGCTGCTGCGCTGCTTCTGCTTTCACCGCTGGCTTGCTGTAATACTTCTTCAGCATGCCTTTCACCTTCGCCTGGGTCATGGCCGGATGAGTGGTGTCGTTGACGCGCACCACCGGCGCCAGCCCGCAGCAGCCGATGCAGCGCACCGTGCGCACGGTGAATTCCATGTCGGCGCTGGTGCCCGGGGCCGGCAGCTTCAGGTCGGTCAGCAGGCGATCCAGCACCTTGGGCGCGCCGCGCACGTGGCAGGCGGTGCCCAGGCAGACCTGCACCAGGTTGCGGCCCACCGGCTCCAGGCTGAAGCAGTTGTAAAAGGTCGCGACGTGGTAAACCTCGGGGAGGGGGACGTCCAACTTCAGCGCGACCTGCCGCAGCATGGGCTGCGGCAAATACCGGTATTTGTTCTGAATTTCCTGGAGGATGGGAATCAGGCTGGAACGCGTCTGGTCAAATTGGGCCAATATTTCCGGGATGACTTCAGTCTCCGTCGCCATAGGTTTCCTCTGCGTTACACCAGCTTCACTCTTTCGGACTGCGGCGCCACAGGAAGTGGGTGCAGTTCCACACGTCAACGTGCTGCTTAAAATCGGGCTGGCCGGCTTTTACGGACTCGGGCTCGGCGGGTTCGGCGGCTTTTTCGTCGGCCACGATGAAATTCTCAACGTAGCTGGCGAGCTTGTGGCCGAGGTCGGTTTCGTTCAGCCGGTCCAACATTTCTTTTTGAGGTAGTTCCCCGCGACCTTCACACAGCGGGCACTTGAGTAGGTGGTACTTAAGGCCTTTCGGCTGGTCATTCATCGGGGTCCCTCGCGGCGGGTGCGCCGTCCGCTTAACAGGTGATTACATCCCCCGGCGGGCGAATTGGCAGTGAGGTCAATCACCGGCTTTTGTGATAGAGACAATCGGTTTTTTCGATAGCTGGAGGGGTTTTGCGGCAAAAACCGATTAAGAAGACCGCTGTGGGATTTCGTTCCGCCTGGTGGCTGCGATATGGCGAATGCACACGCAAACCGTTACAGCGAGGATGCACAACCCTATCACTGGCCATGTCCGCCAGTGAAACCCTGGAGCTGGTTGGCCCTTGAACTCAGCCCGAGGTGCGAAGACTTGAGCGAATGGGACTGGAGCAATGAAGAAAGAATAGAGTGGCAGGCAGAGCAGCGATGAGGCAAGCCCAACTACCGCAGCAACTCGCGGAAGGACAAACGTCACGACAACAGCGAGAACGAAGAGGAGCATTCCAATGTTGGCCATTGAGAGCAGCGGGCCCGTGAGATACCCTCCGCTAAATTCCGTTCCGTCAAGACCGTCTGTGATTTGCCATGCGAGAAGGATGCACAGAAGAAAGCTGCTAGCCTGATAAACGTGCCGCATATCTGGCTTCTTCACAATCAACGCCCTCCATATGCGCGGCACACAAGTCGGATCTACGCGCCCTTGCCCGTCGCGAAGTTCACCCCCGGGAAATAGCTCATCGGCGTGTCTTTCGACGTGCGCAATCCGGGGCGCATTTCGAACAGCGCGGGAATGCAGTTCACGGTGATGGCCGCGGTGGCCAGGTCGCCGTGGGTTCCGCCGGGCACGGTGAGGGTCAGATCGGGCGTGCCCTTGATGCTCACCGTGTCCACCGAATCGGGCGCGCCGAGGTACATCTCCAGTTTCAGGTCAACGTTCACCTGGCCCGTCGCTGATATTCCGTGCGCCACCTGGCGGACGCCTACCACCTTGCCCTTGGGGACGTCGAAATAGTCGGTCTTGACGCGCTCTTTGGCGATCACCGGCTCAATGACCTCTTCGATTTTGACAACCTCCAGCCCGAGGCCGTCGGCGACCATGCCCACCGACTCCGGCAGGCCGTGGTGCTTGATGACGCCCGCCCTGACTTGCGCCTGGAATTCCTCCGCCGTCATGCCGGAGCCGATTTTCGCTTGCAACGGCTGGCGCCGCTTGCTGGCATTCACGATGCGATGACCGCTGGCGTGCGTCACTTTCTGGCAGGCGGTGGCGAGCGTCAGGATGAGCTTGTCGAGCACAAAGCCGGGATTGACGCCGGTGCCGAGTAGCACGACCTTGTGCTGGCGCGCCACTTCGTCGAGATGCTTGGCGAGTTCGGGGTGCTTGCGGAAAGGGTACGACAGCTCCTCGCAGGTGGAGACCACGTGCAGCCCGGCGCTAAGGCAGTCGGTGAGCTGGCCGGCCACTGACTTCAGGTGGGACAAGGTGGTGTGCACGACGACGTCGGCGCCGGAGCGCAGCACGGCCTTGCTGTCGGAACTGATCTTGACGCCAATTTCGCGCTCGGCGCCGGCGACCACGCCGAGGTCCCTTCCGACTTTTTTCGGGTCCACATCAATGGCGCCGACGATCTGGATGGCGGGTTTGGTGAGCATCAGGCGCACCATGCCTGCGCCGATCGGGCCAACGCCGTACTGGATGACGCGAATCTTGCCCATGAGTGCTGGTCCTCCGAAGATGAATGCCTGCGGATGAAAACTGGTTATGGTACAGCATCGGCGGCGGGTAAACGACCCACATCTGCCAAAGGCAGGCAGATGTGGGGCACCAATGCACCAATGCGGGAAAATCGCGCGCTGCACAGCCAACCGAAACTGAAACCGAAACCGAAACTGAAACTGGTCTTTCCGAATACAATCGCAAAACTTTTGTGAACGTTTAGCCGGCGGCGCCCGTCTTCACAGTTGAGAGCGGGCATGAGCTGGGCAGGGCAGGTCACGTTGGACGACGCGAGCGCGGTCGCGGAGGCGGTGGTGGACGACGTCGAGCGACTCGTCCGCCGGCACGCGCGCTTCGTGTTCGGCGTGGCGTATTCGGTGCTGCGCAACCGCGAAGACGCCGAGGATGCGGCGCAGGAGACGTTTCTGCGGCTCTCGCGGCAGCGCAACCTGGCGGAAATTCGCGATGTGCGGCTATGGCTGGCGCGGGTGGCGTGGCGGGTGGCGGTGGACCGGACGCGCAAGCATCGCGAGCTTTCGGGAGAGGAAGCTTCGCAATTGTTGGAAGCGACTGCCGACGCCGCGCCGGGAGCGGAGCAGGTGGTGCTCGAACGGCAGATGAAGGATTTGCTGGACCGCATGATCGCCGGCCTGCCGCGCGAGTTGCGCGAGGTGGTGCTGCTGACGACGGTGCAGGAGATGTCGTCGGCGGATGTCGCGGAGGTCTTGGGAATCCCAGAGGGATCGGTGCGGCAGCGGATGTTCAGAGCACGGCAAATCCTGCGCGAAAAGATGTTGGCCGCGATGGAGAAGAAGTCATGAACCGGGAAGAACGGGAACGCATGGTGGACCGGCTGCTGAATGAGGCATTGGCGCCGCAGGAGCTCGAACCGCGGGCCGGGCTGGAGCAGCGCATTCTAGCCAACCTGCGCGCGCAGTCGGAGCGCCGGCCGTGGTGGCGCTGGATGATGCTGTGGGTGCCCGCGGCGGTGGCCGCGGTGCTGATCGCGCTGGCGGTCGGGCTGCGAATGAGCAGCAACCCACAACAAGCTAGACCGGCGGTTGCCATCGAGCAGCAGCCCACGCCGCCGACGCCGATGAAGCAGCCGGTTCCACCGGCGCCAGTGGTGGCGGCGGAGCGCAAGCCGGCGCGGGATGTTGCGCGTCCGCGGAAGATGATCGCAGCCGCAGCAACCAAGCCAGCGCTGCCGCGTCAGGACGTGTTTCCTTCGCCGGTACCTTTGACGCCGGAAGAGACGATGTTGCTGACGCTGTTGCGCCGCAACCCTTCGCAGGCGGTGCTGGTGGCGCGCGAGCAGGCGATGGAGTGGGAGCGAATTCTAAGCAATTTCCAGAACGGCGAGACCGCTGCGCCGCCGTCGAGTGCGGCGCCGGATATGCGGTGATGTGCGTAAGAATTCCAGGGAGGAAGGTATGCGAAAAGTTTTTGCGATTTGTCTGATCCTGCTGGTGGGTCTAGCTGCTGTCGCACAGGAGAAAAAAGAAGAGAGGCCGGATGCAATGGCGCAATGGGATTGGGCCAAGGCGCCGTACCGGCTCAACTTCGTGATCAAGGAACTGGACGACAGCAAGGTGGTCAACACACGTGTGTATTCCATGATCCTCGATTCGTCCGCGCAGGGCGGGCCGCAGACTTCGGGGGAAATCAAGGCGGGTTCCAGAGTGCCGCTGAATGGGGAGAAAGGCATCACCTACATGGATGTCGGCGTGAATCTCTGGGCGCGGCTGACGGTGAAACAGTCGGGGAGCCTGATCCTGGCGTACAACACGGAAATCAGTTCGCTGGCCGCGCCGGATATGGCGAGGAGCGATGGGCCGGGGCCACTCGTTCGCTCCATGCGTTCCTCCACGACGTGCGAGGTCCCAATTGGCAAGCCAGTTGTATTGAACGAATTCGACGATCCCATCAGCAAGCACCGCTTCCAGCTCGAGGTCACGGTGAACAAAGCGAAGTAACGCTTTGCCGCTGATTAACGCAGACGAACGCTGATCAAAGCCGTTCATAAAGATCTGTGTTCATCTGCGTTGATCTGCGGCTAAGTCTTGGCCGCCATCACGGTCACAACCGGCTCCAGCTTCGCCGTGAAGTGACGCAGGAAGGGCGCTTCGTAGCTCAGCTTGAGGCCGCGAATTTGCTCGCGCCGGCGCCACACTTCCAGGATGACCTCCACCACGTAGTCAATGTGGCTCTGGGTGTACACCCGCCGCGGGATCGCCAGGCGCACCAAATCCATTTTCGCCGCCGCGCCGAACATCAGCGTCCCGATCTCCACCGACCTGATTCCACCTTCCAGGTAAAGTTCGGCCGCCAGCGCCACGCCCGGGAACTGCTCCGGAGGAACGTGCGGGAGGAAGGCGCGTGCATCGAGGTAGATGGCATGTCCGCCGGGCGGCTGCACGATGGGCACGCCCTGCGATGCGATATGGTTTCCCAGGTACCCGGTCGAGGTGATGCGGTAGCGCAGGTAATCCTCGTGCAGCGCCTCCTGCAATCCCACAGCGACCGCCTCCAGGTCGCGCCCGGCCAGGCCGCCGTAGGTGGGATAGCCTTCGGTCAGGATGAGCAGATCCTTTTCCTGCTGCGCCAGCAGGTCGTCATTGGTGCACAGGAACCCGCCGATATTGGCCATGCCATCTTTCTTGGCCGACATGGTGCAGCCGTCGCCGTAGCGAAACATCTCCTGCGCAATCTGCTTGGGCTCCCGGTTGGCGTATCCCGGCTCGCGCAGCTTGATGAAGTAGGAGTTCTCGGCGAAGCGGCAGGCGTCGAAGTACAGCGGAATGTCGTGCTTCCGGCAGACCGCGCTGACGGCGCGCACGTTTTCCATGGAGACCGGCTGCCCGCCGCCGGAGTTGTTGGTGACCGTTAGCATGACCAGCGGAATGCGCTCGCGGCCGACGCGCGCGATCAGCTCCTCCAGCGCGCCGGCATCCATGTTGCCCTTGAAGGGATGTTGCAACGAGGGCTGACGCCCTTCCGGGATGGGCAAATCCACGGCCTCGGCGCCGACGTACTCGATGTTGGCACGCGTGGTGTCGAAGTGCGTGTTGTTGGGCACCACGTCGCCCTTCTTGCACATGACGTGGAAGAGGATGCGCTCGGCGGCGCGGCCCTGGTGCGTGGGGATCACATGCTTGTAGCCGAAGATGTCCTGCACCGAGTCGCGGAAGTGGTCGAAGCTCTTGCTGCCGGCGTAGCTTTCGTCGCCCTGGATCATGGCCGCCCACTGGTCGGTGGACATGGCGCCGGTGCCGGAGTCGGTGAGCAGGTCAATGAGCACGTCTTCCGCCGGAAGCAGAAAGAGGTTGTAGTGCGCCGCGCGCAGCAGTTCCTCGCGCTGCTCGCGGGTGGTCCAGCGGATGGGCTCGACGCTCTTGATGCGGAAGGGCTCGATGATGGTCTTAATCATTGGCGATTTAGCGATTTGTGATTTAGTGATTTCCAATGCTGCAGCGGGAAATCATACGCTCGTGCCGTTACCATTGCAGTGCTCCAGGTCACAAAAGGACTCCAGTGCTTGTCTATTCGGCAGCTTCCGCCGAGGCGTAGAGCAACCGAGCATTTGGCGACCTGCTGGAATTGACGGCACGCAAGGCTGCCTCCGGGTTGCTGCCGAGTATTGCCATCGCGTTCAACACAGCGGGGACGTAGTTCCGCGTCTCCTTCGGAAGCGCGCGCTGCATGCTCGAAAAACTGTGTTGGCCGGTACGCGCCGCCGCCTGCTTGACTGCCTGCTCTCCAGCGTTGTACGCAGCGAACGCTAATTGCCAGTCCCCGAACTGCTGGTGCAGGTCGCGCAAATAGCGGGCAGCTGCACGCGTGGATTTCACGGCTTCGATCCGTTCATCACGTGCGGCTGTAACTACGAGACCGTAGCGGCGCGCCGTGTCTGGCACGAACTGCCAGAGACCGCGCGCGCCTTTGGGGGAGAGTGCCGTAGGTTGGCCGCCGCTCTCGACCAAAACAATCGCGCTTAGCTCCGAGGGCACACCTTCCTGCCGGAGAATGGGTTCTATCGTCGGCCTGAGTTGCTGAACGCGCTGGATCGCGGTGCGAACCCGCACGAGTGGGTCTATCGCCGTGGTTGAGGCAGTGACAGCGGCCCCCACGGGCGCTTCCGGAGTCTTCATCCATGGCTTGTCGGCTACGGCCGCCGCCAGCGCTCTGTCAGCAGCATCGCTGAGAGCGGCGTGCCACCCTGCGAACACGTCCTGCGCCTGAACAGATTCCGGCACAGGCTGCGACCCCTGCGCCCAGATCGTTCCGGACAACAGCATTGGAATTATCAATGCGCGCACGGGTCCCACGAGGCGATGAAGTACGTTAAACATGCACCACCTCTTGCTGCGGCTCCGGTGTGAGCTGCGTCGGCTGGTTCTTCTTTAGTCCCGGTTTCACCTCGAAATTCCACTTCCAGATGGCGAAGATCGGGGGATAGATCACCAACTCCATGAGGAATGAGGTCAGAATGCCGCCGATCATGGGCGCTGCGATGCGCTTCATCACGTCGCCGCCGGCGCCCACCGACCACATAATCGGCAGCAGGCCGAAGAGCATGCAAGCCACCGTCATGACCTTGGGGCGCAGGCGCTTAACCGCTCCGACGACGATGGCTTCGCGCAAATCGTCCCAATTGCGCATGAGGCCTTTGCTGATCGCATCGTGGTACGCAAGATCCAAGTACAGCAACATGAAGACGGCTGTCTCGGCATCCACCCCAAGCAGGGCGATGAGGCCGACCCACACGGCAATGCTCATGTTGTAGTTCAGCAAGTAGAGGAACCAAATGGCGCCGATGGCGGAGAACGGCACCGCGAGCAGAATGATTCCCGTCTTCACGGCCGAACCGGTATTGAAATACAGCAGCAGGAAGACAATGAATAACGTGACCGGCAGCACGATCTTCAGCCGCTCCTTCACGCGCTCCATCGATTCGTATTGCCCGCTCCAAACCAGTTGATAGCCGGCGGGAACGCTGACTTTCTGACGGACAGCATTCTTCGCATCGGTGACGTAGCTGCCGATGTCGCGACCGCTCACGTCCACATACACGTAACCGCTCAACCGGCCATTCTCGTCGCGGATCATGCCGGGGCCGGTCTTCAGCGAGATATCAGCGATCTGCCCCAGCGGAACCTGCGCTCCCGAAGGTGTGTTGACCAGCACCCGCTGCAGCGCATCCAGATCGGAGCGGTAATCGCGAAGATAACGGACGTTCACGCTGTAGCGCTCCCGCCCTTCCACCGTGGTCGTGACTGGTTCGCCACCGATTGCGGACATCAGTACTTCGTTGGCATCATCAATCTTCAGTCCGTATCGCGCGAGCTGATCACGCTTGAGGTCGAAGTCCAGGAAATAGCCGCCGGTCGTGCGTTCCGCAAACACGCTGGTCGTACCAGGGACGTTTTTCAGCGCCGTCTCGACCTGCTCGCCAATCTTTTCGATCTCGCCCAGGTCGGAGCCCAGGACCTTGATTCCGAGCGGGGTGCGCACCCCCGTTGTCAGCATGTCAATGCGGGCCTTGATGGGCATTGTCCAGGCGTTGGCGACACCCGGAATCGAAAGTGCCTCATTCATCCCGCCGGGACCATAGATCAATTCCTGCGTCGTCTTATGGTCAGGCCAGAACCGGCGAAGGATGTTCTGTGCCCAATTGGGCGAGCGCTTCGAGTAGAAGCGGTCGCGCTTTGGCCACTGCATGTGCTGCTTGAGCACGACAACGGTTTCCATCATCGAGTAGGGAGCCGGGTCGGTTGCACTTTCAACGCGGCCAGCTTTGCCAAACACACTGTCAACTTCGGGGAAACTCTTGATGATCTTGTCTTGCACCTGGAGCAAATTCGCGGCTTCGGTTACCGACATTCCGGGCAGCGTCGTCGGCATGTAGAGCAGCGTGCCTTCGTCGAGTGGCGGCATGAATTCGGAACCGAGCTTGAAGAACACCGGAACCGTTGCCACCATCGCGATCACAGCCACGGCAATGGTCTTCCATTTGTGTTCCAGCACGAACTCGACCACAGGGTGATAGAGCTTCATCAGCGGACGGCTGATCGGGTGCTTGTCCTCGCTGTGAATCTTTCCGACGAGCAGGCCATTGACGATCTTCGCCAACCACTTCGGACGAAAGATAAAGTTGTCCATGCGGGTGAACAGCAGCCGCATGGCCGGGTCCAGCGTGATCGCCAGCACTGCCGCGATCGCCATCGCAAAGTTCTTCGTGTAGGCCAGCGGTTTGAACAGGCGGCCTTCCTGAGCTTCGAGCGTGAACACCGGCAAGAATGCGACAGCGATGACGAGCAGCGCGAAGAAGCTTGGGCCGCCGACTTCCTTGACAGCCGAGATGACGACCTTGTGATAATCGCCAGGTCGTCCCTCCGCATTCCAGTGCTCCAGTTTCTTGTGCGTCTGCTCGACGACGACCACTGCCGCATCCACCATCGCGCCGATAGCCACGGCGAATCCGCCCAGCGACATGATATTGGCGGTCATGCCCGACATCTGGATGGGAATGAACGCCAAAATTACGGTGATGGGAATGGTAATGATTGGAATAATGGCGCTCGGGAAATGCCACAGGAAGATGAGGATCACCAGGCTGACGATGATCAGCTCTTCCACCAGCGTATGTTTCAGGTTGTCCACCGACCGATCGATCAGATCAGAGCGGTCGTAGGTGGTCACAATCTTCAGCCCTTTGGGCAACGTCGGTTCAATCTCGGAGATCTTCGCCTTGATGCGCTCGATAACCTTTTGCGCGTTTTCGCCGAAGCGCATGATCACCACGCCACCGACAACCTCGCCTTTGCCGTCGAATTCCGACACGCCTCGTCGAATGTCCGGCCCGAAGGTAACGGTGGCTACATCACGCACCAACACCGGCGTGCCCGTTTGTGGATTCACCATCAGCGGGATACTCGCAATATCAGCGAGCGATTTGATATACCCACGTCCCCGCACCATGTATTCCCGGCCCGTCTCCTCCACGAGCCGCGCACCTACGTCGTTGTTCGATTTCTGTACGGCATCCACCACCATGTTGATCGGGATCTTGTAAGCCAGCAGCTTGTTAGGATCGACGTTGACCTGGTACTGGCGCACGAAGCCGCCAACGGCCGCGACTTCGGCCACCCCCGGCACTGCCTGCAATGCGTACCGCAGATACCAATCCTGGTAGGTGCGCATCTGGTCAAGCGAGTACTGACCCGTTTCATCCACCAGCGCGTATTCATAGACCCAGCCGACGGCGGTAGCGTCTTTGGCCAGCTCCACGTTGACGCCCTTGGGCAGCCGCGGCGTGACCGAGTTCAGATACTCCAGCGTGCGCGAGCGCGCCCAGTAAATATCGGTGCCTTCGTCGAAGATGATGTAAACGTAGGAATATCCGAAGTCGCTAAAGGCCCGAATGTCCTTGACCTTCGGCATACCGAGCAGCGCCGAAGTGATCGGGTAGCTCACCTGGTCTTCCATGATGTCCGGGCTGCGGTCCCACTTGGCGTACACGATCACCTGCGTGTCCGACAGATCGGGGATGGCATCCAGCTTCGTGTTCTTCATCGAATGCCAGCCGACAAGAACGCCTACCCCGATGAACAGAAAGACGAGGAACTTGTGCTTCGCGCAACCTTCAATAATGCGGTCAATCATTGCTTTGTCTCCCCGGCGTTGACTCCGGCGAGCATTTTTTCCAAATTGAGAACCGCACCACCGTTCTTGCCAGCGAACGCATCGGCTTCCTCGCGAGAGGCGAAAGCGAATGTCCCCGGCGAGCAGCGGTCGAACGCGGTCTTCTCGACTTGCTTCATCTCATTCAAGCGGGTCATGTCGTGCACGCAAGCGACAATGCGGCTGCCGTCCACGTACCAGGCGCGGCTTGGGTCGAGCTTGCGGCCGGTGCTGAAGTCCGTCACTTCGATCAGGCGTACCGGCTTGCGCTCCTGAAGACCTTCGGTCACCGCGCAATGCGCACAGCACACGTGGTGGCGCACGCCTCCGATTTCGGCAATGACCCCTGCCTGCGGATTGATGTGCCGCGCGCAGATGCCGCAGACCTCTTCCGAACGCCTGTGAACGCTCCATTGGCCGGCAATCAGCAATCCCGCCACGACCACCAGCAGCCCCACCGCAGCCATAGAAACCTTGCGTGCCATGCTTCCTCCTCTAGTGCTGCATCGAGCCTGTCGCACTCTTCAGCCGGCTCTCGGAATCGACCAGGAAGTTGCCCGACGTGACGACGATCTCACCGGCCTTGAGACCCGATAGCACGGCAACTTTGCCGTCTACTTGTGCGCCCATCGTGATCTTGCGCGGCTCGAAGTAGCCGTCTCCTTTGGCGACAAACACCCTCTGCTCCTTGCCGGAATCAAGCACCGCCTCTTGTGGTACTACGATCTGGTTGCCGTAGTTGATCTTCAGCTTCACCTCGGCGAACATCTGCGGCTTTAACTGGAAGTCGGGATTCGCGAATTCTATGCGCACCTTCACCGTGCGCGTCGTCGGATCGACCGTCGGATAAATGAACGACACCCGACCGTTCCATTTCTTGCCGGGGTAGTAGCTCAGCTGCATTTCCGCAGGCTGGCCGACCTTCACGAATGGGACCTCGTACTCGAAAATGTCCGCGTTTACCCAGACGGTGGAATAGTCGGATACCGTGTACAGCTCGGTATCCGGTGTCACCGAAGTCTGCGGGAACGCCTTGCGATCCGTCACGAAGCCGGCGATCGGCGAATAGAAGGTCAAGGTGCGGCTGACCTCGCCGGATTCATCCAGCTTCTTGATCTGCTCATCGCTGATGTCCCACAGCTTCAGGCGCTCACGCGTGGAGCGCAGCAGCGACTGCGAGCCTTGCGCTACCTCCGCGAATGGCGACGCGCCAAGCGTCTTCTCGCCGCGTTTGGCGATCAGGTATTCATTTTGCGTGGAGACGAGGTCGGGGCTGTACAGCGTAAACAGCGGCTGGCCTTTCTTGACCAGTTGTCCGATGTAATCGACGAACACCTTCTCGATGAAGCCGCTGATCTTGACGTGAACTTTGGCAATCTTCGTCTCATCCGCGGTAACTTGCCCGGTCGTGCTAAGGTCGCGAACCAGGGTTTCGCGCTTCACCTCAGCGGTACGGACCCCAATCAGCTGCTGCTTCTCGGACGAGATCATCACCGAGCCGGGAGCCATGCTGACGGCCTGCTCTTCGGCGTACTTCGGCACCAGGTCCATGCCGCAGTCCGGCGCTTTGCCCGGCTTGTCGGCCTTGTACTGTGGGTGCATGGGGTCGTACCAGTAGAGGATCTTGCGTTCGTCTTTGGGCGCTGTGGTCGCGGCGCTTAAAGCGGGCGGCGTCGCTTGATCCGCGTACATGGGCACCAGGTCCATGCCATCCGGCGCCTTGCCAGGCTTGTCATAGTGGTGCTGCGGATTCATCGCGTCGTAAAAGTAAAGGACCTTGCGCTCGCTGCTTGCGGCCTGCTGCTGGCCGTGGTCGTGCTGAAACGCGGCGATCACCTTGCCGCCGTACAGGACACTGAGGACAACGGCGATCGTCGCTGCCAGTGCAAGAATGCGTAAGAAGTTGTTCTTGGTTTGAGCCATTTCCGTGCTCCTTATTTCCCGTCGGGCCCGTGGGGTGCGCTCGTCGAAGGAACCGGCTGCGCACTGATCAGATCAGCGCCGGTCAACGCTTCCATGCGAGCGAGCGCCGTCTGGTAATTCGCCAGTTCGCGGTAATACTCGGTCTCGTAATTCAGAACCGTCGTGAAGTTCCCAATGACCGTCAGAAAGTCCACGTTGCCGACCTGGTAGGCGGACATCGAGGACTCCAGGGCGAGCGAAGATTGCGGTACCACGCCCTGCGAAAACAGCTTCAGAAGGTTGTCGGAGGCCTTTGCCGCCAGGTAGTTCTGCTTCAGATCGAAATAGAGTTCGTTCTGCCGGTTATCGCGGGCGCTCGACGCGCTCAGCTCTTCTTCCTTTGCCTGCCGGACTTCCTCGCGCTGCTTGGTCTTATAGAAGACCGGAATATTTACCGTGAACGTCAGCCCGTGCATGTCCGGCATCATCGGCCGTTGCTGATACATGTAGCCGACGCTCAAGTCGGGCAGGGAATCCTTCTGTGCCAAGTTGATGGCCAGCTGATTGCGCTCGACCACCTTCTGCATCCGCTGATACTCGGGATCGTTCTGCCGTGCGAGTTTATACAGGTCGTCGAGGGAATAGTTCAGCGGCGACTGGTTCGCAACGTCGGCTGCCGGCGGCAGCGGCGCATCGGGGTCGCGCGCCATGAGTGTGTTGAGCCGGGCCTGCGCTGTGGCCCGCTGCTGCTCCAGAACCGTGAGCTTCTGTAGCAACATCGAGATCTCGACCTGGGAGCGCAGGACATCTGCCTGCATGCCTTTGCCAACGCGGTACCGGGCTTCGGAGATCTGCGACAGCTTCGTCAGCAGGTCGCGATTTTGCTGGGTGGTCCGGATCGCCTTGTCGTAATACCAGTAGTCGTAATAGGCCGCCTTCACGTCGGTACCAACGCGCCGGCGCACCGCTTCCACATCCCACTGGCTGGCATCGGCTTCTTTCGAGGCGATTTGCCCGCGCAGGCTGCGCTTGCCGGGAAACGGCAGCATCTGCATCGCGCTTACGCTGCGGTAGCTCGACGGATCTCCCGTCTGCACGCTGAACGGCTGGATATTGCCCATCCAGCCGATTCCGAAGCTCGGATCAGGCAGCGAGCTCGCCTGCGGCACCTTGGCGCGCTGGGCGGCTACGGTGTGGGCGACACTGCGCACCGCAGGGTTCTTCGCCAGTGCAGTCCGGACCGCGTCGTCTAATGTCAGCACGCCCTGATCGGCGGCTGGTGCTGCTTGATCGTTGACGATCTGTGCTGTGACCTTCGCCCCCGTAGCGTCATCCGCCGCGACCGAGGCAGCGGAGACCAGGGCGATCAGGATCAGGATGAGGATGAATCCTCTTTTGATCATCGCAATCTCTCTTTGACTAAACAGCGATTGGATACACAGGCTTCAGCGCCTGAATGGATCGCGAGAGAAAAGGGACGGGATCAGATGAGGAAGGTGCAGAGTACGGCCTGAGGCGATGCGGAAGGCAAAGGAGGCGTCGAGGCGGGCGAGTCGCATCTCGCCGGAACGATCACCGCGGCGAACGCACCCGACGACTGCGGCGGAGTCACTGCTATGCGCGAGCTGTCAGTCGGACCTTGCAATTGGGTGGTCGGGTTGGGTCCCCCGGAGGAGATGTCACAACAAGACGTGCCGCTTGTGACCGCCTGAACTGTGTAGGCAGAATGATGGGCGTTCATTGTCGCCATCATTGCGCAGTCGGGAACGCAGCCCTGCGGTGCCTCATTAGAGCTGGTCCAGCATGTGGACAGCGCTGCTGCCGGCGCGGCGAGTAGCGCAATTGCGACTACCAGCGCTACGAATTGGAAGATGCGATTCATCCAAGCCTTCGAGGTAATACTAACAAGTAAACCGACCCAGGGGATGTGACACAGATCACGCCGGATCGTGATGACTGAATGAGTGCCAGCGCCGTGATCCTCATTGTAGACGATGATGGCAGCCAGCGGGGCTTGGCAAGGCGGCGAACGCCGAGGCGCCCGTCGTCCTGATCACGGCGTCCGGAACTGTCGGGGACGCCGTAGAGGCGATGAAGTTAAATCACAAATCACCAGATCACAAATTGACCCGCTTCATGGCCATCTCGGGATAGCGCTCGCCGGATGCGGCGCCACGTGGCAGCAATTCATTAATCCGCGCCAAGTCTTGGGGCGTCAGCGAAACGTTCACCGCCTGCGCGTTCTCTTCCAGGTACTTGATCCGCTTGGTGCCGGGAATGGGGACGATGAACTCGCCCTGCGCCAACAGCCACGCCACCGCGAGCTGCGCCGGGGTACAGCCTTTCTGCTTCGCGATCTCCTCCACGCGCTGCGCCAGTTCGAGGTTGCGGCGCAGGTGTTCATCCTGAAGCCGCGGCATGTTCTTGCGGTAGTCATCAGGCACGTCCTGCGGACGCTTGATCTGCCCGGTCAGAAAGCCGCGCCCGAGCGGACTGTAGGCCACGAACGTAATCCCGGTATCGCGGCACAGCGGCAGGATTTCCGCTTCCGGATCGCGCGTCCACAGCGAGTACTCGGTCTGCAGCGCGGCGATGGGATGCACCTTTTGCGCGCGCCGGATGGTCGCGGCCGCCGCCTCCGACAATCCAATGTGCCGCACCTTGCCCTGCTTGACCAGGTCGGCCATGGCGCCGACGGTGTCCTCGATCGGCACCTCGGGATCGACGCGGTGCTGGTAATAGAGGTCGATCTTTTCCAAGCCGAGCCGCTTCAGGCTGGCGTCGCACGACTGCCGGACGTAATCCGGCCTGCCGTTGACTCCGATCCAGTCGCCGTTGGCGGCGCGTACGTTGCCGAACTTGGTGGCCAGAAATACTTCGTCGCGGCGATGCTTGATCGCCCGCCCGACCAGCTCTTCGTTGTGACCCATGCCGTACACGTCGGCCGTGTCGAGAAAATTGATGCCGAGATCCAGCGAGCGGTGGATGGTGGCGATACTCTCGTCGTCGTTGCGCGCGCCGTAAAACTCCGACATTCCCATGCAGCCCAGGCCGATGGCGGAAATCATCTCCGTGGTGCGGTCCAGGCGGCGTTGTTTCATCGCGGATTGGTTAGGAGAGCGATTGTCTTTTGTCATAAGTAGTGGCCAATAATCAGTGTCTGGTGGTCAGTTGGTGAAGCTTGCAACTAATTAAGAGATGGAATTACGAGCGGTGAGGATGCACGGAATCGCGAGTGGGAGCCCTCGGAAAAGACTAACCGCGGATTTACGCGGATTCACACGGATCTGAACTGAGCAATATCAGATCCGCGGCGATCCGCGTGCATCCGTAAAATCCGCGGTTGCCTTTTTTCAATCCGCTGCCGCGGCCGTCCGCGCGTGTCCCGACTGCGCCGTCAGCGGCTGATAGGTCTCCGGACGGCGGTCGCGGAAGAATTGCCACGTCCGGCGCACTTCTTCGATCATGTCGAGATCGAGGTCGGCGACCACCAGTTCATCCTTGTCGCGGCCCGCCTGTGCCACGATCTTGCCGCGCGGATTGCAGAAGTAGCTCTTGCCGTAGAACTCGCCGATGGCCCACGGCTTCTCCACGCCGACGCGGTTAATCGCGCCCACAAAATATCCGTTCGCCACGGCGTGCGCCGGCTGCTCCAGTTCCCACAAGTATTCGGAAAGGCCGGCGACGGTGGCCGACGGATTGAAGACGATCTCCGCCCCGTTCAGCCCCAGGATGCGCGCGCCCTCGGGGAAGTGCCGGTCGTAGCAGATGTACACCCCGACCTTGGCGTACTTGGTGTGGAACACCGGATAACCGAGGTCGCCGGGCGTGAAATAAAACTTCTCCCAGAAACCGGGGTGGCAGTGCGGGATGTGGTTCTTGCGATACTTGCCGAGATATTTTCCGTCGGCATCAATCACCGCGGCGGTGTTGTAGTAGAGCCCGGTCATCTCCTCTTCATAGACGGGGACGACGAGCACCATGCGATGCTGGGCCGCGATCTTCTGCATGAGCTTGGTAGTCGGCCCGCCGGGCACGGGCTCGGTCAGTTCGTACCAGCGCTCCTTCTGCTCGGCGCAAAAATAAGGACCGTAGAACAGTTCCTGGAGGCAGAGCACCTGAACTTTATCCTTGGCCGCCTGCGCGATCATCTTCAGGTGTTTGTCCACCATCGCCTTCTTGATCTTCGCCAGCGGCTGATCCGGTCCGAGCACGTTCGTCGCCTGTATCAGTCCACACCGCACCATGCGAGGCATAAACCCTCCGAACCAAGGTTGTCAGTTTTCGGTTATCGGTTGTCGGTCCTGCCGGGTTTAACCGATAACCGAAAACCGAGAACCGACAATCTCTAGAAACTAGAAACCAGAAACTGGAAACTCGTTCAGTCCGGCCAGCGCGACGTCACGACCTTGGTTTCCGTGTAGAACCGCACGCCGTCCTTGCCGAGGGCATGCAGGTCGCCGAAGAACGAATTTTTCCAGCCGCAGAACGGGAACATCGCCACCGGCGCAGGTACGCCGAGATTCACGCCGACCATGCCGGTCTGCGTGTTGGCCGAGAAGTGCCGCGCCGCCGAGCCCGACTTCGTATAAATGGAAGACGCGTTGCCGTGCTCGGAGTGGTTCACGATCTCCAGGGCGTGGTCCAGGTCGCGGGCGCGGATCACCGACAGCACCGGGCCGAAAATTTCCTCGCGCGCAATCCGCATGTCGGGTTTTACGTTGTCGAAGATGGTGGTGCCCAGGTAAAAGCCTTTCGCGTCGCTCGTGTCCTTGCGGCCGTCGCGCGCCAGCTTCGCGCCTTGCTTCAAGCCCTCGTCGATGTAGCCGACGATCCGCTTGTGCGCCTCCGGCGTAATCACCGGGCCCATGCTGCAGCCGGGCCGGTCGCCGGGGCCGATCTTGGTGGCATCGCCGGCCTTCACCAGTTCGCTCACCAGGCGGTCGCCGACCTCTCCCACCGCGACCACCACGCTGGTGGCGACGCAGCGCTCGCCCGCGCATCCGAACGACGAGGCCATGATGGAGTCGACCGTGGATTTCATGTCGCAATCCGGCATGACCACCGAATGATTCTTCGCTCCCGCCAGGCACTGCACGCGTTTTCCGTTTGCCGATGCCGTCTGGTAGATGTACTTCGCCACCGGGCTTGAGCCAACGAACGAGACGGCCTTCACCCTCTTATCGGCCAACAGCGCGTCCACCGCGTCTTTGGCGCCGTGCACCACGTTCATGACGCCGGCGGGCAGTCCGGCTTCGCACAGCAGTTCCGCGGCGCGTACCGCTGAGCGCGGCACGCGGTCCGACGGCTTCAGCACGAAGGTATTGCCGCACGCAATCGCCAGCGGGAACATCCACAGCGGCACCATCAGCGGGAAATTAAACGGCGTGATTCCGACGCACACGCCGAGCGGTTCCCGATGCAACGCGCTGTCTATGCCTGCCGAGACGCGCTCCACGGTCTCGCCCATGGTCAGCGACGGCACCCCGGCGGCGAATTCCACGCACTCGATGCCGCGCTGGTACGAGCCCTTCGACTCTTCCAGCGTCTTGCCGTTTTCTTCCGTGCACAGGCGGATCAATTCGTCGGCGTGCTGTTCCAGCAGTTGACGGTACTTGAACATCACGCGCGCGCGTTGCAGCACCGGAGTCTGGCTCCAGGCCGGAAACGCCTGCTGCGCCGCTTCCACCGCCGCGGAAATCTCGTCGTTGGTGCAGTAGGGAACCAGCGCCACCGCCTCGCCGGTCGCAGGATTCGTCTGCACTGCCGTCTTGCCGGTGGACATCCGCGGCTTGCCGCCGACGATGATGGGAACCTTCTTCAGATCGGCTGAAACTGCGCTGGTGACCATGATTGCCTCCCCCTCGCGAACTGGCCCGAATTCTATACCAGCTAAAAGCTAAGAGCTAAAAGCTAATGGCTAATTCGCGCCAGGTGCAGGGCAAACCAGCGGCGCGGATCCAGCCAGGTGCAGGCGCGCGTGAACCCGCCGTTTTGCAGGATGGAGTCCACCATGGTAGCGGTGAACTTGTAGCTGTTTTCGGTGTGAATGGTCTCGCCGCGCGCAAAATGCACGGCCATGCGCAGCGCCGGTATTCCGACCTCATGGGCGCGCAGGCTCTCCAGGTACATCTCGATGCGCGACGCCACCGGGTTCCAGCGGGCAACGTGCGCGAATGACTCCGGGTCGAAGTCTGCCCCCAGCTCGCGGTTGATCCGCACCAGCAGGTTGCGGTTGAACGCAGCTGTCACGCCCGCGGCGTCGTCGTAGGCGGGAAGCAGCGCCGATGCGGGCTTCACCAGGTCGGTGCCGAGCAGCAGCGTGTCGCCGGCGGACAGCCGCGCGCGCAGGCGCGCCATCAGTCGCGATGCGTGCAGCGGTTCGAAGTTGCCGATACTTGATCCCAAATAGAGGATGAGGCGCGGCGCGGGAACGTCGGCGATGAAGTCCATGCTGCTGGTGTAATCCGCGATCAGCGGCTCGACTTTGACCTCGCACAGCGCATGCAGGTTCTGTTCCGCCTCCGCCAGCGCCGCTTCCGATACATCAACGGGACAAAAGCGCACCGCTCCGCGCTGCGCCTGCAGCGCCGCAAGGATCAGGCGAGTCTTGGTTGCCGTGCCTGCGCCCAGTTCGATGACGCTGGGCGGCAGACCCGCCGCCATCACCATGGATGGTGCCTGCGCCCGCAGAATGCAGGTTTCGGTCCTGGTCAGGTAATACTCGGGAAGGCGCGTGATCTGTTCGAACAGCTCCGAACCGGCGGCATCGTAGAACAGCTTGGGCGGCAGCGTCTTGGGCCGTGCGCTGAGCCCGGCGCGGACCTCGTCGGCAATAGATCGGGACCGCTGGACTTCAGTCGCTATCGCTCGCAAGCCGCACTCCTGAAAATTGCCACCGCGCCTGCGGCGGGAAAAAGTTTCGATAGGTCGCGCGGATGTGGCCCGACGGCGTTGCGCACGAACCGCCGCGCAGCACAAACTGGTTGCACATGAATTTGCCGTTGTACTCGCCGATGGCGCCGGCCGCCGGACGAAATCCGGGATAGGCCACGTAGGGACTCGCCGTCCACTCCCAGATGTCGCCGAACATTTGCTGAAGGATGTGGCTCGGGTCTGCGACCCGACTTCGCCGCGGATGGAATACGTCATCCTCCAGCATCGCGCCGCGGCCCGGATTCCTCCCCGCCGCGATTTCCCATTCTTCTTCCAGGGGCAGACGCGCTCCCGCCCAGCGCGCGTACGCGTCGGCTTCGTAGTAGCTGACATGACAAACGGGCTCGCTGTGCTCGACGCGCCGCGTGCCGCTCATCGTGTACTGCCACCAGTCGTTGTCGCCCGGGGTCCCCAGACGGGGCCGCTCTTGCCCCGGCTGGGGTGGTCGACGCTCCCAATACAGCGGCGCCTCCCAGTGCTGCGCGCAGACCGCGTCCCAGCCGTCGGAGAGCCACAACTCGGGCCTGCGATATCCGCCGTCGGCCATGAATTCCAGCCACTCGCCGCTGGTGACCGCGCGTGACGCGATGCGGAACGGCCGCAACAAAACCTCGTGCCGCGGCCCTTCGTTGTCAAATGCAAACTCTTCACCGCGATGCCCGATCTCGCAAATGCCGCCGTGAAACTCCTGCCACTTCAGATTCGCCGCGGCGCCAACTTGATCAATCGGCTGCGCGCGATACGCCGGCCGCATCGGGCTCGACCACAGCGCGTGCTTGATGTCGGTGAGAATCAATTCCTGGTGCTGCTGCTCGTGATTCAATCCCAACTCGGCCAGCGCGAGCACGGGATCGTCGGCGTGCTCGATCAGCGCCAGCATCGCCTCGTCCACGCCGCGGCGGTAGGCGTGTACCTCGTCCAGCGACGGGCGCGACATCAGCCCGCGCGCGCCGCGATTCGGATGTCCGCCCACCTGCTTGTAATAGGAGTTGAAGAGCTGGCGGAAGCGGTCGTCAAACGGGCGGTAGTTCCGCGCGTGCGGTGTCAGGAGAAAAGTTTCGAAGAACCACGTGGTGTGGGCCAGGTGCCACTTGGCCGGGCTGGCCTCGGGCATGGACTGCAGCATCTGGTCCTCGGCCGACAGTGGCGCCGCCAGCCGCAGGGTGGTCGCGCGCACCTCGGAGTACTGGCGCGCCAGTGCACTCTCCCCGGTTTCGATTCCGCGTGTCGCCATAGCTTCCCCGCACTCGGGGCACGAATAATTAAGATGCGCGGAACCGCGCCAGGCACCATAATTTCACCAGTTACCAGCCACTAAGATGCTGCTGAAAAACTCGCGTAGATGGAATAAAACCGAGATTCCTCGGGGCTGAAGCCCCTCGGAATGACAATAATGAAAGGACCTCTGCGGCGCGGCTGAAGCCGCGCCCTTTCAAAACGAGCTTCACTTGGAGTTTTTCAGCAGCCTACTAACCACCAGCCTCTGTTTTGCCCCAACCTCCCCCGCCGGGCGTCTCAATTCTCACGACATCGCCGGCACGCGCCTCGCGGTTGCATTTGCCCGGAAGTTCTTCCGTCTGGCCGTTGTTGCGGATCAGCGATGCCTTGCCGGTCGCGCCTGCTTCGCCGCCCGCCAGACCATAGGGCGCGAATTTCCTGCGGTCGGCCAGGATGGTGACCTGCGAATCGGTCAGCAACTCGATCTCGCGCACCAGGCCATCCCCACCGCGGTACCGGCCCCCTCCGCCGGAGCCGCGCCGATATCCATATCTCCGCACGCGGAATGGATACGCATACTCCAGCGCCTCCACCGGCGTGTTCAGCGAGTTGGTCATGTGGGTGTGCACGCCCGACACGCCGTCCAGGCCGGGCCGCGCCCCCATCCCGCCGGCGGTGGTTTCGTAATACGCGAACGGCCCGCGGCCAGGATCCATGCCGCCAATGGTGACATTGGTCATCGTGCCCGAACTCGCTGCCGGCACGCGGTCCGGCGCCGCCTGCGCCAGCGCGCGCAGCAGCACGTCCACCGTGCGTTGCGAGGTCTCGACGTTGCCGCCGGCCACCGCCGCCGGAGGCCGCGCATTCACAATCGTGCCCGGCGGCGCGATCAATTTGATCGGCCGCATGATCCCCGCGGTCGCGGGCACGTCGTCGCCGAGCAGGCAGCGAAAGACGTAGTACGTCGCCGAATAGGTGATCGCCTCGACCGCGTTGATGCTCCCGGCGACTTGCGGGTCGGTGCCGGTAAAGTCCACCTGCGCATGCTTCCGTCGCGGATCAATGCGCAGCGTGACGCGAATCCGGATGGGCCGTTCGCTCACCCCGTCGTCGTCCATGAAATCTTCCGCGGCAAACTCGCCCGCGGGCAGTTTCGCCAGTTCCGCGCGCACCAGCCGCTCGGAATAATCCAGCAACTCGCGCATGTTGCTCTGCACGCGCGCCAGCCCGTACTTCGATGTCATCTCCTCCAGCCGCTGCGCGCCCACGCGGCAGGCGCCGATTTGCGACGTCAGATCGCCCTCGCGCTCCGCCGGCGTGCGCACGTTGCACAGCAGCAGCGCCATGACGTTGCGGTCAATTTTTCCCTGGTGCGCGATTTTCACCGGCGGAATCCGGATGCCCTCCTGGTATATCTCGCGGCACAGCCCCATCGAGCCCGGGTACGTCCCCCCGACATCCGCATGGTGCGCCCGACTCGCCACATAGAACGCAGGAGACTTCGATTTCCGCACATACACCGGCAGCACCATCGTGATGTCCGGCAAGTGCGTTCCCCCGGCGTACGGATCGTTGAGAATCGCAATGTCCCCCGGATCGAACTCCAGCGCCTCCACCGCGGCCTTCACCGACATCGGCATGGATCCCAGATGCACCGGCATGTGGTCGCCCATGGCGATCACCTGTCCCGCGCCGTCGAACACGGCGCAGGAGTAATCGCGCCGTTCCTTGATGTTGGGCGAAAACGCGGTCCGCCGCAGCGTCGCGCCCATTTCTTCCGCGATGGAATGAAACGCGCTGCGGAAAATCGCCAGCTCGATGGGATCGACCTTGTTCGCCCGCGCCATCACCGCACCTCGATCACAATGTTCTCGCGCTCGTCCACCCGCGCCCGGCACCGCGGCGGCAGCACCGTCGTGGCGCTATACTCCGCCACGATCGCCGGGCCCGCGAAGGTGTCGCCGGGCCGCAAACTCGCGCGGTCGTACACCGGCGCCTTCGACGCGCGTCCGTCGAACACCACTCGCCCTTGCTTCACCACCGCCTGTTTGCCGTTGCCGGGCACCACCTTCTTCCTGGGAAACGGCACCGGCTCGCTGGACGCGACCATCCGCACGCGCACGTTGACCACTTCCACGCGCCGCTGCTCGTCCGCGTATCCGTACCGCCGCCGGTGCGCCTGGTGAAAGTACTTCACGAAGTCGCGCCCGAAGGGCACGCTCAATTCGAATCCCTGCCCCGCATAGCGCACGTCCGCATAGCGCATGGCGACCGCTTTCAGTCCCTCGGCGCGCATCTCCTTTTCTCCGCGCTGTTGCAATTCGCGGAAATATCTCTCCAGGGGCGCTGCATCCGGCCCCAGCATGACGGTGCGCGAATAGTCTTTCACCGCGTCCGACATCAAGATTCCCAGCGCCGAGAGCGCTCCCGGCATCTGCGGCACCAGCACACGCGGAATCCTCAGCGCCCGCGCCAGCGCGCAGGCGTGCAGCGGGCCTGCCCCGCCGAAGCTCACCAGCGTGAACTCCCGCGGATCGTGCCCGCGTTCCACGGAAATGACCCGTATCGCCTTTTCCATGGCGGCTTCGGAAAGCCGCACAATCCCGGCCGCGAATTCTTCCACCGACGCGAGCGGCCCCTTGGCTTGCTCCAGATACTGGCGCGCGCGAGCTTCGTCGAGCGACATCTCGCCGCCGAGAAAAAAATCCGGGTCCAGCCTCCCCATCACCAAGTTCGCGTCGGTAACCGTCGGCTCCGTGCCGCGCCCGTAGCAGACCGGCCCGGGATCGGCGCCGGCCGATTGCGGCCCCACCCGCAGCGCGCCGCCGGCATCAAACCGCGCCAGCGATCCTCCACCCGCGCCGACGCTGTGGATATCCAGCGTGGGCACACTGATCGGCAGCCCGGAGATGAAGGACTCGTTGGTCGTGCGCAGACCTTCGGTCCGGGGCCCCCGGCGAGTGCTGGGGTGGTCGCCGCCATCCACCAGTGCCACGTCGGTCGAGGTGCCGCCCATGTCGAAGCCGATGATCTTTTCGAATCCGGCCATGCGCGCCACCGCGTACGCGCCCACCACGCCGCCCGCCGGCCCGGACAAAACGGTGCGCACCGGTTCTTTCGCGGCCACCTGCGCGGAGACGATTCCGCCCGAGGACTGCATCACCTGCAACCGCCCGCCCGCGAACTCGTCGTCGAGCGCCCGCTGCAGTCCACTGATATAGCGCCCCATTTTCGGCGCCAGGTAGGCATTCACCACAACCGTGGACGCGCGCTCGTACTCGCGAAATTCCGGCAGGATCTCGTGTGAGAGCGATACCGGCAAGCCTAGCTTTTGCAGCGCTGCCGCCACGGCCTGCTCGTTTGTTGGATTGGCAAAGGAGAACAGCAAGGAAATCGCGACCGCCTCCGGCCGCGCCGCCGCCACCGCAGCGCACAGAGTTTGCAAATCTTCCGCGCTCGGCGACCGCAGAATCTCGCCGGTTGCCGACGTTCGTTCCGCCGCGCCGAACCGCAAATCCGGCGGCGCCAGCGGCGGATCGGGAACTACAAACCAGTCGTACAGCCGCGGGCGCGCCTGCCGCCCGATGGCGATCGTGTCCTCGAAGCCTGCCGTGGTGACGAACGCCACCCGCGCGCCCTTGCGCTCCAGCAGCGTGTTGGTGCCGACTGTCGTTCCATGCCGGACTTCTAAACCTTTCGCGGTTGCCCCACCCTTATGTCGCCCGGGGGCGCCTGCCCTGAGCGCAGTCGAAGGGGCGACATAGGGTGGGGAAGTACCGCGCAAGACTTGCCGCAGCGCCCCTACAATTGCGTCCGCCGGGTTGGCCGGTGTCGAAAAAACTTTCAGGACGTGAACCTTCCCCTCGCGCAGGTACACGCAATCGGTGAACGTCCCGCCGGTATCAACTGCAATTCGCATGGAAGCAATTAGCGATTAGCGATTAGCAATTAGCCAAAACCAGAACCGCGAACGGCTAAATGCTAATCGCTAACTGCTAATAGCTCGCTTACAACACCGCCGTTTCCTCCAGGAGTCTCCCCGTCGCGAACCGGTTCACGCTCAGCAACTCCGGATTCACCACACTGGTGCTCCCAGTCAAAATCAGATCGCTCAGGATTTTCCCTGTCGACGGCGCGTGCATCACCCCGTGCCCGCTGAATCCATTGGCAAGGAAGAACCCGCGCACCTCGTCCACGGCGCCCAGGATACAGTGGTGGTCCGGGGTCACCTCGTACAGCCCGGCCCAGGCGCGCTTGGGATTAACCGCCACATTTTCGAATACGGGCACGCGGTCCGCCGCCCGCGTCAACACCTTCTCAATGAACGACGGCTCGAATTCCGTTTTGAACCCCGGGGTTTCTTCCGGATCGTTCCACGCCAGCAGAAATCCCAGCGACTCGGGCCGGAAATGAAACCCGTTGGTCATGTCAATGATCATCGGGGCGGTGTGCGGGAATTGGTCGAACGGCTCGGTCGGGACCAGCATCCGCCGCAGCGGTACCACCGGCAGTTCGACTCCCGCCATGCTCGCGATCTCGGCCGCCCACGCGCCCGCGGCATTCACCACGGTGTTGGTCTGAACCGTACCGCGCGTGGTTTCCACCGCCGTTACGCGCGTCCGCTCGACTTTGATTTCCGTCACGGCCGTATTTTTCCATAGGCGCGCGCCGTGGTCCGCGGCCCAACTCATGAAACCATTCATCGCGCTGTAGGGATCAACAAAACCGTCGGTCGAGCAGAAACTCCCGCCCACAATATCGTCGCCGCGCAACTGCGGGTACAACCTCCTGATCTCGTCGGCCGAGACCAGCCGCGCCGTCTTCAATCCCAGCGCCACTTGCCGCTCCAGGTTCGCGCGCAAGTAATTCATATGCGATGCTCGCGTGGCCATGAACAGATATCCCTGCGCGCGGTAGTCGCAGGGATATCCCAGCGTCTCCTCGAATGCGGCGTAGAAGGGAATCGAGTACAGCGACATCTGGATGTTGACCGGCGTGGCGAACTGCGCCCGCACGCCGCCCATGCTTTTGCCGGTCGAGCCTTTGCCCTGGGACGTGTCGCGCTCGATCACCAGCACGTTGCGGCATCCCGCCGCCGTCAGGTGGTAGGCAATGCTCGACCCGACAATTCCGCCGCCGACGATGACTACGTCCGCAGTCTCCATGCTTCGCCTGCTCGGTTCGCGAATTAAAGGCAGTGATTCGGACCGTTATCCTAGCGCATCCGCTCAATGCCGCGCGTGCTCCCGTTTTGTGCCATGTGCCCGGGTCACTTGGTGCCCGCAAAAAAATTTTCAATATGTGATTCAAATCACTTCCCAATACCGGGAAAGTGTCTATCCTGTGCCGGTTGGTGGCGCACTTTGACGTACCCAATCGTCGCCAGACAACCTGCAGATACTCAGGCCAGTTCTAACAGCAGCGCAGCACGGGCCCTCAACCAACCGCAGTATGACGGAGAAACTTGTGGCCCCAAACAGGTTCTTCCACCAGCAAGGCCGCATTACTCTGGTTCGGCGTCTTCCAGTCGTTGCGATCTGTATTCTAGCGGTCGTTTTTCTGGTGACCTCCGCTGCTCGCCCCGAACCGCCAAAAAATGCGGGGGCTAATTTATCCGCTGCCCAACAAAGGCCGCGACCACACCACCTTCGTCCAAGCCTGACGGCGACTACGTCGGCATGGATACCTGCATCACCTGTTACAACCGGGTTTACCCAGTGAATTTCACCTAAAGGGGGCAGGCGAAGCCGGCCATGAGATTTCGAACAGCAGCTCTTCTTGCTTTTGTTGCGGCTCTGGCGCTGAGCGCAAGTGCCGCGCAGGACAAAGCTAAAGCCGCAATGCCATCCGCTCAGGGAACAGATTCGAGCCAATATGTTGGCGCGACCACCTGCCAGGGGTGCCACGACGAACTGTACAAGGGATTCGAGTCGTCGCCGCACTGGATTACCACACAGGAAACCAAGATGACCCACGGCGCGCACGGTTGCGAAGCCTGCCATGGTCCGGGGGCGGCGCACGTGGAAGCCGGCGGCGACAAGACCAAGATCTTCACCTTCACGGGCGCCAAGAACGACGACATCACCAAGCGCTGCCTGACCTGCCACGAAGCCAAGCCTGAACAGCGCGAATTCATGCGGTCACCGCACAACGAGAACGGCGTCAGTTGCACCAGCTGCCACTCCATCCACCACACCAAGACGGAGTATCTGCTGGCGAGCAAGCAGCCCGCGCTGTGTTACGCGTGCCACACGGAACAGCGGGCCGATTTCCAGAAGACGTTTCGCCATCGTGTGGACGAGGGCTTGATCAAGTGCACCGATTGCCACAATGTGCACGGCGCGCTGCGCGATCGCCAGGTCCGGTCAGCGCCCAATCAGGACCTCGTGTGCTACAAGTGCCACGCCGACAAACGTGGACCGTTCGTCTTCGAGCACGAACCCGTCAGGGTTGAGGGATGCATGGCCTGCCACACCCCGCACTCCTCGGTCTATCCGCGCATGTTGCTCACCGCGCGCGTCGACGCACTTTGCCTCCAGTGCCATGTCCAAATCCCGCAAGGCCCGCACACCAACCCGAGAGTGCAGACTTGCATCATGTGCCACGCGAGCATTCACGGCTCCAACGTCAGCACGACTCTTCGCAGGTGAAGGAAGGAGAACAACCATGGCAAAACGAAATCAGAATTCGCCACGGCCTCTCCTTCTGGGGGAAGAGCCGTCGCATGGGAGCGGACCTATGAACCGGAAACATGCAATTCTTGTCGCCTTCCTGATGGCAGTGTTGCCGCTGTTCGTCCTGGCGCAGGACCAGGACGACAAGGGCCGCGACTGGGGCGGCTACACCGTGCGCCAGTCCATCGAACTCGGTGGCCACATCGTGGGCGCCGACGGCAATCAGCAGATGTACTCCACCTTCGTCAACCTGGGGACCGGTCCGCGTATTCTCGGCCAAGAACTGTCAATGCAATCGAAAAACCACGCGGGCGTGCTCTTCGACAACCTGTACGTGACCAGCTTCGGATTCGGCGGCGACCCGGAAAACCTGGCCCGCCTGCGTATCTCGAAGAACAAGTGGTATAACTTCGTCGCCCTCTACCGGCGCGACAAGAATTACTTCGACTACAACCTGTTCGGCAATCCGCTGAACCTGAACGCGGGCGTCATCCGATGCGCCGTCGGTTGCGTGCAGGCCATCACCCCGTCCACCCTGCCGTGGTACACCGATAGTCCGCACCTGCAAACCACCACGCGCAACATGGGCGACTTCATGCTGACGCTGTTACCCGAGTCGGCGATCAGCGTCCGCCTCGGTTACACGCGCAACAATACCAGCGGGAGGATGGACACCACTGCCGGCCAACCCTTTGTCACCATTCTGACGGAGGACTCCGGATGGCGTTCCGACCGTTACCAGTTCGGTGTGGACCTGAAGATGCTTCCGCGGACCACGATCAGCGCCGACGTCTTCTTCGAGCACGACAAGAACGACTTCGCCTACCGGAACAATCCAGGATTTTTGCTCGGCGCCAGTGGACTTCCGGTCGACATTGGCCTCAATTTCTTACCGTCTACGGTCAACCCGGCGTGTATCACCAGCGCTGGTCCCCCGCCTGTGCTCGGCCTCACCTCGACCTGTACCGCTGCTGCCTTGCGCTTGACTAAGAGTGGCAACGTCCGCACCGACATTCCCACCGGGCAGTTGTCGTTCGCGTCGAACTACTTCCGAAACCTGGATATCACCGCCAGTGGCATCTACAGTTCGTCGAGTTCCGATTTTAATAACTTTAAGGAGTTCTATTACGGCGCATCCCCCACTTTGTTGACGGGTCCGGCGAGCACCAGCCGGGTTTCGACCAACGCCGACCTGGGAGTGACCTACCACCTCAGCAAGCATTGGAGCGTTTCCGACAAGTTCCGTTGGGTGAATTGGCGTCAGCCGGGCGCTCTCAATCTGACAACGTTCACCTGCAGTCACGCTACCGGCAGCACTCTGCTGAGTGCATTCCTGAATCCTTGCAGCCAAGCGACCGCCCTTCTCGCTCTGATTCAGGGGACGAATGCGGGCGCTACGGTTGCCGGGAACGCGACGACTGGAAACTTCGAGACTATAACCGGTTACGGGACGCTCATCGGTGAGCGCTCGTACTTCAACACCGCCAAGTTGAACTGGAAGCCGATTCGTCGTTTCAGCGGTTACATCGGTTGGCGCTACGGACGTCGTGAACTGAACTCGGGAACTGGTCTTACCGCCACCGGCGGCTTCCTTAACCCTCCTCCCAACATCTCCGTCACCAACACCACAACCTTCACTAACGTCTGCCAACTGACCGCCAACCCTGCTGCTTGTGCCACGACCACCCTGAGTACAGGCGCCGGCGTTGACACCGAGAGGATCGACCAGAACACGCTCCTGATCGGCGCGGTTGTACGTCCGGTCCAGGCATGGCGGATCAATGCTGATTTGGAATTACTGCATGCCGACAACACCTTCACCGAAATCAGTCCGCGTAGCCAGAAACGGGTGCGGGTTTACAGCAACTTGAAGGTGAATCGTTGGGCGAGCATCAATGGTGGCCTGCATTTCGTCGGATCTCGCAATAACTTTGCTACATCAGCCCTCATCGAAAACACCGCCACTGCGGTGTTTCCGGCCGCGGGCGTGATGAGCCCCGGCCACAAAGACTATTGGCACTACTTCACACTCGGAATGAGTCTGAATCCCAACTCGAAGTTCACCTTCGATCTTGGGTGGACTATGCTGGACCAGGATATCAAGTCCCTAACCTGCATGCCCTTGGCAGCCTCCTCGTTCGCACCCGCCGGGTCGACCCCCGCCGGTCTGACCGCTCCAACGGCGGCTTATGACTGTGGTACCGGCACCCAGTCTTGGGCGTTGCTTCTGAACTATCAGGAGACCACGCATTCCGGCTACACTAACATTACCTACCGGCCGGTCAAGCACGTGACGCTGAGCCTGGGTTATGACGTCGCTACCGATAACGGGCGCACCAACTGGCTGCGTCCCGATACGGGAGCATCTCTGCAAGTGATGGGCGACGTGTTCGGCAACGTACCGCCGATCGCGGGCAACTCAGTGGCGTGTACTGCAGGCACGCAAGTGAAATCAGCAGCGGGTGTCAACGTCGGCTGCGCCTACCCCGGTCCGTTCGCGGACCAGCCTCTCGGTCCCCAGGCCATCAACTGGCACAAGGCTCATTTCGGGATTGCCGTTGACGTTGCCAAGGGAGTCCAGTTCAAGGGCCTGTGGAACTACTACGACTACAACTCGAAGGACGAGGTCCCAGCCTTGGCACTGCTCAGGGTAACCACTCCTCGTGATTTCCACGCGAACGTTGGAACTATCTCGTTGAAGTACACCTTCTGATTCCGCTTGCGCGAGCAAAGCGACGGGGGCGGTCGTGAGGCCGCCCCCGAATTTCTTGCATCCCCCCTGCCGCAGACAGCGCCCACGCACTCCTTACTCGCGCCACGGCCGCGGTGCCGACCGCGGCAAGTCAACCGGAATGTTGGTCAGAGCGTAGCCCAGGACGCTCATCACGGCGGCGTTCTCCTGCAACTCGCGCGGCACGATTTTGTCCAGGGTGTCAGCGGCGGAGTGGTGGTAATCGAAATAGAAGCGTGAATCCTGGATGGGGCTGAAGCTGGGCACGCCGGCGGCGGTGAGCGGCGAAATATCGGAACCGACGTCCTCGGCCGAGCGCAGCGTACCAGCGCCTGAACTTTGCAGCACCGCGGTCATGGGACGCAGCAGGGGTTCGAGCTGCGGCGGACCGGCGAAGTTGATGCCCATGGCGTGACCGGCGCCAAGATCGCTTTCCACGGCAGCGAAATGATTGGCGATGTCGGCGGCGTGCTGTTTGACGTAAGTGCGCGCCCCGAGCAGCCCGCCTTCTTCGTCCATCCAGGCGATGACGCGCAGGGTGCGCTTGGGCCGAAGCCCGAGTTGCTTCATGACCTGCGCCGCCTGCATGGCGACCCCGACTCCGGCGGCATCGTCAATCGCGCCCGTGCCGAGGTCCCAGGAATCGAGATGGCCGGAGACGATCACCACCTGCTCGGGATGCTCGCTGCCTTTCAGGTCGCCGATGACGTTGTAGCTCTCGACCGGCGGCAGGTCCTGCGGGGTGAGCGTCAGGTGCAGGCGGACGCGGCCCTGGCGCGCGAGATGCTCGATCAGGTCGGCGTCTTCGGCGGTCACCGCCGCGGCAGGAATCTTGGGCGTGTTGGGCGCGTAGGACATGACGCCGGTGTGCGGCAGGCGGTAGTCGGCGCCACCGACCGACCGGACCAGAGATGCGGATGCGCCCAGACGGGCCGCGGCTGAGGCGCCACGCCCGCGATACACCACAGCCTGGCCGTACGCCGGCCCCGCGAGCCCGGCGGCGGCAAGCTGTTTATCAAATTTGACGTTGAACAGAACGATCTTGCCCTGAACTTTTTCGCGGCCCAGGGAATTGAGCTCGTCGAAATTGCTGACCACCACCACCTCGGCGGTCACGCCTTGTGGCGGAGTAGCGACGCTGCCGCCCAGCGCCGTGAGCACGATCTTCTGGTTGGTGTTCGGCGCCTGGCCGGGGAATTCGACCAGTTCAGCCGATTCGGCGCCGCGCACCCAGTGCGGCACGGTGCACTTCTCCAACCTGACCTCGAGTCCGAGCTTGCGCATCTCGGCGGCGATGTACTCCACCGCCTGTTGCGCCTGCGGCGACCCGGCAAGGCGCGGCCCGATGTTGTCAGTAAGGTGGGCCGTAATCTGGTAGGCGTAATCGCTGGCGAGCGCCGCCTGCTGCACTCGCTTCATGTCGTCCATCGCCTGCGGCGGAAATGGATTGGCGGTGGTCTCGCGCGGGCGCTGGGCAAACGACGGAGCAAAACACAGGAGCACAAGAACGGCGCAGGTGGTTCGTGACATTTCTTTACCCTGTCGTGACTGGACTTTGCCGGAAACGAAAATATTATCAGCATCCCGAAAACCGCGTTTTGAGCCCGCGCCGGTTGCGGACCCGAGTGCCTGACGACTGGCGACTGGAGACTTTTTCCTCGGCGTGCGTTAGCCTAGTCGGTTTGCAGTCCGATGGAATTTCTGCAGGAGCACACCATGACATCCACCTCATTCGCGAAGAACGCGTTCATCCTTGCATTGGCAACCTTGATTTGCGCCGGCGTTGCCATGGCGCAGGCCAACACCGCCGCCCCTGACAACAAGCCACCCGACATTCTCGAGAACATGAAGTTTCGCAATCTGGGTCCCGCGGCCGGAGGCGGGCGCGTTGCCGCGGTGGCGGGAATTCCCGGCAATGCGAACGTGTACTACGTCGGCGCGGCGGCGGGCGGCGTGTGGAAGACCACGGACGCGGGCTTGACCTGGAAGGCGATTTTTGAGAAGCAGCCCACCGCGTCCATCGGGGCGATCGCGCTGGCGCCTTCCAATCCCAACCTGGTTTGGTTGGGAACGGGCGAATCGAATCCGCGCAATGACGTGGTCACCGGCAAGGGAGTGTACTTTTCGCCGGATGCGGGCGCGAGCTGGAAGTTCATGGGCCTGGAAAATGCCGGGCAGATTTCCCAGATCGTGGTGCACCCGACGAATTCCGACATTGTGTATGTCGGCGTGCTCGGGCACGTTTGGGGGCCGAATGTGGACCGCGGCGTCTTTCGCACCATGGATGGCGGCAAGACGTGGCAGAAGGTCCTGTACGTGGGCGACACCACGGGCGCCAGCGACCTGGTCATGGACCCGTCGAACCCGATGGTGTTGTTCGCCGGAATGTGGGAGTTCACGCGTCGCCCCTGGATGCTGGAGAGCGGCGGCAGCAACACCGGCATCTATCGCTCCACCGACGCCGGCGCCACCTGGAAGAAATTGAGCGAGGGATTGCCGAAAGGCCCGCTGGGGCGGATTGGACTCTCGGTCGCCCCGACCAACGGCAATCACGTCTACGCCCTGATCGAGGCGAAGAAGGGCACGCTGTGGGACTCCGCCGACATGGGCGAGCACTGGAAGCTGGTCAGCTCCGATCCGCGGTACGTCATTCGCGGGTTCTACTTCACCACCCTGTACGTATCGCCGGACAGCGAAAACCACATTTATTTCCTGTCGTTCCAGATGTTGGAGTCGCACGACGGCGGCAAGTCGGCGCAGGTGATCGGGCGGACGGTGCACGTGGACCATCATGCGTTCTGGATTGATCCCAAGGATCCCAGCCGCATGATCAACGGCAACGATGGCGGCGCCTACGTCTCCACCGACGCCGGCAAGGGCTGGCGCTACCTGGACAACATTCCCATCGAGCAGTTCTACATGGTGGCCTTCGATGACAACCGTCCGTACCTGCTGTGCGGCGGACTGCAGGACAACAACGGGTGGTGCGGGCCGTCGAATAGCCTGTCGCGCGGCGGGATCGTGGGCGCGGACTGGTGGACCGCTACCGGGGGCGATGGCGAGTACATCGTGCCGGCGGGGAACAAGTCGAACGTGATTTATGCCGACTCGCAGAATGGGTACATCTCGCGAATGGATACGCTGACGGGCGTGTCGGATTACATGCGGCCGTACCTGCAGGGCGTCACCGACCTGGCGCCCAAGGACCTGAAGTACCGGTTCAACTGGACGTCACCAATCGCGGTGGCGCCGAACGACTGGAAAACCGTCTATCTCGGCGGAAACGTGCTGTTCAAATCTACCGACGCCGGCAAGACCTGGACGCCGATCAGCCCCGATCTGACGCGCAACGACAAATCCAAGCAACTGCCGAGCGGCGGGCCGGTGGAACTGGACATGAGCGGCGCCGAGACCTTCGACGCCATCCTGTCCATGGCGCTGTCTGCGGGCGATCCGAATGTGATCTGGGTCGGCACCGACGACGGCCTGGTGCAAGTGACGCGCGACGGCGGCAAGAACTGGGCCAACGTCACCCCGGCCAAGGTGCCGGAGTGGGGCCGCCTGCAGCAGATCGAGGTGTCGCCGTTCGCGCCGGGGACGGCGTACGTGGCGCTGGATTATCACGAGGTCGAGAACAACAAGCCGTACGTCTTCAAGACGCACGATTACGGCAAGACGTGGACGTCGATCGCGAGCGGCCTGCCGGGTAACGATCCGGCGCGCGTGGTGCGCGAAAACCCCAACCAGAAAGGCATGCTGGTGCTCGGCACCGATGCCGGCTTGTTCTATTCCCATGACGAAGGCGAGCACTGGACGCCGTTGAAGAGCAATTTCCCGACGGCGCCGATCTACGACCTCAAATTCCACAAGGCGAACCACGACCTGATCGTAGCGACCCACGGGCGCGGCCTGTTCGTGCTCGACGACATCACGCCGCTGGAGGAGACCTCGGCGCAGGTGCTGGCGCAGGACTTCCACCTTTACTCGTCGCAACCGGGTGTGAAGTGGCGCTTATGGCCGGGTGAGAAGCATGGGTTCAGCGCGCGCGGGGATTTCTCAACCCCCAATCCTCCCAATGGCGTGGTGGTTTCCTATTACCTGGCGAAAGCGCTGGAACCAGCCGCGCGGACGGAGCAGCAAGGACGCGGGACGGAAAACCCCCACCCTGTCTCGCCACCTCGCTCCGCTTCGGGGCAGGCTCCACCGGGCGAGACAAGGGTGGGGCAACCGCAAGTACCCGCGCCGGCACAGGGAAGCGCCGAGTCGGCGCGCGCGGAAGAGGCAGGGCCGGAGCAAGGGGAGCAGCCTGCCGGAGAACGCGCTGAGCCGGCGGGCGAGGGTCGCGAGCGTCGCGGGCCGGTGAAGATCGTGGTCACCGATGCCGGCGGGCAGGTGGTGCGCACGCTCTACGGGCCGGGGAAGCAGGGTCTGAATCGAGTCACGTGGAACATGCGGTACGACGAGGCCAAGCGGCTCAACTCCGCGCGGCGTCCGGATGAAGAGAACGAGTTCTTCAATCCGGGCGGGCCGGCGGCGTTGCCGGGCAAATACAAGGTCGCGGTTACGGCGGCAGGAAAAACGGAGAACACCGAGGTCGCGGTGGAGGCTGATCCGCGCATGCCGTTCGCCATGGAGGCCGGGCGGGCGCAGTTGCAGCAGGCCCTGGAGCTGCGCGGCTGGATGAATGCCATGAACGAGTCGCTCAACCGGATTGACAGCCTGAAATCGCAAATCGCCACCGTGCAGCGGCTGCTCGGGCCGGAGGCGGAGAGCAGCGGCGTGGAGAACGTCGCCTATCAGCCAGTGCTGGCGCAGGCGCGGGCGTTGCGGCGCAAGCTGAACGCGGTGGAGGAGACGGTGTTCAATGTGGCCGGGGTGGGCGACCCGGTCGCGCGCCTGCACAACCTGGCGCGCCCCCACGATCGCCTGCAGAGCGCGTATCGCGCCGTTTCGCAGCCCTATAACCAAGCGCCGACTCCCCTGGTTATGGACGACGTGACGGCGGCCAAACGGGAACTCGACGCGTACCTCGCCGCATTTAACGAGCTGTTGCGGACCGACGTGGCCGCCTTCAACAAGCTGGCGCTGGAGAAGGGAGCGAACACCTTGTTTGCCGGCGGTCCGATCGAGTTGAAGGCAGGGGCGGCGACGTCGTCGGGACAATAAAGCAGTCGTTGGTCGATGGTCGTTGGCCCGTGGCCGTTCGGCCCGCGTGCGGCCCTCACAGGCGCTCGTGACCTCTGTCACTGACCGGTGTGCGCTGTCCAAAGCAACATCAGTGCGGCGGTGAAGGTCTATCCGTCTGCCGCTTCACGGCTCCGGCATCCTTGCCAGGCGAGGTTTCATGCGGGAAAGCGAACACGGACGGCGATGGTTCTGGGCGACCCTGGTGCTCTCCAGCATCAGCATCATCGCGCTGGTGTTCGCGTTTTGGGAGTTGGTGGAGAACCACTACTTCCGCGACTTGAATTACGTCTCGCTGCACTACCTCTACATCAGCCGGGGCATCGCGTCGTCGCTGCTGCTGGCCTCCTGGGCGGCGTGGTTCGTGCTGCGGCAGCGGCGCATCGCGGAAGAGGAGCTGCGCCGGTCGCGCGAGCGCTACCGCGGCCTGCTGGAATCGTCGCCGGGCGCGGTGGCGCTGTATGACGGCGCGCTGCGGGTTTGGGAATGGAACGCGGCGGCGGAGCAGCTTTACGGGTTTACCAAAGCGGAGGTCATCGGAAACGCGCTGCCCACGGTGCCGCTGGACAAGGACCAAGAGCTGCAGGGGTTCTTGCAGGCGGTGGGTGCCGGCGATGCGGTGCTCGACCAGGAGACGCAGCGCCGCAATCACAGAGGCGATGCCATCGAGGTCCAGCTCAGCCTTCTGCCATTCCGCGAGGGCGGCCGCCAGTACGTCATGGAAGTCACCTATGACAATCGTGAGCGGGTACGGTTGCGCCAGACCTTGCTCGAACTGGAAAAGCTCACCACCATGGGCAAGATGGCAGCGGGCACGGCGCATCACCTCAACACGCCGATGGCATCCATGCTGCTGCGGGTGCAGATGATGCGCGCGCGGGCGGAGCACAAGAACGGATGCGCCTCGGACTTGGAACAACTGGAGAACACCATCGGCTTCTGCCAGCAGTTTGTGAGACGGCTGCTCGATTTCTCACGCAAGCCCGCTCCGCAGAAGCAGCCGGAAGAAGTGGGGCCGCTGGTCGAGGCGGTACTCGGGTTCATGGCGCCGTCGTTCAGCGCCAAGAAGGTGCGGGCGAGCGCCGATCTTGCGGAGATTGTGGGCGCCAAGGTGCTGGCCGATCGCAACCAGATCGAAACCCTGCTGCTGACCCTGCTGAGCAACGCGCTGGACGCGGTTTCCACCGGCGGCGAAATCCGCATCGCCTGCCGCCAGGCAGACGGCAAACTCGCCATCGAAATTGCCGACAACGGCTGCGGCATTACCGACGCTGACGTCGCGCGCGTCTTCGAGCCATTCTTTACCACCAAGCCGCCGGGCAAGGGCACCGGGCTGGGACTGGCGATTGCGCGCAATATCGTGGCGGAACACGGCGGCACGATTGGCCTGCATGCCGCCCCCGCCGGAGGCGCCGTGGCCACGGTGCAGTTGCCGTTGTGGCTGGGCAGCAGGATGAATGCCGCGGCGTTCGCGCAGGAGGCGGGAGCATGAGCCCGGATCAGAGCAGCGCGGAAATCCTGATCATTGACGACGATGCCGGCCTGGCGGGCACGCTGCGCGATTTCCTGGTGGAGCAGGGATACACCGCGGTGGTCGCGCTGTCGGGCGCGGAGGCGATGGCCGCCACCGAGGAGAATCCCGGGCTCGCGGTCGCCCTGGTTGACCTGGTCATGCCGCTCACCGATGGCTTGTCGCTGATGGAGCAGATTCACCAGCGCAATCCCGATCTGCCGGTCGTGATCATGACCGGATACGCGACGGTGGAGACGGCGGTGGAGGCGATCAAGCGCGGCGCCGAGGACTATCTGACCAAACCCTTCGACCGGCAGGCGGTGAAGAAGAAAATCGGGCGACTCATGGAAGTGCACCGGCTGCGGCAGCGGGTGGCGCAACTGGAAGCCAACCTGAAGGAAATCCACGACCCGTTCGAAAAACTGGTGTTCGTCTCGCCGCAAATGCAGCGCGTCGTGGAGCGCGCGCGGGCGGCGGCGGCCAGCGATGCAGCGGTGCTGATCGTCGGCGAAACCGGAACCGGCAAGGAAATGCTGGCCCGCGCCATCCACGGCGCCAGCCGGAGGGCGGGCGAGCCCTTCGTTGCCATCAATTGCGGGGCGTTGCCGCGCGATCTGGTGGAAAGCGAGCTGTTTGGCTTCCGTCGCGGCGCCTTTACCGGCGCCTATAACGATGCGCCCGGCGTCTTCGTCTCGGCGGGTCGCGGCACCGTGTTTCTCGACGAGATCGGCGAAATGCCCAAGGACGCGCAGGTCAAACTGTTGCGCGTACTGCAGGAGAAAGAGCTGCGGCCGGTGGGAAGCACGCGCCCGGTTCAGGTAGATGTGCGCATCGTCGCCGCCACCAACCGGCCGCTGGCGCAGTTGCGGTCGGAATTCCTGCGCGACGATTTGTACTTCCGGATCGCGACCGTGGTCATCGAAATCCCGCCCCTGCGCACGCGCCGCGAGGACATCCTCGTCCTGGCGCAGCATTTGGCCGCGCAGTTGTCGGACCGCTACGGGCGGCACATCACGCTGGCGCGCGCCGCCACCGAGTTGCTGCTGAACCACAGCTTTGCCGGCAATGTCCGCGAATTGCAAAACGTGCTGGAGAGCGTGGCCGCGCTCTCGCAGGCGGATCCGCAGACGATTACCGACAAGGACCTGAAGACGCTGGTGGCCGCGCCGGCCGCGGCCGCGCGCTTTGAGGAACATCCGCTGGCGCTGGACGAAATGGAACGGATTGCCATCGAGCGCTCGTTGCGCATGTGCCAGGGCAACCGCACCAAGGCGGCGGCGCTGCTCGGCATTTCGCGCGACACGCTGTACCGCAAGATGCGCGATTTGAAAGTCCGCGATGAAGCGGAGCAGGCGAAATGACGCAGCCGCGGCGGGAATTCGTGCTCTGGATGGCGATCGCGACCGTAGCGCTGCTGGCCTTCGCGGTGATCCTCCGCGTTCAGTACAGCAACACCCAGAACCGCTGGGCGATCACGGTCACGCCCAAGCCCGACCAGGGCAGCGCAGTCTTCCGCGACAAAGGATGCGCCAACTGCCACGACGGACGGGCCGGTGGAGGACAGTTGGGGCCGCCACTGCGGCAACGCGCCGCCACGCTGCCGCAGTTGGTCACGGCCATGTGGAACCATGCGCCCCGCATGTACGAGGCCATGCAACAGGCCAAGCTTCCTTATCCCACGCTGTCCTATGACGAGACCGGACAACTGGTCGCCTACCTCTACCTAACCGGTTTTTCCGACGAGCCGGGAGACGCGGCGCGCGGGAAGGAGTTGTTCGTCACCAAGAATTGTGCCCGGTGCCACAGCTCGGATGGCAAGGACGGAGCCGCGCCCAAGGTGCAGGATCTGGCGCGGGTCGATTCGCCGCTCACCTGGACGCAGGTCTTGTGGAACCACGCCGCGGCGATGGAAAGCAGCATGCGCGGCCTGGGCATTGCGTGGCCTCATTTCCAGGCCAACGAACTGCGCGACCTGTTTGCCTACCTGCGGCAGCAAGGAGGGAACTCGGCCGCCGGACCGTCCGTCCCGGCGGCGGACCCCGACCGCGGATGGCAGGTCTTCCAGGCGAAGTACTGCATCAACTGTCACGCGCTTCGGAACCCTCCCACGCCGGCGGTGGTGCATGCCAGCGGTCCGCCCCAGCAGCCGGTCGGGCCGGTGCTCGGGGCCGACGGCAAGCTGCCGCCCACGTTTTCGCAATTTGGGGAGGCGATGCTGAATCATTTTCCCGACATGCATCGCGCCATGCGCTCCGTGGGGCAGGCGCCGCCAACATTTGAGTCGCAGGAGATGGCCGACCTGGCGGTGTTCCTCTATAGCCTGCATTACCAGGAGCCATCCGGATCGCCGCACGTCGGGGCCAGCATCTTCGCGTGGCGGGGATGCGCCGACTGCCACGGCACGCGGGCGGAGGGCGCCGCACGCGGCCCGGCATTGCGCGGACGCGGGCAGACCTACACCGCGGTACGGCTGGCCAACAATCTCTGGCGGCACGGCGCAAAAATGTACGAGCAGAGCCGCAAGGCGGGGCAATCGTGGCCGGTCTTGCAGGAGAGCGATGTGGGGGACCTGCTGTCGTTTCTGAATACGCCGATCGAATCGCGGAAATAGCCTATTGCATCGGGTTCGCGTGATCAGCAGCCAGTTCCGTGGCGGCCAATCGGAAGCACACCCTGCCATCCCGCCGTGACACCGCCAATTCGAACGATCGTCCGATTTTCTGACGCCGCCTGATTCTCGGACAGACAAACCTCCGGCCGGCTTCCCTCTGCTGCTTGGTCGAACTCTGCTAAGTGTCACTTTTCCAATCACATACGAATTTTGCACAGTGGCGTCCCGGACGGCCCCACGCGTGCGAACGATCGTTCGTATAGTGAGGGAATAGGAGGAAGGGAAGCGATGCCTGATAACAGCCGTGAGCCTTGGTCGGCCTCTCCGGTGGTCAGGAATTCATCGAACCATTCCCTTTCTCCCTCCCCGATTAAAGGAGTCTTCGCTATGAGACGCGTGGACGTGCTTGCCTTCATAGGACTTTTCCTGCTGTTTGCCGGTGCCGGCACCTTCCTGGGCAAGTACAGCGCCCTGCCTCTGTGGGTAGTGTGGCTGGTTGGTCCGCTGCTCTGGTACCTGGGTTTCGCCGTCCTGATCTCGTGGATGCTGTGGCGGCTGTTCGTGCCCGCTCCCGAGGCCGCGCCCCAGGAAGAAACCGAGATGCAGCCCGTCCGCGTGAGTAATTTCCTGGAACACGATTACGAAACACCCCTGGAGCCAAGAATGCGAAAGGTACCCGTTTACAGCGCGTTGGTCATTCTCATACTGCTCTCATCGCTGTTTATTGCGCAGTCCTACGCGGCCGATACCGCCGCCGCAGTTTTCACCAGCAAGTGCGTCATGTGTCACGGCGCCGACGGGCAAGGCAAGACGCCGATGGGCACCAAGTTCAGCATCAAGAGCCTGACCTCACCCGAAGTGCAGAAGCAGTCCGCCGCCGAGCTTTCCCAGACCATCGCCAAGGGCAAGAACAAAATGCAGGCGTATGATGGCAAGCTGACCAAGGACGAGATTGCGCAACTGGCCGCCTACGTCAAGGGCTTGGCCAAGAAGTAGCGCAGGTAGGGCGGACTTCACTCCGCCCGGCGCGGAATGATTTCCGCGCCACATTTCGGGAGGCCATGATGCAAGTGTTTGAGGCTACAACTGCACCCCGCGGCGCGGGTGGACACGCCGGTCCGGACAGTCCCGGCCGCCGGCGTTTCGTGCAGATTCTTCTGGGCGGAGGATTGCTCGCATCCGCCGCGTCCTTCATCTATCCCGTCCTGCGTTACCTGGTCCCGCCGGCCGCCACCGACATGGGCGGCGACACGGTGGTGGCCGCGCGCGTCGGCGAGCTGAAACCGAACTCCGGCAAGATCTTTCGCTTCGGCAGCCGGCCTGGGCTGCTGATTCTCGACAGCAGCGGTGAATACCGCGCCATGTCCGCCACCTGTACCCACCTCAGTTGCACCGTGCAATACCGCAGCGACCTGAAGCAGGTGTGGTGTGCGTGCCACAACGGCGCCTACGATCTGGAGGGGCGCAACGTTTCGGGGCCGCCGCCGCGTCCGCTGGAGCTGTTCGACGTGCACGTGCAGGGCGAGGAGATCGTGGTGCGGCGGAAACGGGGGGCGTGAGATGAGCGCATTCGTTGTCGTCAAGAACTGGCTCGACGAGCGCTTCGGCTGGGCCGAACTTACCAAGCCCCTGCGCAAGAAGACCGTCCCCATGCACCGCCTCTCGTACTGGTATTTTCTGGGCGGGATCACGCTGTTCCTTTTCATGATTCAGGTTTGTACCGGCATTCTCCTCCTGCTGTATTACCGCGCCAGCGCCAACGAGGCCTTCGAAAGCGTGCAGTACATCACCACCCAGGTGCAGTTCGGCTGGCTGGTGCGGTCGATTCATTCCTGGTCGGCGAACCTGATGATCCTGACTGCGTTCGCCCACATGTTCAGCGTCCTGTTCCTGAAGTCGTACCGCAAGCCCCGCGAGCTGACCTGGATCACGGGTGCGTTGCTGCTGTTGCTCGCCATGGGCTTTGGGTTCAGCGGCTACTTGCTGCCGTGGAATACGCTGGCGTTCTTCGCTACCAAGGTCGGAACCGAAGTCGCCGGGCAAGTGCCGGTGATCGGAAAGTGGATCGTCGTCTTCCTGCGCGGTGGCGAGGACGTTACGGGCGCAACCCTGACGCGCTTCTTTGGCTTCCACGTTGCGGTGCTGCCGGGGATTACCACCCTGCTGCTCGCCATCCACATCCTGCTGGTGCAGAGGTTCGGCATCAGCGTGCCGCCGTCGGTGGAACAGGAGTGGCAACGCGATCCCTCGGCTGCGCGCGAAATGAAGTTTTTTCCGAACTTCGCCCTGCGCGAGATGTTCGCCTGGTACATCGCGCTGGGAGTTTTGGGCGCGCTGGCCGCGTTGTCGCCCTGGGGTCTGGGCGCGAAGGCCGATCCTTTTGCTTCGGCGCCCGCCGGCATCAAGCCCGAGTGGTACTTCCTGTTCATGTTCCAGACGCTGAAACTGATTCCTGCCAAGATCTGGTTCATTGACGGCGAGTTGTTGGGCGTGCTCGGTTTCGGACTGGCCGGCGCGGTCTGGGTGCTGCTCCCCTTTGTCGAGGGAAGCAAGTGGCGCTTGGCGCGGGTGTTCGTTACCGGGTTCGGCGTGTTCGCGCTGGTGTACATCGTCACCATGACGATGTACGGATACGTGGCCAAGTGAGCCGGGCGGGAGAAGAATTCATGAGCGCCATTCATAACCAAATCATGCAAGCGCGCGATGGGGGGCAGGGGAGGGGGACTGCCCCCGCGCGCGCATCGCGGTGGATGTTCCTGCTGGCGGTGGCAATCTGGATCGTGGTCGCGCTGTTCGCTGCGTCGCGGGCGCATGCCGCCCCGCCGCCGCCAGCGGTGCAGAGCACGTGCGTGGACTGCCACTCGGCGCTGGACGCCAACCTGAAAGTCACCGGCGAGCAGTACGCGCAGGACATTCACGCGCAAAAGGGCCTCACCTGTGCCGCGTGTCACGGCGGCGATCCCACCAGCATGGAGGCCATGGACAAGAAGAAGGGCTTCAAGGGACACATTGACCGCAAGCAGGTCCCGGAGCTGTGCGCGAAGTGCCACTCCGACGGCGCTTACATGCGCCAGTACAACCCGTCGCTGCGGACCGACCAGTTGGCGCAGTACAAGACCAGCGTGCACGGCAAGCGGCTGGCCGGCGGCGATACCAAGGTCGCGGTCTGCATTGATTGCCACGGCGTGCACGGCATCCGTGCGGTGAAGGATCCACGGTCGAAGGTGTATCCGCTGAACGTGGCGGACACCTGTGCGCGCTGCCACGCCGACGGCAAGTACATGCAGGCGTATCCCATCAAGCACGATCAGTTCGCCGGCTACAGCGCCAGCGTGCATCACGACGCGCTGATGGTGCGCGGCGACCTGAGCGCGCCGACCTGTAGCACCTGTCACGGCAACCACGGCGCGGCGCCGCCGGGCGTCGCCAGCGTGGTCCATGTCTGCTCCACGTGCCATGTCTTCCAGGCGCAATTGTTCGATATTAGCCCGCACAAGGCGGCGTTCGCGGCCGCCGGGCTGCCCGGATGCGTTACCTGCCACAGCAACCACCGCATCCTCCATCCCAGCGACTCCATGGTGGGCACCGGCCCGCAGGCCGTGTGCACACAGTGTCACTCCCAGGGCGATGCCGGATTCGCCGTCGCCGGCAAGATCCAGCAGCAGTTCGCCGCGTTACAAAATGCGATCGTGAAATCCGACGAGGTTCTGACGCGCGCCGAGCAATCGGGCATGGAGGTCAGCCAGGCGCAACTCGATTTGACATCCGCGCGCGACCAGCTCACCAAAGCGCGCGTCACCCTGCACAGCTTCACCCTGGCGAAAATCGAGGCCGACGTCAAAGTGGGCCAGGAGACGGCGGAAAAGACCCGCCAGGCGGGCGAGAAGGCCCTGCGCGAACGCGACTACCGCCGCGCCGGACTCGGCATTTCGCTGCTCACCATCGTGGCGATGCTGATCGGACTGAAGCTGTACATCAGCGGAATCGAGTCACGGAAATAAGTTTTGGTCATCATGACCTCCTGAACCCGGCCCGGTCTGCGGGCCGGGATTTTTTGTCTCCCCATGCCTCGTGCTACGATGCTCGGTTTCGTCGTGGGGAGGATCGTAAGAATGTTCAGGCGTGTCGCCGTCCCGCTGTTTGTGTGTCTCGCTTCCGTACTGTTTGCCCAAACTTATAACCAGGCGCTCTTCAGCGGGATGAAGTGGCGAGGCATCGGCCCCTATCGCGGCGGACGCGTCATTGCCGTCACCGGCGTGCCGGGCGAGCCCAATACGTTCTATTTCGGAGGCGTCGCCGGCGGCATATGGAAGACCAGCGATGCCGGCGCCATTTGGCGGCCGTTGACGGATAAGCAACCCTTCACCTCCATCGGTGCGCTGGCCGTGGCCGACTCCGATCACAACCTGCTGTATGCGGGCACCGGCGAGGCCTGCATCCGCGGCAACATTACCTACGGCGACGGCGTGTGGAAGTCCGTGGACGGCGGCAAGAACTGGACCCATGTTGGCCTGCCGGATTCGCGGCAGATCGGCGCCGTCATCGTTCACCCCTCCAATCCCAATATCGTTTACGTCGCGGCCCTGGGACATGTCTATGCACCCAGCGCCGAGCGCGGCATTTATCGCACCACCGACGGCGGGGCCACCTGGCAAAAAGTTCTGTTCGTCAATGACAAGACCGGCGGCATTGACGTCGTCTTCGACCCGCAGAACCCGAACACTTTGTTTGCCGCCATGTGGGAAGTGAACCGCACGCCGTGGAGCCTGTCCAGCGGCGGTCCGGGCAGCGGCTTGTTCCGCTCCACCGACGGCGGCAACACCTGGAAGCGGCTCGAAGGACACGGCCTTCCCGACGGCGTGCTCGGTCGCATCGGCGTATCCGTCTCCGGCGCGGATTCCAACCGCGTGTACGCGCTCATCGAGGCGAAGGAGGGCGGGCTGTTCCGCTCCGACGATGGCGGCGACACCTGGACTCGCGTCAACGACGACGAGCGCTACCGCCAGCGCGCCTGGTATTTCACCCACATCTTCGCCGACCCGAAGACGGTGGACACCGTGTACGTCGAGAATACCGGCCTATTCCGCTCGGTGGACGGCGGCAAGACCTTTACCCTGCTTCCCGCGCCCCACGGCGATCACCACGGCCTGTGGATCGATCCCGCGAATCCCAAAAGCATCATCGACGGCAACGACGGCGGCGCCACCATCAGCCTGGATGGCGGCCAGACGTGGAGCACGTTATACAACCAGCCGACCGCGCAGTTCTATCACGTCATCGCCGACAATCAATTTCCGTACTACGTCTACGGCGCGCAGCAGGACAACAGCAGCGTGGGCATTGCCAGCTATGCGGACGAGGGCGTGATCACGATGCAGAACTGGTTCGAATTCGGCGGCGAGACCGGCTTCATCGCGCCCGACCCGCGCGATCCCAACATCGTGTACGGCAACAACGAGGCCACCATCTTCCGCTTCAACAAGGCGGACCAGCAGACGCAGGACGTTTCCGTGTGGCCGCTGGATGTGGCCGGCCACGGCGCCGTCGATCTCGACGTGCTGCGCTTCAACTGGACGTCGCCGTTGTTTATATCGGCTCACGATAAAACCACGCTCTACACCGCCGGTGACAAGGTGTACAAGAGCGCCGACGGCGGCATGAGCTGGACCGCCATCAGCAAGGACCTGACGCGCAACGACAAGTCCAAGCAGTTGCCCTCCGGCGGCCCGATCACGCTCGACATCACCAGCGTCGAGTACTACGACACCGTCTTCACGCTCGCCGAGTCGCCCGTGCAACAGGGCGAGCTTTGGGCGGGCACCGACGACGGCCTCGTCTGGGTCACACGCGACGGCGGCACTACCTGGACCAACGTCACGCCCAAGGCGATGCCGGAGTGGAGCCTGGTCAGCATCATCGATCCGTCGCCGCACCAAGCCGGCGGCGCCTACATTGCCGTGGACCGCCACAAGTCGGACGATCAGAAGCCGTACATCTACAAGACCTCCGATTTCGGCAAGACCTGGACGCTGGTGGTGAACGGAATCCCGCAAAACTTTTACGTGCGCTCGGTGCGGGAAGACCCCAGACGCAAGGGCCTGCTGTTTGCCGGCACGGAGCGCGGCGTGTACGCATCCTTCGACGACGGCGCGCACTGGCAGTCGCTGCAACTCAACCTGCCCGTCTCGCCGATCCACGACCTCGTGGTGCACGACGACGATCTCGTGGTCGCGACCCACGGCCGCTCGTTCTGGATCCTGGACGACATCACGCCGTTGCGCCAGCTCACGGCGCCAAGCGCCTCTGCGCCCGCGATCCTTTACAAGCCGCAGGCCGCGGTACGGTTCCACTATCCGGACCAGGTGGACCGCCGTCGTCCGGTGGGCGAGAACCCGCCCAAGGGTGCGATCATTGACTATTACTTTGCGGCCAAGCCGCAAGAGGAAGTGACGCTCGACATCCGCGACCCGCAGGGAAAACTCGTGCGCCACCTCTCCAGCAAGGAAAAGAAAACCTTCGAACAGCCGCCGGAGTGGCCCGACCAGGAAATTCCCAATCCTACGATTCCTGCCGAGGCCGGCATGAACCGCTTCGCCTGGGACCTGCGCTACGAATCGCCGGTAAAGATTCCGGGGGCATTTTACGCGGGGTTGGGACCGGTGGGACCGCTCGCGCTTCCCGGCACATACCAGGTGAAGCTGGCCGCCGGGTCCTTCACCCAAACCGTGCCGCTGGAGCTGCGCATCGATCCGCGGTTGAAGAACGTTACCCAGGCGGACTTGCAGAAGGAATTCGATCTTGCCGTGAAGATCGACCGCAGCAACCAGGAACTGCACATCGCGGTGAATCAGATCCGCCAGCTCCGCGGCGAACTCGACACCTTGAAGAAATGGGCGGGCGAGAGCGCCCCGGCGAAACAGGTGGTGGCCGCGGCCGACGAGCTCAACAAGAAAATGACTCCCATCGAAGAAAAACTGATGCAGGTGCAGATGAAGAGCTCGGAGGGCAACCTGCGTTATCCCAACCAGCTCAACGAGCAGTTCGACTCCCTCAGCCACACCATTGAGTACGCCGATGCCGCGCCGACTCGGCCGCAGTACGCCGTGTTTGACGTTCTCAACGGCAGACTCCAGGAGCAACTGAAGGCCCTGCGCGAGCTGCTGGATCGCGATCTGCCGGCGCTGAACGATCTCATGCGCAGGACCGGTGTGCCGGTGCTGGCCGTGCCCTCGGGTACGCCCGCCGGCTCATAAATTAACGGTTGTCATCCTGAGCGAGAGCTTGTCCTGAGCGAAGTCGAAGGAACGCGCCGATGAACCAGCCGCGCCGGATTTGCGCGGTGGGTTGGCGCGTCCGGTCGAAGGACCCCTACCTAACAGAATCTCGGCCCCGCCTCGTCGCCGGGTTCTTACCGTTCCGGCTGGAAGAGGTATCTCTGGCCGTCCGCCATGCCCTCGGCGACCTTCAGGAAGGCGCGCGCCGCGTGCGACAGGTTCGCATGCTTGCGGTACACAAGGCGCAGCCGGCGTTCCAGCTTCAAGTCGGCGATGGGAATGCGAACCAGGTCGCCACGCTGCAGTTCGTCTTGCACGCAGATTCCCGGCACCAGCGCCACGCCGTTCTCCATCATCACGAACTTCTTGATCGCCTCGATCGTAGGCAGCTCGGTGTCCATGTTGAGCGGCGTCTTGTGGCGCTTGAATGCCTGGATGACCTTGTCGCGGTACGGCGACGGCACGTGGTGCGCCACGAACGATTCCACCCCAAGCTGCTTGATGCTCACCTGGCGGGCCTTGGCCAGCGTGTGCCGCGGGTACACGACAAACGCCAGCTCGTCCCGGTACACCACGATGCTGCGCAGCAACGGGTCCTCGGGATTGAAGGAGAGCACGCCGCACTCCACGTTGTGCTCCAGGATTTCCTGGGGAATTTGGCTGGCCAGGGAACGCTCCACCGTCGTCTTCACCAGCGGGTACAGCCGCCGGAATTCCGCCAGCACCGGCAGCAGGTAAAGGCAGGTGTACTCGTTGGCGGCGATGTTCAGCTTGCCTTTCCGCATCTCGCGCATTTCCACCAGCGCCTCGGTGGCTTCTCCGCGCAGGTTGAGCAACTTTTGCGCGTACTCGTGCAGCACGCGCCCGGCGTCGGTGAGGTGGCCGTCGCGCGACGAGCGGTCGAACAGCGGTTCGTTGAGCTCGTCTTCCAGCTTGCGGATCGCCTGGCTCACCGCCGGCTGTGTGCGGTACAGTTTTTCCGCCGCCCGCGAGAAGCTTCCCTCACGCGCCACCATAACGAACACTTCCAGTTGGAACAGGTCCATCCGTGCCCTCTATTCAAGGATGTTTGCCCGGGTATGCCCCGCGATTATGCCATCAAGAAACCTAATGATAACCCAAAGAATTATAACTTGGAGTATTGGGCCTCCGGCGGCCTAGGATTCTGGTAGCCACCGAGAATACCGGGACGCCTCACATCTGCCTGGGGCCCTCCGCACATAGTCGTGGGATCCACTTTGACGGGAGGCGCAGTGAGCGACAATCGCATTACGATCTTTGATACCACGCTGCGCGACGGCGAGCAATCGCCTGGGTGCAGCATGAACCTGGACGAAAAGGTGCTGATAGCCGGTCATCTCGACCGGCTTGGGGTAGACGTCATCGAGGCCGGGTTCCCCATCGCCTCCGATGGCGATTTCCGCGGCGTCCAAGCGGTCGCCGCCCGCATCCGGCGGCCCAAGATCGCCGCCCTGGCGCGCTGTACCCGCAAGGACATCGATCGCGCCTGGGAGGCCATTCGCGGCGCCGAACGCCCCCGCATCCACGTCTTCCTCGCCACCTCCGACATCCACCTCCAGTACAAACTCAAGATCTCCCGCCACGACGCCCTGGTGCAGTCACGCGACGCCGTGACCTATGCCCGTACCCTGTGTGACGACGTCGAGTTTTCCCCCGAGGACGCCACCCGCTCCGACCCGGAATTCCTCGCATCGGTCCTGGAGGGTGTGATCGAGGCCGGCGCCACGACGCTCAACATTCCGGACACCGTCGGCTACACCGTCCCGTCGGAATTCACGCGCCTGATCGCGACCCTTCGCGAGCGCGTGCGCGGCATCGAGAAGGCGACCATCTCCGTGCACTGCCACAACGATCTCGGGCTCGCCGTCGCCAATAGCCTGGCCGCGATTGAAGCCGGCGCCCGGCAGGTGGAGTGCACCGTCAACGGCATCGGCGAACGCGCCGGCAACGCTGCGCTGGAGGAAATCGTGATGGCGCTGCGGGTCCGCGCCGACCGCCTGCCGTTCACCACCGGCATTCGCACCGAGCACATCTCGCCTGCCAGCCAGGCGCTCTCTGCCATTCTCGGGTTTCCGGTGCAGCCCAATAAGGCCATCGTCGGATGCAACGCGTTCGCGCATGAAGCCGGCATTCACCAGCATGGCGTGCTCAGCAATCCGCTGTGTTACGAGATCATGACGCCCGAGTCCGTCGGCCTGTCGTCCAACCGCATCGTGCTCGGCAAACATTCCGGTCGCCACGCGCTCGCGCGCCGCTACGCCGAGCTCGGACATCCGCTCGCCGGCGACGAACTCAATTCGGTGTACCAGCGCTTCACCGAACTCGCGGACCGCAAGAAAAACATCTATGATCGCGATTTGATCGCGCTGCTGCCGCTACGCGGTGTGCGTCCATCGTCGCCGATTGCGGGCGCTGCGCAGGCCTACGGAGACTGATGGGGACCGGGCTGAGCATTACCGTTCTTCCTGGCGACGGTATCGGCGTCGAAGTGACGCGCGAAGCGGTGCGCGTGCTGCGCGCCGTCGCCGAAATCCAGGGCTACGACTTCCGCTTCCGTTCCGAACTGGTCGGCGGAGCCGCGATTCGCGAAACCGGCTATCCCCTCCCCCCTTCAACCCTCGACGCGTGCCTGAACAGCGATGCAGTGCTGCTGGGCGCGGTCGGCGGGCCGGAATTCGATTCGCTGCCTCCCGACCGCAAGCCGGAATCCGGGTTGCTTGCGCTGCGCAGCCGGCTCGGCGCGTTTGCCAACCTGCGCCCCGCGTCCTCGCACCGCGCCATCGAGGACTGCTCGCCGCTCCGCTCCGAGGTGGTGCGTGGCGCCGATATCCTGGTCGTGCGCGAATTGCTCGGCGGGCTCTATTTCGGCCAGCCGCGCGGTTTCAGCTCCGATTCCGCCGCGTTCAACACCATGCGCTATTCGAGCGAAGAAATCGAACGCATTGCGCGCATCGCCTTCCAGCAGGCGCGTGCCCGCCGGCGCAAGGTGACCTCGGTGGACAAGGCGAACGTGCTGGAGACCTCGCAACTATGGCGCCAGGTGGTCAGCGGTGTCGCGCGCGAATTCCCCGACGTCGCCCTCGATCACATGTACGTGGACGCCTGCGCCATGCACCTGTGCTCGAACCCGTGCCGTTTCGATGTCATCCTCACGGAAAACCTGTTTGGCGACATTCTTTCCGACGAATCGGCGGTGATCAGCGGCTCGCTCGGCATGCTGGCTTCGGCGAGCATCGGAGGAAAAGTCGGCTTGTTCGAGCCCGTCCACGGTTCCGCGCCGGACATTGCGGGCCGCGGCATTGCCAATCCGCTCGGCGCGATTGCCACCGCGGCGCTGCTGCTGCGCTTTGCCGGCGGGATGGAGCAGGAAGCGCGCGACGTCGAAACTGCCATTGCCGAGGTGCTGGACCGCGGTTATCGCACCGCGGATCTGATTCGCGACCGGCGCACGCCGCCCGCGACCACCGAACAGATGGGCGCTGCCGTCGAGGACGCCCTCGCCGGTATTGGCGACCGCCGCCACGCCTACCACGCGGTGTGATGATGCCGACACCGCGGACCATGTTCGACAAACTCTGGACCGGGCATCTCGTCTGCGAACCACCCGACGAGCCCGCGCTGCTCTACATTGACCTCCACCTGGTTCACGAGGTCACCACGCCGCAGGCCTTCGACGGCCTGCGCGCTGCCGGACGCCGCGTCCGCTGTCCCGAACGCACCCTGGCCACCGTGGACCACAACGTCCCCACAACATCACCGCGGACTGTGATCTCGGATCCGGTGGCCGCGCGGCAGGTGGAAGCGCTGCGCAAGAACTGCGGCGAATTCGGCATTCGCCTCTTCGACATTGACTCGCCCGAGCAGGGCATCGTGCATGTCATCGGCCCGGAGCTTGGCGTCACGCAGCCCGGCATGACCATCGTGTGCGGCGACAGTCATACCAGCACGCACGGCGCCTTCGGCGCGCTCGCCTTCGGCATCGGAACTTCGGAAGTCGAGCACGTGCTCGCCACCCAAACCTTGCCGCAGCGCAAGCCGCGCACCATGCAGGTCCGGGTGCACGGCCTGCTGGGGCCGGGCGTCACGGCCAAGGACCTGGCGCTGGGCATCATTGGCCAGATCGGCACCAGCGGCGCCACCGGGCACGTCATCGAGTACGCCGGTAAAGCCGTCGCCGCGCTTTCCATGCCGGAGCGCATGACGCTGTGCAACATGAGCATCGAGTCCGGCGCGCGCGCCGGCATGGTCGCCCCCGACAACACCACCTTTGCCTGGATTCGCGGCCGCCGCTTTGCCCCGCCGGGACCCGACCTGGCCCGCGCCATTGACTACTGGCGCACCCTGCCCAGCGACGACGGCGCGGAGTTCGACACCACCGCCGAGATTGACGCCGCCTCGCTGGCGCCATGCGTCACCTGGGGCACCAACCCCGGTATGGTGACCTCTGTCACGGGCCGGGTGCCCGCCTTGTCGGCCGCCAGAAATGAGGCCGAACGCCGTGCCTGGGAGCGGGCGCTGGAGTACATGGCTCTCGAGCCCGGTACGCTCATCCAGGACATCCTCATCGATCGCGTGTTCATCGGTTCCTGCACCAATTCGCGCCTGGAGGATCTGCGCGCTGCTGCCCGCGTCATCCGCGGCTACCGCATTCACCCCAAGGTGCAGGCGCTGGTGGTGCCCGGTTCGCAAGCCGTGAAAGCCGCGGCCGAAGCCGAAGGACTCGACGCCGTTTTCCGCGCCGCCGGCTTCGAGTGGCGCGAAGCGGGCTGCTCCATGTGCCTCGGCATGAACCCCGACGTGCTCGAACCCGGCCAGCGCTGCGCCTCCACCAGCAACCGCAATTTTGAAGGGCGCCAGGGCCGCGGCGGGCGCACGCACCTGGTCAGCCCTGAAATGGCGGCGGCGGCCGCCATCGCCGGGCATTTTGTCGACGTCCGCGGATGGAAGTTCCGCAACTCCGGCGCCAAGGCCAAATAGTCATGGAACCGTTCCGCAAACATACCGGAGTCGCGGCGCCGCTCGATCGCCTTAACGTTGACACCGACCAGATCATCCCCAAGCAATTCCTCAAGCGCATCGAGCGCACCGGCTTCGGCGAGTTTCTGTTTCATGACTGGCGGCTTCTTCCCGACGGCCGCCCCAATCCGGACTTCGTCCTCAACGACACCCGTTACCAGCGCGCCAGCATTCTGATCGCCGGCGCCAATTTCGGCTGCGGCTCCTCACGCGAACACGCGCCCTGGGCGCTGATGGACCATGGTTTTCGCGCCATCGTCGCGCCCTCGTTCGCCGACATCTTTACCACCAATTGTTTTAAGAACGGCCTGCTTACGGTCGTTCTGCCGGAAAACGCCGTCGCCCAACTCATGCGGCGCGCGCAGAAGCACGCTCCCTACAGCCTCACCATCGATCTGGAATTGCGCACTGTCTCCGATGAGCGTGGTTTTTCCGCTGCGTTTCCCATCGACGATTTCCGCCGGCACTGTCTGCTGGAGGGTCTGGATGAGATCGGCCTCACGCTGCAGCGCGAAGCCGAAATCGCTGCCTACGAAGCGCGCCACTCCCAACCGCCCTGGTCCCGGCTCGCGGTATAGACTCCTCGCCAGCACCGGTATTCTCGCCAGGCCCGTGTCCCCGCGCGCCTTGTGCCCGCTCCGGGGCGGTTGCCCCACCCTTGTCGCTCCCGGGGGAGCCTGCCCCGAAGCGCAGCGAGGGGGAGCGACAGGGTGGGAATCTGCCGGATCACTTCCGTTTGGCGTGCCTTGTACTCCTACCGCGAAGTTTGCTATCGTTCCCGCCTCATCGAGCGAAGCCCGCACCGGGTTCCCAGGAAGGCGCCGCCTGAGCGTGTTCTGGGGTGACGTCGCTCGAACCGCCCGTGGGGGGCCTCATGAAATCGGTCGAAATCGTTGTCAACGGCGTGGAGCGCCGCGCCCAGGTGGAGCCGCGCATGTTGCTGGTGCATTTCCTGCGCGACACGGCCGGGCTCACCGGCACCCACATCGGCTGCGAGACGTCTCTCTGCGGCGCTTGCACCGTGATGCTCGACGGCCGTGCGGTGAAATCGTGCACCGTGCTTGCCGTGCAGGCGGACGGCCGCTCCGTCACCACCATCGAAGCGCTCGCCGGTGGGGGAAAGCTTCATCCTTTGCAGGAAAGTTTCTGGGAAGAACACGCCCTGCAGTGCGGCTTCTGCACGCCCGGCATGATCATGTGCGCCAGCGACCTGCTCGCCCACAACGCCGCCCCCAGTGACGCCGAAATCCGCGAGGGCATCAGCGGCAATCTGTGCCGCTGCACCGGTTACCAGAACATCGTGAGCGCCGTGAAGTCGGCTTCCCGCAAGTTGACGCGCCGCGCGGCCGCCGGTGCGGGGAAGGAGTAGTCCGCCGAGGATCATTTATGGCAAGCAAATCCAGGTCGAAGGGAAAATCAGGCGCGAACGCCGGAAACGTCACTGCGGTCCGCAGCCGCAAATGGGTCGGCCAACGCCTCAAACGCAAAGAAGACCCGCGCCTCATTCAGGGCATCAGCCATTATGTCGGCGATCTGCGCCTGCCCGACCTGCTGCACTGTGTCTTCGTGCGTTCCCCGCACGCCAATGCGCTGCTCCGCTCGGTGGACGTCGAAGCGGCGCGCACCGCACCCGGGGTGGTGATGGTAGTCACCCATGCCGAGGTCGCCGGCATCGGTTGCGTCCCCTGCGCCGGCAGTTTGCCGGGGCTGAAAATCCCCCATCACTATGTCCTCGCCAAAGACCAGGTGCGCTACGTCGGCGAGCCCGTGGTCGCCATTGTCGCGGAGAATCCCTACGCCGCCCGCGATGCCGCCGACCTGGTGGAGATCGATTACGAATCTCTGCCCGCCGTTGTGGACATGGAAAAGGCCGTGGCCCCCAGCAGTGCGCTGGTCCATGAGGAATTCAAAACCAATCTGGCCTTCACCCATGTCATCAAGAACGGCGATGTCGCGGCCGCCTTCAAGCGCGCCGACCGCGTCGTCAAGCAGCGCTTCGTCAACCAGCGGCTGGCGCCCATTGCCATGGAGACGCGCGGCGTCGTGGCGCAGTATCTCGCGGGCGAAAAGCAGCTCACCGTGTGGTCCTCCACCCAGATTCCCCACCTGCTGCGCACCCAGATTTCCATCATGCTCGGGTTGCCGGAAACGTCGGTGCGCGTCATCACCCCCGAAGTCGGCGGCGGCTTTGGCAGCAAGCTGAACGTGTACGGCGAAGAGGCCGTGGTGCCCTGGCTGGCCATGACCCTCGGCCGTCCGGTGACGTGGACGGAAACGCGTCGCGAGAATATCTCTGCCACCATTCACGGCCGCGACCAGATCAACGACGTCGAACTTGCGCTCAGGAAAGACGGCGCCATCCTCGGCATGCGCACCCGCGTTTTTGCCGATCTCGGCGCCTACCACCAGTTGCTGACGCCGATCATCGCCACCCTCACCGGACTGATGAGCACCGGCTGCTACAAAATTCCGGCGATCGAATTCGAAATCCTCGGCGTCTTCACCAACAAAATGTCCACCGACGCCTACCGCGGCGCCGGGCGCCCGGAAGCCACCTACCTCATCGAGCGCATCATTGACGTTGCGGCCCGCGATCTGAACCTGGATACCGCGGAAATCCGCCGCCGCAATTTCCCCAAGCCCACGGAATTTCCCTACACCGCCGCCACTGGCGTGATCTACGACTCGGGCAACTACCAGCGCAGCCTCAAGCGCGCGCTCGATCTCGCCGGCTACGACAAGCTGCGCGCCCGCCAGAAAGCCGGCTGGAAGCAGGGCAAGTACTACGGCATCGGGCTCTCCACGTACGTCGAAATTTGCGCCATGGGTCCTTCGGCCGCGATGCCGGCGGGCGGCTGGGAGAGCGGCACGGTCCGCATTGAGCCCACCGGCAAAGTGACCGCGCTCACCGGCGCGTCGCCGCACGGCCAAGGCCAGGAAACAACGTTCGCGCAGATGATCGCCGACCTCTTCGGCATCACTCCCGAAGATGTGAACGTCGTGCACGGCGACACCGCGGTGGTTCCCTACGGCATCGGCACCTTTGGCAGCCGCGGCACCGCCGTCGGCGGCAGCGCGCTGTACATTGCGACCGGCAAGCTGACCACCAAGATGGCGGCCATCGCGGCGCACCTGCTGGGCGCCAAGCCGGAGCAGATGGAATTTTATGACGGCCGCATCGGCCAGAAGGGCAGCCGGAAATCGCTCGCCTTCGGCGAAGTTGTCGGCGCCGCCTACTCCGCCAAGTCGCTTCCCGCGGGAGTCGAGCCCGGCCTGGAGGCGACGCACTTCTTCGAGCCTTCGAATTTCACCTTCCCCTTCGGCGCGCACCTCGTCTCTTGCGAGGTGGACATCGAAACCGGCGAGATCAAGTTCGACAAGTACATCGCCGTGGACGACTGCGGCAACGTCATCAACCCGATGCTGGTCGAAGGCCAGGTGCACGGCGGCATCGTGCAGGGCATGGCGCAGGCGCTGTACGAGGAAGTCATCTACAACAGCGACGGCCAGCTCGTTACCGGCACCCTGATGGACTACGCCCTGCCGCGCGCGCCCGATATTCCGCAGCTTCAACTCGCGCGCACCTGCACGCCCTCGCCGGTGAACCCCATGGGCGTGAAGGGCGTCGGCGAAGCCGGCACCATCGGTTGTACGCCCGCCGTGGTCAATGCCGTGTGCGACGCGCTCACGCCCCTCGGTATTCGCCACATTGACATGCCGCTGAAGCCGGAGCGCGTCTGGCGGGCCGTGCACGAAGCCCACATCAAGCCCAGTCACAACGAGACCAAAGCGACCGCGGTGCTCAAGGCCGCCGCCGCCGCAAAAGGCGCCAGGAAACACGGGAGGCGCGCGTGATTCCCGCCCAGTTCGACTACGAATCGCCGCAAGAACTCAACGAAGTCCTGGCGCTGCTCGCCTCGCACGAAGACGCCAAGCTGCTCGCCGGCGGTCACAGCCTGCTGCCCGCGATGAAGCTGCGCCTCGCCTCGCCCGCCTTGCTGGTGGACCTTTCGCGCGTCGCCGGTCTCAACTACATTCGCGAAGCCGGCGGCATCATGCGCATCGGCGCCATGACCACGCACGCCGAGATTGCCGCTTCCTCGCTGCTGCACCAAGCGTCGCCGCTGCTGTCGCAGGCAGCGCGCGAAATCGGCGACGTGCAGGTGCGCAACCGCGGCACCATCGGTGGCAGCCTGGCGCATGCCGATCCGTCGGCGGACTATCCAGCTGCCGCCCTCGCTCTCGATGCCGACGTGGTCGCCATGAGCAAGCGCGGCGAGCGCATCATTCCGGCCCGCGATTTTTTCACCGGCCTCTTCACCACCGCGCTCGCGCCCGATGAAGTCATCACCGAGGTGCGGGTGCCGGTGACGGCGCCGGCGGCGACCGCGTACAAGAAGTTCGCCCACCCCGCATCCGGCATGGCCGTCGTCGGCATTGCCGTGGTGGTGAAGATGCGCGCCGCCACCATCGAGGGCGCCGCCATTGGCATTACCGGCGTGGCGCAGTTCGCCTACCGCGCCACCGCCGTGGAGAAGGCCCTCGCCGGCAAGTCAGCGAGTGGGATTCCCTCCGCTTGTGATTTCGCCGCCGATGGTGTCGAGGTGCTCGGCGATTACTTTGCTTCCACCGAGTTCCGCAGCCATCTGGCGCGCGTCTACACCCGCCGGGCAGTGCAGGAGTGCGCTGCTTCCATTAAGAGATGATGTTCAAGGATTCCGTCTGGCGACTGAAGTCTGGCAACTGAAGACTGACGATTGAAGATTGACGATTGAAGACTCATGAAGCTCGAAGGCACCTACACCATCGCCGCTCCGCTCGACGCCGTCTGGCGCAACCTGATGGATCCGGCCGTGCTGCAACGTGCCATGCCGGGCTGCCAAAAGCTGGAAGAGAAAGCGCCCCATCAATACCGCGCCGTGCTCAAGGCGGGCGTGGGCCCGGTCAAGGGCACGTTTCACGGCGACGTCGCCATCTCCGAAATCGTGCCGGAGAAAAGCTACACCCTGACCTCGCGCGCCAATAGCACCGTTGGCTTCGTCGAGGGAATCGGGCGCGTCGAACTCGAAGGCAACGGCGACGGGACGACCATTGTCCGCTTCAGCGGCGAGGCGAAAGTCGGCGGCATGCTCGCTTCTGTCGGCGGACGCCTGGTCGAGGCTGCCGGGCAGAAAAACATCCGCGACACCTTTGCCAATCTCGCGCGCGAGCTGAATGCCGCCGCCGACTCGGCGCGTCTAGCATAATGTTTTCCATCCCTGACCGCTTCAACGCCGCCGCTCATTTCATTGATCCACGCGCGCGCTTGCGCCCGGACAGAGTCGCCATCGAATGTGGCGATGATCGCGTCACCTACGGCGAGCTCGTCGCCCGCGTCCCACAGGCGTCTGATCCGCAAATTCCAAATCACTAAATCTCAAATCACTAAATCACAAATGCTCTTGCTCTTCCGGCGGCTTGACCTTGCGAAACGCTCTATACAGCAGCGCGTCGTACAAAATCTTGATCGATCCTCCTGCGATCAGCGGCGCCGAGAACGCGACACTCTGCATGAACACGCCGGCCACCGACGAGCCCGCCGCCCACATCAGGTTCCTCGTCAAATTTGTTACACCGCTGGCAAACGTGCGCTCCTGCGGCTCCACCACCGCGGCGACGTAGGATTGCCGCGACGGCACATCCATCTCCACCAGCGCCTCGCGCAGGAAAAACAGCGCTGCCGCCAGGTGAAAATTCGGCGCCAGCGGCACCAGGATCAGGAATACGCTCGACGGCAGATGGGTGAACACCATGGTGTTCAGCAGCCCGATTCTCTGCGCCAGCCACGCCGCGCCCAGGTGCGAGAGCGCGTTTAGCACGTGCACCACCGCGAACACCACGCCCAGCACCTGCACCGACACGCCGAAGCGCTGAAAAAACCAGTACGCCACCAGCGCGTCGGTCAGAAACCCGCCGCCGAAAGCGTCAATCGCGAATAATGCGGCCAGGTTGCGCACCATCCGCCGCGTCCGCTCCGAAACCGGCGCAGTTTCCTCGCGTGGTCGCGCGGCTTCGACCCGCTCCGATAAGCACGCATACAGCACCGCCGCGATCACGTTGGCCACGGCAAACGCGGCGAACGCCAGGCGGTAAGCGTCTCCGATCGCGATGCCCAACCGCGCATGGAACATCGCCGGCGCGCCCGCCGCCAGCGCGCCCATCGCGCCGCTGCCGTCGAGCACGACGTTGTACCAGGACAGCGACCACGTCCGCGATTTCGCCGTCGTCAACCCGGGAATCACCGCCTGCTCCAGCGCGAACGCGGCGCTGCGGTCCGTGCCGGTGCCGTTGATCATCCCCAGGACCGCCAGGGGCAGCAGGATCGCGGCCCGCGTGGTCAGCGCCAGCGCCAGGCCGCCCCCGGCGGTGAACAGCGCAAAGATGATCAGTGTCCTCCGCCGTCCCAGGCGGTCGCCCTTCCAACCGATCAGCGCCGTCGCCGCGCTGGTTCCGACCAATCCCGCCGCAATGACGACGCCAATGCTCGAGGTCGACAGTCCCGCGCGCGCCAGATAAACGCCAAGCAACACACCCATCACGCCGACCCCGGCGGAGCGCAGGAATGCCGCGGCGTAGATCAGCAACAGGTCGCGCCGGTCTGTCATGGCGGAAGTCATTTCGGTGCATTTCGGTGTCCCACATCTGCGCGCTTTTCGCAGATGTGGGTCGTTTCGTCTGCAGTGCCAACCATCATACGATCTGCCTTGGCGCGCCGCGGCTGCAACAATTACCATGCATGGATGGTTGCTTTGGCCGCGATTTTGGGCACGGTGATCGTGGTTGGGGTTCTGGTTGAGGCCTTCGAGACCGTCGTTCTGCCTCGCCGCGTCACCCGCCGCTTCCGCCTGACCAGGGCGTTCTATCGCTACACGTGGGCGCCGTTTTCCGCCGTTGCACGCCGCATCCAGAAAGTAAAACGCCGCGAGGGCCTGCTCGCCCTCTACGGTCCCATGTCGTTGCTGCTGCTGATTGCACTCTGGGCCGTCGGCATGGTTTTCGGCTTCGCGCTCTTGCAGTGGGGCGCGGGCTCCACCCTGGAAGGCTCGGGCTTGGGCCGCAGTTTTACCACCGATCTCTACTTCAGCGGTACCACCTTTTTCACACTCGGCATGGGCGACGTGACGCCGCACGCTTCCGTGTCACGCCTCCTCGCCGTGGTCGAAGCCGGCATGGGCTTCGGCTTTCTCGCCATGGTCATCAGCTACCTGCCCGTACTCTACCAGTCATTCTCGCGACGCGAGCTCAACGTGTCGCTGCTCGACGGGCGCGCGGGCACCCCGCCCACCGCGGCCGAGTTGCTCCGCCGCAACAGCGATCCGCAGGACGGGAACCTCCGCGAAATCCTGCACGAGTGGGAACACTCGGCGGCCGAGATGCTGGAGAGTCACATCTCCTATCCCGTGCTCGGATACTTCCGCTCGCAGCACGACAACCAGTCCTGGATCTCCGCGCTCACCGCCATCCTCGACGCTACCGCGCTCTGCCAGGCCGGCATTGACGGCGCTCCCGCCCGCCAGGCACAGCTCACCTTCGCCATGGCCCGCCACGCCGTAGTGGACCTGGCGCAGGTGTTCAACACGCCGCCGCACGATCCGCCGGAGCCGCGTTTGACCCGCGATTCGTTGGAGGTGTTGCGCTCCCAGTTGGCCGAGGCCGGCGTCCAGTTGTCGCTGACCCCGGAGACGGAACAACGGCTCGCGAAACTGCGTAGCATGTATGAGCCCTACGTCACGGCCCTGGCGGAGTATTTGCTGGTTCCTTTGCCGCCGTGGTTCCGGCCGCCGCAGGCGCGCGACAATTGGCGCACCAGCCGCTGGGGCGGTGCGTTTACAGTGTGAACGCGGTAGTCGGTAGCCCGTAGATCGTAGTCCGGGTTGAGCTACGAACTACCGACTACCGACTACCGGACTACGGACTACGGACTACCAATTAACCTTGTAACATCGAATCCATGCCTTCAACATCCCCGCCGTTTCCGCCCGCGATCTCACCCGCGAATACCGCATGGGCGAGACGCTCATCCGCGCCGTGAACGGCATCTCGCTGCACATCGAGAGCGGCGAGTTTGTCGCGCTGCTCGGCGCCTCGGGCTCGGGAAAATCCACGCTGCTCAACCTGATTGCCGGCCTCGACCGCCCGACTTCCGGTTCCATGACCGTGAACGGCCGCGACGTTGCGCAAATGTCAGCCGAAGAACTGGCGCGTTATCGCCGCTTCACCGTCGGCATGGTTTTCCAGGCCTTCAACCTGATTCCCAGCATGACGCTGCTGGAAAACGTCGAACTTCCCATGCGCTTCGCCGAAGTGGACCGCGCCGAGCGCGCCGTGCGTGCCCGGGAAGCCCTGGAACGGGTCGGACTTTCCGCCCGCGTCACGCACCGGCCAGTCGAGCTTTCCGGGGGCGAGCAACAGCGTGCCTCCATCGCGCGCGCGCTGGTCAACCGCCCGACGCTGCTGCTGGCCGACGAGCCCACGGGAAACCTCGACAGCCGCACCGGCGAGGAGATCATGAATTACCTGCGCGAATGTCACGACTCGCAGGGGCTCACGGTGCTGCTGGTCACGCACGAGCGCGCGCTCGCCGACCGCTACGCGCAGCGCGTCCTTACCCTCGCCGATGGACGGTTGGTGGATGACACTCGCGTCGAAACCATAGCCGCGCAGGCCCAGCGAGGTGAGCGATGAAAACCCAAGACGTCGTCGAACTGGCGGCGCGCAACCTGCGCGAATCGGTGCTGCGCAATTCCCTCACCACCGTGGGAATCGCTGTCGGCGTGGCGTCGCTGGTGGCCATGCTCTCGCTCGGCATCGGCTTGCAGCAACTCGCCAATCGCCGCCTCACCCGCTCCGGGCTGTTCAACACCATCTATGTCATGCCCCGCGACGTGGAGCGCGGGCCCGGGCGCCGTAACCAGCCCAATACGCCGGCGCGCCCGCTCGACGATGGCGCGATTGCCGACATCGGCCGCGTGGCGCACGTCGCCGAGGTCAATCCCGAGATGCGCTTCATGGCCGAAGCCCGTTACGGCGACAAGTCCCGGTTCATCATGGTGGCCGCGTTGCCGCCGTCGGCGCGCGATCGCGAGGCATTCGACGGAATGACCGGGAAGTTTTTCTCCGGGCCTGACGCCGAAGAAGTCATTCTCGAATCCGATTTCGCCAAGGAACTTGCGTCCGATCCCAAAGCGCTGGTCGGCAAGGAAATCGTCCTGCAATACGCGGAGCGCGGCGGGTCGCAGCAGAAGGGAAGCGCCGCGCCTCAGGCCAACAGCAATAATGAAGAGGCGAACACGGTCGGAGAGTTGGTTGCCTCCGGGTTTTCTGTCGCGCGCCGCGAGAAAGCGTTGCGCGTCGTCGGCATCGTCGAGCGCGAGCCCGGCGCCGGTTTCGGAGCGATGGCGCGTGGCCGCGTGTTCGTGCCTACCGCGCTCGCCGACAAGATGAACGTCATGCTCGGCAGCGACCTGCGCGAGATGGTGCGCACTTCCTACCGCGGGCGCGCTTACATGGCGCTGGCCGTGCGCGTGGACAAGCCGGCGCAGGTGGAACCCGCGGAAGACGCCATCAAGAAGATGGGCTTTTCCACCTTCTCGCTGCTGGACGCCACCCGCAGCCTGCGCCGCTTCTTCACCATCCTCGACATGTTCCTCGGCATCTTCGGCAGCCTGGCGCTGGCGGTCGCGCTGCTCGGCATCGTCAACACGCTGGTCATGGCCATCCTGGAACGGCGGCGCGAAATCGGCATCATGAAGGCGATCGGCGCGGGCGACGGCGATATCAAGGCGCTGTTCTTCGCCGAAGCCGGCGTGATGGGCTTTCTCGGCGGATTGTTCGGCGTAAGTCTGGGCTGGGCCATCGGCCGCGCCATCAATGCCGGCACCAACATTTATCTCAAGCGCATGGACATGACGCCGGAAACCTTCTGGTCGGTGCCGTGGTGGCTGGTGGCGGCGGCGCTGGCGTTTGCCGTGGTCGTGAGCCTCGGGTCGGGAATCTATCCCGCGTCGCGCGCTGCCAAGCTCGATCCGGTGCAGGCGCTGCGGTATGAATGACGAAAAGTCAGAATTAAGAAGTCAGAATGAAGAAGGCAGCATCTGTTGCCGTTCTATCACCAGTGGGGCATTGCGACGTCCAGCAATCCCAATGATCCGATCATTATTTTCGACCCGCTCTACAACAATGTCGTCACTGTGCCGCCGAATGAGATGCCCCACGGTGACATTCATCCGGTGAAATAAGAGATGAAACTCAAGGTTTGGATTTGGACAGGCGTGCTGGCGTTCTTGGGCTACTCCATAGGTGCGAAGGGCGCAGTCGAAAACATCGCTGATGAACTGATAGGCGCCATCGGGGGAGGCGCACTTGGCTTCTTGATAGGTTGGGGCCTGCAGCGGTATGATAAACGCCGTAAGCGTCATGGTACGTCGAAGTCGGACCAGCCCGATTAAATCCTCTCGAGTCCCGCAGGGACGGCACGAACAAAAGCTAACCAATCGCGCTCCACGTCGTCACATACTCCGGAGGACCTCATGCGTATCGCCCGTTTCACCCTCGCCTTCATCGCGCTTTCCGTCTTTGCCGTGGCGCAGCACGAACATCACGATCACGACGCCATGAATGCCCGCGGCGAGAAAGCGATGGGCTTCTCGCAAACCGCCACCACGCACCACTTCCGCCTGCTGCCCGACGGCGGCTACGTGCAGGTGCAGGCCAACGACGCGAACGATACTACCAACCGCGATCACATCCGCATGCACTTGCAGGAGCAGATGAAGAAATTTGCCGCCGGCGATTTCAGCTTGTCTGAAATGACCCATGATCGCGTTCTGCCGGGCACGCCGCAGATGAAGACGCTCAAATCGGCGATCACCTATAAGTACGAGGAGATTGAGCGCGGCGGAAGGCTGCGCATCACGAGCAAGGATGCGACAGCGGTTGAGGCGATCCACGACTTCCTGAAATTCCAGATTGAGGACCACATGACGGGCGACACGAAAGTGGTCAGTTCCGAGCGCTGAGGTACTCTTCGGTAAACCTTAGACGGTGCCCACCCCCTTCCCCTGTTGTCACCGAGGTCATCATCCGTTTATGTTTCCACCGGCATGTGTACTATCTGTCATAGGACAGCTGTGCTATAGTGCGGGTATTTTGATCCCATTCAGAGTCGAATTCCGGCCGGGCATTTCCGTTTACGAGCAGATCGTGTACGCGTCGAAAAAGGCGATCGTCGTCCGGCAACTGAGGCCGGGAGATCCGTTTCCCTCGGTCCGGCTTCTGAGCCGGGAACTCAAGATCAACCCGAACACAGCGCACAAGGTCATCTCGCACCTGGTGGCGGACGGATTGCTTGAGATCCGTCCCGGCATCGGCGCCGTCGTGGCGTCGTCGCGGTCGGCGACGAGGGCTGAGCGGTCGGAGTTGCTCGGACGGCAGATCGAAGAACTCGTGGTCGAGGCGAAGAAGCTCGGAGTTGGACTCGATGAGTTGCTTGAGTCAATGACAGCAAACTGGAAGCGCCTGGGCGGGCAACTAGCCGAGGGCGAATCGAACCGGCGGAGGCCCGAGCGGTCATGAACGACGCCATTCGCACGGAACGACTCACCAAGAGGTTTGGCCGCATCGAAGCGGTCCGGAACCTCGATCTCGCTGTGCCGGAACGAGCGATCTATGCCCTTGTCGGGCCTAACGGCGCCGGCAAAACAACGATCATTAAGGTGCTGATGAACGTCTTCGGCGCAACCAGCGGACGCGCCGGGGTGCTGGGCGTGGACTCGTCGCAGATTCGCGGCAAATTCTTCGCGTCGGTCGGCTACGTATCGGAAAACCAGCAAATGCCGGAGTGGATGCGAGCCGGATCGTTCCTGTCTTACCTGCGGCCGTTCTATTCCACGTGGGACCGAAAACTGGAGGACGAATTGGTAGCGCAGTTCAGCCTGCCGCTGGACCAGAAACTACGCCATCTGTCGCGGGGGACGCGCATGAAGGCCGCCCTGGCCAGCGCTCTCGCCTTTCACCCCAAGCTGATCGTGCTGGACGAGCCTTTCGCCGGCCTCGACCCACTGGTCCGAGACGAACTGATCCAAGCGTTGCTGGAGCGCGCCGAAGAGGCAACGATCTTTATCTCATCGCATGACCTCGCCGAGATCGAGAGCTTCGCCAGTCACGTCGGCTATCTCGAGCAGGGGCAGTTGCGTTTTTCGGAGGAGCTGACGAACCTGGCCGAGCGCTTTCGCGAAGTGGAGCTGACGTTCGAGACAGCGCCAGCGTTGCCGAAGCAAGCGCCGGGCACGTGGATGCATCTCAGCAACTCGGCCGCAGTAGTGCGGTTTGTCGAGAGCCGATTCGAACCGCAACGAACGGCGGAGGAAATTCGCACGGTCTTCGGGGAAGTGCGGAACATGGAGATCACACCGATGTCGCTGCGATCCATTTTTCTGGCGGTCGCCAAAGCCGGCCGCGAACCCGCGGAGCGAGCATGAAGCAGGCGCTGCACATTTTCCGCAAGGACATCCGCCACCACTGGCCGGAGTGGGCGGTCTCGCTGGCGCTGGTGGCGGGATACGCGCGCCATGAAATTCGCAGCTGGCACACCGGAGAAGTTGCGTTCGGCGTTGGCGGGTGGTTTCTCTCGTCCGACTTCCTGTCTGGGTTGACGGTGGTCCTGCTGCCGATCGCATGGATGTTGCTCGTCGTGCGCGCCGTGCAAGGAGAGTCGCTGGTCGGTGATCGCCAGTTCTGGGTCACACGCCCGTACGAATGGATCAAACTGCTTGCGGCGAAGGTGTTGTTCGTCCTCATCAGCATCAATCTTCCGCTACTGGTCCTGGATTGCTTTCTCCTGCGCCAGGCAGGATTTGCCTTAGCGCCTCACCTTGCCGGACTGCTTTGGATGCAGGTGCTCATCGCGATCATCCTGTTGCTCCCCGTCGCGGCGCTCGCGACCGTCACTGCGAACGTGGCGCAGTTCGGGCTGTCCATCCTGCTGGTGCTGGTATACGTGATCGCGACGTCTTACATCGCCAGCGAGCTACCGAGCTCGAGCTTTTCTTTTTGGACCGAATCGGTGCAGGGCGTGCTTTATCTGGCTACCTGCGTCATGGTTATCCTTTTGCAATACGCGCGGCGAAGGACGGCTCAATCGCGGGCGGCGATCCTGGCGCTCGGGGGAATCATTCTTCTGTTCGTGGTCTTCACTCCTTACCGAACGCTGGTGGCACACGAATATCCGCAACTCGGGCCGGGCCAGCCGCCGCTGCAACTGGTTCTCCTCCCGCCGCCCGAGGCGAACGGCCCCCGTTTCGGCCGCGATGTAGAACAGGACATCGCCATTCAACTGCCGCTGAGCGTTTCCGGCGTCCAGGAGAAGTCGGTGGTGGTGGTGAATGGCGAGATGGCCGAGGTGGCAGATACTGGTGGAACGCGGTGGAATTCCGGCTGGCAGTCGCGTGGCGTGTTTCTCTTCCCTGGGCAGAAGCAGACAGAAGTATATTTTCGAATCAAGAAGCGTCTGTTCGATCAGATGAGATCATCGCCGGTGACGGTGAGGATTTCGCTCGCCTTCACCGTTTACGAGGAGAAAAACCGCAGGGAATTTGTCACTCCTGCAGACGAGTTCGCGCTTCCCGAGGTCGGTTTATGCTCTGCGCGGCCACCCATGTTTGTGCGTCGGATTCACTGCCTGGCGCCACTGCGCCGGCCGTCGTTCCTGCTGATTTCGGCGGACATGTCGGCGACAACATGTCCACCGATGAGCGAAGAAACTCCGCCGCCGCAAGGCGAGATAGCATATGGGTGGATCGAGAGTGGGGCCGCAGGACCGGCGGAGTTTGGCATCAGCCCCGTCAAGGCAGTGGACCTTTCGCTGTCGTACGCGAATCGCACGCCAGTCAGGCCTTTTCCGGTGATCGGCATTTGTCCTGGCACGCCCATACGTTTGAGCACGCCGGAGCCGGTGCGGCGCGCGCGGATGGAGCTCGTGTTCAGTGGCATCCATTTAGCGGATTACCAACTCAGGTACGGAACCGTCGGTGGAATTGGTGCGTCGGTGCGCTGAATGTCGCATGCCTGATGGCAATGATCTGCGGGACTCCTGCGCAGTCAATCGCATTGAAACTCAACTTCGGCAACTTGGTAAGAGGACGCGGTGCTCGGGCTGACGGCCTCGCTGCGCTTGGGCTGAAATAGAGATGGCTTCAGTCTCCGGTGACAACTTCTGGGCCGCGAGTAGCTGTGGGGCGAACAGGCGTGGCGGCCTTCTTCCGTTGCGCGGCCAGGAGGCGGTAACCGAGCAGCAGAATCAGCACGATGGCATAGTACTGCGGCTTGCGGACGTCGGCCTTCACCAGCCACCAGTAATGGATCACGCCGGCGATGGCGCTGACATAGATCAGGCGGTGCAGCATCTGCCAGCGCTTGCCCAGGCGGCGGATCATGCCGGCGGTGGAGGTTGCAGCCAGCGGGATCAGCAACACAAAAGCGGTGAAGCCGATGGTGATGAACTTGCGCTTGCCGATGTCCTTCACCATTTCGTGCACATCGAAAAACTTGTCCAGGAAGATGTAGGTGGTGAAGTGCAGCGCGGCGTAGAAGAAGGCGAACAGGCCGAGCATGCGGCGGAAGCGGATGAGCCAGTGCTGGCCCGTGAGCTTGCGCAGCGGCGTGATGCTGAGCGTCAGCATCAGGAAGATCAACGTCCAGTCGCCGGTGGAGTGGGTAATGACCTCGATGGGATTGGCGCCCAGCATCTGCTGGTAGCCTTTCCACGCCAGGCGCGCCAGCGAGATGAGAGCAGCGAAGAAAACAGCGACTTTTAGAAGTTTCAGTTTCAAGTTTCAGTTTCGGGTTGTGGGTACCTAGTACCTAGTGCCGAGTACCGAGCAAAAGCAGATTCCTCCCCTTTGCTGCGCTCAGGGTCGGAATGACAATTCTCAAAAAGCTGCCGCTGAAAAGCTGCGGGTTCTCAGTAATACTTCTTTAGATCCATTCCCGCGTACAGCGACGCAACCTGGTCGTAGCCGTTGAACATCAGCGTCGAGCGCTTGAAGAACTCGCCGATGCGGCGCTCTTTCGCCTGGCTCCAGCGCGGATGGTCCACGTTCGGATTCACATTCGAGTAGAAGCCGTACTCGTTGGGCGCGGCCTTGTTCCACGCCGTTGCGGGCTGCTTGTCGGTGAAGCGGATGCGCACGATGGACTTGCAGCTCTTGAATCCGTACTTCCACGGCAGCACGATGCGCACCGGAGCGCCGTCCTGGTTGGGCAGCACCTCGCCGTAGAGGCCGAAGGTGAGTAGCGCCAGCGGGTGATTGGCTTCGTCGAGCCGCAGGCCTTCGGTGTAGGGCCAATCGAGCACGCTGCGGCGCACGCCCGGCATTTGCGCGGGATCGTTGAGCGTGGTGAACTCGACGTACTTGGCGCTGCCCAGCGGTTGCACCTGGCTGACCAGCTTGCTGAACGAATAGCCGACCCAGGGAATCACCATGGACCAGCCTTCGACGCAACGATGGCGATAGACGCGGTTTTCCAGCGTGGCCAGTTTGAGCAGGGAATCAATGTCGAAGGTCTTCGGCTTCTGCACCATGCCTTCGACCTTCACCGTCCACGGACGCGTGCGGAAATTCTTCGCCAGTCCCGCGGGCTCGTACTTGTCGGTGGAGAATTCGTAGAAGTTGTTGTAGTTGGTGATGTCCTTGTAGGGGGTCTGCTTCTCGTCGGTGCTGAACTGGCCCTTGACCACGCCGGGAAGCTTCTCGCCCGCCTCGGCGCGCAGAGGGAAGGCCGCCCCGATCGCAGCCGCGCCGACTAGCGTTGCAGCCCCTGCCAGAAACTTACGGCGATCGAAATAGAGTTTCTGACCGGTAATTTCCGAGGAACGGATCTCTTCCGATTTCTTGATCAGCATGACTGCCCCACATCTTTCATTAATGCTAGCACCTTCATACTATGGGATGAAGTGCGGCGGCGGAAGTTACAAAAGTGAGGAGGAACAACGGTTTCCGCGACGTGGTAAGGCGCAGTTGCTGTGCTCGGGACTTCAGAACGGGGCCAACTGCCCCGTCGTGGGCTCGGCTCAACAGTACCAGGGCTCGGTAAGATAAGGCACCGTGGCGCGTGACGCGATGGGAGGCGGCAAGGGCAGGCGCGCAGCGGTGTCGCTGGTAAAACCACGCACCAGGCTGTGCACATGCTCGAAGATGCTGCTGCGGCCGTGACCGGCGGCAGTGAGCGCCTGCACGCGCCGTTCGATCTCGCGCTGGAGCGCGTCAACCCGCGGATCGGGATGCTCCCAGCGGTAGCTGAGTCCGACCGCGTCGAATGGACCCACCAAGCCGCGAACCTCGGGCAGTTCCAGCAAGCGCGACCCGGCAGGAATCAGCAGGCGGATGGCGAGTTGCACCGGGCTGACGTTTTCAACCAGGCCGAGGTCGGCGATGGTGTCGAGCAGATCCGTGTAGCCCTCGAGTGTGATCCACGGTGTGAAGGCAACAAACGTCGGAGCAAGGGCAAGGCCGATGTCGCGGAACAGCGAGACCAGGCGGACGAAGTCGGCGCGCGTGTGCCCTTTGTCGAGGAGGGCGAGCGCGCGGTCGTCGAGCGACTCGACGGCGGTGGTGAGGAAGGCGCAGCCGGTGTCGCGCAACACGGGAAGATGTTCGGCGTGCTTGAGCAGGTGCTCCACCTTGATGGTCACGTCGTAAGTAACGCGCGGAAATTCGCCATGCAGCGCGCGCACCAGTTCCAGCGCGTGGGTGACGCCATTGAAGAAGTCGGGATCGCCGAAGGTGATGTGCTCGGCGCCGGAGGCGATCTGATGACGGATGTCCTCGAGAACGATATCTCGTTGCACGATACGAAACTTGCCTTCGTACACGGGCACGATGGGGCAGTGGCGGCACAGGTGTTTGCAGCCGCGGCTCGCCTCGGTGTATCCGACAGTGCGGAGGGCGCCGTTGGGCATGACCAGCCGGGCGTAATCCCGGAGCGGGGGCAAGCCGATGCGGTCGGGGACGCGGAATTGCAGGCGATCGAGCGAGATTTCAGGTTGCGCTTGCGGAGGAAGCCGGCGGCCATTGCCGGCGATGGCGCGCGCGGCAGCCGCGAGGCCGGGCTCAAATTCGCCGCCGAAAATCGCGCCGACCCCCGCCTCGCGCAGGTGCGCGGCATTGAGCGGCGCGTAGAGGCCGTAAGCGCAGAGCTGCGCCGACGGATTGAGGGCGCGCACTTTCTTGATCGCGCTGAGCGCGATGCGGGTCGCGGTGTGCATGGGGAGATAGAAGGCGATCAGGTCGGCAGAGCGGACTTGCTCCTCATCCAGGTCCTGTTGCGAGAGGTCGAGGCAGAAGACCTCGTCGCCTTCGGCGCGCAGCCAGGCGGCCGGGGAGGCGAGGCCGAAGGGCTGGCGGCCGAGTTCGTAGGTCGAGATGAGGAGGACTTTGACGCCTGACATGCGAGGCCCCACGCCTGTGTCCATGGTAACGCAACGGGTGCGAAGTTCGCGTCGTCCCTCCGGGACTCTGAATACCGGGCGAGCGCATACCCAGGGCTGGCGCCCCTTCGGCTTCGCTCAGGGCAGGCTCTGGGCTACCAGCGTGCGCCCTCCGGACTTTTGGATACAATGCAGCGGTGAGCCGCCTGCTCCCATTGTTCCCGCTCGACCTCGTCTTGTTCCCCAACGTGGCGATGCCGCTGCATATTTTCGAGCCGCGCTACAAGGAAATGATCGGCGAGCTGCTGCAGTCGAAAGAGAAGTTCGGGGTGGTGCGCGCAACCGAGCAGGGCGTGGCCAGCGTGGGCTGCACGGCCGACATTGTCGCCGTCACCAAGCAGTATGAGGACGGGCGCATGGACATCGTCACCGAAGGGCGCGATCGCTTCGAGGTGATGGACATCAACACCGAGCGGAATTTCTATCGCGGGGAAGTGCTGTACTTCGGGGATGAGCCTGAGCCGCCGGCCAAGGACAAGAACGCCCGGCTCATCGAGGTTCACGCTGAAGCTCTTACCCTGCTGGGGGCGACAGCCGAAGCGCCGCCGGCGGACGCAAAAGAACTTTCGTTCATGATCGCAGGCGCCATGCCGTTCGATCTGGATTTCAAGCAGACGCTGCTGGCGATGCGGTCGGAAGCGAAGCGAGTCGAGGCGGTGCTGGAATACTACGAAACCATCCTGCCCAGCCTGCGTCGCGCGGTGAAAGCGCGGCGGAAGTCCGGGGGCAACGGGCATGTGTGAAAAACAGTTTCCAGTTGCTACTTTCTAGACCAGCTTGTCGATTTTGGCGGCCAGGATGAAATCGCTCTCCGTCAGGCCGTTAATCTTGTGCGTCCAGATGGTGATCTCGACCTTGCCCCAGGTGAGCAGGATGTCGGGATGATGGCCTTGCTGCTCGGCGAGGTCGCCGACGCGGTTCACCAAGGCGAGCGCTTTCACGAAATCGGGAAAGGTGAATGCCTTGTGAAGGTGGTGCTCGTTGACCACCTCCCAACCCGGCAGCTTGCGCTTGATCTCTGCCAGATCTTTTCCCTTCAGTGCGGGGACGCCGCCCCGGCAGGGCACGCAGGTAAGGCTCGCGAGTTCCGACATGGCTCTCCTCCTGACATCCGGTTTAGAGGGTCGGGCGAGCGAAAGGGTGCAAGAAACATCCCCACCCTGTCGCTCGAAACCCGCGAGCGACAAGGGTGGGGCAACCGCGCGCTTTGTCGACCCTACTCGGCGGCCTTGGCGAGGTGCAGGTCAAAGCCGGTTTTCGGCAGCAGCGAGGTCAGTTCGAAGACCTTGAAGCCGTCGCCGGTAATTTCCGTCTGGCGAAAGACGCCGGGTTCGACTTCCGACACCTGCCTGCGGCCTTCGAGGTTATCGAGAAACTCCTGCGCGGCGCGCGTGTCGGGCTTGGCGAATGACGCGGTGCGCACGATGTACGCTTCGGCGGCGTAGGAGCGTACCAGCTTGGGCCAGTATTTTTCCAGCAGATGCGTGCTGGCGAAGACGTCGGCCCAGATGATGCGTCCATTCACGGCCGCGACCACGCCCACCGCGTTGCGCGCGCGCAGTTCGCGGATGAGGCCCTGGTAATCGCGCTGCACCGGCGCGGCGATCTCGTCCACCTGCTTCTTAACCTCGGAATTGTCCATCACGCGGGCGTAGGAGGTGGTGCCGGCGATCCCGGCAGCAACGGGCGCTCCGCCGGTCACGGCGACTGTTTCCTGTGCAGAGCGCACGGAATCCCACACCGCCTGCTGGTTCTTGTCGGCCATGGCCTTACGGCGCACGCTGGGCTGCGCCATCTGCGACGACATGCCTTTGAAGTTGCTGCTTACCTCGGTCCAGCGGCCGTGCTCGACGCAAAAGACGCTGAGATCAATGGGATCGCTGTGCGCGGGCACGAGGCGGTCCTTGCCGATGACGCGGTCCTGCTTGCCGCCGGTGACGATCTCGCCGGCGAGCAACAGCAGCGGGTGATTCGAGTTGTTGACCAGCACGAGTCGGTTGACCTCGCCACCGCCAACGGGAATCGGGCGCCCACCGCGGCGTACGAGAGGCTGAATGCGACCGGCTTCGGTGACGATCACGTCGCCGGAGCGGAGACCTTCGTCGAGGGTCAGGAATTCCGAGGTGTCGTGCGTATTCGACGCCACGACGGGAAAGATGGTGAGGTTACCGTGGCTGATCGGCGCCAGGACCTTGTAGCCGGAGCGAACTTCGCCGGCAAAGGCGGTGGCCAGCGACACGACAGTGAAAATAAAGATCGCAAGTTTGCGAGCCATGACCGTTCTCCTTAGCTGGAGCGGAGCTGGTGAGCTTTGCGCTCCTGCTCGAACGAAGAACGTAGGGGTGACGGGTCCTTGCAGAAAAAATGAGCACGCAGGCGCACAACGCGGCAGGCAATGATTTGCTACCATCCATTCTGATGAGCGGGAGTACCCAACCCGCCCCGGCGCGTGCGCGACTTGCAGGTCTGGAGCCGCTGATCGCGGAATTGTTTGAACGAAGCGGCGCCGCGCGCTACGGAATATCGCCGCCCGAATTCGAGCGCGTGCTGAACGCGATCGCCGCCAAGTACCTGCCGGCCGAAGCCGCACTGGAGGAGACGCGCGAATTATTGGCCACGCTGCGCGTGGAAGAGCTGGCGCTGGCGCGAGCCTGTGCCGCGGGGGACGAGGGCGCGTGGCAGGACTTCCTGACTAAATTTCGCGAGAAGCTGTATGACGCGGCGCTGGCGATCACCAAGGACGACGCCACCGGCCGCGAACTGGCCGACTCGCTCTACGCCGACCTGTATGGCACGACCGCGCGAGATGGCCGGCGCGTGTCCAAGCTGGAGTCGTACACCGGGCGCGGTTCACTGGAAGGATGGCTGCGCACCGTGCTGGCACAGGAATTCGTGAACCGGTATCGCAAGCAGCGCCGCCTGGTCAGCCTGGAGGAGAAGGACGAAGCCGGCGTACAGTTCGCGGCGGCGGCGCCGGTTGCGATGGTGGCCGTCGATGCGCGCGTGGAGGCGGCGACCGATGAGGCTCTGGCGCTGTTGAGCGCGGAAGAGAGGTTTGTGTTGTCGTCATATTTTCTCGACGGGCGGACGCTGGCCGAGATCGGACGCATGCTGGGCGTGCATGAGTCCACAGTGAGCCGAAAGCTGGAGAAGGTCACCGCCGCGTTGCGCAAGCGGATCCGCAGCGGGTTGACGGCGCGTGGCATGAGCAAGCGACAGGCGGAAGAGGCGCTGGATGCGGACGTCCGCGATGTCCAGGTGGATGTGCGCGCGCGGCTGGCGCAAGAATCGCCGCCGCCGGCGTTCTCCGGTGGGGGCGAGCGCGCCGGGAAAAACGAATAGGATTGGAGTGAGATGAAGGACGTACCGAAATTCGTGCGGCAGAGGATGATGGAACCCGTGGGCAGAGATCATCCGGAGGTAAACCTGCTGGCCGCGTTTGCCGAGGGCGGGCTGACCAGGCGCGAGCGCGAACAGGTGCTGTCGCACCTGGGAAAATGCGCCACGTGTCGCGAAACGCTGGCGGTCGCGATGCCCGAGGTTAGCGCTGTGCAGCCGGCTGCGACTCCGTCGGGCACGCGATGGTTACGCTGGCCGATGTTGCGCTGGGCCGGAGTCGGCGCTGCCGTGGTGGTGGTCGCGGCAGCGGTGGTGATCCAGAACTCGCGGCGCTCGGCGGAGATGCCGAAAATCAGCGTGGCAGCACCGCCAGAGAAATCAGAGCAGGCGAAGGAGTCAGCAAAACCCGCAGTGGCCGATGAGGCTGTGCCGGTTTTGGCTGACCGCACGCCGAGAAAAGAGGTCGTCACGGAGCGGGATGTGCGAGCGAAGGCAGAAAGCAGGACGGACAAGAAGAAGGATGCGGTCGCCGGCCAGTTTGTGAACGCCCCTCCTGCGCCGGTGTCGGCGAATAAGGTCGCGGATAGCAACGCGCCGGCGCAATCGCAGGCTGCGACGGGATCGTACGCCGCGGCGCAGCCGGCGAGAGTGCAGCAACCAAGCTCTACGGTGGCTGGTGCGAAGGTTGCCGGTGTGGTAGCGATGGAACAGAAGCAGCAGTCGGCGCCTGCGCCGGCGACGAGCGCAAGCCAAACGGTCGAGGTTGTCGGACAAGCGGATGCGGCGGTGGTACAGCAAGCGGATGTGGCTGCGGTACAGAAAGCGAAATCACAGGACAATGAGCGAGTCCAGTTCGGCCGCACAAAAGCGGGCGCGCCAAGTGCAATGGCCCGGGACGCCATCGCTTCCTCCACCGCGACGGTGAGCGGCGGACCTTTAATGAAAGCCGCAATCAGCGTTCCGCAGCATTGGCGGCTTTCCTCGGAAGGCGCTCTCGAACGCTCCACCGATGCCGGGCGAACCTGGCAGTTGGTGCGCGTGGCCGCGCCTCCAACGACACTGCGCTCGTTTTCCGCCTTGGGCCGCGATATCTGGGCAGGCGGCACCGGCGGCGCGCTGTATCGTTCCGGCGACAATGGGCGGACGTGGGCGCGAGTGACGGTGAAAGCCGGCGACGTCGTGCTCGACTCCGACATTGTTCGCGTCGAGTTCACCGACGCGCAGCACGGGGCGCTGATGACGGTCGCGGGCGAGACGTGGACGACCGGCGACGCCGGCCTGACCTGGTCGGTCCGCCGGTGACCCCGGGAATTGTGACGCCGATCACGCAACTATGCCCGCGGCGGCGGTTTCCATTTGACAAGCACGCTATGTCACGTATCATTGTGACGAATATGACTTCGCTGACCCATCGCCATCATCACCATCACCACGGCGACAACGTGTCAGCGGAGGTTTGCGCTTAAGCAGTAAGCAATCCTGAGAAGTTCAAGCCCGCTGGCACAGAGCCCGCGGGCTTTTTGTTTTTGCGAGGAGACCATGGTGGAAATCGATTTCGACAAGATGCAGGGCCTGGCGCCGGCGATCGTGCAGGATGAGGCCAGCGGCGAGGTCCTGATGCTCGGGTTCATGAACCGGGAGGCGCTGCGGATGACGCTGGATTCCGGCTACGCGACGTTCTTCAGCCGCACGCGCGGCAAGCTGTGGAGGAAGGGGGAAACTTCCGGCAACCGCCTGAAGGTGACCGCCCTCACCACCGACTGTGACCAGGACTCGGTGCTGGTGCGCGTGCAGGTGGAGGGTGAGGGACACGTCTGCCACCAGGGCACGCGGTCGTGCTTTACGCGGTCCTTGCCGCTGGCGAGCGAAGGCGGCGCCCGATGAAAATCCAACTGGGAATCCCGAAAGGCAGCCTGCAGGAGGCGACCCTCCAGTTGTTCGACCGCGCCGGCTTCAAGATTTACGCCAACGGGCGCTCGTATTGCGCCGCCACCGACGATCCGGAGATCGACTGCATGCTGATCCGCGCGCAGGAGATGGCGCGCTACGTGGAGCACGGCGCGCTGGATGCCGGCCTGACCGGCCACGATTGGGTGATCGAAAGCGGCCTGGAAGTGATGACCGTCGCCGACCTGGTATACGCCAAGCAGAGCCGCGGCAAGGTGCGCTGGGTGCTGGCCGCGCCGGAGGACTCGCCGTACCGGCGCGCCGAGGACCTGGCGAATTGCATCATCGCCACGGAATTGGTGAATGTGACGCGCCGCTATTTTGAGGCGCGCGGCATTCCGGTGAAGGTCGAGTTCTCGTGGGGCGCGACGGAGGTGAAGCCGCCGATGCTGGCCGACGCGATCGTCGAGGTGACCGAGACCGGCAGCTCGTTGCGGGCGAACCGGTTGAGGATCCTGGACACGGTGCTGGAATCGAATACGCAGCTCATCGCCAACACGCGCGCGTGGCAGGACGATGCCAAGCGGCAGAAGATCCAGAACGTCGCGCTGATGCTGTGCGGCGCAATCGCGGCGCAAGGCCGCGTCGGATTGATGCTCAACGTGCAGAAGGTGGATCTTGCCGGCGTGCTCGCCGTGCTGCCCGCGCTCAAGCGTCCTACCATTTCCGCGCTCTCCGATGACGAATGGGTTGCGGTGAACACGATCATCGAGGAAGCGGTGGTCCGCGACGTGATTCCGAAGCTCAAAGCAGCCAACGCGCAGGGCATTGTCGAGTATCCGCTCAACAAGGTGGTGGTGTGATGCGGATGGTGCGTGGACGCGGTGTCAGGGCGCACGTGGAGCGGCTTGCCGAGCGCGCGGTTCCGGCGGATGCGTCCCTGGCAAGGAAAGTACAGCGGATCGTGACCGAGGTCCGCCGCCGCGGCGATGCCGCCGTGCGTAGCTACGCCGAGCGCTGGGACAGTCTGAGCGAAGGTGCGGACCTGCAAGTGACATGCGAAGAAATGAAGCGGGCGCTGCGTTCGGTGGCGCCGGAATTTCGCGCGGCTCTGGAGACAGCGGCGCGCAACATCCGCCGGTTTTGCCGGTGGCAGATGCCGCGGAAATTCATGCGCGAAATCCAACCGGGAGTCTTGGTCGGGCAACTGATCCGCCCGGTGGATTCGGTCGGGTGCTACGTCCCGGGCGGGCGGTACCCGCTGCCGTCCTCGTTGTTGATGACGGTGATTCCGGCGCAGGTCGCAGGCGTGCCGCGCATCGCAGTCGCATCGCCGCGGCCGGCCCAGGAAACCTTGGCGGCAGCAGCGCTGCTGGGAGTCGAGAATTTCTTTCGCATCGGAGGGGCGCAGGCGATTGCGGCGCTGGCCTACGGAACCGCGAGCGTGCCGCGCGTCAGCAAGATTGTCGGACCGGGAAACCGTTTCGTGACCGAGGCAAAAAAGCAGGTGGCATTCGATTGCGCCATCGACATGCTGGCGGGCCCGACGGAGGTCGTCATCGTCAGCGGCGACGGCAATCCGGAATTCATTGCCGCCGACCTGGTCGCGCAGGCGGAACACGATGCGGAGGCGATCCCGCTTTTCATTACATCGTCTGCGGCGCTGGCGCGCGCGGTGCAAAAGGAAACTCGCCGCGCGTCGCGCGGCAACCGAACCGCTAAAGAGTCCCTGCGGCGGAATGGTCTGATTGTGGTTGCCGCGTCGGATGCGGAAGCGCTGGCGATCGCCAACCAGGTCGCTCCCGAGCACATCACGGTGTCACGCGAGGATGTGGCCGGGATCACCAACGCAGGTTCGGTGTTCGTCGGCGATTACTCGCCGCAGGCGTTCGGGGATTACGGCAGTGGTCCGAACCATGTGCTGCCGACCGGAGGCTCGGCCCGGTTTCGCGGCGGGCTGAGTGTCATGGATTTCGTGAAGCTCATCACGGTGCAGGAGGTGACGCGGCCCGGACTGGAGCGCGCCGCATCCACCATCGAAAGGCTGGCGGCCGCCGAGGGCCTGGTCGCGCACGCGCAATCTGTGCGCGTGAGGTGCGCCCATGCTTAAGCCGGCAGATTCCATTCGCCTCGTAAAGCAGTACCATCCACCGCTCGGCGGACGCACCGGCCTGCGCCTGGATTTCAACGAGAACACCGAAGGTTGTTCGCCGCGAGTCATGGAACAGCTCCGCAACATCACGGCTGAGCACCTGGCCCGTTATCCGGAGCGCGAGCCGGTGGAACAGATCGTGGCCGAATGGCTGGGGTTGTCGCCGGCCGAGGTGCTGCTGACCAATGGTGTGGATGAAGGTATTCACCTGCTGTGCGAGACGTATTTGCAAGCGGGCGACGAAGCGATCGTTGCCGTGCCGACGTTTGGCATGTACGAAGTGTACGCGTCAGCGACGGGAGCGACGGTCGCGACGGTGGCAGCAGGGCCAGCGTTCCGCTTTCCTGCCGCCGGCGTGCTCGCGCGCATTGCGCCGCGCACGCGCCTGATCGCCATTGCCAATCCCAACAATCCCACGGGTGCCGTCGCCGAGCCGGAGGATCTGCTCGCGATCGCGGAACGCGCCAGCGCCGCCGCCGTGCTGATTGATGAAGCGTACTTCGATTTCTACGGTCAGAGCCTCATTTCGGAAGTGAGCAGGCGTAGGAATTTGTTTGTCGCGCGAACGTTTTCCAAGGCGTATGGCATGGCAGGGTTGCGGATCGGGGTGCTGGCCGGGCCGGCAACGCAGATGGCTGATGTGCGGCGAATCGCGTCGCCGTACAACGTGAATGGCGTCGCGCTGGCGTGCTTACCGGCGGCGCTGGAGGATCGCGAGTATGTGGGCGCGTACGTGGAAAACGTCCGCCGCGGACGTGCGCGGCTGGAAGCTGAACTGCGCGCGCTCGGGATTCCCTCCTGGCCGAGCCAGGCCAATTTCGTGCTCGCGCAATTCGGCGCAGCGCGCGAAAGGTTCGTCTCTGCCATGCGGCGCCGCGGAATTCTGGTGCGCGACCGCAATCATGATCCGGGCTGTGCGGGATGCGTGCGCATTACTATCGGCACCGATGCGCACACCGATGAACTGATCGCAGCGTTGCGCGACTATGTCCAGCAGGGCAGTCGAGCGGCCGAGGTGCCGGCATGAGGATGGCGAGGCTGCATCGCAAGACCAACGAAACCGACATCCGCGTGGTCCTGCGGCTGGACGGCGTCGGCCGGTACCGCGTGTCCACGGGAATCCGCTTTCTCGATCACATGCTGGAGTTGTTCACGCGGCACGGCGGTTTCGACCTGGAACTTACCGCTGCCGGTGATCTCGATGTGGACCAGCACCACACCGTCGAGGACGCAGGGATCGCGTTGGGGGAGGCCTTCAACACCGCACTCGGAGACAAGCGCGGCATTTTGCGCGCCGGATACTTTCTGATGCCGATGGATGAAACGCTGGGTCTCGCTGCCGTGGACCTCGGCGGGCGCTCGCACGCGGTGGTAGAGACGAAGGTGCGGACGCGGCTGGTCGGCGACCTGCAAGCGGAACTGGTCCATGACTTCTTTGAAGGGTTCGCTCGCGGTGCGCGCGCCAATGTCCACCTGAAAGTGATGTACGGCCGCTCCAGCCACCACAAAATCGAGGCGCTATTCAAGGCGTTCGCGCGGGCGCTGCGCGTGGCCTGTTCGCGCGACCGGCGGCTGCGGCGCATGCTGCCCAGCACCAAGGGGCTGTTGTGATAACGATCATCGATTACAAGGCCGGCAATCTGGCATCCGTGCAGAAAGCGTTCGCCTACCTCGGGTGTGTGACCGAGATCACCAGCGATCCGGAGGTGGTGGCGCGCGCCTCGCGGCTGGTGCTGCCCGGAGTCGGGAATTTTGCGGCCACGGCGGCACTGGCGGAGTCGGGAGTTCGCCGCGCCATCGAGGACGCGATCGGCCGCGGCGTGCCGTTCCTGGGCATCTGCGTCGGGATGCAATGGCTGTTTGCGGGCAGCGAGGAAGCGCTTGGAGTCTGCGGACTCGGAGCTTTCCCGGGCGCATGCGCGCGATTCCCGGCGCGTGTGAAGGCGCCGCATGTGGGGTGGAATACGGTGCGCTGCGCGGCCGAGTCGCGCTTGCTGCGGGGCGTCGATTCCGAATTCTTTGTTTACTACACGCACTCGTATCGCGCGCCGGCCGGTAAGGGCACCGTGGGCTGCACCGAATACGGCGGCGAGTTTGCAGCGGTCGTCGAGCGCGATAATATTTTCGGGGTGCAGTTTCACCCGGAAAAATCGGCGGACGCGGGACTGCGGCTGCTGGGGAACTTCCTGCAATGCTGACCAAGAGAATCATCGCATGTCTCGACGTGGACGCCGGCCGCGTGGTAAAGGGCACGCAGTTTCTCGATCTGCGCGATGCCGGCGATCCGGCCGAGTTGGCGGCCGCGCATGCCGCCGGCGGCGCGGATGAAATTGTTCTGCTCGACATCACCGCCACGCACCAGCGCCGGGGCACGCTGCTGGAGACCGTCCGCCGGACGGCGCGTGAGCTGTTCGTTCCTTTTACGGTTGGCGGCGGTATCGGTTCCCTGGACGAGGCCTCGGCCGTGTTCGATTCCGGCGCCGACAAGATCGCCATCAACTCCGCCGCCGTGCGCCGGCCGGGACTGATCACGGAAATTGCCGCCCGGTTCGGGTCGCAGGCCGTGGTCGTCGCCATCGATGCCAAGTCAAACGGTGACGGCCATCACCAGGTCCATGTCTCGGGCGGGCGGACGCCGGTCAACCGCACGGCGGTGGATTGGGCGCGCGAGGCGGAACAGCGCGGGGCGGGCGAAATCCTGCTCACGTCCATGGACCGTGACGGCACGTGCGCCGGGTTCGATTGCGAACTCACGGCAGGCATCGAATCGGCGGTGTCGATTCCAGTGATCGCTTCCGGTGGAGCGGGGTGCGTGGCGCATTTTGTCGAAGTGTTCCAGGCGGGCCGCGCCGACGCTGCGTTGGCAGCCTCGATTTTCCACTTCGGCATCCACGACATTCGCCAGCTAAAGCAGGAGCTGCAAGCCGCCTCGATCCCGGTGAGGTTTCCGTGCTGATCCCTTCGATTGACCTGATGGGTGGGAAGATCGTCCAGTTGGTCCAGGGAGAGCGGAAAGCGCTGGAGTTCTCGGATTTCGATACCTGGATCGAGCGCTTCGCCGGCTATTCGATGGTGCAGTTGATCGACCTGGACGCGGCAATCGGAACCGGCAGCAACCGCGATCTGCTGGCGCGGTTCACGTCGCGCCTGCCGTGCCAGGTGGGCGGCGGCATTCGCAGCGTGGGAGCAGCGCAGGAGGTGCTTGCAGCCGGGGCGCGAAAGATCATTGTTGGCTCGGCCCTGGTGCGGGGAAACGACGTGAACACCGTGTTCGCCGCGGAACTGGCGCGAGCCGTCGCCGCCGACCGGGTCATCGCGGCCCTCGATTCCCGGGGCGGCAAAGTCGCGGTGCGCGGATGGCGTGAACTCGCGGCCGTGACACCAGTCACGATGTTGCGTGAAGTGGAACCGTACTGCGGCGGGTTCCTATACACCCACATCGAGACCGAGGGGCTGATGCAGGGCATCCCGCTCGACGTGGTGCGCGAATTGCGGCACGCCACCTCGCGCCAGCTGATCGTCGCCGGCGGCATTTGTTCGCAGGAAGAAGTGGATGTGCTGGACGCGATGCAGGTGGATGCCGTGGTCGGCATGGCCATCTACACCGGCCGGATGAAGGCCTGATTTGTGAAGCGCTCGTGGCCGCGGGCTCATCTTCTTTATACTCGTGTGTTCCGAGGAGAGAGGATGGCCAACGGTTTGCGGTCCAGTCTGATTAGCCTTGTGTTGTTATTCTCGCTCGCCTGCGGCTTGGCGGCCACGCAAGAAATTCCTCCCCAGGACCGCGGCTCCGACGCGCTGGCGCAGATGTTCGCGCGCCTGCGCAGCACCGCACGCCTGCTGCACACCACCGCACATCCGGATGATGACGACGGCAGCATGCTGGTGTACGAAGCGCGGGGCCGGGGCACCGAGACGGTGATGCTGACGCTGAACCGTGGCGAGGGTGGGCAGAACAAGTTCGGCGCCGCGCTGCTCGATGAGCTCGGCATCCTGCGCACCCTCGAACTGCTCGAAGCCGACCGGTTCTACGGCGTCGAGCAGCGCTTCACGCGGGTGGCGGATTTCGGTTATTCCAAGACGGCGGAGGAGACTTTTGCAAAATGGGGCGGACACGACACCGGTCTTGCCGACGTGGTGCGTGTGATCCGCACCTTCCGGCCGGACGTAATCGTCTCGCGATTTGACGGCAGCGGGCGCGACGGCCACGGACATCACCAGGCCGCGGGAATTCTGTCGCGCGAAGCATTTCGCGCCGCCGCCGATCCCAACCGGTTTCCCGAGCAGATCCGGGAAGGCCTGCTGCCCTGGCAAGCGAAGAAGCTGTTCGTCGGCAACGTGCGCGGCGAGCAAGGCGCCACACTGAAGCTGAACACCGGAACGTACGACCCGGTTCTCGGCATGTCGTACGCGCAGTTCGCGACCGAAGGACTGAAGCACCAGATGTCCCAAGGCGTCGGCGGCTTTTACAATCCGATCGGAGACATTTTTCGCACGTACAGACTGGCTGATACGACACTGCCGCAGCCCGCGGGGGAAGAAAAGTCTTTCTTCGACGGCATCGATACGAGTCTGGTCGGCCTGGCGTCGAAGCTTGGACCGGAGGAGAAGAACGCGCCATTTCTGCGGCCCGGGCTCACCGAGGTGGCGGGCCTGATCGAGCAGGCCGCGACCGCCTTCCACCCCAACGACCCGTCGGCGGTGGCGACGCCACTCGCGGCTGCGCTGAAGCGGATGAACTCGCTGATCGAGCAAATCCGGCCAGTGGAGCTTCCTCGCGGACCGAAGGCAGAGGTCGCGCACGAGTTGCACCGCAAACAACGGCAACTCGAACAGGCAATCAGCTTGGCACTCGGCACCGTGCTTCAGGCTTCCGTCGACGCCCAGCGCGAGCAAACCTTCTTCGGCTTTTTCCGCCAAGAGCAAACATTCCTCATGGCAGTGCCGGGGCAGACCTTTACGGTCACCGCGCGCCTCTACAATCGTGGTCACGAGCCGGTCGCCGCCAAGGACATTGAGCTGGTTGCGCCCCAGGGCTGGCGGATTGAGAAGCTGAAGTCGCAGCTCGGGCCACTTACCGCAAACCAGCAGGCGTCCGCGCAGTTCCGCGTGACCGTGCCGGCGGATGCGCCCTACACGCGGCCGTACTGGCACCGTGACAACGCGCAGCAGGCCGTGTACGAGATTGACGATCCGCAGTACGCGACGTTGGCGCTGCCGCCTTACCCGCTACGTGCGACCGCGACATACGCGACGCGCGATGGTGACACGACGATCAATTCGCTGGTGCAGGTGAAATGGGTGGATCCAGCCTCTGGCCAGTTGGAGCGCCCGCTGGCCGTCGGTCCGCCGCTCTCCATCGAACTCGACCCGCCGGTGGAGGTGATCTCGACGCACCGCCGTGGCCCGCTCAGTGTCACCGTCGGGGTCCGCAACGACATCAACGGCGCCGCTCACAGCACCATCCAGCTGCAAGCGCCCTCGGGATGGCAGGTGACGCCGGCATCGCAGGCCGCCGACTTCACCACCGACTCGGAGTACAAGAACTTCACCTTCAGCGTGCAGTCGCCGCCACTGCAGGAGGGCGTGTACCCGCTGAGCGCATCGCTCGACTACCAGGGCAAGCAGTACAAGGAAGGCTACGAAGTCATCGGCCGGCACGACATCGGCGATTTCTACTATTACCGCCCGGCGGTGCAGAAGATCAGCGCCGTGAATGTGGTGGTGCCTGCGGAGCTGCGCGTCGGCTACGTGATGGGCGCGGGCGACGAGATCCCGACCGTACTGCAGCAACTGGGTGTGCGCGTCGAGATCATCGCGCCCGCCGAACTGGCCGCGGGCAATCTCAGCCGCTTCCACACCCTTGTGCTCGGCATCCGCGCCTACGACGTGCGCACCGATGTCCGCGAGTACAACCGGCGCCTGCTCGATTACGTCCACAACGGCGGCACGCTGATCGTGCAGTACAACGCCTCCATCGGCGTGTTTAACTCCGGCCACTTCACGCCCTATCCCGCATCGCTGAGCAACGAACGCGTGACGGTGGAGGAAGCGCCGGTGCAGATTCTCGATGCCGCGAACCCCATCTTCCACTCCCCCAACCCCATCGCGGCGGGCGACTTCACCGGGTGGGTCCAAGAGCGCGGTTTATATTTCATGAGCTCGTGGGACCCGCAATTCAAGCCGCTGCTGGCGTCACACGATCCCGGCGAACCGCCGCGCGAGGGCGGCTTGCTGGTGGCGCCCTACGGCAAGGGACTGTACATCTACACCGGCTACGCGTTTTTCCGGCAACTGCCGGCGGGAGTGCCGGGGGCGGTGCGGCTGTTTGTCAACCTGCTGAGCGCCTCACAGCAGAAAGTGAGCGGCGGCGCCAACCGCGGTGACGCCAGCGGATATGGAAAATGACCGCGAGCTGATTCGCGGGGTGGGCCTGGTCAACGCCACCGCCCTGAACATGATCGACATGATCGGGGTGGGGCCGTTCATCACCATGCCGCTGATCGTCAGCGCGATGGGCGGCCCGCAGGCCATGCTGGGCTGGATTCTGGGCGCCTTCTTCGCCATGTGTGACGGCCTGGTCTGGGCCGAACTCGGCGCCGCACTGCCGGGCTCGGGCGGTTCGTACCGCTACCTGAAGGAAATCTACGGGCCGCAACGTCTCGGGCGGCTGCTCTCCTTTCTGTTTATCTGGCAGCTCTCGTTCAGCGCGCCGCTCTCCATCGCGTCGGGGTGCATCGGCCTGGCGCAGTACGGCAGCTATTACTGGCCGGCGCTGGAGCGCACGCTTGCCGGCCGCGATTTCCGCCTGGTACTGCCGCTGCTGGGCCCGCTGGAGGCGCGCGTGGTGGTCACTGCCGGAACGCTGGTCGCCATCGCCGCCGTCATCGCCGCCGTACTGTTGTTGTACCGCAAAATCACGGTGATCGGGTGGATCTCGCGCCTGCTTTGGGTTGGCGTAATCGGCACCGTTCTGTGGATCATCTTCGCCGGTCTGACCCACTTCAACGCCGCCCGCGCTTTCAGCTTCCCGCCGGGTGCATTTCACCTGACGCACGAATTTTTCCTCGGACTCGGGGCGGCGATGCTGGTGGCGACCTACGACTATTGGGGCTACTACAACATTTGTTTTCTCGGCGGGGAAGTGAAGGACCCGGGGCGCACGATTCCGCGCGCGCTGTTGCTTTCGATTGCCCTGGTCGCCTGCCTTTACGTGGTGATGAACATCAGCATTGTGGGCGTGCTGCCCTGGCAGGAATTGCAGTCGGCGGCACATTCGGGAACGCGCTTCTACGTGGCGTCCACCTTCATGGAGAGGATTTACGGCCCGTGGGCGGCGCGCGTGGTCACGGTGCTGATCATGTGGACGGCGTTCGCGTCGGTGTTTTCGCTGCTGCTTGGCTATTCGCGCGTTCCTTACGCGGCGGCGCTCGACGGCAACTACTTCCGGGCGTTCGCGCGGGTGCATCCCAAGGGAAAATTTCCCCACGTTTCGATGCTGGCGCTGGGGGCGGTTGCGATTGCCGCCTGCTTTCTGCGGTTGGCCGACATCATTGCCGCCCTGGTGGTCATCCGCATCATGATCCAGTTCTTGTTCCAGACCGTGGGGGTAATCGTGCTGCGCGTGCGGCGTCCCGACCTGCCGCGGCCGTTCCGTATGTGGCTCTATCCGGTGCCCGCGCTGCTGGCGACGATGGGTTTCCTGTTTGTGCTGGTGGAAAGGAAATATTTTCTGAAGGAAATCCGGTACGCGGTGATTCTCTTGATCGCCGGCATCGTGGTGTACATGGTGCGCTCGCTGCGGCGGAAGGAATGGCCCTTTGGGAAGCAGGCTTTAGGCTTTAGGCGCTAGGCTTCAGGTCGCAGAGAATCTCGGATGCTTAACGCCTGGTGTGCAAAGCCGAGAACCTAAAGCCCAACGCCCAACGCCTACTTCCTGATTTCAGGCGTCCGGAACAAGTTCGTAAGCGGACGTGATCTCGAATGCCGGACGCAGCGAGCGGTACACCGGGCACTTATCCTGGTATACGGCGTGCACGCGCTCCACCGTGTCGCGCACGTCCTCAGCGGCCTTCAGCAGAAAACGGACGTGCACGCGGCGGATGACCAGCACTCCGCCGTCCGATTCGATCTCTCCCCTGACTTCGGCAATCAGGCGGCCATGCTTGGCATCGATTTGGCGCGCATCCAGCGCACCGGCAAATGTGCCGAGCATTCAACCGCCGAGCGCGGCGACCACGTAATCAATGGTCGCGGCGTGCGATTCCTTCAGCCGGGCGATGTCGATCCCATAATGCTTGGCAATAGCGCCATGCACGCTGAAGCTGACCGGCTGGGACTCGCCCGGGAGTTCGGCCACGCGCAAGGGCCCTGACTTCCGTTCGATTTTCACGTTCGATACGTAGACCACGTCGCCCATGGATCACCTCACCTATTGGAGACAGTACGCTGGCGGCGGATTCAGCGCTTTTGCGAATTCTTCAGTGCAAGCGCCAGAGCGTTCCCGGGCCGGGCGCATTCGATCTTGCGCCGACGCCCTCTTAGGGAGCAAAATTCCCCACCCGCACATTGTCAGGAGGATGGCAAAATGGCAAGGATTCCCCGCACGCGCGTGTGGCTGCTTTCGTGTGGCCTGCTGCTCTGGGCCGCCGCTCTCAGTGCCTCGGCGCAAAACTCATCAAAACCTGCAAAGGCCGTACCAGCCAAGAAAGCAAGCACAGCGCACCGCGCCGCACCGGGCAAAGTCCGCACCTACTACATCGCCGCCGACGAGGTGGAGTGGGACTATGCGCCCAGCAACCAGGACCACATGAACGACGGCGGAAAATTTGACGCGTACGGAAAGATCTTTGTCGAACAGGGCAAGAATCGCATCGGAAAGGTTTACCGCAAAGCCGTGTACCGCGAGTACACCGACAGCACGTTCGCGACGCTGAAAAAGCGTCCTCCGGAGTGGGAGCACCTGGGCCTGATGGGTCCGCTGATCCGCGCCGAGGTTGGCGACACGATCAAAATCTTCTTCCGCAACAACACCTCGAACCCCTACAGCATGCATCCCCATGGCGTGTCGTACAAGAAGGACTCGGAGGGCGCGCCGTATCCGGGGTTGACCATGCAGCAGAGCGGCCTGGTGCCGCCGCACCAGACGCACACCTACACCTGGGAGGTGCCGGAGCGCGCCGGTCCGGGCCCGAATGATCCCAGCTCGATCGTGTGGTTGTATCACTCGCACAACTACGAGCCCAAGGACGTGAATGCCGGGCTAATAGGTGCGTTAGTGATCACGCGCAAGGGCATGGCGCGCGCCGATGGCAGCCCCAAGGACGTGGACCGCGAGTTCGCCGCGCTGTTCATGATCATTGACGAAAACCAGACGCAGTACCTGCAGCACAACATCGAAACTTACGCCGGCGATCCCAAGTCGATCGACAAGCTGGAGGCAGCCCCCGTCGACCCCGACGGCAACGCGCACCTGGTGCTGGGCAGGGGCTTTGCACTCGTGAATCACAAGTTCACGATCAACGGTTATTTGTACGGCAACGGGCCGATGATGACCATGAAAGTCGGCGAACACGTGCGCTGGTACCTGCTCTCGATGGGGGACGGATTCAACTTCCACACGCCGCACTGGCACGGGAACGTGGTCACGGTGAACGGCCAGCGCACCGACATCCTGGCGCTGTCGCCGGCGACGTTCATCACCGCCGACATGGTGCCGGATAATCCCGGTATCTGGATGTTCCACTGTCATGTGTCCGACCACATGACCGGCGGAATGACCACGCATTACCAGGTACTGCCGTGAGGTCCGAAACGAATCGACATCGTGATCCGCGGCGCTGCCAGACTCCGCCGGACACTGACTAGGGATCCAGCGCGTGCGATCGCATGAGCCCTGGCTTGGTTCCCGCGCATCGAAACAGCACCATGGCTGCCAAACTCGAGAAATCCGACGCGGAATGGCGCAAGCAGCTTTCGCCGGAGCAGTACCAAGTGACCCGCGAACATGGCACCGAGCGGGCTTTCACCGGCGAGTACTGGAACAGCAAGCACCACGGAGTGTACGCCTGCGTCTGCTGCGGCGAGCCGCTCTATAGCTCCGAAACCAAGTTCGACTCGGGTACAGGATGGCCGAGCTTCTACGCGCCGGTGAAGGAAGAGAGCGTTGGGACGGTCACCGACCGCAGTTTTGGCATGTCGAGGACCGAAGTGCGTTGTGCCCGCTGCGAGGCCCACCTGGGTCACGTTTTTCCAGACGGGCCGGCGCCCACCGGCATGCGTCACTGCATCAACTCTGCCGCCCTGAAGTTCGTACCCCCGTCGGAAAAGAAGAAAGCGCCCGGCTAACTTGAGGCGCTTAGCGGGCGTGAGCCAAGCGGGAGCCCGCTGCCGAAATCCCGAGCGCCGCGAGGGACCTCTCCAGTCACAGCTCCAGCCTGCTTTCAGCCGACGATAAGGCGGCCTCGCGCTTTACCGTGAACGCAAAGTTTCGATGCGTGCGATGAAAAAAACTTCCACCCTTGCCGCCGCGCCGGCGATCGCGATTCGCTGGTTTGACTGCGCGCCGGCCAGCAATTTCACCGGCTTGTTCCGGCGCTGGCGGCGTTAGGCAAGGCGCATTTCACCGGCACAATCCATGAACTGGCGAGCTGAACATATCTATCGCACTACGATACAACAGCGACCGGGGACACGCCCGCCGGGAAAACTTCCGCTTATCGACGCCATAAATTTCTTTTGTAAATGTAAATCCGATGCCTGCCACCGGAAGTATGCGTTGGACGGCGGGCGCAAGGCCCGGCTACTTTCGCCTTGCTGGTTATCAAGTCGCGAAAATTCTGACAACCGAATTGCACGCGTCCTCCGGGGGGAAAGCGAAGTTCTTCCCATGAAGTTGCTTCAAGTAGGCGCCCTGGCAGTACTGCTCGCAGTGGTGGCGGCCCCCATGACGATGAAAGCTCAGGCCAACGTGCCGGAAGAGAAATCGGCGGAACTCATGCAGCAGTTTCGCGACCTGCAAAAAGAAGTGGTGAGCCTCCGCGCTGAAGTCGCGGCGCTGAAGCAGCAGAAGAGTGTGTCGGCGGCAGCAACCGAAACGGCGGCTCCGCCACCGCAGTCGGCGGCCGTATCCACGTCCCCCATCTCGGCATCGCTGCTGGGCGGCGCCAGTTTCAGCGGGTTCGTGGACACCTACTACGGCTACAACTTCAACCAGCCGAAGTCGCAGACCAACACGCTGCGCTCCTTCGACGGGCCCTCGAATCAGTTCGCGCTGAACCTGATCGAACTCAACCTCGATAAACCCCCGGATCCGACCAACAGCCGCCTCGGTTACCACCTCGGCCTTGGATTTGGCCAGGCCATGAACGTGGTGAATTCCACCGATCCCGCCGGACTGGGATTCGCGCAATACTTGAAGGAAGCCTACATCTCCTATCTGGCCCCGGTCGGAAAAGGCTTGCAGATGGACATCGGCAAGTTCGTCACACCGCACGGCGCCGAGGTCATCGAGACCAAGGACAACTTCAACTACTCGCGCGGCCTGCTGTTTGGCTATGCCATTCCGTTCTACCACTACGGCCTGCGCGCCAAGTACTCGTTCAATGACAAGTATTCGGTCACCGGCTTCGTGGTGAACGGCTGGAACGATATTTACGACAACAATACCGGCAAGACTTACGGCGTCACCTTCGGCTGGAACCCGACCAAGAAAATCAGCATCGCGGAGGGATACATGGCCGGCCCGGAGACGGGGGGTACGAACGCACACTGGCGGCAACTGAGCGACACGGTGGTGACTTACTCGCCGACGGGCCGGCTGACCACGATGTTGAACTTTGACTACGGGCGCGGCGATCGCGTGACGGGAATTCCCACCCCGGTGTTCTGGACCGGTATCGCCGGGTACGTCAAGTACACCTTCAACGACCTTTACGCGGTGGCCACCCGTTACGAGTACTACAACGATCACGACGGCTTCACCACCGGGACCCCGCAGCACCTGAATGAATTCACCGGCACATTCCAGCGCATCGTCGCGCACCACCTGATCACCAGGCTGGAATTCCGCCGTGATTTCTCGAACCGCCCTGTATTCACCAAGGGCACCACGCCGGTCATGGGACAGAACACGATGGCGGCCGGCCTCGTGTACTCGTTTGACTCGCGGGAAACCAAGTAATGATCGCGCACGGCGTTGTTTTGCGCGTGATGCTCTGCGTGCTGGGAGCGGGGATGTTTATCGCAGGGCTTATCGGAACCGTGAAGCAGGGTTTGTGGAAGCAGTAGAAGGGCCAAGCGGCTGTCTGGGGGCAGCCAACACCCGGGGATCGCGGCATGGGAAAAAATCAACCCCGAACGACCAGCACCCGCGCCGCGGACCCGGACCAGATTTTCAAGGAGAACTCGACATGGCTGCAAATCGGAAGCAAGCAAGTAGTTTGATTCTGTTTCTCATCGGATTCACGATGCTGCCCGCCGGGTTGGTGACACGCTCGAGCCACCCCGGCATGGGGATCATTGTGGGGGTGATCGGATTGGGTCTGATCATCCAGGCCTTTGCCGGGGCCCACCGCATCAAGCGCCTGGAATTCACGGACCAGGGCTAGAACGACACCAAGGAGATAGCAATGAAACTGTTCGCGATCGTCATCGCACTTCTGGGATGGCTGGTTCCGGTTGCGGGACTAGCGCTGACGGCGTCCAACAGCATCCGCCTGGCGCTTTGTCTGCTCGGCATCGCCATGTGCAGCTTCGCCATCATCGGGATGCTGAACCCGGCTTATGTGAAACATGCCATCTGGAAACAGTAGAGCCGAGAGGAAAGGATCTTCAGGAGAACGAGCATGAAATTGACACGACTTGCACTGATTCTTGCAGCCGCCCTGCTGCTGTCCGGCATCGCCGTTGGCGCCGACACGCCGCCAGCTCCGGCCGCCACCGCCCCAGCGGCTCCCCCCTCGGTTCTGGCAGGATCGACGGTCATCAAGGACGTGGCCGCGCCCACCGCCGAGGAGCTTGCGAAAGGCGATCCGGCCGGCGACAAGACCGGCACCGTTGCCGACGTCGCTGTGGCCGACTCGAAGACCGGCCTCACGCTGGCTGATCTGGCCAATCAGGCGGGCCAGAATAAGGTTGCGATCAATTTCACCTGGACGCTGATCGCCGGCTTCCTCGTCATGTTCATGCAGGCCGGATTCGCCCTGGTGGAGACCGGTCTCTGCCGCGCCAAGAACGCCAACCACACCATGATGATGAACTTCATGGTGTACAGCTTCGGTTTGTTCGCCTACTGGGTGTGCGGGTTTGCCATCCAGATGGGCGGAGTTGGCGGCGTGGCCAATCTCGGCGGCACGGCGCCGCTCACCCACGAATTCACCATCACCATCCTCGGCAAAACCTGGGGACTGTTCGGGACCAGCGGTTTCTTTCTCCGCGGCGCGACTTACGACGTCGGCGTGATGGTTCTGTTCCTCTTCCAGATGGTGTTCATGGACACGGCGCTGACCATCGTGACCGGCTCGGCGGCCGAGCGCTGGAAGTTTGCGGCCTTCGCGATTTGCTCGGTGCTGATGGGCGCGATCACCTATCCGCTGTTCGCCAACTGGGCCTGGGGCGGCGGTTGGCTCTCGACGTTAGGCACGAACTACGGCTTGGGCCACGGCTATGTTGATTTTGCCGGATCCGGTGTGGTGCACGCCGTCGGCGGGCTAACCGCGCTGGCAGCGGCCATGGTCATCGGACCGCGGATCGGCAAGTACAACCGCGACGGCTCGCCCAATGCCATGCCCGGTCACGACATCGTCATCGTGCTCGCCGGCTGTTTCATTCTTGCCTTCGGCTGGTTCGGGTTCAATCCCGGCAGCACTTTGGGCGCCTCCGGCAACGGCAATCTGCGTATCGCGACGGTGGCCGTCAATACCATGCTGGCGGGTTGCACCGGCTCAATCGGCGCCATCTTTTACATGTGGCGCCGCTATGGCAAGCCCGACGCTTCCATGACGGGCAACGGCCTCCTCGCCGGGTTGGTGGCGATCACGGCGCCATCCGGGTTTGTGAACACCATGGGCGCCGCCATCATCGGCCTCATCGCCGGCGTGCTGGTTTGCTTCAGCTGCGAATTTTTCGAGCGCGTGGCGAAGGTGGACGATCCCGTCGGCGCCATCTCCGTTCACGGCATCAACGGCATCTGGGGCGTGATGGCGGTCGGTCTTTTCGCCGACGGTACCTCCAATTACGGCGGTGGTTGGAACGGCGTCAACGGTTCTGTCCGCGGCCTCTTCTATGGCGATCCCGGACAATTCATCGCGCAACTGGTCGGCGTGGTTACGCTGCTCGGTTTCGTCTTCAGCCTGTCGTACGCCTTCAACGTCCTGGTGGACTGGCTTGTCGGACAGCGGGTTTCGCCGGCAGCCGAACTCGAGGGCCTCGACATTCCTGAGATGGGCTCTCTCGGCTATCCGGAGTTCGTGTTGAAGATGCAGCGCACGACGACGGCGCCCCAGGAAACATCTCCGGCTTTCAAGACAATGCCGGCGGTCGCTCCCTCATTCGGCAGCGGCGACTAGAATCGCGGCGGGCCGGGGCGCGTGGGGCGCCCCGGCTGGTTCCATCACAGCAACCAGAACAATCGGGAGGAAGTGAAATGGTGAAAGTCGAAGCAATCGTCCAGACGAACAGGTTCGACTCCGTGAAAGACGCTCTTCATCAACTGGGCGTCGAAGGCATGACCGTTTCCGAGGTCCGCGGCCACGGCCGTCAGAAAGGTCACACCGAGACTTACCGCGGCCGCGAGTACAGCGTGGATCTCGTACCCAAGATCAAGATCGAGTTGGTCTTGCCGGACAACCTCGTCGATTCTGCCGTCGACACGATCATCCAAACCGCCCGCAGCGGCAAGATCGGCGACGGCAAGATTTTTCTCTCCAAGGTGGACGAGGTCATCCGCATCCGCAACGACGAACGCGGCGTGGCCGCACTTTAGAAAGCAGGGAAAACGGTGAACCAGACGAACCCTTCTGCCCTGTACGACGGCTCCACGGAGTTGGCCCTGCGCTGCGCCGGCCAACTTTCCGTGCCGGCGCGGCAGCACGTTCGTGAAGGTCTGGAGCAACTCAGCCTGGGCGAACCCGCCGCGGCCGTGGTGGCGCTCACCTCCGCGCTGGAACACGCTCCGAATCTTCCCGACGTGCACGTCGCTCTTGGCGTGGCCTACGCGATGACCAGCCGCATCTACCCGGCGATTGATCACCTGACCCACGCCACCGAGCTTGAGCCGGAGAACTTTCATGCCCAATTCAAGCTCGCACAGCTTTACTTCAAGCTGCGCGTTCCGGCCAAAGGATATGAATCCTCGCGTTGCGCGCTGGACTGCGCCGGCTCGCTCGACGAGCGGCGCCTCATCGCCGAACTGCTCCGGCAGGAACGGCAGCGCGAGCGCGACGGCATCGCCCGGCCCTGGTTTCAAAAGGCGTTCAGCCGTTCCGCGCTGTGGCTGGCTGCGACCGGCACGGCGGCCGTGTTATTTGCGCTTCTGCTGCACATGCACTGACCGTGTAAAGCGGGTCCCTGATGAGCGAGCAAGACGTAGGAATAGGCCGGCAAGTCTGGGGAAAACACATGCTGAACTTTGTCACTAGCTTGAAAAACGAGCGCGTCACGCTGGCTTTTGCGGTATTGATCGGCGGCGTACTGACCGTGCGCTTCGGCGCACCGCCGCTGCCGGTGCTGCTCGGCTGCATCGGCGCGGTGCTCGCGACTGCAGGTCTGAAGGCCATTCGCGGCAAGCACTGATCGGAGCCTTGGTGGACACATCGCTGCAATGCTTGCTGTTCATCGCCATACTGATCCTATTCGCCAAGGCAATGGGACACATGGGGTCGCGCTTCAGCCTGCCGCTAGTTCTCGGCGAGCTCGCCGCCGGCGTCGTGCTCGGCCCCACCGTCCTGAACGTCTGGCACATTTCCTGGTTCTCCGCTGCCAACGCGGCCTCCGCTTCGCTGCCTGCGGTGTTTCAAGTGCTGGCGCAATTGGGCGTGGTCGTGCTCATGTTTCTCGCCGGACTGGAAACCGACATCCCTCTCCTGCGGGCGAGCGTCGCGCCTGCTTCCGCGGCGGCCGCGGGTGGCGTCTTCCTGCCTATGGTCGGAGGCGCCCTGGTCGCGCGCCTGGCCGGCTTCGCCTGGTCGGAGTCCATCTTCATCGGCACCGTCCTGACCGCCACCAGCGTGACCATCACCGCCCAGACGCTGCTCGATCTCGGCAAGCTGCGCTCCCGGGTGGGCACCACGATTCTTGGCGCGGCCGTCATTGACGACGTCCTTGGACTGATTGTTCTTTCCGTCGTCATCGCCATCAACTCAGGCGCCGCCCATGCCTCCTCCGGGCTGGCCGGCGCTGTGCTGCCGATCGCACGCATGACCATCTTCCTCGTCCTTGCCTTTGTGCTGGGCCCGCGGTTGATTCGGATGGTGCTCGATCGCGGGCAGCCATCGAGCGACAATCACTCCCTTCCCGCGGCGGCGCTGGCTCTGGCGTTTCTGTCCGCCTTTTGTGCGGCATACCTGGGCGGAATGGCGCCGATTACGGGCTCGTATCTGGCGGGCGTGTTTGTCGCGGCCACGCCGGCACGCAAAACCATCATCGAATCCATTCGCCCGATCTGCCAGGCGTTTTTCGGACCCGTGTTTTTCGTCTCCATCGGCCTGCAAGTCGATGCCAGGAATCTGGGCGGTCACATCCCCTTCTTCCTGGTGCTGCTGCTGGTGGCAGTCGTCGGCAAAATCGCCGGTTGTGCCGCGGGCGCCTTCGCCACCGGATTTGGTGCGCGCAACTCGATCATCGTCGGCGTGGGCATGATCCCGCGCGGAGAAGTTGGCTTGATTACCGCCAGCATCGGTTTTGCTGCCGGCGTGATCTCCAGCGGCATTTACGTGCAGGTTGTCGTTCTGGTGCTCGCAACCACCCTGGTCACTCCCCCCTTGCTCGGGTTGGCTTTTGCGCGGCGCAACGCTGCCTCCGATCCCGCGCCTATTCCGCTCACCGCAGAGTCCGCAACTCAGGAATAATTCGTCTCGCCGGTTTAGCTCACGCCTGACCGTCACGGGAGCCCATTCCGGTGATATCTTTGTCCCGTCATTATTCATGGACATACTCGACCAACTTTTTGAGCAGCACTTCCACTTGCCGGTGTCGCGGGTGCAGCCGCTGCAGGGACAACTCGGCGGCTCCGGACGCCGCATCATCCGGCTCTCCGGCGAAAACGCCAGCGCGATCGGAATTTTGTACGACGTCCGCGAGGAGAACGCAGCCTTTCTCGAATTCTCCCGGCATTTCCGCCGGCACGGACTGCCGGTGCCTAAAATTTTCGGGGAAGACTTGGACCGCGGCGCCTACCTGGAAGAAGACCTCGGCGACACCACGCTGTTCCAGTTTCTCTCCGATCATCGTGACGGCGAAAACATTGATCCCGAAGCGGTGAAAGCGTACCGCAAAGTCGTCGCCGTCTTGCCGCGGTTCCAGGTCGAAGCCGGCCGCGACTTGAACTACAAGCTTTGCTATCCGCGCGGCAGCTTCGACCGCCAGTCCATCGCCTGGGACATGAACTACTTCAAATACTATTTCCTTCGGCTCGCCGGCATCCCGTTCAACGAGCAGGCGCTGGAGGACGATTTTGGACGGCTCACCAAGTTCCTGTTGACTGCCAACCGCGACTACTTCCTCTACCGCGATTTCCAGTCCCGCAACATCATGTTGCGCGCCGGCGAGCCCTGTTTTTTGGATTACCAGGGCGGCCGCAAAGGCGCCCTGCAGTACGACATCGCTTCACTCTTGTACGACGCCAAGGCCGACCTGCCGCCCGAGCTGCGGCAGCAGTTGCTCGGCGATTATCTGGAAACGCTGGGCGGATTCGTCGACCTCACCCACGACGCTTTCATGCAGCATTACTATGCGTACGTGTACATCCGCATCATGCAGGCGTTGGGCGCGTACGGGTTTCGCGGGTTTTACGAGCGCAAGCCACATTTTCTGCAAAGCGTGCCTTATGCCATGAGGAACCTGCGCTGGTTGCTGCACAATACCGAGCTGCCCTTTGCCGCGCCCGCGCTGATGAAGGCGTTCCAGAGCATGCTGGGATCGGAGCAACTGCAGGCGGTGGCCTCCGGTTCCCCAAACCTGGTGATCCGGATTTTCAGTTTTTCGTATCACATTGGCCTGCCCAAAGACGACACTGGGCACGGTGGTGGCTTCGTTTTCGATACGCGCAGCATTCCGAATCCCGGGCGCGAGGAGCGCTTCCGGGCTTTAACCGGGAAGGACCGGGCGATCGCTGAATATCTGGAGCAGCAGGAAAGCGCGCACAAGTTTCTCGCCAACGCAGCCGCGCTGGTGGACGCCAGCGTCAGCGATTATCAACGCCGCGGTTTCAAAAGCCTGATGGTGTCGTTCGGTTGCACCGGCGGCCGGCATCGCTCGGTGTACCTGGCCGAGCAGCTGGCGAAACTTCTGCGCGCCAGAAATGGCGTGGATGTCGTGGTGCGGCATCTTGCGTTGGAGAATACGGGCGAATGAAAGCCATGGTCCTGGCCGCCGGCCTGGGGACGCGTTTGCGGCCGCTCACCGAGAGCCGCCCCAAGGCGCTGGTGGAGGTTGCCGGCCGCACCCTGCTGGAGATCACGCTCTCGCACCTGCGCAGCTTCGGGATCCGCGAGGTGATCGTCAACGCCCACCACTTCGCCGATATGATCGTCGCCTACTTGGAAGCCAATGAAAATTTCGGCATGCGCGTTCAAGTCTCGCGCGAAGAGGTCCTGCTCGACACCGGCGGCGGCCTGAAAAAAGCTGCCTGGTTCTTCCGGGAGAATTCCAACCCTTCCGATGAGCCGTTCCTTTTGCACAATGTAGACGTGATCAGCACCATCGATCTCCGCCGCATGGTGCAATTTCACAACCAAGCTCAGGCTCTCGCCACGCTCGCGGTGCAGGACCGAACAACCTCGCGCTACCTGCTCTTCGACGAGCAGAGCCAGCTTTGCGGCCGCCGTTCCGGCATCGATCAGTGCTCCGAAATGGTGCGCTCGGCAACGCAGCCCAAGGCGCTGGCTTTTTCCGGCATCCACGTGATCTCGCCTCGTCTGTTTGCCAAGATGAGTGAAGACGGCGCGTTCTCGATCGTTGCCTGCTATCTCCGCCTGGCTGCCGCTGGAGAAAGGATCGTCGGCTTCCGAGCGGATGAATACTACTGGCGCGACCTCGGCACCGCGGACCACATCGCGCAAGCCGCCCAGGATTTGAGGCAGGGAATCCTTTCGTCCTGAGCGCACGCAATGTCCGCCCTGAATGTACCGTTTCTGCTCGCGTGCTAATCTTCAGGAATCACAGCCCACATGCGACAAAAAAGACGATCGGCGCTATCCGCTGGACGCGGTCACGTCAACGCCCGCCGCGTCGGCCTGCTGCACTGGGCCAAGCGCACGGTTACTGAACTGAATCGGGTAGGTCTGAGTCTCGAAGCTGATCCCGTGCACGACCTGCGGGTTGCAATTCGCCGCAGCCGCTCAATCGCTGAAGGTCTTCGCACCATCGATCCCGCACCCGGATGGAAACAATTCCGCGCCCTCGCAAAACCGCTGTTCTCGGCATTGGGCAATCTGCGCGATACGCAAGTCATGCGAGGGTGGGTATCGCTTTTCGCTGCCGAAGGTGATCCTCTGCGGGTCCGCCTTGCGGCGGCGCTTTCTTCTCGCGAAAGCGAGCAGAAACTCGCGGCCCATGAGGCCCTCAACCATTTCAATGCCAAGCGATGGATGAAGCTGGCGCATGAGCTGGATCAGCGCTCGGGCAAGCTGCCGCCGGGCAGCCGCGTTTTTCAGCATCTTGCGCTGGAGCGATGGGTCGACGCGCATGGTTTGCACCAGACCGCAATGCGCACGCGTCGTGCAGACGATCTCCACCAGTTGCGCATTGGAATCAAACGCTTCCGCTACACCGTCGAAAATTTCCTTCCCTACCACCACCGGCGCTGGAGCAAGGATTTGAAGCGCATGCAGGACCTGCTGGGCGAAGTTCATGACTTTGACCTGCTTTTGGCGGAGATCGCACTCCAGCACAGCATTCCGGCTGCCGTAGAACAGTTGAATTCGCGTATTCACTGCGAGAGGTCCAAGCGTGTGGATGAGTACATGGCCAGAACGACGGGCCTCGACTCCCTCTGGGAGCAATGGCGGCAGGGCCTTCCCAGCGGGCGCGAACTGACTCTAGCCGCCAGTGCCAAGCTGCGATACTGGTCGCGAGCGCTGGATCCCGATCCAGCTCACTCGCGCCGCGTCGCGCAGACCAGTGGCAAGCTGTGGCGCGCCCTGCGCGGTGAATTGGCATGGCCCTTCGACCGGCGTACGACCGTCCTGTTGCGGGCCGCCGCGCTCCTGCATAGCGTCGGCGCCGATAAGCGCAAGAAGAAGCGTAATTCGTACCGGGCGGCCATGATGGGCAAGCTTGCAGTCCCGGTCGGGTGGAGCGAGGAAGAGATGCGCCTGGTCCGGCTGGTCTCCCGCTACTGCCGCGGAGCTTTGCCGTGCTCGGCCGACGAGGACTTCTCTGTACTGCCTCGTTCTCAGCAACAACGGGTGATGCGGCTTGCCGGCATTCTGCGGCTCGCCGAGGGAATCGAGGTGAGCCACCCTTCCGGGGCGCGCAATTTGCAGGTACGCACAATTGCAAGCGTACTTACAGTCTTGGTAGATGGTCTTGATTTGCTCAGTGCTCACGCGGCTGATCTGGCATCGGCCCGTCACCTGTTTGAGGTCGCTGAGCGTATCCCGATTCTAATCCGCCCGACTCCACCGCACTCGTCAGCAAGCGCTGTCGCGAAAGCAGCGCATCATAGCTGATCTGGAATGCCATCACGCATGACAGGCTGTTGTTGAACAATGTGTCCCGGCTCTTGAACTTTAGCTGTTGACCTTCCGGATACAAGCGCACTGTTTTTGGTGCACATTTTCATTCTCCATTAACAAGGTTGTCATAGCCTGTACTTGACGAGGACTCGTCGAGCGGGGAGCCAATGCGAAAACCTCGAGGACGGATCTGCACCCGGGAAGCTGCGCCCGTTCAAGTTGCTGCCCTCTGTTATCGCCATGGCGCAGGTTTAACCGAGTTCCTGCTGGTGCGCACCAGTAGCGGCCGCTGGACGTTTCCCAAGGGCCGGCTGGAAGACGGGCTCTCGTACGCTGAAGTGGCGGCCCTGGAGGCATTCGAAGAAGGTGGCGTTGAGGGCAAAGTCCATCCGCGTCCGGTCGGGAAGTACCTGCACCGGAAGGAGTCACTCCGCGGCGCATCGAAGGATGTGACGGTTCTTGCTTTCATCCTGGAAGTGAAGAAATCCGCTCTGCCCGCCGAATCGCACCGCACGCCGCGTTGGTTCTCCGCCACGGAAGCGAAGCTGCGCCTGGCCAATCGCCGTCCCGAGAAATATCTTCGCGGCATGGAGCGGGTCTTCGATTCGGCTCTGCAGCAGATCGCGCGCAAACACTCCTACAAGTGAGCAGATCCGGAAGTTTTCATGGCTGCTCGTAGGGACGGTAGCGCAGGTGCGTGGTGGGTGAGAGACAGGTCATGCTGCGGCCGGAGTCATCGCGGATGGCCGCCGGTTCCACCTGGTCCGGGAGACGCGGACAGAGCACGGTGTTGTCGGGTACGATGACCCCCAGGTGTTCTCCCAAGTGCAGGAACTGTTCCAGCCATAGGCTGGAGGTGTCGCGCGTCATGGCGTCAGCTGAGATTCCCTGCAACTGCCGATAGTAAACATTCTGCACTTTCCACAGATCCACATCGAAGGGCAGGACACGCGCCAGGGAGACGACGGCGGCCACCATCTCCAGGAGGTCCCGATCGCAGGGCTTCAGCGCCCAGTGGTCCACCAGCGCGTTCAGGCGTTCGCGCAAGGCGAATTGCAGCGCGGGGACATCGAGCTGGATGTTGTCGCGCGAGGCAGTCTCGACGAGAGTGCGGATGCGCTCCAGGTCCACCTCGCGATCGGTCAGGGCATGCCGTACCGAGCGGTCGAGGACGAAGTCGCTGGTCACGCGCAGGATGCCGGGCAGCGGCATGTGTACTTCCGAAAGGAAGCACATGAGCTGGGCGTGCTGGTCGTAAACCTGGCGATACGCGGACTCGGCTTCGCTGAGGGTGGAGCTTACGACTTGCGAGACGATGCGGCGCTGCTCATCGCGAAACAGCGATTTCAACGAATAGGTTGCGCCCTGAAAGTGCCGGTCAAGGACGCGCAGGCATTCCGGCAAATCGGCGGACTGGAAGGCGCGTGTGGCTTGGGCCACCAGGGTGCGGAAGTCCTCCTCGACGGAGCAGGGCCGGACACCGGCGGTGAGGTTGTGATCGCCGAAATGAAGCACCCCGAAGTTGACCGTCAACTGCTCGCGAGTGAGACGGGAACTGATGTCGGCGCGGCCGATGGCGAGCCTCGCCTTGCCCGACTCCAGCACGCGCGATTCCAGCAAATCCACGCTGTAGCAGTAGACGTAACTGCGCCCGCGGTAGCCGTCGAACAGCGAACTGATGGCGTAGTGCGCGCCCACTTCCTCCAGGTTGAGCATGGCGGGCCGAACGAAGCGGTCGTAAACCTGGCGCCCGTTGCCGAAGCTGGGGATGTTGCTCCAGGCTTGCTCCAGGCGTTGCAGGAATTCTTCCTCGAGATCGACGGCGAGCAATTCCTGGGCGAGCTGCAGGGCGCGGCCCGCGTATTGCAGCAACTGCACCGTCTCCATGCCGGTGAGCTCGTCGAAGAAAAACCCGCAACTGGTGAACATCAGCATGAGGTGGCGCTGCATTTCCAGCAATTTCAGAGCGCGCACCTGGTTTTCGCGCGCCAGTCCGGGAAAGCCATGCCGCGCCAGAAAAGCATCGACGTTCCAGGGGGAACGATCCAGCACCACGCGGATGTAGTCATCCCGCGCGGCCCAGGGATCGAGCAAAAGGGACTGCGCCTGCTCAAGGTAGAGCGGCGCCAGGTAGTCGCGCAGCCAGTTCAGCGCGTCGCGCAGCGGGCGGCGCCACTGCTGGTTCCAGGAAGCCTGCGTGCCGGAATTGCAGCCGCAATCGGCTTCCCAGCGGCTGACGCCGTGCATGCAGCTCCACGAGGTCTTTTCCGCGATCGCCACTTCCTGGGTGGGAGGATGCTGGGCGAGGAATTCGCCGTAATTGGTCACCCGCGCCAGGTGATTGCCTTCGATGTAATCGAGCGCATACGCCAGGGCCATGTCGCCGTGGCGATGATGATGTCCGTAGGTCTCGCCATCGGTGGCGACGTGCATGAGCTGCGGCCAGTTCCGCGCGTCGTTGAAGCCACTGAGCAGGCGGTGAGCGAAAGTCTCGCCGTTGGACAGCAGTTTCTCGAAGGCCACCGCGTGCGAGATGGGGCCGTCGTAGAAAAACAAGCTGATCCCCCGGCCGGAGGGCAGGTTGCATTGGTACGCGCGGCTGGGATCGATCGCGGCGTCATTGAGAGCAGTCCAATCGGCCCAGGGCCGGCTGCGCCATCGCTGCGCCTGGCGCGGCGCCAGGATCGTGAACTTGATGCCCAACGAGCTCAGGCACTCCAGGGTTTCCACGTCCACCGCCGTCTCCGGCAGCCACATGCCCTCCGGATCGCGCCCGAAGCGGTGTTGAAAGTCGCGCATGCCCCACAGGACTTGGGTGTATTTGTCGCGCGGGCTGGCCAGCGGCAGGATCAGGTGGTTGTAGGCCTGCGCCAGCGCGGCGCCGTGCCCGGAGAACAACGCAAGACTTTGGCGATCGGCGGCGAGGATCTGCTCGTAGGTCCACGGCGCCTTCTCTTCCAGCCAGGAGAGCAGGGTGGGGGCGAAGTTGAAACTGATGCGCGCATAGTTGTTGCTGATCTTCGCGATCCGCCCCTGCCCGTCGAGAATGCGCGAGGCACTGTTGGGCGCGTAGCACTCGGCGGCAATGCGCTCGTTCCAGTCGTGGTAAGGAGAGGCGGAATCCTGCAATTCGATCGCTGCCAGCCAGGGGTTCTCGCGCGGCGGCTGGTAGAAATGACAATGAATACAGACGTAACGCTCCATTCGGCCGATAGCCTCCGGAAGCCGCACTGCATTGGCGTCGCCTGTAGCACACCATAGCGCCGAGTCCTGTGGAGAGGGGAGATACCGTCTTGGTACATGCAGGACCTCGCATGCGGGATGAGCCCGGAGGGCGCCGGCTCATCGCCATCGCTGTTATGGAATTCGCAGTTGGTTGATGTCAGCCGTCGCACCTTGGCCGCGTTTGACCTGCACTCGCCGGCACCCCTAGCAATCGCAGGAACGTCATCATCGGGCACCAGTTTGTCAGGCCTGACTGGAACAGGTTCAATCCGACAAACGCGGTGAACAGGAAGAAGTACGCACTCACCCAGTAGCCCAGGGCAACGGATGCGACCACGAACGTGCCCGCTATCAGGCGCAGCCAACGATCTATAGTCATTCAGAAACCTCCTCATGAATTTGTGCGGAGGGAGCGGCGGACTTCGGGATGCCGCGGCCGTTCCGCTTCTGGCTCATGTAGTAGAGAACCGGCACCGCCATGCGCGAAAGCACGGTGGACGCAACCTCGCCGGCCATGAGCGAGAGTGCGAGTCCCTGGAAAATCGGGTCGAACAGGATCACGCTGGCGCCGACGACGACGGCGGCGGCGGTCAGCAACATGGGGCGGAAGCGCACCGTGCCGGCGTCCACGACGGCTTCCTCCAGCGACATGCCCTGGGCGCGGCGCAGCTCAATGAAGTCAACCAGGATGATGGAATTGCGCACGATGATGCCGGCGCCGGCGATGAAGCCGATCATGGAGGTCGCAGTAAAGAATGCGCCCAGCAGCGCATGCGCCGGCAGGATGCCGACCAGCGTCAGCGGGATGGGCGCCATGATGACGAGCGGCGTCTTAAACGAACCGAACCAGCCGACCACCAGCACGTAAATCAGAACCAGTACCGCCGCAAACGCGAGTCCGAGGTCGCGAAAGACCTCGACGGTGATGTACCACTCGCCATCCCATTTCACGGCGTAGCGCTCGGAATTTTCCGGCAGCGCGGTGCCCATGTCCTGCTCGATGGAATAGCCGGCGGGGAGCTTGATCTTGCTGACTGCGTCCTTCATGCCCAGGATGGCGTATACCGGGCTCTCCTCCTGGCCGGCGACGTCGCCGGTGACGTAGACGACTGGGCGCAGATTCTTGCGGTAAATATAGGGCGTGAGCGTGGATTTCTCCACGTCCGTAATTTCGCCGAGTGCAACCATGCCGCCGGCGGCGTTCGGAACTTTGAGATTACGCAGGTCCTCAATGCCGGAACGCGCGGCCCGCGAGAGGCGCACTTCGATGGCAACGTCCTCGCGCGCATGGGGCCGATGCAGCAGGCCGGCGCTGCTGCCGCCGAGGGCGATCTGCATGGTGCGGGCGACGTCGGCGGCGGAGACGCCGTTCAGCGCGGCTTTGTCCAGGTTCACCTTGAACGCGTATTGGGTCTGCGGATCCTGGACGTACCAATCCACGTCCACCACGCCCGGCGCGCGTTGGAAAACGTCTTTCACCTGGCGCGCGACTTCGATCTGGCGCTGGTAATCGGGGCCGTAGACTTCGGCGACGAGCGTCTCCAGCACCGGCGGGCCGGGCGGCACCTCGGCAACTTTAATGCGCGCGCCAAACTGCTGCGCGATGGGCTGCAACTTCCGCCGGATGCGCTTGGCGATGTCGTGGGATTGTGCCTTGCGGTCCTCACGCGGCAACAGGTTGACCTGGATATCGGCCTGATTGGGGCCGCGGCGCAGGAAGTAATGACGCACCAGGCCGTTGAAATTGTACGGGCCCGAGGTGCCGGAGTAGATCTGGTAATTCGCGACTTCGGGTTCCTGGACGATCTTCGCGGCCAGCGCCTGCGCGGTAGCGGTGGTTTGCTCCAGGGTCGTGCCGTCCGGCATATCAATGATCACCTGGAATTCGCTCTTGTTGTCGAAGGGCAGCATCTTCACGCGCACCAGCTTCAATGGAACGAGGAGGACAGCGAGGAGCAGCAAGACCACCACGCCGGCCAGAAACATGGCGCGCTTGCGGCGGTCCGTGATCAGGGGATTCATCACACCGCGATAGAGGCGCGTCGTCCAGCCTTCGGTTTCGTGCTTGGCGGCGCCATGGCTGACGTGTGTGCCGAGAAAGCGCAGCGCGGCCCAGGGCGAAACCACGAAGGCTACGATCAGCGAGAAGATCATGGCCGCCGAGGCGCCGACCGGGATGGGGCGCATGTAAGGCCCCATCAGGCCGCGAACGAAGGCCATGGGCAGAATGGCGGCGATCACGGCGAAGGTGGCGAGAATGGTGGGATTGCCGACCTCATCCACCGCTTCGACTGCAACATCCATCCGGGGACGGCTGAGGTTTTCGGGCAGCCGCAGATGGCGGACGATGTTCTCGACCACCACAATGGCGTCGTCCACCAGGATGCCGATGGAAAAAATGAGCGCAAAGAGGGTGACGCGGTTCAGGGTGTAGCCGAAGAAATAGAAGATGGCGAGCGTCAGGGCGAGGGTTACGGGAATCGCGACCAGCACGACGCCGGATTCGCGCCAGCCGAGCGCGAAGGCAATCAGCAGCGTCACGGAGATGGTGGCCAGCAGCAGGTGCTTCAGCAGCTCGTTCGATTTTTGCTTCGCGGTCTCGCCGTAGTTGCGCGTGACGGTGACATTCAGGTCCGCGGGGAGCAGGTAGCCGCGAAGCGAGCTGATCTTGTCCTGCACGCGTTCGGTGATCACGCTGGCATTGGTGTTCTTGCGCTTGGCGAGCGTGATGGTGACCGCGGGATATTGCGCCGGGTCACCCGCCGCTTCGCCGTTGCCGAAGAGCACGTAGTTGTCGGCTTCGGAGGGGCCGTCCTCAATCTTCTGCACGTCGCGCAGATAAACCGGCTTGCCGCTGTGCACGCCGACGACCACCTGCTGCAATTCCTCCGGGCTGGAGAGAAAACGGCCGGCATCCACCAGGATTTCCTGATTATCGCGGGCGAACTCGCCGGCGCGCACCTTCTGATTGGCGGATTCCAACTTGGCGGTAACCTGGACCGGCGAAAGGCCATAGGCGGCCAGGCGCCCGTTCTCGAGCACCACACGAACTTGTCGCGGCAGCCCGCCGATAATTTTTGTTTCCGAAACATCGTCGAGCTGCTTGAGGGAATTCTCCAGTTCACCGGCGATGCGGCGGAGCGAAGCGGCGTCGTAATTCTTGCCCCACAGCGTGAGCGCCATGATGGGGACGTCGTCGATGGAACGGACCTTGATCAGCGGCTGGGAGACGCCGGGCGGGATGCGATCGAGGTTGGCATACAGTTTGTTGTACGTGCGCAGAATCGCGTCCTCTTCCTTTTGCCCGACGTAGAAGCGCACGATCACCATGCTCATCCCGGGCTGCGAGATGGAGTAGATGTACTCGACCCCGGGCACCTCGCGCAGCAGCTTCTCCATGGGAATGGTGACGCGCTGCTCGACTTCGGCGGCGGATGCGCCCGGCATCTGGACGAAGACGTCGAGCATGGGTACGACGATCTGCGGTTCTTCCTCGCGTGGCGTCTGCCAGATGGCGAAGGCGCCGAGAAGGAGCGCGGCGATGATCACCAGCGGCGTGAGCTTGGAAGCAATGAACGCGTGCGCGATTTTTCCGGCGGCCCGAAGTTTTGGATTCATCGCCGCCATCAATGCACGACCTTCTTGCCGGCCAGGTCACGGCTTCCGGGCGAGCTGATGAGGCGCTCGCCACCGGAAAGGCCGGAGAGAATCTCGACGTCATCGCCGGCCGGCTTGCCCAGCGTGACATATCGCAATCCGATCTGGCCGTCGGCGGCGACCACGTACACGCCATGCATCTGGCCGCGTTCGAGCAGGGCGGTTCGCGGGATGACGATGGCTTCGCGCTGGCCGCGCGGGAATCGGACGCGCCCGAACAGTCCGGAGCGAAGGCGAGGATCGGGAGAGAGTTCAAGTTTCACGACGAAGCTGCGGCTGGCCGGATCGGCGGCGGGAACGATTTGAACGACCTTGGCACTGAGGTCAGTTCCGAGGGCATCCACGGACACGCGAGCGCTGGCGCCCAGAGTCACAAACCGAATGTCGCCTTCATCCACGGAAGCTTCCAGGCGGAAGCGGTGCGTGTCCTCGATGGTGATCAGCGGAACGCCGGGCGATGCGAGCGCGCCCGTGTCCACAACCCTGGCCGTGATGACCCCGTCGAACGGAGCCCGGATGCGCGTGTAGCTGAGCCCTGCCCTGGCCTGCGCTTCCATGGCGCGAGCTTGTGCGATGCCGGCTTGCGCCTGATCGCGGCGGGCGCCGGCGGATTTTTGGCGGGCTTGCACCTCGTCCATTTCGTGGGGACTCACCGATTTTTTTTCGTACAGGCTCTGATAACGGGTGAGCGTCGCGTTTTGCAGGCCATAGTCGGCGTCGGCGGCGGCAATATCTTGCTGGGCGGCATTCACGGCGGCAGAAGCGCGCTCCAGCGCCGCGCGTTGCTGCGCGTCATCGAGCACGATCAGCACGTCGCCCCGGCGAACACGCTGTCCCTCTTGCGCGCGAATGGATGCGATGACGCCGGAGATTTGCGCCGAGAGCTGGCTGGTTTGCAGCGCCCGGATGGTGCCCACCGCTTCGATGGAGTCCGGCACCGTCTTGCGTTGCGCTTCCAACATCGAAAGATCGCGCACGACTTCCGGCGTTGGTGCGACAGGCGTTTTCTTCTCGCTGCAGCCGAGCGATATCAGCGCTGCCAGGAATACGAGGACGAAGAGGATCCTTCTCATCATTGCTTCACCACGGGCGAGTTGAGGTCCAACGCGCCGGTCGCCAACTCAAGGCTGGCGTAGCTGGTTTGCAGCCGGTACAACGACTGCCAGAAATCGGTTTGGGCACGCAGAGCCGCTTCCTGCATGCGGAGCAGATCGGTGATGGTGCTCAGGCCGGCCTCGTAGCGGTTTTGGCCGATGCGCAAACTCTCCTGCGCCTGGCCCGCGGCCGCGCGCGCCACCTCGACCTGCTGCCGGGCGGTGTCGAAGTCGAGATAAGCCTTTCGGACTTCCAGGCGAATGCCGCTGGCGGCCGCATCATGCAGCGCGTCAATGCGGCCCTTCAGCGCGTGTTCACGCGCCAGGCGTGCGCGCTTGGCGCCGCCGTCGAAAAGATCGACCTGGAGCTCAAAACCGGCCATCCAGTTGTTGCCGCCGCCTCCGGCGAAGCGCGGGTTGTCGAGTTGCCAGTCCGCGATGACGTTCAGGCGCGGACCGAATGACGCTTTGGCCGCGCGGACGCCGTCGGCCTGAATCGTCTGCTGGAGACTGACGGCTTGCAGGTCGGGACGCCGCTCCAGTGCGCGTTTTTCCAGTTCGTCGAGGGTGACAACCGGGAGCGGCTTCTCGCCCGCTAGATCGGCAGGCTCAAATTGCGTGTCGGGTGAAATGCCCATCTCGATGTTGAGCTGGGCTCGCGCCAGCGCCACCGCATTGCGCGCGAGAATCAATTCTTCCTGCCGCGAAGCATGGTTCACCTGCGCGCTCAACAGGTCACTTTCGACCACCATCCCGGCCTCCACATGGGCCCGGCTGCGGTCGAGGATGGACTGAGAAGTTTGGAGAGCATCCTCGGCGACGCGTTGCTGTTTGATCGCAAGCAGCAGGCCGGCATAGGCGTTGACGACACGCATCACCAATTCCTGGTCGCCGCGCTGCAGCTTGCGCTCGGCGACGTCGTCCATGCGCCTGGCTTGCCGAAGCTGTAGCCAGCTCACGCCGGAGTCGAACAATTGCCAGCCGCCGGAGAAGCGCGTGGCGAAGTTGCCAAACGGAATGGGCGTGTTGAGCCGGTTGAGCGCGAAGTCCGAGGCGGTGAATCGTTGTTGGCGCAGCCTGCCGCCAAATACGAATACCGGGTCATTGCCGCGCTCGTATGCTTCCGTGAACTTGATTTGCGGGAACAGTGCGGAGCGCGCGAGCTTGATGCCGGCCGCCGCCGCGTTTTTCTCGAACACCGCCGCTTTCCGCGCCGGATTCTTCTCCAGCGCGGTGGTCACCGCCTGCGTGAGCGTCAAGGTGGTTTGCGCGATTGCGGCCAGCGGCAGCCCAGGGGCTGCCAGCAGCAGCGCGATGCGGCCGATTGCGCTAACGGACCTCATTGCCCGTGGACTCCGGCTGCCACAAGCTCAGCCACTTCGGCGGGGATGATTTCGAATGAAGTTGTGAATTCGGCCGACCTCTGCACCATCACACCCACCGAGCAATACTTCGACTCGGAGAGGTGGATCGCGGCGGCAACGGCTTCGCGGTCCACATCCACGCCGGTCAGAATGTGCCGAATGCGCACCTTGGTGAACACCTGCGGGGGACCCGGGGCCTGGTCGGCTTCCACGTGCACCTCGTAGGCGGTGACGTGCTGGCGCTTCTTGCGCAGGATGTTGATGACGTCGAACGCAGTGCAACCGGCGAGCGCGGCGGCAACCAATTCGATCGGCTTGGGGCCGGTGGCGCCGATGGCGTCGTCAACAATCAGGTGATGGCCGCTGCCGGTGGTGACCACAAACTGCCGGCCGGTTCCCGTGGGGTGGGTCAGAACAACTGAAGCCTGGATCAAGGCAGACCTCCATAAGGGCACATGGATAAATGCAGTCCTACGGAGATTTGTTACAGGATTATTGGGTGCCCCGTCAGTGATTTCAAACGCCTAGCGGGCGGCTTTTGCGGCGGCCGATTCCCGAATCAGATTGCGAACTTGGGCGCGGACCTTGGCTTTCACTTCCTCGGTGCAGTGGAGCTGGCAACGGCGGACGGTTTCTTCCAGGCTCGCCAGGTACGCCTTGCACGGGGAACAGTCGCCGAGGTGGCCTTCAACGTCGGCGCACAGCGACGGGTCAACTTCCTGATCGATGAATTGGGAGAGCAGAGCAAATAGCCTTTTGCAGCGCGCCGAGGGCTGCTGTTTGGATCGCGTGGCCGGCTTGGGCTTGCGGGCCAGTTCGTTGCGCAGGAACACTCGCGCACGGTGCAGGCGTACGCGTACTGTGCCTTCGCGGAGCCCGGTGATGCGCGCGACTTCCCGGGTGGAGAGCTCTTCCATGTCGTGGAGGACCAGGACCATGCGATAGTCCGGCGGGATTTTCAGCACCGCGCGCTGCAGTTCTTCGCGATTTTCCGCGCGCAGGAGCTGTTGTTCCGGGCCGCCTTCGCGGGAAGCGGTGAGCGCCTCGAGTTCGCTGCGGTCGGGGAGAAGATCGTCGAGCGAGAGGTTTTGTTTGGGGGCGAATTTGCTGCGCCGCCGGCTCATCAGGCAGCGACTGCGCGCGACCTTGTACAGCCATACCGCGAGTGCCTCCGGGCTATTAAAGTTGGACAGTTCAGGGACGGCGCGGATCAGCGTTTCTTGAGCCGTATCCTCTGCGTCCTCACGGTGGCCACAGACCTTCATGCTGAAGGAGAAGGCGGTCTGCTGCACCAGGGCGAGAGCGCGCTCCATGGAATGCGGCTCACCCGCTTTCAACTCGGCAATCGCTTTTTGCAGATCAGGTCGCACGCAGGATCAGGGTAGTCGATTGGGCGACGGATGTCAGCCGGTCAGCCGGTGCTGCTTGCACGCTTCCTTGCAGGCCCAGCACAGCATCAGCCGAGCTGTGGCTGCAACCGCTCGGGGAGGCACTCTAGTTACGCTTGCTTTCGTGTTATTCCGCCGTGAACGAATTCCCGGTCAATGAGGGCGATGATCTGGTCGCGGATCCTACGGAAAACGGCTAGCCGTTCCTCCGGTGTTCCTTCGGCTGCGGCCGGGTCTTCGAGACTCCAGTGCAGAAACTTCCAGGTACCGGGGAAGATCGGACAGCGCTCCCTGGCGTTGTCGCAAACCGTAACCACATAAGGGACGTGCTGGCCCAGGAGGCTGACCACGTCCTTCGAAGTCTGTTGGGATATGTCGATGCCGATCTCGCGCATGGCTTCGACGGCGAGCGGGTTCAGCCCCTTCGGCTCGATGCCGGCACTCATGGCCTCGAAGCGGTCTCCGGCGGCATGACGCAGATAGCCCTCTGCCATCTGGCTGCGGGCTGAATTACCAGTGCAGAGAAACAGGACTTTCGGTCTCATAAACACCACCAGGCGGATCACAGGGAAGTGTGCCCTGCATCACCGCACTAATCCTACCATACACGTATAAGTGTATACACATATAAATGAATACTGATAGAATCGAGCCAGGAGACACCGCATGAAGGATTTAGAGCAGTGGTTCAAGGGGCTCGCGGATCAGACCAGGCTTCGGATTCTGAACCTGTTGATTCACGGTGAGTTGTGCGTATGTGACATCCAGTACGTTTTGCAGTCGTCGCAGCCGAACGTGTCCCGTCACTTGACCTATTTGAAGAACTCCGGCTTGGTTCTGGATCGGCGGGAAGGCGCGCGAATGTATTACCGGCTGGCCCAGCCGACAGAAGGTGCGCACAAGCTGCTCTTCGGATTTCTTCGGGACCTCTTCCCATCGTCGGAAGCTCTCGCAGAGGACTCGCGCAAATTAAAGAAGGCGATCCAGAGCGGCTCCTGCACGGCCAGCGAGTGGCGGCCCTACTCCGCGTTGGTGCGGCCAAAGACAGCGATTTCCTCGAGGGCATAACAAAAATGGCACACACAGTCTCCTCGCGCCTGAGCTTTCTGGATCGTTACCTCACCGCTTGGATCTTTACGGCCATGGCCGTCGGCGTGATCGCCGGCTGGCTGGTGCCCGGAATCGTGCCTTTTCTGAACCGGTTCAGCGTGGGCACGACTTCGATTCCGATCGCGGTAGGGCTGATCGTGATGATGTATCCGCCCTTCACCAAAGTCCGCTACGAAGAATTGGGCGAGGTCTTCCGCAACAAGCGCGTGCTCGGTCTTTCACTCGTGCAGAACTGGATCGTAGGCCCGATCCTTATGTTCGTGCTGGCCATCGTCTTCCTGCGCGATTACCCCGAATACATGGCTGGGGTGATCATGATTGGCCTGGCCCGGTGCATCGCCATGGTCATCGTCTGGAACGAGCTTGCCAAGGGCGACACCGAATATGCAGCGGGGCTGGTCGCCTTTAACTCCTTGTTTCAGGTGTTCTTCTATTCCTTCTATGCATGGGTGTTCATCACCGTACTGCCCGCGAAACTCGGCCTGCATGGCGCGGTCGTCCACGTATCCATTGGAGAGATAGCAAAGAGCGTTTTCATTTACCTCGGGATCCCGTTCCTGGCCGGTTTCCTGACTCGAACCGCGCTGATGCGCGCCAAGGGCCGGGCGTGGTACGACCACAACTTCGTTCCGCGGGTCAGCCCGCTGACGTTAATCGCACTGCTGTTCACGATTTTCGTCATGTTCTCCCTCAAAGGCGGGTACATCGTCCGTCTTCCGCTCGACGTCGTTCGTATCGCCGTTCCGCTGCTGATCTATTTCGTAGCCATGTTTTTGATTTCCTTCTACATGGGGAGGAAACTCGGAGCCGACTACTCGAAGACGACCACGCTTGCCTTCACGGCGGCCTCCAACAACTTCGAGCTGGCGATTGCCGTGGCGGTCGCGGTTTTCGGTATCAACTCCGGGGCGGCATTCGCGGCAGTAATCGGCCCGCTGGTTGAAGTACCGGTAATGATCGGTTTAGTCAACGTGGCGTTCTACTTCCAGCGCCGATACTTCGGTGGAGAAGCGACCGGCACGCCAGTCGTCGCCATTTGTGAACCCTACGGAAAGAGTGTTCGATGAGCAAGCAGCGCGTCCTGATCCTCTGCACTGGTAATTCTGCCCGGAGTCAGATGGGGGAAGGTCTACTTCGCCATTTGGCCGGAGATCGCTTCGAAGTTTTCAGTGCAGGAACGAAGCCAGCCGGTCTGAACCCGAATGCGGTGAAGGCTATGCGGGAGGTCGGGATCGATATCTCCGCTCACCGCTCCAAGTCCGTGGATGAGTTCGCCGGGCAGCGGTTCGATTACGTCTTCACGGTTTGTGATAGCGCACGGGAGTCTTGCCCGGTCTTCCCTGGATCCGGCAAGCGCCTTCACGAGAATTTCGAAGATCCGGCCGCCGCATCGGCGGAGCAGCAGATGGAGGTCTTCCGGCACGTGCGTGACGAGATCGCTGAGCGTCTGCAGGAGTTCGTCCGTAAACAGATGCTACTGGAAGCCGGAGGCAATTAAATGACTGAGCAACCTCCCGGCCTGGTGATGTGTGTCTGTACTGGCAAGTGTCCGGGGTTTTCGAAGAAGTTCCTGCAGAAGAAACAAATCAGAGGGCTTCAGAAAGAACGAGCGTTGTTGTAAAGCCCTCAAAGCTAAAAAAGGAGGTTTGCCATGCTCTATATCATTTACTTGATTACCGGCTTTCTGGCCGGAATTATTGGCGGTCTTCTGGGTACAGGTGGCTGTGCACTCATGATGCCTGTAATCCGTTTCGGCTTTCACTTCGACCCGGCCCTTGCTGTGGGTACAACGCTCACCGCTGTAGTCTTTACCGCAGCCTCCGGAGCCATCCAGCACATGCGCATGAAGAACGTGGACAAATACACGGCGCTTGTCACCGGGGGAAGCGGGATTCTCGGCGTTATCATCGGGTCCCTGGTATTTGGCTATATCAAAGGATACGGCAAGATCATTGATCTGATTATCGGCATCGCCTTTATTATCGTGGCCGTCAGGATGCTCTACGAAGGCTTGTTGAAGAAAACGAGCGTAGCGCAACTCGCGCCTAATGTGCCGGGGACCACGGCAGCCAAGATCTCTTTGGGGTCCGTCGTAGGATTTCTCACGGGCATTATAGGGCTGGGCGGCGGGTATGCCCTAGTCCCTTCGTACATATACTTTTTGAAGGCACCCGTGAAACTCGCTATCGGCACGTCAATGGCTGCTTTTGTCTGGATGGCGCTCGTGGGCGCGATATTCAAGTTCTACCAGAATGTAGTAAACGTACCCGTAGCAGTTACGCTCGGCATCGGGGCGCTTGTCGGGGCGGTCATCGGCGCGAAGCTTGTGGCGAAGTTCAACCCCAATGCCCTGAAGGCCCTGTTCGGCATACTGTTCCTATACGTTTCGCTGAAGTACATCCTGATATTTTTCGACATTCACATCTGAGATGCGCTGGACGCAACGGGCGAGGTGAAGAACATGGAAAATACGGTCGAAGATCCGGCCGCCGCGCCACCGGAGCAGCAACTCGCGGTTTTTCGCAAGGTTCGCGATCAGATTCGAGCCTGGCTGGAGGAGTTTGTCGCAAGTAACTGAAGGAGAAGCCCAAGTGAGCATCGAAATCAAAGTTCTCGGACCCGGATGTGGCAACTGCAAGCGACTGTACGCCGAAGCGCAGAAGGCGGTCGCTCAGCTTTCCGCCCCTGCCACCCTCACCAAGGTGGAAGACATTCGAGAAATCATGGCCTTCAGAATCCTGGCGACACCCGCGTTGGTGATTAACGGCGAGGTGAAGTCGGCAGGTCGAATTCCCAATGCCGCGGAGATCACCACTGTTGGCGACCGCCGCAATGAAGCAGTAAGGCTCCCGTTCACGCCCCCAATGTCTATTCGAAGGAGACAAGATGGCGGAGTACCTGCAAACCACGATTGATAAGTTCACGTTCCGCGTGGCGACGGATCGGCTTTATACCTCCGACGGCGTGTGGGTACTTGCCGAGCCGTCCCAAGGCGCCCACCGCGTCCGCATCGGCGTTACCGATTACCTCCAGCAACACAATGGCGACGTTGCCTTTGCCAACGTCAAACCCCAGGGTACAACTCTCAAAACCGGGGACGATTGTGCGGAACTGGAGACCATGAAAGTCAACGTCGACTTGCCCTCCCCCGTTTCCGGAAAGATCGTCGCGGTCAACAAGGCGCTGGAGTTGACGCCCGAGGTCATCAACCAGGACCCGTACGACAAAGGCTGGCTGGCCGCGATCGAGGCCAGCGATTGGGATGCCGAACGCTCCAAGTTGCTGGACGCGCCATCCTACCTCGCAGTCATGCAGTCGCAGGCAGAGCAGGAGCTGCAATCATGAGTAGCCATAAACGCATAGTCATCGTTCCATGCAGCGGCATTGGTAAATCGCTGGGCACCGTGAGCCGCGAGGCAGCGTATGAGTTGTGCGACAACCTCCGCCCTGGCGACACCCAGTTGGTGGCCCTGTCGAAATTGGTTCTCGGCGACGAGCAGGCCCGCGAACGAGTGCGCACCAACCCGGCCGTGACCATCGACGGCTGCAAGCAGATGTGCGCTGCCAAGCTGGTGAAACATAGCGGCGGCACTATTTTCCGTGAGGTCGCCGTCTTCGAAGCGTTCCGCGATCACAAAGACCTCAAGCCCGAGGGCATCGCCGAGCTAAACCCGGAAGGAAAGCAGTTGGCGCGCGTTCTGGCCGAGGAAATAGCGGAACAACTCGATCACCTCCATTTCGCCGCTGAAGAAGGAGGACAACATGCCTAATCTTCCCGAGCGAAAGGTCGGCATCGTGTCCTGCTCCGGCGAGGAATTGGCTGAAGGCACAGTAGCGCGCCTGGCCGCGCTCAAGGTGCTGCACGAATCGCGTCCGGGCAAAACCGTCACCATCTGCTTGCCTTTGTTTCTTGCCGGCGGCGAGGGAGACCGCGCCTTTGCGCGCTTTCACCCGACCATCACGATTGACGGCTGCCATCTCCGCTGCGCAGCTCGCGGGACCGAGATATATTCGGGCAAGCCAGCCGCGAGCATCGTGATCAGTGATCTCGTCGCCGAGCATGGCCTGGATAAAGTCGAAGGCCGCCGTCAGCTCAATGCAGCGGGCAAGCAAGCGGTCGAGCTTGCCGCACAGCGCCTGACAATGCTTGTCGATGAAATCCTCGGCTCTCCCAGGCTCACGGTCCTCAACCGCGCGGTTGCGGAGCCGCGGCCACGGCAAGCCAAGCCGGCGGGATGTTCCTGCGGCTCCGGCATTCCAACCAGCAAACTCAACATTGGCGTTAAGACCGTAGAGCTGCTTGCCCTGCCGCTGATTTTCCAGCGACTCCATGAGCTTGGGCGTGCACCCGAAGCCGCCGCCGACGAATTGCTCGAAACGGTGAAGATCTACAACACCGTCCCGCATGGGGAAGAAGAGGATTATCGCGCGGCGATTACCCGCGAATATGCCGCCTTCTGTCAAGAGGTGCCGCAATGAGCCGGACAGCGACGTATCGCACGGACGTGAAATGGACGGGTGAACACTGGGGCCATCTCACCCTGGGGAACGGCCCTGAAATGAAGTTCTCCGCTCCTCCCGATGCGCAAGGCCACGCCGGCGTATTGACGCCGGAAGATGCGTTCGTGGCCGCGGCGAACACTTGCGTGATGCTGATGTTCATTTGGGCGGCGGAGCGATTCCAGCTCAATTTGATTTCCTACGAGTGCCGCACCGTGGGCACAAAATTGATCGAGTTGGACCGTACCGAGATCTTTACCCGGCTCGATTTCCATCCCGTAGTCCGAGTCGCATGCGATCCCGGCCAGAAAGAGGTCGTGGAGGCCCGGACACGGCGTGCCTTGCAGGCCGCGCAGAAATACAGCCTGGTCGCGAATTCCGTGAAATCCGAAATCGTTATCGACGCAGAAATAATCGTGACGGAAAACACCGCGGTACATGGGGCCCCCTCGTAGGAAAGATCATTCTTTAGTTGAAAGCCGTGCCATGGAAACACTCGAAACAACCGTAAAAACGACGCCCGTAAATCCAGTTCGGGCGCTGCCGAAGAACATGCCAACACGATCGAGGAAGCTCTGGCTGCTGTTCGCTGGCGGCATCGTTCTGGTCCTTATCGTACTTATCCTTCTTCCTCCCAAGGTCCCAACTACACATTTGTCCACGATGACTCTCCGTGATGAGGCCGCTGGTACCGGGTTTGTCCGGGCCAAAGTCACGATCGGAATCGGCGCCAAGATCAACGGAGTTGTGCTGAAGACCTACGTGGATCAGGGCGACATCGTGAAGAAGGGCCAGATTCTGGCCGAGCTGCAGAATCAGGATGCCCAAAGCCAGGTGGGACAGGCCGCGAGCCTAACTCAGGCTCAACAGGCCACGCTCAGTTCCGCGCGAGCGAACCTGTCTGCGAGCAGGGCTCGCCTGCAGGCGAGCATCAGCGCTGTGGGCAAGTCCCAGGCCGGTTTGCGGCTTGCCGAAATCAACTATCGCCGTGCCAAATCGCTCTACGAAGGCGGCGTGTTTTCTAAGGAGGCATTCGACACCGCGGAAACCGCGCACCTCCAGGCTCAAGAAGATCTGCGAAATTCGCAGGCGCTGCAGAGTTCGGCAGAAGATCAGGTGAGGGCCGCAGAGGCGGAAGTTGCGGCCGCGGAACGAACTCTGGCCGGTTCCGAAGCGGGCGTTCGGCTTCAGCAAGCGAACCTGCAGTACACGATCGTCTCCAGTCCGGTAAACGGATACGTGGTTTCTCGCGATCTGGAGGAAGGCGGTACCGTAGTCCCCGGTCTTTCCATCTTCACCGTGGCGCAGTCGAGCGTTATTTGGGTGTCGGCGAACATAGATGAGCGGGAGATTGATGGCCTGAAAGTTGGGCAACCGGCGACCATTGCCTTGCGCTCTGCCCCAGGCCGCAAGATCCCAGGTGTGGTGGCGCGGATTGCGAAAGAGGCCGATCCGGTCACAGAAGAGGTCGTTGTGGATGTTGCTTTTGCTCAGCAACCATCCGATCTGAAGCTGAATGAAACCGCCGAGGTCTACATCCTGAAGTCCGAGAAGGGGGAAGCGAAGGCACTTCCCTTAACGGCCATCATATCCGGCCAAGAGGGGCCTACCGTGTGGACCGTCACGCAGGGGAAACTTCAGCGGCGCCCGATATCTCTCGGTGTCAAAGACAAACGGGGGCTTGTCGAGGTCCTTGGCGGGATTTCCGCCTCCGACGAGGTTCTTCTCCAGCCGAACAGCGCCGGCATTCCGTTGGCATCGGGCAAACGCGTGCGCACCGGCCTGGTGAAAGCGGCTGCTGCCGGGTTGAGGTGAGCCATGAATCTTGCGCTTCGCGACATTCGCCGCCACAAGACTCGCTTCCTGCTCACCTGCATCGGGCTGGGACTGCTCCTCACCGTTGTGATGGCGATGAGCGGCATCTACCGGGGCCTGATCGGCGACGCGACCACAGTGGTTGAGGCCACTCCGGCTCAGATATGGGTCGTGCAGAAGGACACGCGTGGTCCGTTCGCGGAAAGCTCGCGGCTACCGGAGGACATTGAGCATTCCATTGCCGCGGTCAAAGGTGTCCGGCGGGCATCGCCGCTATCGTTCCAGTACGTGCAGATTCCACGCGGCAACAAGCCGATTCGGTTGTTCCTGATCGGGTACAAGCTCGGCGGCCTCGGCGGGCCGCCATCTATCGTCGCTGGCCGCACCATCACGAAGAAACATTACGAAATCGTGGCTGATCGAAAATCCGGCTATGCGGTCGGAGACATCATCCACCTCGGGCTGGAAGACTACACAGTCGTCGGACTTACGCAGGGGATGACCTCGCCGTCCGGCGATCCCGCCGCGTTCATCTCGTTAGCGGACGCGCAGGTTGTCCAATTTCAATTGGACAATGACGCGATACGAAACAATCGCGAGCGCGTGGTCGCGACCTACACCCAATTGGCCAGCATGAACCCGTTCATGCGCGACAAGGCCACGACCAAAGCTTTGGCGGCCGCGGAGAATCCCCACTTCGCCAATGCGGTTGTGGCCGAACTGGATGACCGGTCGATGGCCCCCGAAGTCGCGAGCTACGTCCGCCGCTGGAATCACTATCAAGTGTTCACGGCTGAACAGGAACGAGAGTTGCTGCTCAAAGGGTTTATTGAGAAATCGCAAAAGCAGCTTTGGCTGTTCCGAACCATCCTGGTGATCGTTTCGGGCGTGATTATTGCACTCATCATTTACACGCTCACCATGGACAAGCTGCGCGAGATTGCGACCCTGAAGATTATTGGCGCTGCGGACCGCACCATCGTGAACATGATTCTGCAGCAGTCGTTGCTGCTGGGCGTGATCGCTTTTGCGGTGGCCTACGCGCTGTTCACGCAAACCTACACCATGTATCCACGCACAGTGCTTTTACAAACCGTGGACATGGTCGTGCTCTTCGCGATCGTGGTAGTCATCTGCGTACTGGCCAGCATTCTTGGAATCTGGCGTGCGCTGAAGGTCGACCCGGCGACAGCACTGAGCGGGGGATAAACAGATGAAAGTCGTACGAGTCGAAAACTTGACCAAGATTTACGGCCGCGGCGACGCGCAAACCCTCGCGCTGATTGATGCCAACCTCAGCGTGCAGAGTGGCGAACTCGTTGCACTGTTGGGCCCAAGCGGCTCCGGCAAAACCACTTTGCTGACTTCGATCTGCTGCATCAATGAACCGACACACGGTCGCATAGAACTGGACGGTGTTCCCGTTTTCGATGACGGCTGGACTGGCGTCGACGTGCGCGCGCTACGGCGCCAGAAAATGGGGGTGATATTCCAGTCTTACAACCTGATTCCGTTCCTGACGGTTCTGGAGAACGTGGAGCTCATCCTCACGCTCAACGATGTCTCGCTCGAGGAAGCGCAGAGCCGGGCCATGGAACTGCTCGAATACCTGGAAATTGCACACCGCTGGCATCACTATCCCAGCGAAATCTCCGGCGGCGAGCAGCAGCGTGTGGCTATCGCTCGCGCACTTGCGAACCGGCCCAAGGTCTTACTAGCCGACGAACCCACGGCCGCGTTGGATACTGAGCGGGGTAAGATCGTGATGGGCCTTCTCCGTAAGCTCAGCCGCGACACCGGAGCCGCCGTGATCGTGGTGTCGCACGATGTGCGGATGGTCGAAGGATTCGACCGGGTCTATCACATAGCGGATGGGAGGATTCAGTGACATTCGCGTGATCTGGTCATTACACGCGAAAGGATGAGGTCGGATCCTAGCCGTTGAAAGCAACAAAATGCGCTTGATTCCCGCCGACACCCTCCCTGAAGTGGGCCGGCGATCTCTTCCGCCGATTGCCGCCACATCGAGCCCAGGGCGCGCGAGGTGCGGCGCACGGTATCTGCCGTCGAATCTCTGTAACGATCAGCTCGCCATTCGCATTTGTCACAATGACATCCGGGTAGCAAACTAGCCGAGGCTTCAAGAAGGAGTGCGAGTGTCCATGGGCAAAAGAATCCTGGTAGTTGGCGGCGTTGCCGGCGGAGTAGTCAAGACTGATCAGGACCGATTGCTGTCCCAAAATGGGATTAGGGTGCCGCTAATTATTTCTGCCCGTCTGTAACGAACCGCCGCCGGCGGGCATTTGGTTCGCTAGGCTACGGTGAATGTCTTCGGCGCGGAGGAATCGAATGAACCTGCAACGCGTAAACGATCTCGCGGCTCCTGATGGCTGCTTGATACCCGCAATTCTCATCTGCCCTGATTCGCCGCGCAGCGGCACGGTTCTGCTTCATCCCTACGGCACGTCCAAAGAGCACATGCTGGGCCTGGCGTTCGCGATTGCGGAGCAGGGAGGCGCCGCCCTCGCGATTGACAACTGTGGTCACGGCGAAAACATGGCTGCGATGGGTTCCCGCATGCTGCAGGAGGTAGACGCGGCAGTCGCTTACATGCGGCAGCGCTTCGGCACGGTGGGATGCGCCGGACTGAGTATCGGCGGACGCCTGTCGCTGATGTCGTCAGCCGACCACATGGTGGCGATGTCGCCGGCCGTGGTGTCGGAAATCTCGCCCCAGGGCAAATGGATGTTCGAAAACTTCCCCAAGCCGGGGGTGCGGGAACCGTATTCCGGGTATGCGGCGCAACTGCTGCAGGAGCTTGGCCCGGTGCCCGCACACCATCGGCCCTGCCTGTTGCTCTACGCGGAGCGCGACATCCCCATGATTCTGAATGGCGCGAAGGACCTGAAGCAGTTGCTGCCGCAGGCCGAGGTTCGATTCGTCAGCAGCGACATTCGGCCCGACGTGCAACATGATGTGCCGCTCATCCGTTACCTGCCGCGCTGGTTCAACCACGAGGAATTGAAGTCCAACATGGAAGCCGTGGCGGTCACGGCGCGCTGGTTGGTGGAACAGCGAGCGCCGGCAGCGCGTGCATGACGTCGGAGGACAATCGCTCAGTGCGAAAGCCGCACAGTCGGCAGATGTTTTCGGCGCCTCGTGGAAGGAAGCCGGAGGCCCGGTTGTTTCCGCTGACAAGGAGTAGCCCCGGCAACCACAGCTTCCGCTCAAGAGGCCGTGAGCGTTGCTGGTTGTTCACGGCGTGCGCCAGCCCAACGAGCGATCTCGCCCATGGCGTGGATGGCAGCGTCGACTTGCGTTTCGGTATTGAACGCCCCGATGGAGAATCGGACTGTGCCGTGCCTCTCCAAGGTTCCGAGTTGTTGGTGCACAAGCGGAGCGCAGTGCAGTCCGGTACGGGTCGCAATGCCGTGATCAACGTCGAGCATGATGCCGACATCGCCGGCCTCCAGGCCTTCCACATTCATCGTGATCGTCGATAGATGGTTGTCGAGATTGTCAGAACAGTAGAGTCGTACTCGGTCGATCTGGCGGAGGCCATCTACCAGCTTCCCGGCGAGGCGCATTTCCCGCGCGTGGGTCGCTTCGACGCCGTTTCCATCGAGCCACTCCTGGCCTGCCCAGAGCGCCGCCACACCCACCATGTTCGGCGTGCCGAATTCCATCCTCCACGGGTACTCCTCCAGATGGTAGGGATACGCCGAGCGCACGCCTGTGCCTCCGCTGCGAGTCTGGCCGAGGTGTACGTGCTTGCGCACGCAGAGGCCGCCGATGCCCATGCATCCCATCAGTGCCTTGTGACCGGTGAACGCCAGCACGTCGATGTTCATCTCTTTCATGTTGATGGGAATGACTCCGGCGGTCTGGGCGGTGTCGATGGCGAAAGTGATGCCCCGTTCTCGGCAAATGCGGCCGATTTCCTTGACCGACTGAACCGTCCCGATGACATTTGACCCGTGATTGACAATGACCAGCCTTGTATTCGGACGGATCGCCCCGGCGATGTCGTCAGGGTTGACGAATCCAGCGCCGTCAAACGGCACAAATGTCGCCGTAACTCCGCCGTCGCGCACCAGGTGGTTGATCGGGCGAATTACGGAGTTGTGTTCCAGATTCGTGGTAATGACGTGGTCGCCTGATGCTAATGACCCGGCGATGATAAGGTTCAGCGCGTCGGTGGCGTTGTAGCCGAAGCAGAGCCGTTCGGGCGCGTCTTCATCGCCGCCGAAGAATTTCGTCAGCCGCTTGCGCAAGCGATCGAGCAGCGAGCCCGCTTCCAGCGCCAGGTCGAAACCGCTGCGGCCCGGGTTCACTCCGGTGCGCCGGTAGAAATCGATCATGAACTTGTACACGCTCTCCGGCTTGGGCCATGCCGTGGCTGCGTTATCGAAATAGATCAGTTCCTTTTCCATGGTGCCCCTCGATCTCAGTTTCCATCACACCGTGGAAACCCGGCTGCCTTGCCGCGGCCGCGAGCAGATCAAGGATCGTGCGAATATCCATATCGCCCCCGATCGGCAGGCGTACAGAGCATCACCAGGCAGTACGTCCCCTGGAGTGGAGTGTAGGAGCGCTGGAGCGACGATTTGTATGGGCTTCGTGTGGTTTTTGGGGCGGAAAGCCTTTAACTTCGCCTATGCATGCGGCAAAAACCTGCGACTGTTAATTCGCAGGTCCGCCCGTCCCGATTCGAACGCGAACCGGGGGTCGTTCGATGTGCCGCCACGTTACGGCAGAACTGAGGACCATCGAAGTGGTCGTGGAAACGTACGGCATCAGCGCATCGAGCACGGCTTCAAGATGGGCATGATCGACCACTGCGACTTTGAGGATGAACGATTCCGCCCCCGTGACGCGATGCACCTCCAGCACTTCCGGGCATCGTACCGCCTTGGTGACGAACTTGGAGAGCACATCTCCAACCACGTTCACTCTGACAAACGCCAGGAGTGGGTACCCGATCTTCTCCGGATTGATCTCGGCATGATAGCCGGCGATCACGCCCTCGTCTTCGAGTCGTCGCACTCGTTCGGCAACTGCGGGCGTGGACAGGCCGACCCTGCGCCCCAGTTCGGCAAAAGGAATCCTGGCGTTCTGCTGTAATTCGGTGACGATGTTCCAGCCGATCGTGTCGAGCAGATGCGAAATCCTTTTGTCCTCGTTCATGGACTACTCCTAACCGCGGCGGACGATTCCGGCCGCAAGCGCCCTTGCCACAGAGGGTAATCACATTTGTGCGTTCAGGCTGTGATGATCATCACGTCCGTGCGGCTTGCCTTGGTGGCGTCACGCATAGTGATTTGACAAACAACACCGATGGGCCCGTCGTCACGACAGTCGGTGCGGATTATCACTGCTCTCCCGGGCCACGCTGTTTGACACTGATGACAGCACGTGGATGTGCTCGACGTTGTTCGCGAGGGGAACCGAAACCCATGGACACGAAGCATCTCGGCATCAATAGCAAGCTGATCCACGCCGGCCACCGGGCGGACCCGACGGGCGCAATCAACGTTCCGATCTACCAGACCTCCACCTTTGCCTTCCGAGATGCCCAACACGGGGCCGCGCTCTTCGCGGGAGAAGAGGACGGCTACATCTACACCCGCATTGGAAATCCCACTATCCGCGCACTCGAGGAGAGCGTGGCCGAACTGGAGAACGGTTGCGGAGGCATTGCCACCAGCTCCGGCATGGGCGCGGTTTCCACTTTGTACGTAGCGCTGTTGAGCGCGGGCGCTCACATGGTGAGCACGGCATCGGTCTACGGACCCAGCCGCGGACTGGTGGAGAACCACTTTTCACGTTTCGGAGTCGAATCCACCTACCTCGACACCTCGGACCTGGCCCGGGTCCGGGATGCCCTGCGTCCCGAGACCAAGCTCGTGTACGTCGAGACGCCGTCCAATCCGACGATGCAGCTTACGGACATCGCGCAGGTCTCGGCGCTGGCGCATGCCCACGGCTGTCTGGTCGCCGTGGATAACACCTTCGCCAGCCCGTATCTGCAAAAGCCCCTGGATCTCGGCGCCGACGTGGTGCTCCACTCGGTGACCAAGTTCATCAATGGCCATGCCGACGTGGTAGGCGGAATCCTGGTCGCGAAGGACCCGTCGATCTACAAGCTTTTGCGCAGCGTCATGGTTAATTTCGGCTGCAGCATGGATCCGCACCAGGCCTTCCTGGTGCTGCGCGGGCTCAAGACGCTGGGCGTTCGCATCGAGCGGGCCCAGCGGAACGCACTGGAGATCGCGCGCTGGCTGGAGACGCAGCCTGAAGTCCAGACTGTGCGCTACGTCGGCCTGGAATCGCACCCGCAGCATGAGTTGGCCAAGCGGCAGATGAGGGGCTTCGGGTCGATGATCAGCTTCGAACTCAAGGGCGGAATGGAGGCGGGGCGCCGGCTCATGAACGCGGTCAAAGTGGCCACGCTGGCCGTCTCCCTGGGCGGCGTAGAGACCCTCATTGAGCATCCGGCTTCCATGACGCATGCCAGCATCTCGGCGGAGGATCGTCGAGCGGCGGGATTCAGCGACGGCCTGGTTCGCTACTCGGTTGGCATCGAGGATGTGGAAGATCTCATCGCCGACCTCCGCCAGGCGCTCGACGCGGTCGCGATTCAAACAGAAGTCGCTGCTGTTCGCTAGCGGCAAGCGCAAATTCCTCCAGATGCATGGGAGCTGCTGTGATCCAAGAACTGAGCATTACAGCCCTGGTTGAAAACACCGCCGCTAACTTCGACCTGCTTGGCGAATGGGGACTCTCGCTGTGGATCGAAGCCGATGAGCACCGCATTCTCTACGACACCGGACAAGGCAAGACTTTGGTGGACAATGCACGGCTGCTGGGCATTGATTTGAGCACTGCGGATGCCTTGGTTCTCAGCCACGGCCACTCTGACCACAGCGGGGGCATCGCGGCGCTGATGGCCAGTGGTTTTCACGGCAAAGTGTTTGCGAATCCGGCGGCGTTTGCGAAGAAATATCAACGCGAGAAGGACTCGGGTGTCCGGCTGAAAGGCATGCCGGCCGAATGCGTCGAGGCGCTTCGCCGCAGCGCTGCATTCATTGACTCGTCGGCGACGACCCAGATTGCTCCCGGGGTGATCGTGACCGGCGCCATCCCGCGCCGGACGGAGTTTGAGGATACCGGTGGAGCTTTCTTCCTGGATGAAGCCTGCACCCAACCGGATGTGCTGGCCGACGATCAGGCCCTTTTGATGGAGACTCCCGCGGGCTGGGTTGTGATAACCGGCTGCGGCCACTCCGGCGCCGTCAATACGCTGAACTATGCCGCGCAACTCACCGGCTCTCGCCGCATCGCCGCATTCCTCGGCGGCATGCATCTGCTGACCGCTTCCGAAGAACGCATGCGTTCGACCGCAAAAGCGCTGAGGGATTTCGGGGTGCGCATGGTTGCTCCGTGCCACTGCACAGGGTTTGCCGCGACCGGATTCTTTCAGGCGGAACTCGGCGCTGCGGTTGTCGCGCTTCGCGCCGGATCGAAGCTGCGAGTATCCGCATAGCGCTGGTTTCATGGCATGACCCTCCCCGCAGAAGCGCCTCGCTGATCCAACCCTCCGCCTTCCACCTGCGATTGTCAGGGCTGTGCGACCAGAACGAACGACCGTTCTACATTAGTAACATTATTAATTGCGAATATGCTTAATACAGCAATACGTGATATGTATCACAGCGCGGGAGGGGCCTTCCGCCGCACCATCATTCCCGGCGTATTCATTCTTTGCCAGGAAGGCCACTCATGCGTTGCCCGAACATCATCCTTCTCCTTCTTACTTCCGCGGTACTTCTAGCCATCCCGGTTTCCGCCCAGGACGGCAAAGCCCTGTACCGGAACAACTGCAAGGTTTGTCACGACAAGGGTTCGGCACACAAGCAGTACGCGCCCATGACCCTCACCCAGGCGCAGTGGCGCAAGTTCTACAGCGCCAAGCTCGCCGTCTCGCACGCGACTGTCGTACATCCCAACACCGGGAAGAAGCTGCTCGAATCGCTGACACCAGAACAGATGAAGGCGATCCAGCGCTTCTGTATCGATCACGCCGCCGACTCGGAAGCGCCGGCGACCTGCGGGTAGAAACGGGCCCCTGAACGCTTTTCATAGAGGAAGGACTTCATGCGTAAACTTCTTGCAAGTGCTGTATTCCTAATTCTGCTGGCGGTTCCCGCAGCGTGGGCGCAACAGACGGCGCCCGCCAACGATTCATTCGGGCTCCGCCAGGAAGTCGATAACCTGAAAAAAACCATTGCTGCTCTCGAGGCGCGGATCGCTGCTCAAGAGCAACAAAAAACCGCGGCATCGAAGCCGACGCCCGCCGAAGGCACCGTCTCGGCGGCCGACCTCAAAACCCAGGTCAACGATCTCGACGAACGGGTCAACAGCACCGAGAAGAGATCCGCGCTGGACCGGCTGAACTGGAGCGGGGACTACCGCTTTGAGGCGCACACCATCCGCGGCAATGTGCCGGCTCACTATGACGGCATGAAGCTGCAGAACCTGGTGGTGCGCACCTTGTGGTTGACGGCCCCCACCAGCCAGGGCGGCCTCGGCATGGCCTTTGACCCGGCCATGCTGCAAGCCATGACGCCCGCACAGTTCAAGGGATTGCTGGATGGCCAGGTGGCAACCAACTACGGCTCCTACCAATACTTCACCAACAACCTGACCTTCAACCAGTTGAAACAATCGATGGGACAGTTCCCGGCGGCCTTGCAACAGCAACTCATGGGATACCTGATGCAAGCGCCCGGCGTGTACACCCCTAAGTATTCGGACGACACGGACGCGCTCTTCACCAATCGCTTGCGGCTGCGGTTCAACGCCAAGGTGGCCGACAACGTCAGTGTGGATGCACGGCTCAGCATGTACAAGGTATTCGGCGACTCCACCGGCGTGCAGATGTTCAATGGCCAGCCGAACACGCTGGCGATTGACGGCACCACGACGCGTGTCCCTTCGGGCGACATGCTGCGCGTGGAGCGCGCGTTCTTCAACTGGACGAATATCGGCGGTTCCAAGCTGTATTTCTCCATCGGACGCCGCCCGTCCACCGATGGCCCGCCGCTCAACTTCCGGCAGGACGAACCGCGAGGCGGAACGCCCACCGGCGCTTTGTTCGACTACCAGTACGACGGCATGACGTTGGGGTATCACATCACCGATAAAACTACGGTCCGGGCGTGCTACGGCGTCGGCTATTCCTCCGGCTTCGGCAACGGAAACCTGCTCAAAACGCCGGCCGACCGCCTCAAGGATGTTCACCTCCTGGGCGTAATGAGCGACCTGTATGAAAGCGACACCGCCTTTGTTCAGGTGCTGGGCGCGCATGCCTGGAATGTGACCGACGGCTTCAATGGAGAAATCGTTCTTCCGAACAACCCGATTACGGGCGATGCCATCGGAGCGCCGGTGATTATGCGTTACACGCCATCGGCGAACCTGGGCGGCATCAACCTGTACGGAATTGTCGCGCAAAAGAGGTTCGGCCCGGTGGATATGTTCGTAAGCGGCAACTGGAACAGCCTGCGCCCCAATGGCGTCACCACGCCCTTCGGCGGCATGGGCAGCGATCCATTCGATGTTCCCGTCAATCACGAAGGCCAGATGATCTACGTGGGACTGCGTTACAGTTTCCCGCAAAACGACGGCAAAACGAAACTCGGCTTCGAGATGAACCACGGTTCAAAGTATTGGTTCAACTTTGCCAATGCGGAGGACGACATCATCGCGCCCAAGACGAACACCCGCGGCGAGGTGTATGAGACGTACCTGACGCACCGGATCAGCGAACGCTTCATCCTCAAGGCCGCCTTTCAGCACTACAACTACACGTGGTCCGGCTCCGGCTGGCATCTGGGCGCTCCCAAGCGGCTCGATTCCACGCCTCTGCTCGGATTCCCGACCTACGACGCGGCGAACATGTTCACCCTGGGTCTGACAGCACGCTTCTAGGCAGACCTCCTGAGGCGTGTGGGACCTGCGTCCCACACGCCGCCTCAAGTTCGCAAAGTTGTGGAGGACCACGCAATGGCTACCAGGATCACGCGCCGCAGGTTTCTGCAGGGGAGTGCGCTTGCGGCCGGAGTCACTACCGCCATCACCTCGGCTGCTGACGTGCATCCGCCCGGCTGGCGCGGAGAGACGCGCGTCCAGCAGATCGCAACGAATTGCGAGATGTGTTTCTGGCGCTGTGGTGTGATGGCCGAAGTCGCCGGCGGCAAGCTGCTCAAGCTGCAAGGCAATCCGCACCATCCCATGACCCAAGGCAAGCTCTGCGCCCGCGGCAACGCCGGCGTGGCGCTGCTCAACGATCCCGACCGGTTGAAGTACCCGCAGATCCGCACCGGCGAACGCGGAGAAGGGAAGTTCAAGCGCGTTTCCTGGGACGAGGCGCTGGACTTTCTTGCCGCACGCCTCAAAGAGTTGAAGCAGAAGTATGGGCCGGAGAGCGTGGCGCTGTTTCCCCACGGCGTCCACTCCGGTTTCTTTGCCACCCTGATGAAAGCGTATGGCACGCCGAACTCGGCGGAGCCGGCGTTTGCGCAATGCCGGGGGCCGCGCGATATCGGTTACCAGCTCACCTTCGGCCGGCCCGTAAATTCGCCGGAGCCGGTGGACCTCGAAGAATCCAAGTGCATCGTTCTCATCGGCAGCCACATCGGCGAGAACGTCTTTACCTCGCAGGTCACTGCCTTCGCGGAGGGCCTGGCGGGCGGCGCCAAGCTCATCGTTGTCGATCCGCGTTTTTCCACCGCCGCATCGAAAGCTACCTTCTGGCTGCCGATTAAGCCCGGCACCGATACAGCGTTGTTGCTGGCGTGGATGAACGTGGTCATTTCCGAGAAGCTGTACGACAAGGCCTACCTGGATCAGTACGCAACCGGTTTCGCGGAACTGGCGAAACACGTCGAGCCGTTCACGCCGGAGTGGGCGGCGCCCATCACCGAGATCTCTGCCGCGCAAATTCGCGAGACGGCGCACGTCATGGCGGAAGCCAAACCGGCCGTCGCGATTCACCCCGGACGGCACGTCACCTGGTATGGCAACGACACCCAACGCGCGCGGGCCATGGCGATCCTGACGGCCCTGCTCGGCGCGTATGGACGGAAGGGAGGAATCTACCTGCCCACCAAACTCGTGGCGGGAAAGATTTCACTGCCACCCATGCCGGAGTCCGAAAAAGGCGCGGCCGATCGCGTCGGCAATGCCTATCCGCTGTCTACCGAGGAAGCGTATGGCCTCACGCACGGGCTGATTGAGGCGACGCTGACCAGCAAGCCGTACCCCATCAAAGGATGGGTGGTCTACGGGCAGAACGTTCTGGAAAGCGTCCCCATGCGCCAGAAGACTCTCGCGGCGATGAAGAATCTGGAGTTCATGGCGGTGGTGGACGTTTTGCCCATGGAAATGACCCGCTACGCCGACCTTGTCCTACCCGAGGCGACGTACCTGGAGCGCTACGATCCGCCGGCGATCGTCACTACCCATAAGCGGCCCTATATCGCAGTCCGTCAACCGGCCGTCGAGCCGATGTACGAATCCAAGCCGGGCTGGTGGATTGCCAAGCAAATGGCCAAGCGCTTGCGACTTGAGGACTATTTCCCGTGGCGCGACCCCGACGATCATCTCCGCCAACTGATCGCTCCTCTCCATATCAGCGAGACGGAGCTGAAATCGTTAGGCGCAGTTTCGTTTCCCGGCAAGCCATACATCGAGGACCGCAGCGAAACTGATGGTCCTCTGTTTCCGACGCAGAGCGGCAAGATCGAACTTGAGTCGTCAGTACTGAAGGACTTGAAACTCGATGCGCTGCCCAAATACGAAGCGGTGCCGGACCCGCCCGACGGGTACTTGCGCCTGATTTACGGCCGCGCGCCGGTGCACTCGTTCTCGCGCTCGGCGAATAATGCCTGGCTCGACGATCTGATGCCGGAGAACCCGGTGTGGATCAGCACCGAAGCCGCGAAAAGAATCGGTGTCAGCGACGGGCAGCAGGTCGTGCTGGAAAACCAGGATGGTGTGCAAAGTCCCGCGGTGACGGTCAAGGTGACGCCGGCAATCCGCAACGATGTCGCCTATACCGTGCATGGTTTTGGCCCGCAGGCGCCCGGTCTCAAGAAGGCTTACCAGCACGGGTTTTCCGATAATGCCCTCATGACGCGTGTTGCCATCGACCCGCTCACCGGTACGACCGGCATGCGGGTCAATTTTGTGCGCGTGCTGCCCGGGGAGAAAGGTTAGCAAGCATGGCCAGATATGCGATGGTCGTCGATCAGGAACGCTGCGTAGGCTGCCAGTCGTGCGCGGTGGCGTGCAAGTCGGAGTGGGATGTGCCCAATGGCTATGCCCGAACCCGCGTGCGCCCGGCCGGGTTGCGCGGGACGTATCCCAACTTCACCTCGGCGTTCTTCGTTTCGCAGTGCAACCAATGTGAGCGGCCGACCTGCATACGGGCCTGCCCGACGGGCGCAACCTGGCAGGAAGCCAACGGCGCCGTGCGCGTCAACCGCGACCTGTGCATCGGCTGCGGCAGTTGCGTCGCCGCGTGTCCCTACGGCGCGCGCTACGTAAACGCCGATCTCGGTGTCGTGGACAAATGCGACTTCTGCGCGCCCCGTCTCGAACATGGGCTCGAACCCGCGTGCGTGGCGACCTGCCCGGCCAAGGCCAAAGTGTTTGGTGACCTTGAAGACCCCGGCAGCGAAGTGTTCCGTTTGGTTTACCGCGCCGGCGCAAAGCGCATGGAAACCGCGGATATAGCCATCGGACCCAACGTTTATTACACCGGCAAGCCCGAGCACCTGGAGATGGCTGCCGCTTCGTTTGCTCCGACACCACCCAGAACGGTTACCGCGGCTACGGTATGGACGAAGGTGGCGAAAAAGCTCGTCTACCTTGCTGTGGGCGCAACCTTTCTCGGACAGGCCGGCGCATTCTTCCACCAGTTGGCAGTCGGCGAAAAGCAGTCTGACGAATAGAGGGCACATGGCCACCGACATTATTCCCGCTTCTCCCTACGCGCTCACCGCCGAACAAGCCGAGACGCTTGCGCAACGCCGGATCAAGAAGCACCAGGTAGCCATCGTCCTGCTGCACTGGTTCAATGCGTTCGTATGGCTCATGGAACTGGCAACCGGCTCCGCCATCGTCGTCACGCCTCCGTTTGCTTTCATGCCGCATTGGTACCTGGTCATGATGGAGAGCCTCTTCGGCTCGCGTGCCAACCTGCTGCGGGTGCACATGGCCGCCGGCCTCACCTGGATCATCGTCTTCAGCGTTTACGCTATCTTCGGCTGGCGCAATTACCTGCACACCGAGGTTCTGAAAAAAGAAATCGGTCTCGACGCCGATGACTTCCGCTGGTTGCGCATTCGCGTGCTGCGTCTTGTTCGCCTCTCTTCCGAGGCTCTCCCGCCGCAAGGTGCTTATAACGCAGGGCAGAAGCTCTACGCTGTCATGGTGTACGCCATGGTGCCGCTCATCATGATCACCGGCGTGATCATGACGTTTCACCTGTTCGGCACCTGGATGGTGCAGTGGTCGATGGTGCTGCACTTCGTTGCCGCCGGCATGGTCGTTTCCGGCCTGATGATCCATGTTTACATGGGCGCGGTTTTTCCCGAGGAGCGTCCGGCGTTTTATTCCATGATTACCGGCATGGTCAACGAGCTTTATGCGTTTCGCCACCACCACAAATGGTGGCGCGAGGTTAGAATGCAGGCAGCAGAATGGGAAAACACCTTGTCCGCTGAGGAGGACTACTCGCATGGCAGGCTCGAAACGGACAACGGATCGAAACCGGAAGTCAACCCAGCGCCCGAGACGAGGTGAGACAGTGCAGAACGGCAAAAACGGCAAACAGGTAGACCGGGAGATTTACGTCCTCCAATCCCGCATCTGCAAAGCGTTCGCCAATCCCATCCGCCTCGAACTCCTCGATCTGCTTGCCGAGCGCGATTGGTTCGCCTCCGAGCTACAGGAGCGTCTCGACATCAGTAACCCGAACCTGTCGCAGCATCTGGCGGTGCTGCGGAGCGCCGGCATCGTCTCCACCCGCCGCCAAGGCAAGCAACTGCTCTGCTCGCTAGCCATGCCCCAGGTCAAGAGCGCCTGCAAGATCATTCGAGATGTGTTGCGAACGCAGATCAACAGCCGGCATTCGCTGGCGGTGTGACAGAGCTCGCAGCCAGGCGGGCCTTCCGCCAGATCGGATACTTGGGGTTTCCGGTTCCAGGACATTTGCCGTGGACGACTGCGCATGGCGAGGAATGCGGCGCGCATGGTCTCGTTCCGACGGACGGAGCTTGCCCGGAAGGATTCCCGAAACGATTTCACATCACCAACGTCATGTGATGCAGCTCACGGATTCGGTGGGTGGATGAACGTAAAGTATCTCCGGGTACTCTTCGAGGCCGACCGTCCCCGCGAGACTTTCGAAACATGCTCGCCAGTCCACCGAAATGGCCAGCCCCGAGGGGCCGTTGTGGATGCCGGCACGGGAACTGGGAGGAATTTGGAAGCGAACCAGCTTTGAGCCAGTGAATTAACGTGAATCCGCTGCGGCCTTGTCCGGCTTTTGATTCTCAAAGGGGAAGCATGGAGGAGAACGCCATGACAGCGAATAGCGGATGCCCCCTTGGCGACCTGGCCGCGCCCCAGCCATGTGTCCAGCAGCAGGGATCAACGCGCCGTGATGCGAAACTGAGCTATAGTTGCCTGAACTGTCCATTGCGATCGGCGGGTTACTTCTGCGACCTTTCGGTTGCGACACTGCAGAGTTTTGAAAAGATCAGGCACTCCCACAAATATGCCCGGGGAAGGAAGCTTTTTTTGCAAAGGCAGAAAACTCGGGGTGTTTTCATGGTTTGCCAAGGCCGAGTGAAGCTCACGATGTCGTCCATCGAGGGGAAGACGCTGATCTTGAGACTCGTGCGCGCCGGTGAAATCCTGGGACTGGGTTGCACCATTGGCGGAGGCCGCCACGAGTTCACGGCGGAAGCCTTGGACGACTGCCGGATAAGTTTCGTGGATCGGGATACATTCCGGCAATTTGTCCGGCAACACAATGATGCCTGCGCTCGAGTCATCCAACAACTCGCATCCAAGTGCACGGCAGCGCGCAATCGGGTCCGATCGCTGGTCTTCTCCCGCTCGGCGGAATCGAGGCTGGCCAGATTGCTACTGGACTGGAGTACGGCAGATACTGAATCCGAAGACGAAGCACAATCTGTCATGCCGCCGCTGAGTCACGGAAGTGTCGCGGAAATGATCGGGACCTCTCGCGAGACGGTAACGCGACTTCTCAAGCAATTGAAACGCCACAGGATCGTGGAAATCATCGGCCAGCACATCACCATTCGCGATGCGAGCGCCCTGAAAGCACTCGCCAGCAGGGCATCTTCGGCGAAGGGTTTCTCCGTTTGAGGCGCTTGACCTGATTCTCCGGCTTCCCTGCCGAGACGGGAGAGGAGAATCGCACCCGTGCGTCTCACCTCGCGCCGCAGTGCAGCACACCAATGACCCCATTCATGCCCAGCACAAGGATGGGAGACCATTTCAGGCGGACCAGCAGGACGAACGAGGCGATGACCAGCGCCCAGGCTGTGTAACTTACCAACACGCCTTTACTCAGCAGCACACCTGCACTGAGGATCAGTCCGCGACGCACGGACCAGCGCGCCGGAAATTCCCTGCAGCCGGTAACCCGCGAATGTTGTGAGTTGTGCAGCCGGAGACGGGAAGACCAGGCCGCGGACCCGGCGGTTCACGCGGTGGAATTGTCCGCCTGGCGAAAACCATAGTTGCCGGCAAGAAACTGCTTCACATACCACACCATGACCGCATGGCTGGTCATGTACATGTCGAGTTGGCTGCTGCACGCCATCAGGCGACCCAAGATGTCGAGGTTGGTGTCGGTCAGATCAGCCGGCGCCTTCTTGAACCACGCGTTCACCAGATCGCCGCGACGGTCGACGACGAAACCGAAGTGGGTAAGGCAGGCCTCCAGGAAAGAAGCTCGCAAATCGCGGCGCGGGCGTGGAGCGCCACCGCCGGCGAAGCGGAAGGAGATGTAGTTGGTGCCCGGAGTGTCAGACAGGCAGGCGTCCACGAGGCTGAAGTGGTAGGCCAGGCGGGAGTTGAGATTCATGTACTCGTCGGCGACCAGGAGGTAACTGGTTTCGCCCAAGGCGCGGGTAGCGCCGGTCTGTGACAGGGAAGTCGCCATGACGGAAGCGAGGTCGCCGAGGGTTGCCGGCATCTGCCGCGTCCAGGTGACGCCGGGATGGTTGATCCCTCGCCATAGAGCCTGAAAGGGACGAGAGAGAATGTCTTCCGGACGGACTTCTTCGCTGGTAGCCTGCGGCGACAGTCCACCGCCCAGATCCAGCACATGCAGGTTAATCGGGACGGAGGCGAGCAGCTTCTTGGAGCGATCTCGACCGCGCTCCAATTCCGTGTCATTCAGCGCGAACATGGTTTCGACGGCTTTCTCGTGACAATACCTCAGGATGTCGTGAACCGACTTGCATCCCCCGGGGCGGAAGTTCGCGGCCGCGGGATCCACGAGATGAAGATTGAGCAGCCGCTCGCTGATGGGGTCGGTCTTGTTCCGTTGCTGCTCGCGAGAAGAATCTTCGGCCGGGCGCGGCGGCCAGAAATTCCCGGCGTACACTCTCGGTTGCACCGCGTCGAGGCTGACCGGGTCTCCCGTGTGGAGGCGCTCGAATGCGCCCTTCAGTTGAAAGACCGCGGGGATTTTCGCTTCGCGCAGGAGCGCGGCGGCGTGGCCCGCGACATTTCCCCATTCCGCCACCAAACCGGCAAGACGCGGAAACACCTGGACGATTTCTGGGGTTGCGCGGCGGAGGAATAGGATGGCTCCTTCGGGAGTGTCGCTTAAAGACTTAGGGTCGCCGGAAAGATAGGCTTGTCCCGAGACGCGGCCGGGATACACGGTGCGGCCGCCAGCCAGAAGCGGTTCTTCGTGTACGCGTGCCTTGGTCTTGGGCGACGCCGAACCACCGAGGGCGAGCGAACGGGCCTGCAGGATCCAGAGCTGGCCAAGCTCGTCCAAGGCCCACTCGATGTCTTGCGGAACCTTGAAATAGTTCTCGATGGCGATTGCATACTCGGCGACCGAGGCGACCTCCTGCGAACTCAGACTCGGGGCGCCGGCGACCTCCGCCGGCACGCTGCGTCGAAGAATACCGCCGCCGGCAGCGAGCACAATCTCCTCGTCCTTTCGAGCGATGCTCTGTTCGATGACGGCATGGGGCCGTTTGCGCTCCACCACGAACAAATCGGCCGGCACCAGCCCGCTGGCGATGTCCAACCCCAAACCACGCGTCGCTGTGATCCATAAAACGTCGCGCTTAAGGTTATTCGGGTCGCGGGTGTAAGTGATACCCGACGCGCGCGCGCGAACGACTCCCAGGAAGAGGACGGCCATGGGGGTCTCCACTTCCGGCAAACCCGCTGAAAGCCTGTAGCACAACGCCCGCTCGCTGAAACGCCCGGCCACAACCTGTTTATAAGCATCGAGCACTTGGTGGGCGGGAACGTTAATCAGACTGACGAATTGGCCGGCGAAGGTCTTTTCTCCACCCTCCCCCACCGCGCTGGAACGGACGGCGAATCCTTCACAGGCCTGCTGCAGAATATGAGCGCGGCCAGTGACCGCCACTTCAACCGCTCGCGGGACGGGCCACCCCACCACCAGGTCGTGGAGCTTGGAGGAGATGGTCCGCAGAGTATCCAGGTCGTTCAAATCCACATTGCATGTCGCATCGCGGATTTGCGACCAGAAGGGAATGCCGCAGAACACGCGATACGCCTGGGCGGTCAGCACATATCCGTCAGGGACCGGCAGGTGCAATCTGTTCTTGATGTCGGCGAGAGCGGCCGCCTTGCCGCCTACTTCCTTTTCCGCACCAGGTTCAATATCCGCCAACCAGGCCGACAGTTCGGGGGTCGCCAACTCCTGCCGGGCGGAGATGTAGCGCTCGATTTCGCGTTGCTGCTCGCCAACCGATTTGCGCAACTGGGGATAGGATTGCCCGGTCATCCGCTCCAGGGCGGACAAGGTCTGCGCGAGTTTGTCGCATACGTCGGCAATCCGCGTGCGCAGAATATCGCGCAGGGGAGGAACGAACTTCAGATCCTCCTGGATGCCGGCAATCAGCTCCAGGCATTCATTATTCAGCGCAAGTAGTTCGCGGAAGCTTACGTACTGGAGACGGATCCTGTCTTCCGTGGAACCTGCCGCTTCCGCGCCTTTTCGTTTCCACCACCATGCCATGGCTTTACGCACGAACGGGCGACATCAGTTCCTCCAAATCGACAGTCTTCACACCGGGCACGGCCGCGGCCACTCGTCTGACTTCGGCAACCTGGTCCACGACGGAGACCTTTCCCTTCACGGCCACCTTGCCTCTGACGGCAATCACCTCGACTTCGAGGTCGGAGGTGGCGGGATCGATGGCCAAGGTCGCTCGAACCCGGCTGGCGAGGGCCATATCGTCCATGACCTGCTGGCAGTCTGGAGTGAACTCGAAGCATCGTTCGAGGGTCACCGAACAAATAAGGTTGCAGGCCTGCCCGATATTCAGGTACTCGAGGTTGATTACGATGTCATACAGAGAAGGGTCCCCCCAATCCACACCATAGAGGAACTGAGTCCACTTGCGCCGATACTCATCCATTTTTTCAATGTAGGCGACGGCCTCAGCACGACTGTATCGCAAACGCTCTTGTACCATCTCGATGCGGTAATCCATGGGAGCAATGATGCGGGTGCGGAGAAGATGCGGACCACCCTTGAGCAACAGATGACCGGCAAGCCCATGGTAAACCGCTTTTCCCGGCCTGACCTCTTCCGTAAGCGCCGCCTGGAACAACGCCAGGTAGACGTACCTCTTGTGCTTGAATCGTTCCAGGAAGCCGGGAGGTTTCTCGAGGGCTTCCCGGAGATCGTTCTGGGTAACGCCGCGAACCGAAGCGGCAGCTCGTTCGACAATCGTGTCGCGGTCAATGCATCGATAGCCAAGTTTTTCCGCAAGGCACTCGGCCAGCATCTTGCCGCCACTGAAAGACCCTCGAGAAATTGTGATGATGGACATAATGAATCCTTGTTCGAATCAGCGGGCCGAAGCAGTACAACTCAGGATGAGAACGAGCCACGGAGTTTGGCTCAACTTGCGGTCCGCGTCAAGGCGAGCCGGTCCGCTTGACGGTCGTATGGATGCGCCGCCGGGCCGAGTGGGGCAAAACCGTTCTGTCCGAAGGGATAATGGCCCACGCCGAGTGCCTAATGATGGACGTGCTCCTCCTCCGGCACAGGAACAGGCTTTCTGGCCTCAGGCGCCGGTCCAGGAACTGCGCGCGGTTCGATCCGGCGTCTGGGCTTCCGGATCTGCACCGCGATCGCGTCGATTCCGAATCCGGCGATTACCGCTGCTACCACGGCGATCAGTCCGTAGAACCAGGGGTGCTCGCTTGCCAGGCTTGCCATGAAGGCGGGGAATCCGACTTCAACGACCGGGAGGCGCGTGCCTGCCCGGGCGATGATCGCGCGATTGCGCACCGCGTACACTTCGACCTGGTATGTGTCCGGGGGAGCCTTGCGCGGCCAAAGGAATTCCAACCTGTAGCGTGCGCCGCCGCTGGCATCAGCCGCGATCTGCACCGCCCGCGGAAACGTCTGATAGCTGCCTTCATCTGCCTTCAGCTTGAGATAATTGGTGCGAAGCAGTTCGCCATCGCGGGCGTCGGGCTCCACACCAGTGCATGCCAAATGCTTCGAGCCTGCAGGTTCAGTTTTTGTCAGCGCACATTTGCAGTGAACGCGGCATGACATCCGCTTCTTAATCGCGGCCTCGTCCACCTGGTATTGGTCCACGACGGCGCCGTCCAGAAGAGACCTGACATCATCGGAGCCATAGCTGAGAAAAAGAGCCGGCGCGTTGGTGATGTGCACTTTGTCGGTGTTGAGCCAAATCGGTCCCACTCGGCCCTTGCGGTTGAAGATCTCGTCCTTTTCTTCTCCTCGGATGACAACCAACACACGCGAGCCGGCTGGAGCCGTTCCCTCGATCCTCATGCGAGAGCCGTTGTAGAAGGCTCCCATCCGCACCTGCTCCGGCGAAAGCCTCAGCGAGACGGTGTCTTGCTCGGCCGATAGACGACCGAAGCCGCAGGGAGCAAAGGCTGGGATCATGCACAATACGAGTGCGAGCTTCAAAAATCGGCGCAAGCTGCGCTTGAGCGGATGCGACGGAGCGGGTACCGCACAGTCTGCGTTGTTATCAACCAGTGGCATAAGTCCAACCTCTCAGGATCCACGCAAGCACCGCGGTGTGAGCCGGCCTGATGGAAGCATGCGTGCCGGCGACGCTAAGCGCGTTTCCCGGCGTCAGGGTGACGCCGATCACCATCTTCAACATGACCGCAAGCGCCAGGATTCCCAGGATGATCATCAACTGCTCACCGCGCAGCAGGCGGCTCAAACGGGCGCCGACCTGGGCGCCAATCGTGGAGCCCGCAGCCAGGATGAGCGCCAGCATCAGATCGACGGTGTGATTTGTGCCCGCCTGCATGAGGGTGGCGCCGGCACAGGTGAATAGAATCTGGAATAAGCTGGTCCCCACGGCCACATGCGCGGGCATGCCGAGGAGATAAACCATTACCGGAACCAGCATGAATCCGCCGCCGACGCCCATCACGGCAGTCAGCACGCCGACAAGACAGCAAAGAGCGATGGGCAGCAATACGGAGTGACGAACTCCCGAGCGGGGAAAATCCATCTGAAATGGCAGTCGTTCGAGGAGAGTATGTGTCCTGGCTCGGCGGCCGCCCTTGGGGACCACCAGTCCGCGGCGCATGCGGTGGATGCTGTCGCGGACGATATACCCACCTACAAAACCGAGTACGACAATGTAAGTAAGCGTAATCAGCAGATCGGCGTTGCCGAGCTTCCTCAGGACCTTAATGGCCTGCACACCCACGGCGGAACCGATGAGGCCGCCGACCAGCAAGAGGCCGCCCATCCTGGTGTCCACGTTCTTCAGTCGAAAGTGAGCGCCCACCCCTGACGAAGATGTTGCGACGATCGAGTTGGTATCGGATGCGGCAGCCACGGTTGGCGGCACACCGATCATCATCAGGATGGGAGTAAGCAGGAAGCCACCACCGACGCCGAGCAATCCCGAGAGCAATCCCACTACGCCGCCAATGGCAATCAGCAACCAGATGTTGATGCTGACACCGGCGATAGGCAGCAGCACATCCATGACCAACCTCCGGGTCCCATGGGACCCAGGACAGTGGCCGTGCACGGGAAGCGGGAGTTCGCATCCACGTACCTAAAAAAACAACTGGACCTCAGTGCGTCTTCAGATGCGACAGCAGCAACGAAGGCGTAACAACGAGCCCGATAGCCATTTTCACCGTGACAATGAGGACCGTGCTTGCCAGCACGATCTTGAGTTGCTCGCCGCGCAACACTCGCGCCATTCGCGCCCCGAGTTGCGCGCCGACCGTAGAGCCCGCGGCCACCAGCAGCGCCAGGACCATGTCCACCGTTTGATTGGTCATCGCCTGCATGATGGTCACGCCGGCACAAGTGAACAAAATCTGGAAGAGATCTGTTCCGACAGCAACGTGCATGGGCATGCGGAGCAGGTAGACCATCATCGGTACCATCAGGAATCCACCGCCCACGCCCATGATGGCCGCGAGCATGCCGACGAAAGCACACAGCAGGAACGGCACGATCACAGAATGTTGAACTTTCGAACGAGGAAAGCTCATTTGCAAGGGCAGCCGGTGGAGCAATCTCGGGTGTTCGCCGGCGCCATGCGGTTTCGGGGTCACGACGCGATGGCGCATGCTGTGGAGACTCTCCACCAGCATGAAAGCACCGACAAAGCCGAGGACTACAACGTAGGTGATCGTGATCACGAAATCAGCATTTCCCAGCGCGCGGAGAACACGGATTACTTGCACCCCAACGGCCGCCCCGGCCAAGCCTCCTACCAAGAGGACGCCGCCGAGTTTGAGATCCACGTTTCCCAGCCGGAAGTGAGCCGCTACGCCGGAAGAGGAGGTAGCAACGATGGAGTTGGTGTCGGAGGCTGCAGCGATCGTGGGGGGTACTCCGATCATCATCAGGATGGGCGTCATCAGGAACCCACCACCAACGCCCACGAGGCCCGACAGGAAGCCCACGATAGCCCCGACGCCGACGATTAGAAAAATGTTGATGCTGATTCCAGCTACGGGGAGAAAGATCGGCATGTGCGCCTCCTCGCAGTGCTGCAACACCGGACGAAGCCGGTTCGGATTGTTCGTCGGTGCCTCATGGTTTCAAAACCGAACTGCAAGCGTGAGTTCATCCATGTGAACCGCCGTGACGCCAAGCACGAGCCGGGCGATGCGGCGGATTTCCTTGGCTTGGTCCAGGCCCAATACCTCGCCCGTGATGGAAACCGATCCGTGGTGGGCGACGATCTCCAGTTCCAGATCGGAGGTGGCCGGATCTTGCGCCAAATTCGCTCGGACACGACAGGACAACGCCAGGTCGTCCATGACCTGCTGGCACTGGGGAGTAAATTCAAAAAAACCACCGGTCAGCATCGAACAGATGACGTCGCAAGCTTTGTCGATGGTCATGTGCTCAAGGTTCAGGACAATGTCGTAAAGCGATGGATCTCCCCAGTCCACTCCGTAGAGAAATTGAGTCCACTTTTTTCTGTCCTGATCCATCTTTTGAATGTGGGCGATCGCGTCCTTGCGGTTGTATTTCAGCAAGTCCTGTAACATGCCGATTCGCACATCGAGCGGGGCAATGAGGCGGGTCCGCAGGACATGCGGCGCCCCCTTGAGCAAAAGATGGCCCGCCAGGCCGTGGTAAATTGCCTTTCCTTCCCGGACCTCCTCGGTCAGCGCCGCTTGGATAAAGGCCAGGTAAATGTATTTGGTATGCGAGGAATGCCCGAGGAACCCGGGTGGCTTCTCGAGGGCTTCCTGGAGGTCATTTTCGGAGACGCCCCAAGCGGCCGCTTTCTGGATGATCAGATCCCGGTCAATGCATCGGTAGCCCAGTCTCCGGGCCAGGCACTCCGCCAGCATCTTGCCGCCGCTGAAAGACCCTCGTGAAATCGTGATGACGGACATGGAATCCTCCTTCCGTCGATTCACGTCGAGCACGGATGCATTATCGAAACCTACGGCGAGCGAACTGAAATTTCGAGTTCAGTCCGCTCGTCGCAAATCGAGTTCTCGCCCCAGGGTGCGTTCTATTTTCCCGTGGCAAACGAGTGCAGCTTGACCTCCACCTTTTCTTCCAGCTTGTCGTAATACTGTTTGAGGATGGCAATCACCTCCGGCTTCGAGAACTCCGCAGGAACGGGCTTGCCTTCGCTCATCAGCTTGCGGAGCAAAGTGCCGGAGAGCAGCAGCCTGGCGCCACCTTTGTAGTTTCCGTTGTCGTCGATGACAGCCTTGCTCTCGTGGGGGCAGGTCTTCATCGAAGCCATGGAGCCGCACTCATAGCAATAAAATGTCCAGTCCATGTTGAGCGGCTGGATGGCGAGGACGCCAGGAGGGACCTCGGCAAAGATCTTCTGCGCGTCGAAGGGGCCGTAGTAGTCGCCGACGCCGGCGTGATCACGACCGACGATCAGGTGGGAACAACCATAGTTCTGGCGGAAGACCGCGTGCAACAGGGCCTCGCGCGGTCCCGCGTACCGCATTTCCATGGGGTAACCGCCCTGGATCACACGTTCCTTGCGGAAGTACTTGTTGACCAGAGCGTCGATGGCGCGCACCCGCACATCCGCCGGGATATCGCCCGGCTTCAGTTTGCCGAGCAACTGGTGGACGTAGACGCCGTCACATACTTCAATCGCGGTCCAGGCCAGGTAGGCGTGCGAGTTGTGCATCGGATTGCGCAACTGGAGGGCGGCAACCGTACTCCAGCCACGCTCCGCGAACAACTTGCGCGCGTCGGCAGGTCGTTGATAGATGCCCGGGAAAGACTCGGGGAAGAATGATTCCGACAGAGCTTTGACCGGACCAGCAATGTTGACGGCTGCCTGCTCCATTACTTTCTGCACCCCCGGATGGGCCGGATCCAGGGTTTTGAAGACCTGCTTGCACTCGTGTTGCTTGTCGATGGCGTATTTCTCGACGACTTTCATCGTGCCCATGAGCGAGACGGTTTCCTCATCCCACAGGGCCACCTCTTCGCCGAGCTGAATCGACTTCGCCAAATCCTCGGTCACGGAGAGGGTGATGGGAATCGGCCAGAACAGACTCTTCATGCTGGGCAGCGAGTAATCGTCGCAGCAGGACTTCCAGTCGTCGCGGCCCATGAAACCATCGAGGGGAGTAAAGGCGCCGATGCCCATCATGATCAGATCGCCTGTCTCCCGGCTGGTCATGGGAATTTTCTTGAGAGACCCGGCCCGCTTGATCTCCTCCTCCCTGCGCTTGTCCTCGAGGAGCAGGGGCTTGAGGTCGGGGCTGCCATGCGGCGGAACCAATTTATTCATAAGACCTCCTGAAGATGACGTTAAAGCCAGCTCGCATCGTGGCAGACGTTCAGCACGTTCGAGGGTCGACGGCCGCCGGAAGAAGACGATCTGGTCTGGTGGACGGTTCGCGCCTTTGCCATGTGACCGCCATGGCAAGCGTCCGGTAAATGAAATGAGCGAATTTGGAATAAGGCGCAGAGACAAAAAGGAAAAAGATGAGAACTAAGTGCACGAAATAGATGGGGAACATCCAGGGTTCGCTTTGTCCTAACCTGAACTGCTCGGAAAGGATGCCGGTGAGAACTCCTCCTGCCAATGTCAGTAAGAAGAGCCAGTCGAAGTACGTGCTGCTTTGTCGCATGTCCCGATCGGCAAGTCGCCCCAGCAAAACAGCGAATACGCCGACCAGGATCACGGCAGCGAAAACATTGGCGACGATCTTGAGCGGGCTGAGGAGCGGAAGCGGGGTGTGAATGACGCCGAGGAGACTGCCCACGCCGATGACCGTGCCAACCAGGGCGAGGCCCACGAATCCGAACAGCAGGAGCAGATGACCGGGAGACCGTCCTCCCCGTTGACCGCAGGTGGAAAAGCGTCGATGGGTAATGATTTCGGCCACCACCGGCAGCAAGGCGGGCAGCAGCGGCCCATCGGCACCGGAGGCTCGGAAAGCTCGCAGTAGTCTTGTGCTTCCGACAACGAAGGCGAGCAGCACTGCCGCCCCGAGCGTGAAAAAGAGGATTTCCAGGCGCGCCTGCGGGAACAGTTGCGCGAATTCCAAAGCGCGAGACGCATCCGGGTGCAGCGGAAGAGCCGCGATCATGGCCAGCACGAAGACCGCGACCGCGAACAGCGCCCCGCCGCCCACCGGCTTGGAAACCAGGGTCCCCATGAATCCAGGAAACGCAACCCGCTTGATGACCTCGCGCCGGATCGCCGCCATGACGTCTGCCGGGCGCGCCCCGCGCGGACAACGCGCCGTACAGTCGCCACAGTCGTGACAAAGCCATACCGCCGGGTCGCCTATCAACTGGTCCTTCAGTCCCCATTGGGCCTCGACGATCTGTCGGCGCGGAAAGGGCCTGCCCTCGGTCGAAAGCGAGCAAACCGAGGAACACGTGGCGCATTGGAAACATTTCTTCATGTCGCCGCCGCCGCCGGTGATTACACCCTCGATGAATTCGACATCGGGTTGAGCAAGCAACGCGCCGGACATGGTTAAAACCCCTTGTACGGATTCGGGCCGATCTTGCGGATTTTTCCGACAAAATCGTCAATGATTTGTGGAAGGCGGGCATACTCGTCGATCGCGGCCTGCACCAACTGAACGCGCTCGGGCTCAAGCTGGAGGCGCTGGAGTGTTTCCTTCACGTTGTCCAGCCGGCGGTTCGCAAGTTCGCTGCCGTGCACGAAGTGACACTGATAGTCATCGCCGAACCGGCACCCAATCAGCAGCACACCGTCAATGCCACGGGAGAGAGCGTCGGCGATCCAGACAATGTTCAGCGAACCCAGGCACCGCAGCGGAATCACGCGCACATTGGGGTCGTAGGAGGCGCGGTTGAATCCGGCCAGATCGAGAGCGGGATAGGCATCGTTTTCGCAGGCGAACACGAGTACGCGGGGTTTCTCCTCGGTCTCCTCCGGCACCTCGATAGCACGCACCATGGAGGCAATCATGTCGACGGAGTAGTTCTTGAAAGACACGATCCGTTCCGGACACGCGCCCAGGCAGATGCCGCATCGCCGGCAGCGATACACATTGAACTTGGGAGTGCCCTTGACATCCTCATCCAGCGAGCCGAAGGGACACTCTTCGGTGCAGCGTTTGCATTGCGTGCAGCGTTGCAGGGAAAAAATCGGGTAGGAGAGATCGCCGGCGCGGGGATGGACCGCCTCGCCGCGGATGGCCAATTCGATGCTCTGGATGGCCTTCATCACCGCACCCGCCGCGTCCTCCTCGGCCATGGCGGAGTCCATGGGAGCACGCACGGCGCCAGCGGCGTAGATGCCGGTCCGCCGCGTCTCGTAGGGAAAGCAGATGAAATGCGAGTCGGGAAATCCGTACGCGCGCACGGGCAGGTCGGGTCCTTGACGATACGCAAGATTGAGAATTTCCGTGTTCTCGTGCTGCCGCAGTTGCTCGACGACATTCGCCGCATCCTGCCGCTGGGTGTCGGATTCGTTGCGCAGCACCTTGAGCTGCGCGTCCTTCAAGGTGCGGATGGCTTCGCCATCAGCCGAATTGGGCACCATGCCGGTGGCCAGCACGACCAGATCCGCGCTGATGCGCATGGGCGTGCCCAAAAGTGCGCTGTTGACGGTCACGGCGGTTGTGCCATCCGCTGCGTTGGAAACCCCCTCTACTTCTCCCTTCATGAAAAAATTCAAAGGGTGATCCTGAACGTGCTGGTAATACGTTTCGTACTGGCCGGGCGCCATGATGTCCCTGTAAACGACAAACACCTTGGCTTTCGGATTCTGTTCGCGGACATACTCGACCTGCTTCAGGGTGGTCATGCAGCACACGGAGGAGCAATATGGCAGGTGGTCCTTGCTGCGTGATCCCGCGCACTGGATGAACAGCACACTGTCAACAGCTTTGCCCGTCGATGGCTGGGTAATGGAGCCGGCCATCACCGCCTTTTCCAAATCGACGCTGGTAATAACGTCCGGGAGTCCGTAACCCAGGGAGGTAAGCTTGGCAGGATCGTACGGCCGCCAGCCGGTTGCCATAATGATGGCGCCGACGCGGTGCACCGAGCTGTGGCTGTTGTTTTGGAGCGTCACTTCAAACATGCCGGGCTGGCCTTCGGTCCGAGCCACCGTGGTTGAACAGAAGACCTTAATCAGGGAGTGGGAACTGACCGCTTGGATCCGGCCTGCCAACCCATCGATGCCGGCTTGCGTGTAAGGGGCATGGGTAGGGAACGTCTTTTTCAGACCGCCGACAAAGCCGCCGAGGCGCGCCTGCTTTTCCACCAGCAGCACGTTATAACCGGCGTTGGCGGCCTCCAGCGCCGCGGTCATGCCGGTTACGCCGCCGCCGACCACCAGAACCGACCGGGAGAGGATCTCCGAGACCGGTTCCACCGCTTCCATCTTGGTGGCTTTGACAATCCCCATCCGCAGCTGGTCTTCCGCCCGCATCTGAGTGTCGTCCTGTTTTGGCGAATGGCACCAGGCGACTTGCTCCCGCAAATTCACCCGATCCATAAGGACGGCGGGCACGAAAGAAAATCGTTCGGCTTTCTCGCGGGGTGAACAGCCTGCAATGACCAGAGCGCTTACCGCCCCGGCGCACAAGTCGGAGCGGATCAGAGCCACACCTTCGTCACTGCAGAAGCAGGGATGAACCCGACAGACCGGGACCTTATATTCCGACTTCGCGACCTTAGCGAGCTTGTCTACATCCAGCGATTCACCGATGGAGCAGCCGCTGCAGATGTAAACACCCAGTTTCTTATCCATGACGCGTGGCCCCCACCGCAACCTGCAGAGCCTTCAGCGCGGCCCCGGTGGCGTCGCGAATCGACGCCGAAACCTCGGCCGGCCGCTTGACGCAACCGGCGCCGTACACTCCAGTTTTGGAATTGCTAAGGAAGCCGAACTCGTCGGCCGACAGTGGTGCGGGCAGACCAGCGGTTTGCGGCACGATCCCGGTTGCCAGGACGACGAGATCGTATTTCCGCGTGATCTTCGTTCCGGCCATCACATCTTCCGCCGTCACCATCAACTCGTGGCTCGCGGGGTCCTGCTCTACCTTGCCCACCTTTCCCTTGATCAACTCAAGGGCAGCGCCGGAGGTCACGCTCGAGGAGAAAAGCTCCAACTGGCCGGGCGTGCGCATGTCGATATAGAAAATCGTGATTCGCGCCTCGGGGTAGCGGCTGCGAATGTAAGTCGCCTGTTTGAGTGAGGCGGCACAACACACCGCCGAACAATAAGGAAGATGATTCTGGTCCCGCGACCCGGCACACTGGACAAAGGCGACGGAGCGGATGTCTTTGCCATCGGACGGCCGCGTGATTTTTCCCGCGGTCGGACCATTGGCGGCGGCCAGTCTCTCCAGGACAACATTGGTGACCACGTTGGGGTACTTGCCGAAACCAAGGGCATCGATCTTAGTCGCATCGTACGGAGCCCAGCCGGTCGCCACCACGACCGACGCCACCCGCAACGTTTTCTTGTCAGGCTTTTGGTCGAGATCAATGGCGCTGTATTGGCAGGCATCGGCACACGCGCGGCAGTCCTTGGGGCAGGCAGTGCGCTCGATCACATACTCGGCCGGAAACGCCATCGGGTGAGGGAGGTGGACGGCCTTGCACGATGAAAGCGCGCAATTGAACTCGTCTGGCATCTCCGCTGGGCAAACGCGGGAACAGTCCCCGCAGGCGGTGCAGGCATGCGATACATATCGTGGTGCGATGTTGATGACAGCTTCGTAGTCGCCCGGAGTCCCGGTCAAGCTTTCCAGTTCCGCCAGGGTCAGGATGGTGACTCTGGGATTGCTCTTGAGACGCTTGAAGTTGATCTCCAGACCGCAAGACGGCGGGCATAGCTTGGGGAAGTACTGGTTGAACCGCGCGACACGTCCACCCAGGGAGGCGGATTTTTCGATCAGGCAGACTTCGCACCCGGTCTCGGCGGCCTCGATGGCAGCCGTCATTCCCGCGATACCTCCGCCAATCACGAGGATCGTCTTGCCATTCGCGACTGCCGATCCCATTTTTATCCCCTAACCCGGTGCAGCTTCCGTTGGTCCTGTTTCCGTCCCGGCTGAGGAGGCGCGCGGGCCAGCGAACTTCTTCAGCCGCATTGTTTTTTCGTGGAAGAGCGTGAATGCCAGCCAATCGAAGGCGAATTCGAGGAGCGCTTCGTCGTCGGTGCGGAGCGCCTCCACGCGCAGCTCATCGACGTCGAACATGTCCAGGAATCGCGTTTCAAAGATGAACCTGCGAAACTGGTCCAGGTCGTAGCAGGCCATGAAGTACATCGCCAGCTTCTGCCCGGTCAGCGTTGCTGTGTCGCTCCAGCCGGGGTGATACATCAGTTGCTGGAATGAAGCCTGGATGGCCTCATAGGGTTCGATTCCTTGTTCGGCGATCCAATCGCGCACGGGGCGGGCGCCTCCACCGTGGCCTTGGCAGAGGTCCTCGCGGACCACGAAGTAGAAGCGGCGCGCTTCGGCGTCGGGCGTCTGCGGTTCGGCCATGCCCAGGGGATACATGCGGCACGCCCATGGGCGCTGCGCATACAGGCTGCAGCCGGAATCGCTCACGAAGGGGCAGCGGCGGTCTTCCGCATTCATGTTGAGGAAGACCACAGGGATCTTCTTATCCTCGGATTGCATGATGAATGCGTAACGGTCGAGGAACTCCGCAGCGCTGAGCCGCAAGGCCCGTTTCATTCTGAGGACGTCGTAGGGCGTCAGAAGAATGGACACATCCTGGCAGCACTTGGTGAAACACCCAAGGCTGGGGTCGCAGCGGAAGGTGAATGGATCATCCAGGGTCAGCCGCGGCGAGTTCGCCACGATGTCGGCGTTTGGTCCAGCATCACTCATGATGGTTTTCCTTCTTGGGAGACGATGTTGTTCTTCAAGGCATCCCTGGACCAGACGGGAAGAGGCCCGGTGTCGCCGGTCATGGGGTCATACCGATGCCGGTAGGAGGCGTTCACGTTGAAACGGGAGCGCATCCATTGCCAGCCGCGCACGAAATAAGGACACTCGTCGTTAAAACAAACGTACTGATGCTCGCCGCTCCAGCAACAAAGTTCAGGATTGCTCCATAGCTCCATCGGCTGGCGGCAATGCGGACATTGAATCGCGATCAGTTCGCTCATAATTGAAATCCAAAAGTGGGAGACTCCCGCTCCCGCCGGGAGCCTCCCCGTTTTTCCCGCTACCGCGCCGCCCCAGCCAGCGCTTCCACCGGCTTCGGTTCTGGTTTGGGTTGCGAGAAGATATGGAAAATGGGACGAGTAAAGACTTCCCACTTCCCGGTTTTCGGATCACACCGGCAGTTGGCGAAGACATGCCATTTTTCTTCGTCAATCTTCGGCAGATCGGCACGGAAGTAATAGCCGGGCCAGCGCGTCTCGTCGCGGAACAGCACGGTGCGCACGTGGGCCTCGGCTTGCCACATCCGGTGAACGTTTTCCCAGCAACGCATCAACTCGTGCAGGTTGGAAGCGCCGAGCTTTTCCGAGTCTTCCCTGAGGAAGTCCAGGAGTTCTAGCGCGCGTTGCAACTGCGCTTTGTTGGTGGTGAACTGGGCGGTGACCCCGCCGGCGTACTCGTCCATGATCTTCTGCAAACGGAACATGAACATGCGGGGCTTGATGTAGTTGGGGTTAATTTCTTCGTCGGTGCTGGCGTTCTTGTGCTGCTCGAAGGTGTCCAGCGGCTTCAGGATCTCCGCCACCATGTGGTCAATCGCGGCTTGATCCACCGCGGGTGCGGTGTTGTTTTCCACGATGAACTTGACGGCGGACTTGGCAGCGATGCGCCCTTCAGCGTGCGAACCGGAGGAGAACTTATGGCTCGACGCGCCCGAGGCATCGCCCGCGCAGAACAGGCCCTTCACCGTTGACATGTTGGCGTAGCCCCAGAAGTATTGTTTCTTGGTTTCCTCGGTTTGCAGGTCCTCAGGACCACTGACCCAGGCTCCCGAAGCACCGGAGTGCGAACCGATGAAGTAGGGCTCGGCGGCGGCAATCTCGGACGATTTCTGCTCGGGCTCCACGTTGGTGGCGGCCCACAGGATCGCTTGCGAGATGGTCATGTCGAGGAAGTCTTCCCAGGCCTCCGACTCCAGTTCCTTCATCTTCTTCTTATAGGTAGTGGGATCGTCCTTGTAGGTGGCGGCGATCTTCTGGAGGGCCTCTTCGGTCCTCATCGAAATCGGACCCTTGCCGTCAAGGACATCGAGCATGCCCAGGAAATTGCGTAAGTTCGCCGGAACAGGTTTCACCCGCCCGTAGGGTCCCCACTTCTCCAGTTCGGGCCTGCGCTCCACCATGTAGTCGCCGCCCATGGCATTGGTGGCGCGCGACTTGAACAGGAGGAACCAGGCGCCGACGGGTCCGTAGGCATCCTTGAACCGCACCGGGATGAATCGAACTTCCTGGCAGGTCATTTCCGCCCCTGCCTTGAGGGTGAAGTAAGCCGAGGAGCCGGAGTTCCACGGTGGATACCAGGCGCGTCCCATGCCTTCGCCCGAACTACGGGGTTTGAAGACGTGGACAGCGCCGCCCATGGCAACCAACGTGGCCTTGGACTTGAAGATAAACACCTTGTTCTCGCGAACCGAGAAGCCCACCGCGCCGGCACAACGGTCTCCATCCATCAGCGGTCCGACGATGAACACGCGCTCGAAGATTTCGCCCACGCCGTCTTGCAGGAGGGCGTTCTTCGCCGCTTCGGCCACCACGACCTTGTAGGACTCTCCGTTGATCATGAGCTGCCAGCGACCCTCGTGCACGTACTTGCCGGCCTCGTCTTTCCAGATGGGCAGGCCCCATTTCTCGAACAGGTGGACGGTGGAGTCGACATGGCGCGCGACGTTGGCCACCAAGTCCTCGCGCGTAATGCCCATCAGGTCGTTGCGGACGTAGTCAACGTAATCCTTGACGGTGTTGGCTCCGTCCCTGAGACCTACGTATTGGTTGATGGCGGAGAGGCCCATGGCCACTGCGCCGGAGCGGTCGACGGCTGCCTTGTCTACCAAGGTCACCTTCAGGCCATGCTTCTTGGCCCAATGGGCGGCCTCGACGGCAGCCCCACAAGCCGCCATGCCGCCGCCGACAATCAACAGGTCAGTATTGACAACTACGGTTTCAAAGTTAGCCACGGGCACCTCCCGTATTCAGGCGAAACACTTCCGGCAATCCCAGCGAGGCCGGTTCGGTGAACAGGTCCGGGCTGTTGAGATCGTCTTTGGTGTCGAACCCGCCGTTAGGAACCGCGGTGCCTTCCGGCGTCGTGCGGATGGGGAACTTGAAGCGCTTCAAGGTGCCGTTCCGGAACTTCACCGTCCACATGATCGAATCGGTGGAGCGGAGAGGCGTAACCGAGGCGCCCATGGGGACGAAGTCCGCGTAACCGCGCACCTCGATGGCTTGGGTTGGGCAAATCTTCACGCAGTTGTAGCACTCCCAACACATCGAGGCATCGCGGTTGTAGGCCTTCATCTTGTTCTTATCCAGCACCATCAGGTCGTTGGGGCAAATGTATTGGCACGCAGTGCGGTCCAATGCTTTGCACCCATCGCATTTTTCAGGAATAACGTAACTTGGCACTAGTCACCTCCGGGCCATCGGTTATCTCGACCGGCCCCGAAAAGAGCGTGGACAAGGCCCGATCGTTCAGACGATCTGGCGGAAGCAGTGCAGCGAGGACTAGGTTCCGTGCCTAACTAATTCTCGCGAGGAAAGCGGGTCAATAATTTCTAACGGCGTTGGTTAAAAGAATGGAATCGAGCAGCCGCTGAATCTCCCGCCACACTGCCGGCTATCGGCGATGCAGGCGGCGATCTGGCCAAGGTTTCCGCTGTAATTCCGACACACCTCGCCTCGTCCAACATCCAGATCAAAACGATGGTTCTCGAATGACGTCGGGCGGGTCGGCTGCTACGCGCTGCGCGTGGGAGGTGATTCGACTTCCGGGTTGGGGCAAGAAGCATCACGATGAGTCCCCGAAACCCTGACGTTCGACGAATCTGCGATGAACCGAGGGAATCATGCGCCCTGGAGGGCGGAGTCACAGTGATACGGGTCACCCTCAAGGGTGAGGGTTGCCGGATCACCACACGAAGTGAGGACCGCCGTCACACGACGATGGTAGGCGACGTTCCCCGCATTATTACTGGGTTTTGACGCACCCGTGGCCGTGGAAATCCCAAGCCCCGTAGGATCACGAGCGAAAATATATCGTCACGCGATACTTATTGGCCGGGGAGGCGTCGACAATTGTCCCGCTTTGGATACCTGCGGTGGATCGGGTGAGTGCGCACTCCACCGGTGTTTTTACCGAGCTTCCTTGCTTGGTCAGCGGCCACGGCTCGCCCAGGCGGCAGAACGCGAACGCAACGTGGTCACCCGGCCCGTGTGTTTTGCAGTTCACGTCCCGGAACGGGAAATCACCTTCGTTTGGGTTTTGTGCCTCGATTCATCCCGGCTCCATCCTGCCCTCCAGCTTTTTCTGAGGCCCGGGATTCTGTTGAGTAGCTTTCCACTTAATAGCTTCCCATGGATTCGCCGCCAGGATTCGCCGCCGCGGGCGGGCGACGTCCTCGAACCACGGTTCATACTCCGGGCGGAACCGGCGTCCCACTTTCACACCCGGCGACGCGCCAGCGCGGGGCTGTGGCCCAGGGGTCGAGCTCGCGATCTGCCGCGCAGCCCGGCGCCGCGTGCTTTCTCAGCGCAGCAGGAGCGACGCACTCGCGCAATTGATGACCCGGCGTGCCCTCGCACGAAGGACGCGCTCGGTCACATGCGGCAGCCGCACTCATCACACTGCGCCGTGACCAGCTGACGGTCGTCAACCATCACAGCGCGATATGACCCGGGTCACGGTGCACGTGCTCCTGCGGGCGTATATGTGAATCGCGTAGTACTCAGTCACGCGGCTTCCGCGGACAGAGTCAAGGGACCAGAGCCGATTCGTAACCGAGAAAAGGAGAAAGGCCTATGGCCGACGCACCCAATGGCAAACCCAAGACGGAACTGCTGGACGAGTTAGAAAAAGGACCCTGGCCCAGTTTCGTCAAAGAAATCAAACAAGCCGCTGCGACGAACGACAGCGCGAAAGACCTTCTCGGGCAACTGGAGCTTTCCTATAAACAGAAGATCGGCCACTGGAAGCACGGCGGCATCGTCGGCGTGCTGGGCTACGGCGGCGGAGTGATCGGCCGCTACAGCGATATTCCGGAGCAGTTTCCCAAGATCGCTCACTTCCACACCATGCGCGTGAACATGCCGACCGGGTGGTTTTACACCAGCGAGGCCTTGCGCCAAGTCTGCGACATCTGGGAAAAGCACGGCTCCGGCATCACCAACATGCACGGTTCCACGGGCGACATCATTCTTCTGGGCACCACGACCGCCGAGTTGGAGCCGACCTTCCAGGAACTGTGCAAAATCGGGTTCGACCTGGGCGGGTCGGGATCGGCCGTGCGCACGCCGTCCGCCTGCGTCGGCATGGCGCGCTGCGAGTGGGCCTGTTACGACACGATGAAGCTCTGTTATGACCTGACGCAGAACTACCAGGACGAGCTGCACCGGCCCGCGTTCCCCTACAAGTTCAAGTTCAAGTGCTCCGGCTGTCCCAACGACTGCGTGGCCTCCATCGCCCGCGCCGACATGTCCATCATCGGCACCTGGAAGGACGACATCCAGGTGGACGAGGGCGAGGTGGCGAAGTACGCCCAAGAAGGCACCGACATCCAGCACGACATCTGCGATCTCTGTCCCAGCAAGTGCGTGCAGTGGGACGGCACGAACTTCAGCATCAACAACCGCGAGTGCGTGCACTGCATGCACTGCATCAACGTGATGCCCAAGGCGCTGCGCCCGGGCAAGGAAAAGGGCGCGGTCATCCTGATCGGCTCCAAGGCGCCGATCATGCAGGGCGCGCTGCTCTCCTCGGTGCTGATCCCGTTTGTCCCCGCGGCGGAGTTGTTCGACACCATCAAGGAGCTCACCACCCGGATCTGGGATTTCTGGGATGAGTACGGCACCAACCGCGAACGGGTCGGGGAACTGATCCAGCGCATGGGCATGCCGGCCTTCCTGGATGGCATCGGCCTGGATCCGATCCCGGAGATGGTGGCGGCGCCACGCGACAACCCCTACATCTTTTTCCAGACCAAGAATGGAGGCGCAAAATGACGACGGCACCCAAAACTCCACGCATCACCGACATTGGTCCGCCGCATTACCAGAAGTATCTGCCCCCCATCGTGAAGAAGAACTACGGGACCTGGAAGTATCACGAAGTGCTGGCGCCCGGCGTCCTTTGCCACGTGGCCGAATCGGGAGACAAGCTCTACAGCGTGCGCGCCGCCGGCCCGCGCCTGACCAGCATCCAGACCATTCGCAAGTTCGCCGACCTGGCCGACAAGTACAGCGGCGGCTATCTGCGCTATACCAGCCGCAACAATATCGAGTTCCTGCTCGACAACCCCGACAACATCGAGCCCTTGAAGGCGGAGCTGTTGCAAAACGGGTTCCCGGTCGGGGGCACCAAGAACTCGATCAGCAACATTGTGCATACCCAGGGCTGGATCCACTGCCACTCGGCGGCCACTGATGCTTCGGGCATCGTGAAGTCGGTCATGGATGCGCTCTGCGACCGGTTCACCCACCACACCATGCCGGGCAAGCTGCGCATCGCCCTGGCCTGCTGCCTGAACATGTGCGGCGCCGTGCATTGTTCGGACATCGCCATTCTCGGTGTTCACCGCGTGGTGCCGAAGGTCAACGAAGTCCAGGTACCGAGGGTGTGCGAGATACCGACGCTGATCGCTTCCTGCCCCACGGGCGCTATCCGTCCGAAGACCGGACCGGAAGGCAAGCCCTCGGTGGAGATCGTGGAAGAGCAGTGCATGTTCTGCTCCAATTGCTACACCGTCTGCCCGGCCCTGCCGATCAACGACGCGGAAAACGACGGGTTGTCGATCTGGGTGGGCGGCAAGGTGAGCAACGCGCGCACCGCGCCCAAGTTCTCCAAGCTGGCCATTCCCTACATTCCCAACAATCCGCCGCGCTGGCCGGAGGTGGTGGAGGCGGTGGTGAAGATCGTGGATGTGTACGCGAAGGGTGCGCGCAAGTACGAGCGCATGGGCGAGTGGATCGAGCGCATCGGCTGGCCGCGGTTCTTCGAACTGACGGAGATTCCGTTCACCCGCTACCACATTGATGACTTCAAGCATGCCGGGCTGACGTATGCCCGCTCGGCGCACGTCAAGTACTGACGCCGCCCGGCGGCGTCGGTGGCACGAGGAGTCGGCCCATGGGTCTGTTCAAGGCAGTCAAGAAGCCGATCATCAAGGGGGGAACCGTGGGGGGCGATATCAGCCCGTTGCGGCCCCGTTATGTTGAAAGGACTCCGCCCTGCGCAGACCGTTGTCCACACGGCAACCGGATTCGCGATGTGCTGGTCGGCATCGCGCAATGCCAGGCCTATGGTCGCACGCCCGCGCAGGCTTTGGAGTTGGCGTGGCGGGAAGTCACGGAGCGCAATCCCTTTCCCGCAGTCTGCGGCAGGGTTTGCCAGCATCCCTGCGAGCTGGGGTGCAACCGCAAGGCCAAGGACGGCGCCGTCGCCATTCACCTCATCGAGCGCTTCCTCGGGGATTACGCCATCGCGCATCATTTCAAGCTGACGAAACTGCAGGCCAACTCCGCTGCCCCTGTCGCCATTGTCGGCGCCGGTCCGGCGGGACTCTCGTGCGCGTACCAACTGGCACGGCGCGGCTACGCGGTCACAATTTTCGATGCCGCTCCTCAAGCCGGCGGCATGATGCGCTACCGCATGCCGCGCAGCGTCATTCCCGGTGAAGTCCTGGATGCTGAGATTCGAAACCTGCTCGAACTCGGCGTACAAATCAAGTGCGGCTCGGCGATCGGGCGAGACCTCACCCTGGCCGACCTTCGCCATGACCACGCCGCTGTTTTTTTCGCCATGGGCTTGCAGAAGGCGTCGCAGCTCACTCTCCAACGCGACGGAGAAGGCGCTGTCGTCGTGGGCGAACTTCCTGCCGGGCTTCCCGCCGGTCCCGATGCGGAAGTAAGCGAACTGGACGCACGCGTCGCCAACACCATCAGCCCCGCCATTGCCCAGGGACGCTCGGTCGCGGAAGCGATTCACGCTTTTCTGTGCGGACACCAGCCGGAGAACAAGGCCGCCGCTCCCCCCGTAATCAAGCCGGAGCGGATGAAGCTCGACTGGTATCCGGCGGCGCCGCCGCACGCCGAGGTTCCCCCGGCCAATCAGTGTGGCCTTACCGAGGCCGAGGCGATGGAAGAGGCCAAGCGCTGCATGTCGTGTGGCATGTGCATGGACTGCGAGACCTGCTGGATGTATTGCACGAACAACTGTTTTCTAAAATTGCCGAAAGGCGAGCACTACAAGATCAAACTGGAACTGTGCAACGGATGCAAGAAGTGTGCGGATGCCTGTCCCTGCGGCTATATCGACCTGAACTAAATGGAGAGGTGCAACTGTGCCTATTTTCGAGGTTGACGGAAGAAGCTACGATGTGGACGAAGACGGTTTCCTGCAGGAGCCCGAACGCTGGAACGAGGGCGTTGCCACCGACTTCGCCAAGACAGAAGGTATCGACGCGTTGACGGACGAACACTGGAAGGTGATCAAGTACATCCGGGATTACTACCTGCAGTTCGGCATTGCGCCCATGGTGCGCAAGCTCTGCAAGGAGACGGGGCACAAGTTGAACGAGGTCTACCAGCTATTTCCGTCGGGCCCGGCGAAGGGCGCGTGCAAGCTGGCGGGATTGCCGAAACCGACCGGCTGCGTGTAATTGCAATGTCGAACAGTGACGCCATGCTGGAGCAATGGTTCGCGCAGACCGCGGAATCCTATCCACGGTTGGCGGCGCAGTTCCTGGCTTCGGAGCGCGACCGGTTTCGCAATCCGGTTGGCCACGCGCTCCGCGAGAGCCTGGCGGTACTGCTACAGGAAATCTCAGGGAGCATGGATGCGAAAGCAATCGCTCCGGCACTGGATGGCATTGTGCGCATCCGCGCGGTACAGGATCTCCTGCCAAGCGAGGCGGTGGGTTTTGTCTTCCTGCTGCGTCCTATCCTGCGTGGATCGAATCCGCCGCGCCCGGCGATGATCGAGGCGCGCATCGACCAGCTCGCGCTCATGGCATTCGACCACTACATGAATTGTCGCGAGCAGGTGGCGCAGGTGCGCGAGAGCGAAAACAGGCGGCGCATGGGAATACGCGCGCTTCGCGGCAAATGAGGCAGCGATGAGGCAAGCCGTCTATGCATCGTGCGCAACGCTGGCCATCACGTTGATGGCGGCGCTGGCGGCACGATTCGGCGGATCGAACCTCGCGCTGGTAGCGGTTCCGTACATCGCATTGGTCGTGTTTCTGTCCGGTTTCTGCTATCGCGTATGGCGGTGGGCGGCTTCGCCGGTGCCGTTTCGCATTCCCACCACCTGTGGTCAGCAGAGGTCCCTCCCCTGGATCAAGCACGCGAAGCTGGAAAACCCCGCTAGCCTGCCGGGAGTGCTCGGCCGCATGGGGCTGGAAATACTTCTGTTCCGATCGTTGTTTCGCAACACTGGCGCCAGCATTCACGAAAAGCGGCTGGTGTTTTCCGAGGAGAAGTACCTTTGGCTTGGGGCCCTGGCATTCCACTGGTCGCTGCTGGTGATTCTCCTCCGGCATCTGCGGCTGTTCATTGACCCGGTGCCGGGGTTCGTCATTGCCGTGGGACGCCTCGACGGCTTTTTCCAGATAGGCACACCGGAACTGTACCTCTCTGACATCCTGTTCACTTGCGCGTTAACGTACTTGGCGGTGCGGAGGTTCCGTGAGCCGCTAGTGCGCTACATTTCTCAATTCAGCGATTACCTCGCGATCTGGTTGCTATTGGGCATTGGCGTCTCGGGCCTGCTGATGCGGCATATCACGCGGGTGGACGTGGTTGCGGTCAAGCAGTTCGCGCTGGGCCTCGCCAGCTTTCACCCCGTTCTCCCTAACACCCTGGGTGTGATGTTCGTCGTTCACGTCGTGCTGGTGAGCACCCTCGCGGTGTATTTCCCTTTCAGCAAGCTGATGCACATGGGCGGGGTGTTTCTCAGCCCGACGCGCAATCTGGCGAACAACAACCGCGCGAAGCGGCACGTGAATCCCTGGGATTACCCGGTCAAGACCCACAGCTATGCGGAGTGGGAAGAGGAGTTCCGAGACAAGCTGAAGGGAGCGGACATTCCGCTCGAGGCCGACCATGCCGGACGAGCTTCTGCAGATTGAATCGAAACCGCCGCAGGGCGACTGGCGAGACCCCAAGGTCAAGTTCCGGAAAGGCGTTTTTTGTTACAGCGCCGCGGCGAAAAACCTCCGTGCCCTCGATCTGCCCAACCCGCGCGACTGGCAGCCCTTCGATGCCGATTGGAAACTTCCGCCGGACTGGAAACAGATTCTGCTGGAGGGCATGAAGGACCGGCTGCGGAAATACCGTTCCTTCCAGTTGTTCATGGACATCTGCGTGCGCTGCGGCGCCTGTGCCGACAAGTGCCAGTTCTATGTTGGCTCCAGTGATCCGAAAAACATGCCGGTGGTTCGCGCCGAACTGCTGCGCTCGGTCTATCGCCGCTACTTCACGCTGACGGGCCGTATCTTCGGAGCCCTGGCGGGCGGACGCGAGCTCACCGAAGACGTGGTGAAGGAGTGGTTTTACTACTTTTATCAGTGCACCGAGTGCCGGCGCTGCTCAGTGTTCTGCCCGTACGGGATCGATACGGCCGAGATCACCATGATCGGCCGCGAGCTGCTCAACCTGATCGGGTGCAACATCAACTGGACAATGGAACCGGTGGCGAACTGCTTCCGCACCGGCAACCATCTCGGCGTCCAACCGCACGGGTTCAAGAACAGCCTCGAATTTGCCGCCGACGAACTGAAAGAGATCACCGGCATCCGCGTCGACCTGCCAATCAATCGCAAGGGCGCGGAGATCCTGTTCGTCATGCCGTCGGCCGACTACTTCGCCGAGCCGCATTACTACACGCTGCTCGGCTACATGATGCTTTTCCACGAGATCGGCCTGGACTTCACCTTCAGCGCGTTCGCCTCCGAAGGCGGCAACTTCGGCCTGTTCAGCTCGCACGAGCTGATGAAGCGCTTGAACGCGAAGGTGTACGAAGAAGCCCGCCGGCTGGGGGTGAAGTGGATCCTGGGCGGCGAGTGCGGCCACATGTGGCGCGTCCTGCACCAGTACATGGACACGATGAACGGTCCGGCCGATTTTCTGGAAGAACCGGTCTCACCGATTACCGGAACAAAATTCGAGAACGCACGCTCGACGCGCATGGTGCACATCTGCGAGTTCACCGCCGACCTGATCTACCACGGCCGTTTGCGGCTCAATCCCCGCCGCAATGACCACTGGAACGTTACCTACCACGATTCCTGCAATCCGGCGCGCGCCATGGGCCTGCTGGAAGAACCGCGTTACATCATCCGCAACGTCTGCGAGCAATTTCACGAGATGCCCGAGAACACGATCCGGGAGCAGACCTTCTGCTGCGGCAGCGGCGCCGGTCTGGGCAACGACGAGAACTTGGAAATGCGCTTGCGTGGCGGTTTTCCGCGGGCCAACGCCGTCAAGTATGTCAAGGAGAAGCACGGGGTCAATCTGCTGGCGTGTGTGTGCGCGATCGACAAGGCAACGCTCCCCACCCTGCTGGAGTACTGGGTGCCGGGCGTCGAGGTCGCCGGGGTTCACGAGTTGCTGGGAAACGCCCTGGTCATGACGGGAGAAAAGGAACGTACCACGGATCTGCGTGGTGAGCCCCTGCCGATGGCGGAGGTGGTCCATGCGTGACCGCGTCCTGATTGCGCTTGGGTTGGTGGTGTTCATCGTGCTGGTCACGTATCCGATGTGGCACGCAGCCTATGCGAAGACCACAACCTCCGGGCCGCAGATCAAACTCCCGCAGCAGGAGAAGAATTGTGTTGCGCCCGTCGCTTACATGCGTGCCGCGCATATGAAGCTGTTGATCGACTGGCGCGAGGGCGCGGTACGCGATCATCAGCTCACCTATACGGCAAACGACGGCAAGAAGTATCGCGTGAGTCTTTCCAACACCTGTCTGGGGCAATGCCACACGAAAAGAGAAGAATTCTGCGATCGGTGCCATCAGTACGCGGCCGTATCGGGTCCGTATTGCTGGGACTGCCATGTTGATCCGGCGACGGTGGCGAGGAGGGTTCCGTGAAGATCACGCGCAAAGAGTTCTTGCGCATCGCGGGTCTGGCCGCTGCCGGGGCGACGACCGGCACTGCGGTGTCGCAACTCTCACATTCCGAGACATCGCCGTCCTCCGGCAAACGTTGGGGAATGGTCATTGATTTCCAGAAGTGCCGCCAGGGCGAAGGCTGCGACGACTGTCTCGCTGCGTGCCGCGATGTCCACAACATTCCGGACGTTCCCGATCCCCGGCGCGCGGTGAAATGGGTTTGGAAGGAACGCTTCGAGACAGTTTTTCCGCTACAGGAAACCGATTACACACGCCGGACGTACGCCGAACACGTCCTGCCGATCCTGTGCAATCACTGCGCCAACCCCGCCTGCACGCGGGTTTGTCCAACCGCGGCGACCTGGAAACGGGAGGACGGGGTGGTGATGATGGACTGGCACCGCTGCATTGGCTGCCGGTACTGCATGGCGGCGTGCCCGTACGGGTCGCGCAGTTTCAATTTCAGCGATCCCCGGCCGAACATCCGCCATGTTTCCGCCGAATTCCCCACCCGCAGCAAGGGCGTGGTGGAAAAGTGCAATTTTTGCGAGGAGCGCCTGGCCAAGGGCTTGGGACCGGCATGCGTCGAGGCGTGCCGTCAGAAGGCGCTGGTGTTCGGCGACCTGAACGATGAAGCGTCGCCGGTGCGACAGCTTCTGCGCACACGTTTCTCGCTACAGCGACTGCCGGAACTCGGCACATCGCCGTCGGTCTTTTATTTGGTTTGAGCGCCTATGTTCATGCTTGAAAAAGCGCTGGTGGGTAGCCGGAGGTACTGGGGCTGGCTCGCCATCCTGATCCTCGGTATCGGGGCGGGATTCGCTTGCTACCTGCGCCAGCTTAGCGAGGGACTCGTAATCACCGGGCTCAGCCGCGACGTGACCTGGGGGCTGTACATCGGGCAGTTCACATTTTTCGTGGGAGTGGCGGCGTCGGCGGTGATGGTGGTGCTGCCGTACTACCTGCACGACGTGAAGCAGTTCGGGAGAATCACGATCCTGGGTGAACTGCTGGCGGTGGCGGCGGTGATCATGTGCATGCTGTTCATCCTGGTCGACATGGGCCAGCCGGCGCGCGTGCTCAACGTGCTGCTCTATCCGACGCCGCATTCGCTGATGTTCTGGGACATGATCTCGCTCGGCGGCTACCTGCTGCTGAACGGCGTGATTTCCATCGTCATGCTGAGTTCGGAACGATCCGGCATTCCCGCGCCGCGCTGGCTGAAAGCGTTGGTCATCGTTTCGATTCCCTGGGCGATCAGCATTCATACGGTCACGGCCTTCTTGTACAGCGGCCTGCCCGGCCGTACCTTCTGGCTGACGGCAATCCTGGCGCCTCGGTTCCTGGCTTCGGCTTTCGCGGCGGGGCCGTCCTTGCTGATCTTGCTCTGCCTGCTACTGCGCCGGGTGACTTCGTTCGATGCCGGCGAGGAAGCCATTCAGAAGCTTGGTGTCATCGTCGCATACGCGATGACGGCGAATGTCTTTTTTCTGTGCATGGAGTTGTTCACGGTGTTCTACGCCCGCATTCCCGAGGACATGGAGCACTTCGAGTACTTGTTTGTGGGCCGCAATGGCGAGAGCAGTCTGATGCCATGGATGTGGGTGTCGGCAGCGCTCGCTGTAATCGCACTCGTTATGTTGCTGGTTCCCAAGTTGCGCCGCAACCACCGCATTCTAGCTTTGACTGCCGCAGCGGTTTTCGTCTCCTTGTGGCTGGAGAAGGGACTCGGCCTGATCGTGGGCGGTTTTGTTCCTTCCCCTCTGGGGGCGGTAACACGCTACGTGCCCACCGTGCTTGAAACGGCGATTGTCGGCGGCATTTGGGCCATTGGAGCGCTCGTTACCACAGTTTTGTACAAAATCACGGTTACGGTTAGAGAGGCGAGGTGATACATGCCAACTGTGTTGGAACCTCCCGTTAGATCGGCGCCACCGCCACCTCCAAAAATCGCTCCTCCGGCAGCGGCCCCACCGCCGCTGTTGAGCGAGGACTGGCTGGCGGTGTGCATCGGTCTCGGGGTGTTCGTACTTTCGCTCGGCCTGCTGTTTGGGGCCGATGTTCTGGGGTGGGTGGTCACGACGGCGGTATGGACCGCGCCGGCGAAGGCCCTCGCACCCGCGTCCAAAGCCTATAAAGCCCTTCCTGGGCTTGCTGCTCTGTTCTGCACCTACATATTTTTGCTGGCGATCCTACTGGCTGGCGCGAAGGCCTTGCGTGCCAACCTTAAATCCTTCGCAAAAGGCTTCACTGGCGTTTTCTTTATCAGCTATGTGTGCTGGTTTATTGGCAGCTGGGCCTATATTGCAGCCACTCCGGACAAACGGGCGGCGTTGAAGATCCCGTGGTCGCTCAACCTGACCAATGAGTCGGGATTCATTTTCGCCTTGCTGGCCGGGTTGATCGTAGGAAATTTCCTGCCGGGCGTTGCCAAGAGCATGAAAGAAGCAATCCGGCCCGAGCTCTACATTAAGACGGCGATTGTCATCCTGGGCGGGTTCCTGGGTATCGCCGCGTTGGAGCAGCGGGCACTTGCCACTTCCGTGGTCTTCCGCGGCGCGTGCGCCATCGTCGAGGCCTACCTGATTTACTGGCCGATCGTGTACTTCGTATCGCGCCGGTATTTCGGGTTCAGCCGCGAGTGGGCGGCGCCGCTGGCGTCCGGCATCTCGATCTGCGGAGTGTCGGCGGCGATTGCCACCGGCAGCGCCATCAAGGCACGCCCGATTGTGCCGATCATGGTGTCTTCGCTGGTCGTGATTTTTGCCGTCGTCGAACTGATGATCCTTCCCTTCGCCGCGCAGCATTGGCTCTACAACCAGCCGATGGTGGCGGGCGCCTGGATGGGATTGGCGGTGAAGACCGACGGTGCGGCAGTGGCCAGCGGCGCGATTGCCGATTCCCTGATTCGCGCCAAGGCCATGGCCATGACCGGCGTCAATTACGCTCCCAACTGGATCATGGGCGTCAGCACCACGGTGAAGGTGTTCATCGACATCTTCATCGGCGTGTGGGCGTTCGTCCTGGCGTGGGTGTGGTCGGCAAAGATCGAGCACCGCGAGGGCGAGAAGGTGAAATTCAGCACGATCTGGCAGCGCTTCCCGAAATTCATCCTGGGATACGTGGCCACGTTCCTGATCGTGCTGGCCATCGGCGTGCTGGTTCCGGCGCTGATCCCCAAAATCAAAGCTTCGATGGGGCAGGCCAATGTCCTTCGTGCCCTGTTCTTCGTGCTGACGTTCTTCGCCATTGGTGTGCTCTCCAACTTCCGCAAACTCTGGGAGGAAGGAATTGCCAAGCTGGCAGCCGTCTATGTGCTGTGCCTGTTCGGGTTCATCATCTGGGTCGGCCTGCTGATTTCCTGGCTGTTCTTCGCCGGAGTGTTCCCGCCAATCGTAAAGGGGTGATGTATGGCAGATGTGCGTTTGAAAGATGAACTGAAAAGAATGGAAGTCGAAAAGGAGCCCCTGCTTCCGATTGAGAAGAAGTTGATCTGGTACACCTTCGGAACCGGGGTCATTTTGCTGTTCGTGCTGGTCCTCATCAGCCGCGCTTATATGTGACGAGCGCGTCACAACTGCGGCCGGGGTCGCGAGCCCCGTCGGGGGTTGACCCCGGCCGCAATCATCGAACCAGGGCGATATGTTGCAATCAGGAAAAGTCTATATCGTGGGCGCAGGGCCCGGTCACCCCGAGCTGCTGACCCTCAAAGCCGCCGAACTGATTAAGACCGGCGATGTCATTGTCTATGACCGTCTGATTCAGGAAGAGGTACTGGCGCTGGCGCGTCCTTCCGCCGAGCGGATTTACATGGGAAAGCCGCTCGGCAAGCACGAATCGCGCCAGGACGAAATCCACGAGCTGCTGGTTCGCAAGGCGCGCGAGGGGAGGATGGTCATCCGCCTCAAAGGCGGCGATCCCTTTCTTTTCGGCCGCGGGGGCGAAGAGGCGGAGTACCTGGCGAGTCACGGCATCCCGTTCGAGGTCATCCCGGGAGTCTGCTCCGCGCTTTCGGCTCCGCTCAGCGCAGGCATCGCGGTCACCCACCGCGACGTGGCTTCCGCGGTGGCCATTGTGACGGGTCATAATGCCAGCGGCGCGGAGGACCGTCTTGATTGGAACGCGCTGGCGCGCGTCGACACGCTCGTGGTGTTGATGTCGGTACACAACACCGCCAAGATCGCCGCCAGGCTGATGGAGTGCGGGCGTTCGCCGCAGACCCCGGCAGCGATCGTTCAGATGGCCTACTGGCACGACGAACGCGTCGTTAGTGGCACGCTGCAGGACATTGCCGATCGCGTGCGTGAAGCGCAGATCAAGCCACCCGCTACGCTTGTGATTGGCGACGTAGTGCGGCTGCGCGAACACTTGCACAGCTCCCAACGCGACTTGCAGCGGCGGAAGGATGCCAGTGACTACTTCCAACCTGCGCCCGGAGCGGACCAGTTGCGACGAATCGCGTCCGGGGGTATCGGCACGCAGGTGCTCGGCTGGGCTCTCGAGAAAAACCTCTTCGATTATCTGGAGTGTCCGGCAACGGCGTACGATTTGGCGCAGAAGCTTGCGCTGAACGCCGACGCCGCTAATGAAATTTTGCGAGCGCTCGTGTCGCTCGGCCTTATGGAGTCGCAGCCGGAAGGATTTCGCAACCTGGAACTCGCTTCGCGATACCTGGTATCGGTCTCGCCCCTGAGCCTTCGTGACCTGTTGCTCTACGATTGCTCGCAACTCGTTGGTTGGGACGCGCTGGCGAAGTTCGCAACCACGGGGCAGACCTCCCTGGAAGCCGGCCGCGACGGAGAACTTCACAGTGCTGCCTGCGAGGCAGCAGCGCGCCTCGCTGCCCCCGCGGTGATCGAGAAGCTGACGAATCCGCCTGCGACCACCCTGGTCATTGGGTGGGCGGGGTCGGCGCATCGCGAGGCGCTGCTGCGGCGTTGGTCCGAGGCCAAGATTGTCGTCTGCAATCCGTTGCGAGGCGAGCCGCTTCCGGATGTTCAATGTGACCTGGTGGTCCTGTCCGGTGTGTTCGAGGGCGGTGATTCCGCCTGGATTGACCGGATAGTCGATTTTGCCGTGTCGCACGTGCGTGCGGAGGGACAGTTGGTTCTTCATGACAGTGTGCTGCCGGCAGGAGTGCTGCCTGCGCCAGAGTTGGCTCTGGCTTCACTGGCCCGTCACGTGGTGAACCGCGACTACCACGTTTGGTCCACCGAGCGCGTCAGTGGGCTGTTGCAGCGGCATGGATTTTCGGTGGTAAAGTCAGGCTCGGTAGCGGCGGGTCGTGCAGTCATCCTGGCGCTAAGGTCGCAACCTGCCGTGCTGGCGGCAGCCGCTGATTAGATTCGGTAGACGGGGGACTTATGAGCGAAGCTGTAACCATTGAGACCATCGCCGACGAGATGTACCAACTAGTCGTCGAGTGTAACGGCAAGAAAAACCTCAAAGCCGGTGACCTGATCAAGGCAATGCAGGGCAAACATGGCGAAGCCGCTTGCAGCAAGGAGGATGGCAAGAAGGCGATTCGCATCCTGATTGACTCCGGCAAGTGCACCTACAGCTACGTGGGCGGGTCTTACATCGTGCTTCCGCCCAAGGAAGATGCCGCCGGCGCTGACTGATCGCCGCGGCGGCGGGCAAGGAGATTCCATGGCAGAGATATCGATCCAATCTATCGCCGAGGAGATGTACCAATTCCTGGCTGAAGCTATCGGCAAACGGAACGTCAGCGTTAACGACTTAGCTAAAGCGATGCAGGCCAAGCTCGGATCAGCGTGCAGCCGGGACGACTGCAAGAAGGCAGTTCGCCTGTTGATTGAATCCGAACGTTGTGTGTACTGCTTCCTGGGCGGCGTGAACTATATCCAGGTTGCGCCGCCGAAGCAGGCGGCCAGCACGGCGTGAATCCGAGCTTCATGGCGTGGCGGAGGCGTAGCCGCGCGCAACCTTGGGTGTCCTGATGGCTGAACATGAACTCGCGCCCCGCCTGGTGATTGCCGGTTTGTCCGGCGATGCAGGGAAGACCATTGTTTCCCTGGCGCTGCTTCTCTCCCTGCGACGCACGGGTCTGCACGTGCGTGCCTTCAAGAAGGGTCCCGACTACATTGACCCGGCGTGGCTCGGTTGGGCGGCAGGACACCAAGCCCGCAACCTGGATACGTACCTGATGGGCGCCGCCACCACGGCGGCGGCGTTTGCGCGCAACGCGCTCTCCGACGGCATCAACGTCATCGAAGGTACCCGCGGCATCTTCGATGGATTCGACACCGCCGGCACGCACAGCAGCGCCGAATTGGCGAAACTGCTGGACGCTCCCGTCATCCTTGTCCTCAATGCGACGAAGACGACGCGCACCGCGGCTGCCTTGGTGCTCGGGTGCCAGAAGTTCGACCCGGTACTCCACCTGGCGGGCGTGGTGCTCAACCGCGTCAACGGCAAGCGCCATGAACGCATACTCCGAGAATGCATTGAACAGAGCTGTGGAATCCCCGTGGTCGGTGCGATACCCAAGCTCACGGTGGAGGATCTCGTCGCGGTGCGTCATCTGGGCCTGGTCACTCCGGAAGAACACGGCCCGACCGCCACGCTCGAGACCGTGCTGCTGCAGCAAGTCGCGCCAACCCTCGATCTGGCGCAGTTGATCGAGATTGCGCGCACCGCGTCCCTGGTTGCCCAGGTCGAACAACGCCCTGTGAAATATCCCGACGCGTCGGGACTGAAGATCGGTGTGCTCAAGGATGCTGCATTCAGCTTCTATTATGCTGAAAACCTGGAGGCGCTGGAACAGGCGGGCGCGCAGTGGGTGCCGATTTGCGCCCTGTCGGCGGAGGAACTCCCGGCTGACCTGGATGCGCTGTACATCGGCGGTGGGTTCCCGGAGACGCACGCGGACCGCCTGGCTGCCAATCGCAGTTTCCTCGGCTCGTTGCGTGCGGCGGCGGAACGAGGGCTGCCGATTTATGCGGAATGTGGCGGGTTAATGCTGCTTTCCCGGGCGATCGCGTGGCGCGGTGGAAAGTACGAGATGGCCGGCGTGTTGCCGTTTGACGTCGAAGTCTGCGTCACTGCCCAAGGCCACGGCTATGCCGAACTGGTGGTCGATGCTCCCAATCCGTTCTTCGACGTCGGCACAACCCTCCACGGCCACGAGTTCCATTATTCGCGCATTATCGTGCAGCAAGAACCAGCGACAACTGCTTGTGCGGTCGTCCGCGGCAGCGGCTGCTGGCCTGGGCGCGATGCCGTGCTGGTCAACAACGTGTGGGCGAGCTATACGCATCTGCACGCGCTCGCGACACCGAACTGGGCCTCGGGACTGTTGTTGGCAGCCCGGCGGTTCGCTGCCCGAGGCAAGATTGAAAAAGGAGTGGGATCAGGCGCCCTGGGTTGATCTGCGGCAGCCCCTTTGGCGATGGGCTGCCAGAAATTGGGCCCGGATAGGCGAGCAGGAATTCGCGGCAGAGGCGTGGCCATGGATTTAATCCTTTATGTCGTGGGCGGCGGGCTCATCGCCTTCCTGCCCGCCCTCCTTGACTGGGTATTTACCAGGCGTAGGGTAAGGATGCTGCGGCAGGAGGCTCAAAAATTGGGATTCTCATTCCAAGACAGTGGGAACCCCTTCGCAGGTTCTGACGTCCAAGGTCTGACGATTTTGGAAGACAATCCCGCGGCACTGACCCTCCATGTTATGAGACGAGTGGTCGGCGACTGCGATGCGCTCGTTTTCGACCTGGCTCATTACATTCCGGGGTGCGCGAATCTAATGGAGACCACCGTCGCAGGATTTCGATGCCCATCGCGCCAACTTCCGGTTTTTCAGATCGGCGAGAAAGGCTTTGCGCATCGGCTTGGCGACGCTTTGCATGGAAGAGTCGATCTGGAGGTTGCAAGAAAATTCGCAAAGAAGTTATTCGTGCACTGCTCGAATGGAACTACATCTCAGGACTTCCTTACGGCTGACAAGATCGAACAGCTGTCTTTGCACATGGAACATTTCCGGATCGAGTCAAGCCACGAGTGGATCCTCATCTACCGTCCAGGCAGGAGGACGGCGCCGCAAGCGCTCTGTCACTTCATCCAAACGGCGTCAGCCATCGCCTCAGCGTTGCTCGGTCGAACTCCGGAGGCCGCCCGGCAATGGAGCGGAGGGTGAGACTCACCATGGACGTCTTCCGAGTGGCAGAAGCCAACCTTCCGACGCAGTGGGGCGTATTCCGCGCGATCGGTTACCGAGGTTGCATCGGCTGCAACGGTGATCAACGCACCGAAACCGCTGTCGCGCTTGTCATGGGCAACTTGCGTTCCGCACCTCCGCTGGTGCGCATCCACTCCCAGTGCCTGACCGGCGAAGTCTTGCGCTCTCTTCGGTGTGATTGCCGGCAACAACTCGAAATGGCCCTGGACATGATTTCCCGCGAAAGGGCCGGGGTTGTCATCTATGAACAACAGGAAGGCCGCGGCATCGGCCTCATGGCCAAGCTCCGCGCGTATGAATTGCAGGACAAGGGCTTCGACACAGTCGAGGCGAACGAGATGCTGGGCTTTCAGGCGGACTGCCGCCATTACTTGCTATCGGTTGGAGTGCTGCAGGCTCTTGGATTGATGCGCATCCGCTTGCTTTCAAATAATCCGGCAAAGATCGCGGCGGTTCAGAAGGCGGGCATCGAGGTCGTAGAACGGGTCCCTTGTGAGGTTCCGGCTGGGAAACTTGCCGAGCACTATCTGCGCACAAAGAAGCGAAAACTCGGACACCTCTTCAGCGCATTCGATTAGACAGACATCAGCGTGATGTCAGTGCCATTCCCACTCAATGAATCCCGGCTTCACGTCGACCATGGCATTGACAATCAGCTCCACCAGCCCGCCGTACAAGATCCGGTTTTGCTTCCACAGATCGTAATAGGCCAACAGGTCGCGGAACTGGCCCTTGCAGTTGCTGCACGGCGCGCACAAATACTTGGGAATCGCAGGATCGAGGCAATCCGAGAACGCGTTGAGCACTTGCTCCAGCTTTTTGCGTCCGGCCACATGGAAGCGCCAGTCAGGAAAGTTGTTTCCGCTCATGATCGCAAAGCCACTGCCGCCCCCACAGCAATAGTTGTTCACTCCGTGTGGCTCCATCTCACGGAACTGCGGACATAGCTTGCGCACGATCTCGCGCTGCGGTTCTACCACACCCATCAGCCGCACCAGGTTACAGGGATCATGGAGCGTGACGGGAAAATCGTTGCGTGACGGGTCGAACTTGAGCTGTCCGCTCATCACAATGTCGCGCAGCACTGTCATCGAACTTTCTCGCGGAATGTTGAGATCTCCGCTCAGCAGACGATCGGCCACCACGCACAGCGCCTTGTGAGCATGTCCGCACTCCCCGACGACGATCTTCTTGACTTTCAGCTTGCGTGCCGCTTCGACGTGCTTCAGCGCGACGCGCGCAAGTTGGGCATCGTCGTACCATAGACCGTAGTTGATCGAATCGTATCCCGCCAGCTCCGAGGACATTGTCCAGCTAATGCCCGCCATGGTCAGGATCACCCCGAAGGCGCCGGGATTCTCCGGCCAGGCCATGATCTCGCCGGCGTTGTGGATCAGCAGAACATCAGCCCCTTCGACATCCCATGGCGTGTGAACCTCGAACCCGGCTTTTTCACTCGTGTCCTCGTCGATGAATGCGATATTGTCCTTCACCACTTCCGCATTCATGCCGGTCGATGACCCGACCTTCAGTTGCAGCATCGAGCCCTGTTCGTGAAGCTCCTTGGCGCTGATTCCCATCTCCTGGCTGAAGAGCTTGCGCAGTTCGTGGGCGACGAGCCCGTTGTCGGCGCCGATCGGGCATGTCTGCGCGCAGCGCCGGCACAGGTTGCAGCGGTACGATAGTTCCAGGAGCCGCGCCACCAATGGCCAGCTCACCGTAATGTCGCCGTGCTGCCAGGCGGAGAGCAGGCCCCCGTGTCTTACATATTTGAAGTAGAGCCGGCGCATGATCTCCGATCGGAACACGGGGCGGTAGAGCTCGTTCCTGCCGCTGGCTTCGAAGATGTGGCACGCTTCCGCGCACGTCTGGCAGTGCGTGCAATGCTCCATGGTGAGCAGCAGCGGCTGCAAAAATGTCCAGTTGTTCTCCTTGGTAAACAACTTGTCGAGGCCGGAAAGGAATTTCGCGACAAGTTCCTTCTCCTCCTCGGCGGTTTTCGGCTGCGGCAGACTCACGGCGCAGGTGTCATCAAGACCGCATTCGTACTTGGCCAGAACCTGCTGCGAGAGCGCATTCCACGGTTTGTCCTTGTCCGCGCCGTCGAAAGGCGGCGGTAAGGCCATCAAGTCTTCATTGCTGAGATGCACAACCGGCTCGTGGTCTGGCCGAGACATCTGGCGAAAGTCAACCGGCGTTTTCACTTCGTGGCCTCCTGATTGGGATTGGTGGTCACGATCTCAGCCCAGCTTTTCTCTCCATCGGCGCCGATATGTGCTGCCTTCCAAGTAGGCCGATAGGCGAGGTATTCCGCCATGGTTGCCTCCAGGCTGCCGCCGCGCGCATTGGCCCGGTCGTCCCAGCGGACCGCATGGTAGGTGAAATATTTCGCGATGAAGTGCGCCATGTGCGTGAACGGGATATAGGCAGCCAGCGCCGAGGCCAGCATCAGGCCGACGCCGAAACCGGCGCTGATGGTCAGCGATGTGTCGAACGTCGCCAAGCCCCGCAAGACCGCGCCGGCGCCGGCTGTGTGTTCGCCACGAACGAGATATCCCGCAGCAACCAGGCCGTACGTCAGAATGAAAGCATGCAGGTTGAAGATGTCGGCCGCACGGGTGTAGTTCTTCAGGTCAGGATCGGTAAGCCGGCGGAACAAGAGCGCGACCGCTCCGGACAACGTCAACATGCAGCCGGCGTAGCCCGTGGCATGACCCACGCCGCGCATCCAGAAAACAAAGCTCGCATGCGACGGTCCGCCGAACAACGCAACCGCCCCAATCGGCACTGCGGTGGCGATCGTCAGGTACAGGCCGGCATGGAACAGGAACGACGCATACCACAGGCGGCGGTTGAACTCCCACAGGCCTTTCAGGAACAGCATCTCCGGCACCATGCTTCGCAGCTCGCCGGCCAAACTGAAATGCTGAGGACGTGTCCACCAGTTTGCAGATTCAAAGTACGACCCGCCGTGGACGACCCGACTTTCTTCCTCATGCGGGACCGGGTACAACTCCCAGCGGAGATGCACCGGCGTTCTGGCGTATTGCAGGATTCTCAGGACGCAGCCGAGGGCAGAGATTGCCGCGCCCAAGTAGATGGCGACGTACACCGCGATAGTCATGCGAAGCACCGGTAAGCTGGTTACACGTTATGCTTCTGGTCGCGTAACTTACGAAGCTACACCCGACCTGACAGCTCGGATGTGACCCACATCACGTGTCAATGCGATTTTGAACGCCCCGCCCGAGCCCGCTCGGACAATGCCGTATTCGATCGTCCCCGAACGACGAGCGGGAGAATGGCGTCACTTGTTCGTGCTCGCCGCCTCACACTTTAGTCGTTCACCTGCCGTCAGCTTTCTGGCCAATTCCAACAGCTCCTGCGGATCGATGGGCTTGGCAATGAATCCGTCAGGAGGAGGCACCTGCTGCCGCGTGCTGTAGAAGCGTTCCGTATCTCGTGGGCCGCCAGGCCCGGTGATGCCCGTCACAAAGATCACCGGAATTGTGCGGAGATCCGGCCGCGACTTAATCGTCCTGTAAAACTTGACGCCGCTGGTCTCGGGCATGGAAAGATCAAGAGTAATGAGGTCAGGTCTTTCTTTCTCCACCGCCTGAAGGGCCTGTTCACCATCGGCAGCGCGGGTTACGCTGAAGCCGTTTTCCTGGAGTATTCTGGAAAGATAAATGCACACGTCCGGTTCGTCGTCGACGACCAGAACCCTCTTCCTTGCAGTCGAATTGATAGCCATGTTGTTCCTCATTAAGCTGAAATCGCATCCGTCTGTCGTGCCGGTAGCCTCACGGTGAACACCGAACCTGTGCCCGGCTCGGAGCGAACACTGATACTTCCTCCGTGCTCGGTGGCCACTTTCTGCGACATCACCAGGCCAAGGCCCGTGCCGGCGCTTCCCTTGGTGGAAACGAGGCGTTGGAACAGAGCGTTCCGGGTTGCGGGATCCATACCGGCGCCGTTGTCCTCGATTTCGATAATGGCTGCGCCCTTATCGCGAATCACTCGGACCACGATCCGCTGGGTTTTCTGTTCATCGCGGTCCGCGTTACAGGCCTCAATCGCGTTGGTGATGAGATTGGAAATCAAACTGTGGATTTCCTTGGCGTCTCCGAGAATCTCCACCTGCTCATCAATCGCGGTTTCCAGGGTGATGTGGAACTGAAGGATCCGGGGCGTGTACAGCGCGACAACTTCCTTGACCATCCTGGCGAGCGATACCGGCGTCTGTTGCGGCGTGCGCTCCCGCGCGCAGGACAGCATGTCCATGATCATGGCAGAGAGCCGTTCCACATTTCGCTGCACCATCTCCCATCCGGTCCGGATGTCGTCCTGTTTGTTGTCCCGGAATCCCAGGTTGAGGATGTACACTCCGCCGCGCAATCCGTCGAGGATATTCTTGGCATTGTGCGCAATCCCTCCCACCAGTTGTCCCAGGCTGGCGAGCTTGTTCTGCAGGGTTCGAATCTCGGTAACGTCCGTCGACATTTCCATAACCGACGTGATATCGCCGGCCGCATTCCGGATGGGTGCGGTGTAGACAAGCACGTGCACCGACCGGCCTTGGTTATCCACCACCACTTCTTCCGACGTATGAACCTGGCCGTCGCGAAAGGTCTCCGCTACGGGACATTGTGGGCACGGGTCCTGTCGCTTCTTGTAAACCTCGTAGCAATGCTCGCCCATCCCATCGCCAAAGCTCTCGTCGAACCGCAGGTTTGACTCGGTAATGCGCAAGTTGCGGTCCTGCACGGTGATGAAGCAGGGAGCATTGTCGAAAATGTTGCGAAATCGAAGCAGGCTATCGTGCAGGCGGCCAGCCAGTTCCTTCTCCGACGAAACGTCGGCAAACACCTTGATCACCGCCACGATTTCGCCGTCGTTATTCCGCAGTGGCCGGGTGTTCACCAGCAGGTTGTGAGGCAGCCCGCGTTTGTCGAACAGCATCTCCTGGCTGCTATGGTCTTTGCCGTCCTCAAACGTCCGCGCCACCGGACATTCAGGACATGGCTCCGATCGGGCTTTGTAAAACGCATAGCATTTCTCCTCGCGGTGTTCACCGAAGTCCGAGATCATCTTTGCCGTCGCCTTGACGATGCGAAACTGCCGGTCTTGGATCGAGATCCAGCAAGGGACTTCCGCAAACAACTCAGCACAGCGGAGGCCGAGCGCGGTCAACGCGAGCTCCCCTTGATTGGAAGCAATCCGATTCATGTGCACCTCGCTTCTCGGAAGACCCATCGTTCAGGCCTGAACACCTGCTTTCCTGCTCAGGATGCTCCTGACCGCTTCGAGAACCACTTCCGGCTGAATCGGCTTTTCGATAAAAGCCTGCGGTTCCGGCAAGTGCTTTTCCGCAACGAACTTGTGGAAGTCCATCGCCGGAACTTCCATGCGCGCGTACCCGGTGATGATGACGATCGGCAGATCGGCAAAATTCGGGTCCTTTCTCAGTTCCCAGTACAGCCAGTCGCCGGTCTTGTGAGGCATGATCAGGTCTAGAGTCATCAAGTCCGGCTTGTCGCTCAGCAGGGCACGCATCGCTTGCCTGGCGTCGGGCGCCTCGAACACCTCCGCACCCTGCTCCTGGAAGATGCTGCGCAAATAGGCCCTTACGTCGGGTTCGTCGTCCACCACGAGGATCCTGTACCCGGCGAGCACTTTTGCGGGTTCCTTCATCTCGGGAATTGCAGGCACAACTTCCTCCGCGACCTCGCGCTGCGGCACGACCAGCGCATTGGCTACAAGGTCCACGAGCAGCTTCACTTCCATGTTGAGCTTGTAATGCCGGATAAGATCGAACAATCCGTCGACGCAGTTGTGGCATGAGGTCGCAACAATTTTCGCCCCGGTCGCCTGCATCTGCTCCGCCTTGATCTTGGCCGACTTGAGCCGCAACGGCGCGTACTCCGTCATCGACATGGCGCCACCGCCGCCGGTGCAGCAGAAATTTTCCGCCCGGTTCGGGTGCATTTCGCGAAAGTCGGATGCAACAAGGCTTAACAATTCTCGTGGTTCTTCGAAGATCCCGCAGCTGCGCGCGAGATTGCAGGAATCGTGATAGGTGACAGGGATGTTGTTCTTACTTTTGTCCACCTTGATTCGGCCCTGCTTGATGTAATTCGTCATGGTGACGATGGCGCTCTCCATGGGGAAGCCAAGCGAGCGCTTGCCCCAATTCGGCCCTTCGCATCGCGTGGAACGAAAGCCGTGACCGCATTCCGAGATCACCAGTTTCTTGGCGCGCAGGGTCTGCAGGGTGTCGTAAACGCGCCCGGCGACGGCAGCACCCAGTTCGTCGTCTCCGTTGAACAATCCGAAGTTGGTCATGTCCCAGCCTTCGCTGGACATGGTCCAGTTTTCGCCGGCGAAGTGAAAAATGGCCGCCGCCTCGGCGATGGTGCGCGGATCGTATTTCACCTCGCGAGGATTGATGGTGTACATCACATCGGCGTCGGGCTTGTTAATGGGGATCTTGATCGTGGGATCGTGGTATTCGGATTGCAGCTCCTCCTCCATCCAGGTGAGCGTATCCAGGTAATCTTCCGGCAGCACGCCCATCTGATTGCCGATCTCCCACTGGTCCTTGGCGACATGAGCCACGCCCTCCGGCATGACGCCGACATGGCACAAAAGCCCTCGAGCCATGCGGTTGAACGTCGCCATGTCCACTCCCATGGGGCAGTTGAGCGAGCAGCGCCGGCAGTTCGTGCACTTGCCGAATACGCTGTCCTTCAACTGCTCAAGCTCCTGATCGGTGTACACACTCTTTGCACCCACCCACCAGGGCGCAACCCGGCCCGTCCAGTCGATGTGGGCTTTGAAGAGCTTGCGGATGCGGTCCGCCTTGTAGGCGGGGGCGTAGGTCACATCGCCCGGATTGGCCAGCACGTAGTGGCACTGATCCGTGCACAACCCGCAGTGGACACAAGCCTCCAGCGACAACATGATTTGCCGGTTCACCTTTTGCGGCAGCCGTTCGATCAATGCCTTGGCTTTTTCCGACCTCTCGAGTGGCATGGTTCATGCCCCTTTCACCACGGGATAAACGCCGCGATGTCCCAGCGTCCGCCCCAAGTACCAGCGCGCGAACGGGTAAAACAGATAGTGGGAGATTTTGCTGAATGGCACGTAAACCAGAAAAAACGCGGTCAGGAAGAAGTACGCCAGCAATGGCCACTCCCTGATTTGCCCCGCATTCGGCGCGGCCAGCGCACTGAACACGAACCAAATGGTGAGCAATGCCAGGGAGAAGTAATCGTCGGGCGAGCTGATGGCCCGCATGTACGGACTGGCAACCCGGCGAATCGATCTCGCCACCCCTACTACCGCCGCCGCCGAGAACAGGACCTGCAACAACAATACAAGCGCGTACCGTTGCAGCAATTTCGGGGCGTAGGGAATGACGAACGACATGGCGATGGAGGCAGCGACCGCGGTATGGAAGATTACGAATTGAAGGTAAAGCAAGGGGTGATGCCGCGTACTCGCCATGGCCCATGGCGTCGCGATAGCAAATAAGGACCGCGTTGCCCCGCGACGAGGACTGGTTCTGTCGGTTCCGTGGGGCGCCTGCCAGTCCTTACCGGCAGGAAAGGTGAGAATCCAGCGTATCTTCAAGGCGTACACCGTCGCCATGAACAGCAGGGCGATGAGTTGGAGCCTATCCTCCGCGAACCGCAACAGCGGGCTGCTCTCGTACATGGCAGATGCCTCCCACCTTTACCTTGCTTCCAGCTTGGGCCGGAATGCTCGAAACTCGCGGTCGTCCATCACGCAAATAATGACCTCCTGGATCGAGCTCGGCTGTTCCAGGAAGCGCTGCGCAACGTCGACCAACACGGTCGCTGACATCTCGAAGGGCACGCCGTAAAAACCGGTGCCCATGGGCGGGAACGCCACTGTCTTCAGCCCAGCGTCGTTCGCTGCCTGCAAGGCCGATTGAATGCACTTCCGCAACTTGGTTTCCGTCTCCGGTTCGTGGAACTTCGGCCCGCAGGCATGAATAATGTGGCGCGGCTGCATGTTGCCCGCCCCGCTGACCACCGCCTCGCCCGGCGCCACCCGGCCGATCTTCTCCAGTTCCTTTTTCACCGCCGAGCCGCCTCGCGTCTGAATCGCAGTTCCGAACCCGGAGCCCAATTGCAGGTCTTCGCGCGCGTAGTAAACCGCTCCATCCACCGGCAGGGCCATCAGGTCCCCTTTTTGCAGGCGAATGGTCTTACCGTTGACCGCTCTCTCAACCGCGGGAATCTCCAAATCTACCGACTCCATTTCACGCCTCCTCCGCGCTTCTGCCGGCCATGCACACACTGCCGAGCCGGGATACCGAGCGGCTGGTGTCAACCAGGTCGGCGAGCGAATACTTTTCCAGGGCTGTGACCATGGCTGCGTTGATATCTCGCCAAATACCGATACACTCGCAGAAATCCGATCGGTCGCACTGGCCCGGGTCCAGAACGCAGTCCATCAGGCAGACGGGTCCGTCCACCGCCTCGATGATGTCGATCAATTTGATCTTGGCGCTGACCCGGTTGAGCATGTAGCCGCCCTTTTTGCCCCTGACACTCTTCAGTAGATTGGCGTGTCGCAGCGGCGTCCCCAGTTGGTCGAGGTAGAACTTGGAGAGGCCCTGGCGCCCGGCGATGTCCACGACCCTGACCGGTTCACCGCCGCCATGCTTGGCGATGTCCGCCATCATGCGGATGGCGTATCGCACACGAGTGTTGATTCTCATTTCAATCTGACCACGCCGATCGATTCAGTCAACATTTGCGGTACCCAATCAGAGATTGGTGGCCGCCATGATTATTGTGGCCTTGGGATCGCTTCGAAAGCTGAGGACGTGACCGCCTGGACGGCCAGATCAAATCCCCGCGCCGCCATCTTGGCTTCCTGAGGGCGCATGGCCTTGATCAAAGCTTCGTGTGCCTCGCGGAAACTCCGCGCCGATTCGGTCAGATCGGCGGGTGAGTCGGCCATTCCCAGCCGCAGATAGGCCTGGGCACGATTCAGTTGTGTGATTCCGTAATCCAGGGAGCTATGCTCAACCGTTCTGACGCGCAGTGCGAGATCGAAATGACGAATGGCCTTGCGAGCCCATGAAGTCTCGAGGTCCCGATCGGTTGCCGGCAGCGACAGGTAGGCGTTCCCGAGATTATTGTGAAGGGCTGCCCACTGGCCGGGCGCGCAGCCGATCCGGCAGACTTGTGCGGCACGACGATAGCAGTTAATAGCCTGGCGCACATTCGTGGCCTTGTCCCCCTGCTTCCGTTCCCGGTAGGCACTGCCCAGGTTTTCCAGGGTGGCTGCGAAGCCGTGCGGATCCGACTCCCGGGTGCGAAAAAACAATGCTTGCTCGTAATGCGAAATCGCTTTCTCCCACTTGTCGAGAAAACGATCCTCGCGGACGTCACACCAGGCGTTCCCCAGGTTGAATTGCATCCTCGCCCAGTCGGTAAACCTCGATTGCGCGAAGTAGAGGGCCGCGGCTTCCTGGTAACACTCCATGGCCGCAGAAAGGCGGGCGTCTAACGGCAGGGTTGAGCATCGAGTGTAGGTGATGCCGCGAAGGGCCATGACCCGGGCGCGAAGCAGGTCATCGCGCATTTCCCCGGTGCCGCTTGCGGTACAGCGCAGGTGCTGCAGGGCCAGTTCGGGAGAGGTCAACGAGTGTGGGCGGCAGACTCCGCTGTAACAGATACCAAGCTGGTAGCGCAGCGTGAGGTCGTCGGGATTCCCAGCGAGGGCCTGCTGCAGTGCCGCGATCATCTTCTCGCAGCCCTCGATGCCGCACCTCGGTGTGCTCGTTGTGCTCATGACGTGCCCCCTGGTTCTGGACTGTAGGGGCCGCGGCGTTTAACAGCGAATTCTGTCTTCCTCGCCCTTGTGGAACAAGGACACAGCGCACCTTTCTGTGTGACGCTTGACGGCATTGGATTTGCGAAAAAGATATCCGGCGGCGGCTGAAGTCGGTAATTTGCGTGCGGATGCTGCCGAATTCTCACCCACTGCTGGATCTCTAACGGCGGCCACCAGTGCGAGCGTGAATTGTCATTCCGCGCGAAGCGAGGAATCTGCTTGGGTCGAGTTAGAGAAACAGGTGCGGGGTGGAATCAGTTCCACGCCAGCGGCGCGTACTCTGGTGGCGTTCTCCGCTTATCGTTTTGAAGCTACGGAATCGGTGTTAACGCCCAAAGTCCGCAATTCGTGACCCGTCGCTACATCCCAGAGCTTGACCGTGTTGTCGAAACTCCCCGAAGCCACGTGGCGCCCGTCTGGGCTGAACGCTACCGACCTAATGGAATTACGGTGACCAATCAAAGTACGCAACTCGCGGCCCGTAGCCACATCCCACAGCTTGATCGTGTTGTCATAGCTCCCGGAGGCCACCCGACGTCCATCCCCGCTAAACGCCACCGATCGAACCCAGCGGGTGTGACCGCGCAGGGTGCGCAACTCACGACCCGTCGCCAAATCCCACAACTTAACTGTGTTGTCGAAGCTTCCCGATGCAAGCAGCTGCCCGTCCGGGCTGAATGCTACCGATCTTACCGACTGAGCGTGGCCGGTCAGGGTACGCAGTTCATGGCCAGTAGCCACATCCCAAAGCTTGATTGTGTCATCAGAGCTGCCCGACGCCAGTTGTCGCCCGTCGGGGCTGAACACGACCGAGTTTATCCACTTGCTGTGCCCGATCAGCGTGCGTAGTTCACGGCCGGTGGCGGCGTCCCACAGCTTAATCGTATTGTCAAAACTTCCGGACGCCAGCAACCGCCCGTCTGGGCTGAAGTTTACCGACCTAATCGAGTCCTCGTGACCCACCAGGGTGCGCAGTTCGTGCCCCGTGCTCAGGTCCCAGAGCTTGATGGTGCGGTCCAAACTTCCAGAAGCGAGCCAGCGGCCGTCTTGACTAATATCGACCGAGGTTACGAAGTCCTTGTGACCGGTCAGCGTGCGCAGTTCACGGCCCGTCGTCACGTCCCACAGTTTGACCGTGCGGTCTCGGCTGCCGGAAGCCAGCCAGCGGCCGTCCCGACTGTATGCTACCGACTCCACCGCCCCGCTATGACTGGTCTGCTGCGAGGCGTTGGGGGGCTGCGGGATTGTGCCGACAGTCTGCGTTCGGGCGGACCCAGCGTTCGTTAGCAGAAATGCCATCGTTGCGCTTAGCACAACCGGCAGAAGGGCGGACTGGATTGCGATAGGAGTGCCAACGCGGGATCGCATAAGGTTCCTCCTGAATCTCAGGTAGCGATGCCGGGTAACTACAATGCGGCAAAATCGCAGGGCCTTGCGAACCTTGAAAATCTATGATTTCGGCCCCCGGTTTTCGCGAGGCCTACCTTTCCTCCTGATGTTCTTAATACTCTTGTGTCGGTGATGTCAGTGACATCGGGACTTTTTTTTTACTTGGCAGCCGGTGAGCGCAGGAGGAGGCCCCGGGAGCCGGGCGAGCAGGGGAACAGTTTGTTCTGGGGGGCTTTCAGAATCGCAAGGTGGCAACACAGCGTTTCGGATAGAGGAGCAGATCCAGCGCATTTGTGATCCCGTTGATGAAAATGTGCGCATTCATGATGGCATCAACTGCACAGCCTTCACCGTTGTCAACGGCGATTGCCAGTCCTCCAGCATCCTTGGCTGCTCTTAATTGAAGCCGATCATTGTTTCCATTGCCGAACACTGCCACGTGCCTTGGATCGAGTTGTTCCAGGTAGGCTCGCTTTTGGCAATCGTGGTCGTTCCCCTTCAGTTTCAGTATCTTTTTGAGGCGGATGCCCGAAAGCTCCTTCCGGGCAGTGCCAGTTGTGTCTGCGGTCACGATGTGGATATCCACGTGATCCGCAAGTTCGTTCATCCGCTCCCGGACACCCGCAATCAGCTTGCCGTCAAATGAGAGGGTGCCCGTGTAGTCGCTGACGATCGTCAGGATGTCCCGCACCCCAAGTCCTGGAATGTTAATTGTAATTCCCGATTTCTGGGGCATTGTTTTATCCTCCAGCCGGGGTCATCGGCATAACGCGATCGACAGCCCGGCGCCGATAAGGACTGTCCACAGAACGTTGACCTTCAGCTGCAACGCGAGAAACGAGCCGACGGCCAGCACCAAACGCGCCCAGTCCCAGCTGACGCCTTGCGCGAAACGGGCAGTGACGATCAGCAACAGCCCGACAAACGAACACAAAGTTCCGGCAATGATCTTGTTGAACAGGGACGAACTTCGCATTTGCTCGAAGTAAGGCGCAATCCCAATCAGCATGAGAAACGAAGGTATAAACACAGCTATCGTCGCCGTCACGCCGCCTGCCAGGCCCGCCAAGAGATAGCCAATGAAAGTCGCGGTAATCACAATCGGGCCGGGTGTGACTTGGCCAAGCACAATACCGTCGAGAAGCGTTGCCCTGTCCAGCCAGCGGTGGACCTCAACGGTTTCATGGAACATGAGTGGCACGGAGGAAAACCCGCCGCCGAAAGCAAACAGGTCGATCCGGAACATCAGCGCGGCCAGGTCAAACAGGCGCCGGTGGGTAATCCAGAGCCCGAGAAAAACGAGCGCCGCTGCCGCGAGTAGGGCCAGGGCAGGCTTCGTGGTGTGGCGCATAGGCTGGCGAGTCGGCACAAACGACACGCCAGGCGCCGTTTGCGGTGCCGGGATGAAGACCATCGCCATCAGTGCTGCCAGCACGATTACCAGGAACGGACTTACCTCCCAGGCAAACAAAGCTGCCGCAAGTGCAGCGATGAGCACGTGCGGCCAACGCTTAAGCGAGGACCTCCCGAAGGACACGGTCGCGTTGGCAACCAGCGCCACGACGATCGCCCGCAGGCCGCTGAAGGCCGCCACAATGACAGGAATGTCATGCGTGCGTGCGTACAGAGCCGACAGCACCAGCATCAGCGCAAACGCCGGCAGGCCGAAGCCCATAAAACTGGCGGACGCACCGGCGACGCCGCGTACCCGCAGGCCGACATACGCCGCAGTCTGCATGGCCGTCGCTCCCGGAATCGCTTGGCAAAGCGCCACGCCACTATCGAACCCGTCGGCATCGAGCCACCGCTTCTTCTCTACGGCCATCTGCCGTATGTAAACGACCATCGCCGGACCACCAAAGGCGGTCAGGCCTAAGCGCAAGAACGAGCCGAACAACCCAATCAAGCCTGGGGGAGGATTTAAATCCTGGAATACGGCCCCTTGTACACCTGGGCTGGCGTCGCTAGTCGTTAGCTCCATCGTCGTTCCCACCACGATTGCGCCGAGCTGAGTGCTGAAATGCAGTTGTTATTGTCCACCCTGGAACCTGTTCCGGGGAACGCCTATCGGGCTGAGCTGCACAGGGTAGGTCTCCTTCGTGTAGTCCTGGTGGGACAGGATCCGGCTGTCTATGCCAAGAAGTGGGCAACAACAAAGTGGCCAATATATGCGGCGGCGTAGGCCACAACTCCCATGTAGACGAACTGAAGCGCCGGCCACTTCCAGCTGTTAGTCTCGCGGTGGACAACCGCGATGGTCGAGACACACTGCATCGCAAGCGCAAAAAAGATCAGCAATGCCACCGCGCTGGCAGGCGAGAGTTCGTGGTGCAACGCCGCCTGCAATCCAAGTCCGCGCGAATCAGGGTCCACTCCGTAGAGGGTGGCGAGCGTACCAATGATGGTCTCGCGGGCGGCAACGGAGGTCGCCAAGCCGATGCCAATTCTCCAGTCGAGCCCCAGCGGCGAAACCAGCGGCTCGATGACATGCCCGACGATTCCAATGACGCTGTTCTGGATTGCCGGGGAGGCGCCGTGACGGACAGGAACGTGCGTCGCTACCGCCAGCGCCAACGACACCAGGAGAATCACGGTGCCGGCACGGAATACGAACGCCTTGGCTCGGTCCAGCACCCGTAGTGCAAGGGACAATGGGGTCGGCCAGCGGTAGGGTGGCAGTTCCAGGATGAAATGCGTATCGGAACTTCTCAGGATGGAGGACTTCAGTACACGTGCCGTGATCACGGCCACCAAGAACCCGAGCACATAGAGTCCGAGCATCGCGGCCGCCCGCGCGCCAAACATGGCGCCGGCGATGCGCCGGTTCGGCACAAACGCCGCGATGATCATCGTGTACACCGGCAGTCTCGCCGAGCAGGTCATGAAGGGAGCGATGAAGATGGTTGCCAGCCGGTCGCGCTTGCTCTCAATGGTTCGCGTCGCCATCACGGCGGGCACGGCACAGGCGTAGGCGGAGAGCAGGGGGATGAAGGCTTTGCCGTTCAGCCCGATCTTGGCCATGGTTCGATCCGCAATCACCGCGGCGCGCGCCAGGTATCCCGAGTCTTCCAGGATGCCGATCACCAGGAACAGGAACATGATCTGCGGCAGGAATACCAGCACCGCGGCCGTTCCCGTCCATGCGCCATCGATGATGATCGACTTCACGATGCCGCTGGGAAGCTGGGTGGCGACAAGTGCGCCCGCGTTCAGGAGCACGTGCTGCAGCAAATCTGAAAGCGGCTGTCCGACAAGGAAAATGGATTGGAACACCGCCACCACGATCAGCAGAAAGATAATCGGTCCCGCGATGCGGTGCAGACACACGGCATCCAGCCGCCGCGTCCAGGTGGCCGGCAAGGGGCGGCGAAAACCGGCCGACTCGCTGACCCGCCTTGCCCAGGCCTGGCATGCCGGGACATCCTGCAAAACCGGCAAGGTTACCGCGGCGGGAGCGTTCGGTGATGACGAGAGGAACTGTGAGATCTCCGCCAGCCCCTGGCCCTCGGACGCACTGGCCAATACCACAGGCGTGCCCAGCTCTCGCGCCAGCGCCAGCGGGTCCACGTGACCACCTCGCGAGCGCAAGGAATCCGCCATGTTGAGAATGACCAAGGTGGGCAGGCCAAGAGCAACCACTTGAGCGGCCAACGCCAAATGTCGGCCCAGGTTGGTGGCATCCAGGACCAGCACAACTCCGTCCGGCCTCGGCGTGCCGGGCATTCGGCCGTGCAGTATATCCACGGTGACGCGCGCATCCTCGGATCGGGGCGTAAGGCTGTATACGCCAGGCAAATCGATGAGGGCGATGTCCTCACCCGCCGCAAGCCCCACATAACCGAGGTGCTGTTCCACCGTGACGCCAGGAAAATTTCCCACCCTTTGCCGCAGCCCGGTAAGACGGTTGAAGAGCGTGGTCTTGCCGGAGTTCGGCGGACCGACGAGCGCGAAGGTGCGCAACTGCCTGGAAGAATAGGGGCGGCTGACGCAGATGGAACAGGAAACGGACGCAGCCGAACTGCTCAATCACCCTCCTTTTGGCCTTGATGTAGCAGGGTGACGCGAACGTGCCGCGCGGCGGCGTACCGCAACGCCACCAGCGTTCCATCCAACTCGTAAACTCTCGGATCTCCGCCCACGCCGCCGTGGGTTGGTCTCACATGCGCTCCCGGAACAAACCCGATCTCCATCAGTTCCGCGAGCTCGTCGTCAACCGTGGCGACCACGGCCGCGCACCCCTCCGGCAGATCACTGAGAGCGGCGATCTTTGACTTTGACGCCATGCCGATTCACTTGAAATTGAAAATCATTTTCAGAATTCAATCTCATCATAGCCCTCCGGGTGCGGCCGCGGTTAGTGCAGACATCACATCGGTGTGTGACCTCCCGTTAAGGCGATGCGCTGCCGCCAGAGGCAGGGCATACGCTGAATTCCCAGCCACAATACTTCTCCGCGGGAGCTTCCGGAGGGCAGTGGAGACAACTTGTCTGGATTCTCGGATCAATGGTTCGGGCAAAGGTGGCAAACTCGACCAGACCGACCGGCTTGCAGGGAAAATCGGGCAGATTCTTGCGGCGACGCGTTTCTTGAACGCGGCACACGTCCGTGAAAAAACGCAGCCGCTGCCGGTTCTCGGACCACTCGACATGCTGGGAATTAATCAGGCTGTACATACGCAGGTTGAGAGCCTTTTCCAGAGCGCCCAGCCCGCCGCCGGGCGGGATGTCAAACGTGGCCATGATCCGGCGGGCCTCCGCTGCTGCGAACCGTGCCCAAGAGCGGGTGTCCAGATCGATGGCGGCTTCCATGCCGAGCTCTTCCTCCGCTGCCAGGAACCAACAGCCATCGTGCGCCAGCCAGTTTTTCGCAAACATTTCCAGGGCGCGAAGAAGCTCTTCTCGGCTCATTGTTTCAAACGCGCTTGCAGGTTGAGTAGACATGCCTCGATTGCTCCCTGCGCGCGAAAACTGCGCGCATTTTATTTTGCATGGATCGCCTGTCCCGGAACAGCGGGAACCCTTGGTTTGATAAATGCATCGGAGCAGGGAATCGTTACGGCCGTATGCGATTCTAAGGCGAATCCCCGCAATTTGTGCGCTGAGGCGGTCCTCCCCGCGCCCCATACTGGGATCGATGTAGATTGCATCCACACTGTTCGGTGCTACAGTAGGAAACTGATCCACATTGGGAGGTTCTAGTCAATTGCCGCGCAGACTCTGTCGTCGCCACGGAAAAAATTTTCCCTGCACCTGTGCCATGGGTAACCTGTACCGGTTTGTTGAACCGGTGATTCTGCTGCTCCTGAAGCGGAAGGGACAGTCTTACGGGTACGACCTCTCCGCTGATCTTCAAGAACACGCCCTCACCGACGCCGAGATCGAAAGAGCCGCGTTGTATCGGACTCTTCGCCAGTTGGAGGCAAACGGCATGGTTCGTTCCGGTTGGCAACTCGACCATGGTGGCCCTGCTCGCCGCGTGTACAGGTTGACCCCGAAGGGTGAGCGTCACTTGCAGGAGTGGGCCACCGTACTTGAGCACGTTTCAAAATCGATGGGGCGCTTTGTCGGCCAGGCAAGAAGGATGAAAAAAACAAGGGCAGTTTCGAAATAAGGATCGTTTTCCGCTCAAACAGAACGCTCCCGCGGCGGTGTTCTTTCCTGGAATTCTGATCGCCATCCAGTGGATAGTTGCCGCCGTCTCAGTTCGATCACGAAGCATGCCCGGTAATGCCGGAACGTTCGCGAGATGCGACTGCTAAAACTAGGGCCGCCGTAGGCTGCGGCTGACGGCGGCCCTTCTGAGCTTGCGTTTATGCGGAATTGCGGCCCCTGTGCGCGGGCGTCTGATGCGCGGTGGGCTACAACGCCTCCTCCGCCTCTTTCACTTCTTCCAGCACCAAGTGATTGAACTCAGCGACGGCCATCAGCTGTAAGGGGAACTTCTCGTTGCACTTCGTACAGAGGATCGCCTGTTCGAGCACCAACCACGTTTGATTTCCGCAACTGCATGTGTAGACGTTCTCCATGTGTGCCTCCATTTGCGGACTGTTAGGATCCGACCCGGGCAGGACACGAAGGCAGCTAGTCGACACCACCTTGCAAAACAGTATCCGATGCCGCGGGCAGAAAGGCAGTGACGTCCGTCACGTCGACTAGTGTCAATATCATCTAGATGCAGTTAACATAGAATAAGAATGTTTATTTCCTCTCTCGCGTTTGCGTATAGATGTTGATCACATCTATAGGTGAGTACCATCACAGACAGCTGCGGGGACGACTGGTAGGGTCGCCTGAAAATTTGGCGGGCTTCTTAAAGCTTTTGTTGCGGCGGCCGTTGGGAGAACGAACGTTCGATGACTCAATGACGGCACGCCGCATGTTTATGTGGTGTCCCTTTCGAGAAGAGCTCTTTGGAGGTAACGCATGGCGGAAAAAAGGGATGTCGAGATCAACAATCGACAAGACACCCTAAAGCTGATCACCCCTGAAATCCGTCCCTGGCCGGTAACTCCCCCGCCCCCGCAGGAAGATGTGGCGAAGGTCTACGCCAAGCGGAGAGCGGATGAGTTCGGCAAATGGCTCGAGGACAACGTCAGGTTCGAGAAAGGCTTTGGCAAACCAGAAGCCCTTCAGGGATTCAAGGTAGTGGATATTGGTCTCTGGAGGCTGGGTCACAAGTTCGCAGCCTCATGTCTGGGGGAGGCAGGCGCGGAGGTGATTTGCGTTGAGCCGCCCGGCGGCGACCCGCTCCGGCAACTGACCCCCTTCGGGCGTGAGGAGTACATGCTGGCTGACAAGGACACCGGCGAAAAATGCGGCATGACCTTCATCAACGAACATCGCAACACCTACTCCGTCACACTCGACGTGGAAACGCCTGAAGGGCAGCAGCTCTTCAAGGAGTTGATCCGCGAGGCCGACGTGGTGATTGACGGCATGCTCCCCGGCTACATGGATGGCTTGGGACTGGGCTATCGGCACCTGGAGAAGATCAATCCCCGGCTGGTCTATGTATGGACGGGTCTCAAGGGTTCGTGGGGCCCGGACAAGGATCACACCTCCAAGTTCGGGCAATGGGAGTTGGAGCCGTTCGCCAGTTGCGCCGATTCCTTTGTCCACAACAGCGGCTTCCCGCAAGACCAGTTGCCGCGCGGCAAAGGCGGCGATCCCACCCGTTCCGGGGTGTGGATAGCTGACTTTGTGGCCGGCGAACAGGCGGCGGTCAACGTCCTGGCGGCCTTGTATTATCGCGACCAACACAACGGCGGCGGCCAGTTCATCGAGGTCACCGGAGCGGAAGCGCTCATGGACATCCTGGACTTCGACATCTCCTGGTACGGATTTAACGGCAGCATCAAGGCGCGTACCGGGGCCTGGGATCCCAACCTCAACCAGTACGAGTGGAACCCGTGCAAGGACGGCTACATGATGATCGGCGGCCAGAGCGACCGTCTCTGGTACCGCATCGGCATGTGCATCGAGCGCGACTTCCCGCAGTTCGGGCGCCTCATCCACGAAGACCCGTTCTTGAAGGAAATGGGCGCGCGCAACGCGCTGCACGCGCTGATCAAGACTTACACCTTGACCACCCGCTGGCTGCGCGACCTCAACCGCATCCAGGCCGAGCAGAAATTGCTCGAGTACGAGATCGCGGCCGGACCCATTCTGTTCTGGGACGAAGTCTGCGAGTTCCCCCACTTCAAGTACCGCCCCTGGGTGTACACGATTGAGGGCGACTATGGGACGCTGCTGTACTCCACCCCCAATAACGCCTTCATGTCCACCGTGCCCCACCGGGTGAAGTGGATGGGCCGCCGCCTGGGGAAAGACAACAACGAGGTGTATCAGCGCTGGGTGGGGATCAGCCCCAGCCAAGTTGAGGCACTGAAGGAAAGGGGGGTCATCTGACATGGCAAAAGACTTGAGGGTAACGCGGCTAGAGGAACTCAAAGGCCCGAAGAGCAAGGCAGAACTCGACGAAATGAAGATGCCGTACGAAGAGTACTGCCGCCATGCGTTCGACCCTGGCAACGAACACACCAAGCCGACGGCGCTGAAGGGCATCCGCTGGCTGAGCTGCACCATGTACATCTTTACGCCGCACTCGGCCGCCAACCTGGCCGAGCTCGGCGCCGAGGTGATTAAAATCGAACAGCCGCGCATGGGCGACGCCATGCGTCATACCTCTCCATTCAACGAAGCCTATCTGTATCCCTTGCACGACACGCGCCCCATGACCGGCACCGGCTTCGGCTTCACCAACGCCAACCCCAACGAATACTTCCTGTCGATGGACTACCACATTCCGGACATGCAGCAGGTGTTCTATCGGCTGGTGAAGATGAGCGACGGGTTGACCGAGCTGTACCGGCCGGGCACGCTGGACAAGTGGAAGATGAGCTACCGCTACCTGCAGGAGATGAACCCGCGGTTCATCTACGTGTGGGGCGGCGGCTTCGGGTACGGCCCCAAGGTGTTTGGCGGGTCCTATGACATTCTGGGCCAGGCCCACGCCGGATTTGCATCCATCATGGGCATGCCGGAATACATGGGCGGCCACTGCACCAAGCACTCCAACTGGGTGATTGACTGGGCCTCGGGCACGCTGATCACCCACGGCATCCTGTCGGCCATGCACTGGCGGCGCAAGACCGGGTTGGGCACCATGATCGAATTCTCGCAGGTGCAGACCCCGGCTCGATTCTCCGAGTATTCCGTTCCCCTGTACGGGCGCTTCGGCATCGTGCGTCAGCGGTGGGGCAACTGGGAAACCCAGCTCTGCGTGCATGGGATCATCCTGTGCGGCAAGTCGGACTTCCCGGATGCGCAGAACCCGCAGGACAAGTACGAAGCCCGCTACGTCATGGTTTCCGCCTTCAACGAACCCGACTTCAAGGAACTGTGCGCCATTACCGGTCAGAAGGAGCTCTACAGCCGGTACCAGAAGCACAAGGACCGGGTGGAGGCCGAAGCCCAGGTCGAGATCTACGGCGCCCTGGAGAAATGGGCGGCGGACAAGACCAGGTCACAGGTGGTCAAGATCCTCACCGATGCCGGCGTTCTGGCGGCCCCGGTGAAGAACGATCGCGAAGTCTACGAGAGCGAGCACTACCGCCAGCGCGGCACGGTTCGCTGGATTGATGATCCGCTGTATGGCGACATCCTCATGCAGGCGGGCTACAGCGCCGGCATGCTCTCCAAGACCCCGCGGCGGGTGAACTGGATCTGGCGCCCGGTGGGAGCCGACAACGTCAAGCTCTACAACGAATTGCTCGGCTACCCGATCAGCACGATCGAAAACTGGTATGCCAAGAGCTGGATATAAGGAGGTGGCCGTGGCAGATATCATTTGGTGCAAGAAAAAACTGGACGGCAAGACCTGCAACACCGTCAACTACCTCGACCCCTACTGCTTCTGGAACTGGAAGGGGAAGATCAACTGCGCCGAGTGCGGGACCGTGTATTACATCCACATGATCCAGGGCCACATGTACGACGGGCCCAACGAGAAGCCCGGGGAAAAGCCGGACATCAGTCCGCTGTACGCGGACAAGCCGCTGGAAGGCTACCGGTCGTACCTGCCCGGGATCGAGGGCCGCACCCGGCCGTATCAGTGCCTGCCCAGGCACATTTACCTGGGCAGGGCCGACATGGTGAAGTTCAGCATCCGGGGCAAACCGGTGCGGGGCTGGCGTCCTCAGCCACCCAGCGCCGGGATTGCCGGCAGCTTCGGGTACAAGTGGGAAATCCAGAAGCTCTCTCCTGAGGTGTGGAAGGAATATCAGGAGAAGATCAAGAAAGGCGAAGTCAAGGAGTGGTGAGGAGGCAGCATGCCCAATTTAACGCCTGAGGAGTTCCTGGCAACTGTTCTTGTCCCGGAAAAGAAGACGGATCACATGTGCTGGGGGTGCAAGCACCTGAAGCCCGTATTGCAGGGCTCCAGCTTCCCCCCGGCGGACCTGATCGGCTGGTGCAACAAAATCCACTGGCCCTTCACCTGGTCGGTGACCGAATTCAACGTGGTCAAGAAATGCTACGCCTTCGAGGCCAGCGAGGTGCGTGCGGCCGCTGCCACTCAGCCCCGGAGGTAGAACAGACGCGGCCCGGGCCTGGATCGGCTGGGCCGCCGGTCCCAGGGAGCAACATGACCGAGGATATGCAACGGGAGATCGGGGCCCTGAAGGGGATGGTGCTCAACTGGAAAGAGAGTTATCTCCGGGTGGCGCCCCCTGACGGAGACTCCGAGTATTTGGTCCACGATTTCCTGGAAGAAATTGAGATGCACGTGTACCCGTACACCCGCAGGTTGTGCGAGTGCGCTCATCTCACCTCAGCCGAAGCCGGCGAGTTCCTGGGGTTCTGCCACCAGCAGGCCGGGGAACTGCGGGATTCACTGAGGCAAGCAGTGAGCGAACAACATTAGGAGGAGGCAAGCATGCCTGAAAAATGCCGTGTAGTGGTGTGCGGCTTCGACCCCATGATCGTGAAAGGCTACGTCAAGACCGGCGAGCGGGCCCTGTGGTGGCACGTGTCGGATGAAGTGTACGAGCAGTGCGGGGTTAAGCCGGGGGACACCGTGAGCGGCACGCTGCTGGCGGTCTACACCCCGGAGGGTAAGAGGGAGGCGGCGCTCAACGAGCCGTTCGAGTGGAAGACAGCCAAAGAAAGCGGCCTCGCCGTCCTGCTGCCGCCGGACGTGATCACCAAGTACAAGCTCACCGAATTTAATTTCCTCGAGCTGCAGGTAGACAAGGTTGCCGGGAAGCCAGTGTTTCCCGGCGAAACCCGGCAGAGCAGCAAGTTCTGGCCGGAAGAGAAGATGAAACTCGACTACAAGCTGGCGTACATTGGATGAACCGTTCGCCGCGATAGCGGCGAGTGGCTCGACCGCAGCGGGTCGAAAAGCCGTTGCTGGAGCGGGTGTGGAAACACGCCCGCCAAGCCCGGCCAGGGGCGGCGCGGGATTCCAGCTAATCCGCATAGGCCCGCTTGTCGTTGTGTTCCGGCCAATGCGGTCAAAGGGAGCCCCTCGTCCAGCTCTCCGATCGAAAGCGGCGGCGGGCCTATGGTGGTCATGTCCAGCCCAACCCAACCCGAATACGATCTGGATTCGCGGCACCGCGGCTGGCAAAGCTTGGCGAAGCTATTCGGCACCCCGAGCCCGCCGTTTGACATTACCTATTTCCTGCGCGGATACGAGTTCTCCTCCAGCGTCTACGCAATGAGCGGCCCCAGCTTGGCCATCGTGGATCCTGGCAACGACTACACAGCGTTCATCGAGCTTGCCCGCCTGGGCATCAAGCCCGTGGAAACCACGAAAGTAGTTCTCACCCATGGCCATCATGACAACGCCATGGGCATCTTCGAGCTGCTGCGCTCCTACCCCAACCCGGCCCACGGATTTCAATTGCTGTTACACGAAGCTGGCCCGCGCGAGTTCAGGGATGTGGGGAATGAGTCCAACTGCACGGTCACTCTACTGAGGGGCGGTGAAAGAATCGAACTTGCCGGCGTTGAGTGGGAGGTCATTCACACTCCGGGGCACACGGTGGACGGCATCTGTCTCTACCATGCACCCTCGAAGACCTTGATCACCGGCGACACGGTGTTGCCGCAGGACCTGGCCGCGCCCGATCAGTCGGCCGGCGGGCGACTCGACTACTACCTGCTGAGCATCAAGGAACTGCTGAAGCGCGAGGTGGAAAACATTTTGCCTGGCCGAGGTCCTGTGGTGGCTTCCATCGGCAGACAGGTCATGGAGCAGACTTATGAGAACCTGATGATGAAAGCAATCGGTGCCGAAGAGAAAATTACGTGGATCAATGGGGCCACCCAACTCGCCGAGAAGGGACTCCTGGAAGAGGCGGTCTTCTGTTGCCAAAAGCAACTTGCGGTCACTCCGGGAGACTGGAAAACACTGCAGTTGAAAAGCGTTTGCCTGAACGACCTCGGCCGATTTCAGGAGGCCCTGGACGCGATCGAAGAGATTACCAGCCGGCGCGGCCAAGGCCAGGAGACTGCGCCGTTCACGCTGATCGGCAAGGGATACGCGCTGATGGGCCTGGGCAGGTACGACGAGAGCGTTCAATGGTTCGACCAGGCGCTCAAGCTTGACCCGAACTCCAGGGAAGCACGCCTATACAAAGGCATGGCCCTGTATCTCGCGGGCAAATACGACGAGGCCATGGAGATCGGCGACTTTCAGGCCGAATTTGTGCGCCGCTTCAAGGACGAGATGCTCAGCCAACGCAAAACGCAATGATCAACGTTCCCTCCGGTCTGACCCTCAGACGAGCAGTCATGGACATAAGGGCCCAAGGTTGTCAGAAGCAGACGATGCTGCCATTCAAGCTCGTGTGCGGCCGAGATTTCTATTTGCCCCTTGGGAACAATCTCTTCCCCTGGCAGAAGTACCGGCTAATGTGCAATCAACTGCTCGAAACGGGGATCGCGGGTGCCGGGGATTTCGTCGAGCCGAAATCCGCGCCGGATGAGGACATACTGCTCGTTCATACGCGCGACTACGTCACCAAGCTGCGCACCGGGACCCCGGTCATGGTCACGCTGGGCGGGGGCTACGCCTTCAATGTGCTCGACACCGTTACGATCCACTGCAACACGGTGGTCGCGGCGAAACACGTCTTCAGCTCAGTGGGTTGAAGTTCTCCGTTCGCTATGCGCGTGAACGCGCAGCCGTATAGACAACATCGCACAGTACCTGGCTGTGCGGTCGGGTGCTAGCGATCACCGCGATGAGAATCGTACCTCCTAGCGTTGATCGGGCAAGCATGCCGGTCCAGTGCACTGGCCACCACACAGGGGTGCGTGATCATTGGCACAGATGTCGCGGATTTAGTCTTCGAGCCTGTTCTTGAGTTATTCGGTTGCAGGAGAACCGGAGGAGAACCGTGAGTTTCAGGTTTGTCGTAACCGAGAACACCACCGCCGATGACGTTGCGGCTGCCGGCCGGCCCGATCCTCTTTACTGCAAACCTGGCCTGGTTCAGCGGGCTCGCCTTCTCGCGGACTTGATCGACGCCGAACTTGGCGGAGAGACGAGTTGCGGCGGTGCTGGGATCGGTTATGTTCCGGAGATCGTGGAGCTTGAAGAAGATCAATCATGAGCCCAGCGAAACGGCGAATTCTCATTGTGGGCGGAGGCGCCGGCGGGGCATCTTGCGCCGCACGGGCACGGCGTCTCTCCGAAGATGCCGAAATCCCGCTGTTCGATCGCGGTTCGTACGTTTCATTCGCCAACTGGGGGTTGCCCTACTACATGGGCGACGTTATTTCGGACGAGAAAAAGCTTGCCTTACCGCGAAATCTGGCTCTACTGCGACGTTGGTCAGCGATCCTATTACGCGTTACGCATCCTCTTGCAACGCGGCTTTGCCGCAAAAACCTCCCAGGCGGATTCGTTACGTGCCGAGTGTTTTGTCCGCAACTGGAGCGGGCAAAAAGTCTGGCTGCTACATCCGTCTAGACCGCTCACATATAGGTGTAGAATACATCTATAAACTAGGTGACCACTGGTCGACGGACGAGCAGTTCAGGCTTCGGGTTAAGGCGGCTGCATGCCGAGCGCGAGATCAGCATTCTCGGGCGACGTATGCCGAAGTGAGGGCTACATGACCGATCCCGTAAAGATTGGAATCATCATCTGCAATCGCTATCACACCTGTGCAGGAGGAAAATGCTTTCGTGCCCTTCGGGAGCGCGAAGGTGCCTTCCGCCTGTATCAGGGCCGGGACGTGGACTTAGTCGGATACACCACTTGCGACGGATGTCCCGGCGGGAACGTGGAGTATGCTCCCGAGGAAATGAAAAAGAACGGCGCCCAAGTCATTCACCTGGCGACTGGCCTGGTGGTGGGCTATCCGCCCTGTCCGCATCTCGATGACTTCTGTGATCTGATCGAGAAGCACCACGGATTGAAAGTGGTCATTGGAACGCACCCGATTCCTGAGAAGTACTTCGTAACGCACCAGGCGCTGGGAACCTGGGATTCACCGGAATGGCAGGAAAGGATCAAGCACGTGCTGGAGAATGAGGCAGTCCGGCTGCGCTATAACTAATCACCTGGTGAAGATTGCGCAGCGAAGACCAATCGTCGATTTCGCTCCACCTGTCCAATGTTCTCAAGTTGAGCGGATAGCGCCAGCCCGCGTGGCGAAGCGTCCCATGGCGGCGCCAAGATTGCCGAGTACCTGGGCCCATTCCACCAGGTGCCGTTCACCTGCCTTGGTCAGCGCATATACTCGCCGCGCAGGGCCGCCGTTGCGCGTGTGCCAACTCGACACCACGTAGCCGTTTTGCTCGAGCCGCCGCAGTGTTCGATACAGCGCCGCCCCTTCTATCTGGCCATCCGTCAAGGCATACTGGTTGAGATTGGCGGCGAGATCATACCCATACGAGTGTCCCTTATCCTTCAGCATCAGCAGAAGGACCGGCTCCACAAAACGGTAGATATTGCCCATCGCACAGGTACAAGGGCCGTCTCCATGGCGAGGACACACAGGATGCCGCATTCACGATTCTCCGTTTTTGCATGTCTCGTGCGCGCGTTCATCAAGGCTTACGGCTTCTTTCTCGCGTGGTCTTGGCGCAGGATTTGCCGTGGTTTCGTCCCGGTCCGGGCCGCCTGCGTTCTGCCCATTGCCGTAATGCCCTTCGGTAGGACACCAAAACCAGCGGCCGTCCCGACACACTCGCTGCACTCGTCCGCCTTCTGCCAAGCGGCGCGTTCCACCCCCGGGTTCGTCTATAACGGCACGCACTTCGTCTTCCCCCATGGGATGGCGGGCAATCACATCCGCCAGTGTGTCCAAGGCATCGCCGCCACGCAGCTTCACGTCAGCCGTTGCGGGCACGAGGACGCGCGCCTTTGTGCCGAACATGTCTTTGGCGAGCGCGATAGCCTCGGGCGCGGGCCCACGCACCCAATGCTCGGCCGCCGCCCGGAACGGTGTGCTGATGTGCACCTCATCTGGCGCAATCTCGCGCAGGGCGGCCGCGAGCTCCCGCAGGGCCGGCTCAGTGTCATTCATGCCGGCAACCAACATGACCTCGACCCAGTACCGACCACGATACGACTCACGGAACTCGGCCAGGCCACAGCGGAGCGAGCTGTACGGCAAATGTGGATGGGGCCGGTTTATGGCACGGTAGAGCGACTCTTCGCCGGCATCAAGGCTGGGGAGCACGGCATCCGCGACTGCCAGAGCCCGCGCCACCTCCGGGACGTGGAGCAGCGAACCGTTGGTGATGACAGCGACAGGGATGTCCGTCGAGTCCTTAACCTCTCGAATTAGCCAGCCAATGTCGATATGCAAGGTTGGCTCACCTGACCCGACGAAGGTAATCCAATCGATCTTTTCCCGGCAGTCCTGAAGCGCTTGCCGGATGTCGGACGCGATATTCCCGGTGGATCGATATTCGCGACGGGTATTCGTCAGAGGTTGGGTCCGGCCAAGTTGGCAATACACACAATTCCAGTTGCAGGTCTTGTGCGGAAGCAGGTCGATTCCAAGTGAGCGTCCCAATCGCCGCGACTGCACGGGTCCGAACACGTAAGACATAAAACTGCACCTCGAATGCAGTGAGCACGAATTGTGGGCTACTGATCTTTTTATGTATATGCAATCAGCATTTAGATGTATATTACATCTAATTAGAGTTGAAGGTCAACGGGTGCCTGAATGCCATGGACGTAGTCTGGATGATCGCCATCGCCAGCGTGGCTGCGAGTTTGGGCGTAGTCGCCGTGACTGGGCTAGTGCTTGTCGGCGGGGCTGAGTGGTGCCGCCGCGCGCTCCCGTATCTGGTCAGCTTCGCCGTCGGCACGCTGCTGGCGAGCGCATTTTTGGGCCTGCTGCCCAGCGCTCTGCGTGGTGGGGCTGTCAATTCCGTGCTGGGGGTAACCCTGGCCGGCATTTTGGTGTTCTTCTTGTTGGAGAAGTATCTGATCTGGCGCCACTGTCACCGCGCCGATTGCGCTGTGCACGCCGCTTCCGGCCCCATCATCCTGGTCGGGGACGCGTTCCACAATTTCGTCGACGGAGTGGTCATAGCCGCCGCCTTTCTCGAATCGGCGCCGCTGGGCATTTCCACGACGTTGGCGGTGATGGCGCATGAATTGCCGCAGGAAGTGGGGGATTTCGGCGTGTTGCTTCACAGCGGTTATGGCAGACTGCAAGCGTTTCTGTGGAACTCCCTTTCGGCCACGACGACCATTGCGGGTGCCGCCCTGGCTTACATGGCAGTCGGCCAAGCCACGCGCGTCATCCCGTACCTCCTCGCCGTTTCGGCCGCCAGCTTTGTGTACATCGGCGCCGCCGACCTCATTCCAAGCCTGAATCGCGATACTCATCCTGCCTCCGGCCTGCGCCAGTTTGCGCTGGTTCTGGCCGGGGTGGGAATCATCGCGGCTCTGCAAGCCGCAAGTCGTTCCTAGGAGAAATCAATGAACAAAGTTGGGTTTACCGCGCTATTAAACAGGGAAGATTCGGTCCTCTCGCCACATTTCGGAATGGCCAAGTGGGTCATGATTCGCGACGACGATGCCGGCGAGTCCAGGTTCGAGCAGAACACCGGCCTCTCTGGCCGCGCGGTAGTGGACATTCTGGCGCGCGCCGGTTGCAGTGATGCTGTGTTTACCGAGATCGGAGTAGGTGCATTTCGCCACCTGCAGGAGGCTGGGATCCGGGGCTGGCTCGCGCCGGCGAATGTTCCCATCCCGCAACTGCGGGAGCGCCTCAGCCGCGGTGAACTCTCCCCGGCCAAGGGGCCGACGCAAACCTCCTCAGGCGCCGGCCGCCGCGAGCGATGCGGTGCGGGCCACGCCGGCGCAGGTGCCCCTCAAGAGAGTTCTGCCAAAGTAGGCCGCTGCTGTGAGCGCAACCGGCACCGCGCTGGCCGCGAGTAAGAGCAACCAGGGCGCCCGCAGGGCGAGGTCGCATCAGCACTTCGACGAGATCAGTTCGCCCGGTTCAATGTGAAAACGGCAAGGACGAGAACGTTGCGTGGGGCTGCCCATGACTGCGAATCCCTTTGAAGACCCCGTCGTCGCTCAAGGCTACGACAACTGGTATGCGGGGCCAGGCAAACGCGCAGACCAGCTCGAGAAAGATCTGCTAGCGAAAGTGCTGGCGCTATTTCCGCAGGCCAATAGTGTCCTGGAGGTGGGTTGCGGCACAGGGCACTTCTCCCGCTGGCTGGCCTCGCGCGGCTTCCAGACCGTTGGCCTGGACTGTTCAACTCCCATGCTGCAACAGGCCCGCCGTCATCCGGGTGTCGCCTATATCCGGGGAGATGCCCATGCTCTGCCCTTTGCAAACCGAGCATTTGATCTGGTTCTCATGGTGACCACCCTGGAATTCCTGTCCAAACCGAGCATGGCTATCGGAGAAGCTATGCGGGTTGCCCGGCAAGGATTGCTGATCGGTGTTCTCAACCGGTGGAGCGCCTTGGCGATTCGGCGCCGAATCTTTTCGGGCGCCATCTGGCGGGCCGCTCACTTCTATTCCGTCCGTCAACTGGCGCAGTTGACGCGGGACGCGGCCGCTGCAAGGGCCAGAGCCACTCATTGGCGCACGACTCTGTGGCCGATTCCCTGGCTGAAAGACCTTTCGTTGCCATGGGGCGGTTTCATCGCGTGGGCTGTGGAACTGAACCGCATGGACGGCAAACCGCTTACTTCGAACAACGATGGTGTGACGGTACTTCCTGTCGGCGAGAGCAATGCAAACTGACGAGAGGGGACTATGGCCCGTATTTCCGCACAGGTGAGCGGTTATCCTTTGAGGCAAGCAAGCTTAGCTCCTGCCATTGAAGCAGCGCTAACTGTTTTTCGGTCTCACAAGCTCGAAGTTCAGCCCGGGGTTATGTCTACCATGATATTGGGCGACGACGACGAGGTTTTCGCCAGCCTCAAGGAAACATTCCAGCAAGCAGCCCGTTTCGGCGATGTGGTGATGAACGTGACCCTGTCGAACGCTTGCCGCGTGAAAAAGACGCATTGCCGGTGATCTGGTCGCTGGTTATCCGAACCACGCTTCGTAGACGTTCGCAGCATGGAGGATCGGTGAATTCCCTGGAAGTGCCATCAGCACGGCGTTGGGACTGGTTGCAGGTCGAGGTCTCGGGACTATGCAACGCCGCCTGTTCCTATTGCGCGCTGAGCTGCTACCAGGCTGCATGGGAAGGCGGCCTCATGGCCGAGGACACGTTCGAGCGCCTTGCGCCAGAATTCGCACGGGCAGAGCTGGTTTTCCTGCAAGGCTGGGGCGAGCCGCTGCTGCATCCGCGGCTCTGGGAAATGGCACGTCGCGCGAAGACAGCGGGGGCGCTGGTTGGGTTCACCACGAATGGAACGTGCCTGGATCGAGCCAACCTCGCAAGACTGCTGGACACGCCGATCGACATCCTTGCCGTCAGCATCGCAGGCACAACGGCGGCGACATCCGACAGCTGGCGTACGGGCAACGACTTCACGCGGATCGGTAAGGCGCTGGAAGAACTCAAGCGCATGAGGGGACTGCGTGCTGCGGAAGGCCCGCGCGTGCACCTTGCCTACATGCTCCTCGCCTCGAATTGGCGTGATGTCGAAGCCCTCCCGACGCTCGCCCAAAACTGGGGCGTGAGCCAGGTGGTGGTGAACAATTTGAGTTTCATCTGCAGTGCGGCGGTAGAAAAGGAATCGCTGTTTGAGCGGCCGGATCGGTGGGACCCGGCACTTGCAGTACTAGAGGGCGCGAAGTTGCGTGCCGCGGCACTGGGCATTGATCTCTCCTACTATCGCCCAGACAGGCAGGAGCCCCATGCTATCTGCACGGAAAACGTACTCCGCGCCTGCTTCGTATCGTATCGCGGCGACGTCTCGCCCTGTGTCCTGACCAACTTCAGCGTCCGGAAAGGAACTGCTCCGAATCATTTGTTTCGGGGTCGTAGCTTCCCCATCGAGCGCTTCGTGTTCGGCAACTTGCACCATCAGACACTGAGTGAGGTCTGGCACTCCGCCCGGGCGCGCGCCTTTCGTGCCGTGTTCGAGCGGCGCCTGACACGACAGCATGCGTTCGAGAACGAGTTACCCGAACCTTGTCGGCACTGCTATAAATTGTTTGAACCATGATGCGACTCGCGGTTTTCGGAGGCGTTCAGCACGCCGTTAGGTGACGGGCGGCCGCTTGAATCACCCAGCTCGCCTGCAAAGGACGATGTAACTGTAGCGTCCAACCGAGATTGGTGGATCACACGACCAGCTTTGTGACTCAATGAATCGGCGGACTTCCTCGGCGTGAATGCGATGCTCCAGCGGCGGCCCTGGAGGATGCTCCACGTCCGTGCGCCAGTCGAGGATGGCCAGGCTGCCGCCCGGCTTGAGAATACGTTTCATCTCCCTTAGGGCGGCAGCGTGGTCGGGCACTTCGTGCCAGACGTTGGCCAAGAAAGCTAAGTCGCAGCTTTCCGAATCCAGCGACGTCGCGTCTGCACTCCCCTGGACCAACGATATGTTCGAGGGTGCATCTGTCGCGAGCAGTTTGTCCGCCAGCAGGCTCAGCATTTCCCGTTGCAGATCAACAGCGAATACTTTGCCTTCGCATGAGATAGCGCGGGCGATCGGGATGGCGAAATAGCCGGTCCCGGTACCCACGTCGGCGACTGTCATGCCACTGCGTAACGGCAGAAGGCCGAGGACCAAGTCCGGAGGCAACCATTGCAGGCGCTCTGGTTTGTCCAGCCTGTGGGCCTTCGCGACGCTCATCACGCGGTCAGCATTTTCCATCGGCATGGTCCTCTCGTCGCTTTTCCAATTCCGCGGCCGGACCCACGGCAGCGAGAAGGCGCGTCATCTTCAGTTCCGGCATCTACTCCCTGAGCCTACGAACGACTAACAGCGCGGCCCACTTCTACCGTCGGCTGCAGCACGATCTCGGAATGGATGGAGCGCGAGATGAGACATGACCGCTCCGCCTTCTCCAAGAGCCGCTGAGCCCGCTCGCGATCTTCTTCGCGCTCGATTGTGAGCACTGGCTGCAAGAAGATACGGGTGAACTTGTATCCCCCCTCTCCCTTTTCCAGCACGCCTTCGCCAGTCACCGTCAGTCCGTCGAATTTGAACTTTGAGAACTCCGCAATCGCCCGGAATGTGGTGATGAAACAGGTTGCGACAGCCGCCACAAAGAAGTGTTCTGGCGACCATACGCCGGGAACACCTTGAAATTCAGGCGGCGCGGCAAAATCCAGCACGGGCGCAATCGCGTCACCTTTCACCCTTCCTCGGCGGTCCGCTGTCCATTCAGCCCTCGCACGAAACCGGTATTCCGAGTCCATAACGCCTCCTCATGAATGAACGCACTGACCGTGGACTTCGTTACAGGGAAAATCGCCTAGATTCGGGGTTGCGAAATGGAGCTGTGGCCGCATCGGCGAGTAGCGAAACAGCGAGTCTTGCGTACTGCGTGGGTAGCAAACCTGCAACCCGTCGGCGCCGGTTGTGCTCCCTGAACTCCAGCTCAGCCGCAGTTCGCGCGGACGTTCGCAGAACCACCCGGTTGGAACCGAACTTGCATCTTGATGGATGGCAGATATTAGCGCCCACTCAACGGAGGATCGATACATATGGCGGGAAAGATGCTGATTTTTTGCGGATCCGATGAACCCCAGAAAGCGTTTCCACCCTTCATGCTGGGCTCTGGCGCACTGGCGACCGACATGGAGCTTACGCTATTTTTCACGATGAACGGCCTCAACATTATCCGCAAAGGTGGCGCCGAGAAGATCACATTGCCGGGCGCACCCTTGACGCTTCCCCAGTTCCTTAAGAAGGTAAAGGACTTAGGGGCAAAGATGATTGCGTGCTCGGCAGCCTTCCCGATCGTTGGCATGAAGGATCTGGATCTCATCGAAGGCGTGGAGTGCGGCGGTGTCGCGACCTTTGTGATTGCCAGCCAGGAAGCTGACGTGGTTTTGACGTTCTGACTGCCTCTATAGTGCGGCTACTGAGGTGAATCAGGACGAAGGAGGCGCTAAATGGAAGTAGCGGAGTTGGAAAAGGTCCACGCCGCCAAGGTCGTAGATGCGCGCGGGTCAGCATGCCCGGGTCCTCTGCTGGAGGCGAAGGCGGCGATCGGAACCGTGTTGGTCGGCCAAACGATTGAGGTTTGGTCTGGTGATCCTTCGACCAAGAAGGATTTGCCTCGTTGGGCGGCCAAGATCGGGCACGAGTTCCTGGGAGCAATTGAGGCCGACGGATACGACCGTATCTTCATCGTCCGCCGCAAATAAAGCGGCGAATGCCGGTCATCAGCAATGAGGACGGGGCCGCGCCAGGCGGGTTTGCCCGCGGTGCGAGGAGGGTCTGTGTCTGAAGTGCAGCAAATCAGACGACCTAAGATTTTGTTGCTTGCGACGTCAGCATGCGCCTACCCAGGCGCAGACTACGTTGGACAGATTCACTCCGAGTACTCGACCGATACCTACATCATCCGGGTACCGGCACTCGCAGTATTTCCGCCGGAGTTTTACCTGCGCTGCTTCCAGAAGGGTATTGACGGAATTATTGCTATGAGCTGCGGCCATGAATGTCCGTATCCGGGAGCGTATGAGCGCTTTACGGAACGCATCGGACACGCCCAGCAGCTCATGAAGCAGCAAGGTCTCGACGCGAAGCGCTTGCGAGCAACAGCTATCTGTACGGTTTGCGGCCGCGCCTTCCTGAAGGAAGTACAAGACATGGTGCAACGTATCACGCAAGCAGGCGGGCAGCCGGCGGTCAAATGAGTGCGGGATCCCCCATGGGCGAAACGGTACAGCAAAGGCTAGCCTTTGACGCCTTGGTGGTCGGGGGTGGAATTGCCGGTCTGCAATCGGCAATCGAACTGGGGGATCAGGGCTATAAAGTCCTCATCGTCGAAAAAGCGCCAAGCATCGGCGGAAAGATGATCGGCCTCAGCAAAGTCTTCCCCACGCTGGACTGCTCCAGTTGTATCTGCACGCCGCGCATGGCAGCCGCCGCGCATCACGAAAACATCACGATCTTCACCTACTCCGAAGTAAAGCGGACCGAGCGTGCCGGTTCTCGTTTCCAAGTTGAAGTCGTCAGGAAACCCCGTTACGTTCACGAAGCGGATTGCATTGGTTGCCGCCTCTGCGAATACGCCTGCCCGATCCACGTCGAGCACGAGTTCGAGGGCAATCTTGGCGCTCGCAAAGCGGTCTATGTGCCTTTTGCCAATGCCATTCCGCAGCTCGCACTGGTAGACCTGGAACATTGCATTTTCTGTGGATTGTGCGAAAAAGCCTGCCCCACACGGGCGATTGATTTCCTGCAACAACCCGAGGAGATCACTGTGGAGGCGGGTGCCATCATCCTCGCGACGGGGTACAAGATGATGTCGCCCGAACGGCTGAAGCTCTACGGCGGAGGGCGGCTGCGCAACGTGCTCACGTCGTTGCAGGTGGAACGTCTGCTGGCGCCACATGGCCCGTACGGCAGAGTTCTCCGCCCATCGGACGGCAAGGTGCCCTCTTCCATCGGCTACGTGCAGTGCGCGGGATCGCGCGACCAGAGCGTTGGCGTCTCCTACTGCTCGCGAGTCTGCTGCATGTATGCCATTAAGCAGGCCATGCTTTTGTCCGGGTCGCTCCCGATGGTAGACATCACGATCTACTACATGGATATCCGGGCGTTCGGCAAGGGGTTCGAGCAGTTCTTTCAGACCGCCAAGGCCATGGGCATTGAATTCGTGAAGGCCAAGGTAGGCCGCATCAGGGAAGATGACACTCAGAATCCTATTGTGCGTGTTGAGGTGATGGAGCAAGACGGCCGGGTAGAGGAGCGCAAGCACGACATGGTAGTGCTTTCGCTGGGACTTCTCCCGGCGTGGGATCCCAGCGGCGTTGTACCTGCGGAGACCGCCGAGGACGGATTTATTCGCAGCGCAGACCCGTTGCTCGCCCCCGCCCGCACCACGGCCGAAGGCATCTTTGTGGCCGGTGCGGCGGCGGGTCCCAAGGACATTCCCGACTCCATCGTGGAGGCTGGCGCGGCGGCCATGGAGGCGGCCATTTACTTGCGACGAAACGGCGGCTCACGAGGGAGCGATGAACGCCCCGTCAATAAGACGGCTGCCGTGGTGGCCCAGTGAGCACAGTGAACCCACCGAACGAAAAACCGGCAAATGGCAGCCAGCAACCCAAGGTGGGGGTGTACGTTTGCCGCTGTGGCGGCAACATCTCGGACGTAGTCTCGGTGGAAAAGGTGGCCGAAGCCGCTGGACAAATGCCCGATGTGGTTGTCGCGCGGCAAGACACATTCATGTGCTCGCATCCCGGCCAGCAGATGATCGTGGACGATATCGCAAAATTGGGCCTCAACCGCGTCGTGGTCGCCGCATGCTCCCCGCGGCTGCACGAGTTGACCTTCCGCAAAACCCTGGTTCGCGCCGGCTTGAATCCCTACCTGTTTGAACATGCCAACATCCGCGAGCAGGTCAGCTGGGTGAGCAAATCCGATCCGGAAGGCGCTACCGACAAAGCGACTCGGTTGGTTGGGGCCGCCGTTGCCAAGGTACGTTTGAGCCGGCCGCTTGATCCCATCAAGGTGGATGCGACTCGCCAAGTCCTGATCATCGGTGGTGGTGTGAGCGGGTTGCGTTGCGCCCGAGACCTATCGCTATCCGGTTTTGGCGTTGTACTGGTGGAGCGATCCCCCGCACTCGGTGGTCGGCTCACTGAACTCGGTCGCCTCTATCCGGTTCAGGTTGAAGCACGAGAGGTGTTGCACAGCCTCATCTCGGAAGTAAGCCAGGACGCGGGGATACAGGTCTTGACATCGGCTGAAGTGACGGCGGTTTCAGGCTCAATCGGTAATTTCTCGGTTGTCGTGCGGCGCGCTCAGGAGGAAACAACGATCAATGTGGGTGCGATTGTCCTGGCCACCGGCTTCGATACCTATGAACCGCTCCCGGGCGAGTACGGATATGCAGAGTTTCCCGAAGTAATCACGTTGCCGCAATTCGTCCGCCTGCTCGATAAACAAGATCCCGCCGATGGCCAATTGGAGCGGAACGGCCGGCCTGTCAACAACATATGCCTGGTTCATTGCGTCGGCAGCCGGCAGATCGAGGGCATCCACCAACCGGGGCCGGACGGCAGAATCCACGAATACTGCTCACGTTTTTGCTGTACCGCCGCGCTCCAGACCGCTAATGAAATTCGCACGCACTTCCCTGGGGTCAACGTTTTTGACGTCTATCGCGACATCCGGACGTACGGACGCGGCCATGAGAGCTACTACGAGCATGCCTCGAAGCAGGGCGTGATCTTTTTCCGGTTCCTGGCCGAACAGTTGCCACAAGTCCGCCGATCAGACACGAATGGATCAGCGCTCGTGATACGAGTGAAGGACACCCTCACGTGGGGGGAGGATGTCGAGGTGCCCGCGGACTTGGTAGTGCTCGTAACCGGAGCGGTGCCCCGTGATCTCAGCCGGCTCATCGACATGCTGAAACTATCGCGAAGCCCTGATGGCTTCCTGCAGGAAGTGCACCCGAAACTGAGGCCGGTTGAAACGGCGGTCAGCGGTGTCTTCTTGGCGGGAGGTTGCCAGGCGCCGATGGACGTTGGCGAGAGTTGCACCGCTGCCTCGGCCGCCGCTGCCAGGGTCTGCGCCGCGCTGTTGAAGGGCTACGTAGAACTCGAGCCCTTTGTCGCCGTCGCCGACCCGGACCTGTGCACGGGAACGGGAGCCTGCATTGAGGTTTGCCGGCACCAGCAGGCAATCTCGCTCGTTGAGGTGATGGTGGACGGCGTGACCATGCGGCGGGCCCAAGTGAATCCGGCACTTTGCGGAGGGTGTGGAATGTGCGTGCCGGCTTGCCCTCACGGAGCGATTCAAGTGGAGGGTTGGCGGCTCGAACAGTTTGAAGCCATGGTGGATGCCATCGCAGCGGATTATTGAAATGAGCGGAAGCGATCATAAGACGCAAACACGCAACGACCCGAGCACCGCGCACGCCGTTCGTCAGCACCGCGGCGTTCCACCAGAGCTGATGGATTGCAGCCGCGAGCAGGTCAAGGCGCACCGGACGATTTGCGGGGTGCTGAAGCACGGCCCCATGACCATCCAGGAAATTCATCAGGCGACCGGCATCCCCGCGGACAGAGTGTTCTGGTACCTGATGGCATGGAAGAAGTACGGCAAAATCGTCGAAGGCGAGCAGTGCGAAGACTATTACCAGTACGCATTGGCTGAGGAGGAGAAAAAGTGACCGTGCAGGTCAACACCGAGCTGCTCGGCACGTTGAAGACATTCGGCGCCTTCGACGTGAGCGCGTGCTTCAATTGCGGCAACTGCTCGGCTGCCTGCCCTGTTTCCGCCGATGAAGTCACCTTTCCGCGACGAATCATCCGCTATGGGCAGATCGGCGATCGCGAGCATCTCCTGGGGAGCAAGGAGTTGTGGTTATGTTATTACTGCGGCGAGTGCTCGGAGACCTGCCCGAGACAAGCGGAACCCGGTGAGTTCATGGCCTCCGCGCGCCGCTACGCCATCGCCTCCCTTGACCCCACCGGGATCTCTCGACTCCTGTACACGTCGAATCTTTTTACCGCGTTCTTCATGGCAGGGTTGACTGCGTTGTTGGCTGTAATCCTGCTGGCAACGCGCGGCGCCATGGTTCTGGAGCGTCCTGCCCTCTTTGGGTTTATCTCTGCCCAGGCTATTCACTACGTTGGAATGGCGGCAATTTTCCTCGCGCTCATCATGATGGTGATCAGTGTGGTGCGGCTTACCAGGCTATTTCGCCGAAGCAGCTCAACGCCCGATCACCAGGAAGAGACGGGCGGCGCGACCGTAGCGCGTCGCTTGGCGGCTGCAATCGGCAAGGTCGTGGCCGACCTGGCAACCGAGAAGTATCACCGGAGCTGCACCGAGGAAGCGCAGCCTTGGTATCGCAGCCGCTGGTTCATGCACTGGACGATCATGTGGGGATTCATCGGCTTGGCAGCGGCCACGACGTTCGATTACCTGTTACTGCTGGTGGCCGATAAAGTCCCGGGGCAGCCGGTACCTCTTTGGCATCCCATCAGGTTGCTCGGCACTGTCACCGGCATGCTCGTCCTCTTTGGAACGCTGCGCGCGCTGTCTGCCCGCATTCGCAAGCCCGAGAAGTACTCGAGCCACTCTCTGCTTTCGGACTGGCTTTTCCTGGCTCTGTTGCTAATGGCGACGATTACTGGTTTCGCCGTCGAGTTCGCGGTTTACTTGCCCCGAGGGCATGCGTGGAGCTATGTCGCCTTCCTGGTACACGTAATTGTGGCGATTGAAGTGGTTCTATTGTTCCCCTTCACCAAGTTCGCTCATGCCGTGTACCGTCCCATGGCTTTGCTGATGCGGGAAATGACGCGCCGTAAGAGCTTGGCCAACAGCTAAGGTCGCGAATACCGTTCGAGGGAAACGGTCGCTCCTCGGCCAGAATAGATGTCAAAGGCTTGCCTGAGCGCCACTGTTGCTGATGAAACTCCTAATTCCGTCCAGTTGGGCACCCGCCAGGCGCTCGATTTCAGCGTATCCGGATGACTTGGCGCATTCGAATGCAGCGGTAAAGCAGGCAAATGGCGTAAGCGCCACCACTGATGATGGGAAAGGTGCAGAACTGCAACTCGCTTTTCGAAACAGCCTTGAGAATGCTGGCGACGGCCGCCACATCGCCATTCCTCTGTCTACCTCATTGTTTGGCAATGAAGTTGCCCGCCGTTGGATGGGGGCTACCGTATGAAGCTGGCGATTCCGGTTGTTTGTGGCCGGGTATCGAGTGCCTTTGATTTCGCGCGTCACCTCCTGCTGGTCGACTACACGGACGGCAGGGAGGTCAGTCGCACCGAACTTCCCCTCGAGGAGGAACTCCCTCTGAACCGGACGAGGCGGCTGCTGGTCTTAGGGGTCAACGTGTTAGTTTGCGGAGCCATTTCACGTTTCATGGCAGAGCACGTGGTGAGTCTGGGAATCGACATCATTCCGTTTGTTAGTGGCTCTGTAGCCGAAGTGCTGGATGCTTATCTGACGGGGGAGTTGGAATCCACGAGGTTTCTGATGGCAGGCAGCACATTGAAAGATCGGGAGGAGTGGACCCTGAGGCACCAGATCGGTGCGGCGGTTCCATCGATGCATTAGCGTCCGCAGGCGTGCAGACGCCTCCCAGCCGTCGGCCCGGCACAACTGCAGTACTCAATAGGCGTGCGTGCCCAGCACGACCGGAATCTGTAACTTGCTTTCCAACAGGACCTTGAGGTCGTCGAAATCGATCGGGCACTGAGCCGTATCCATGGCGGCCTTCATGCAGGTCCCCAGGTGGATAACATCAATCTTGCGATCCAGATTCGCCAGAACCTCGGTAAGGAGTTTCACGCGAGGCACAACCAATCCCGGGCAGTCACCGCAGTCGGTCATGGCTACCAGTTCAATGCTGTCGTAACGTCCAAACTCAGCATTCTTCTCCGCAATGCCCTTGTAGCACTTGGCACAAGCGATGCACGAATGATCTTTGATGCGTTTGCAGTAGATGATGGCGATTCTTGCCATAGCCTCTCCTCTGACAGCAAAGCCACTAGCGCCCAACCCGGCGCGGAATATTCAGGCCCAGGGATCGTATCTTGCGGAAAAGGGTCGTCTTGTGTATGCCGAGCTGCCGTGCCGTTTCCAGGCGGTTCCAATTGTTGCGTCGGAGTGCGCTCATCAAAAAAGCCGCCTCGAACTGGTGAAAGCCGGCCAGAGCGGGTGTCCGCGAGCCGCTCGCACATGCCGGAAAGTCCGATAGATGCCGGAGTTCGATCTGCCCGGAGCGGCACAGCACGAACGCACGCTCAATAATGTTCTCCAGTTCCCGGACGTTTCCCGGAAAATGGTATGACATGAGACATGCAAGCACATCGTCAGCGGCGCCTGTGACTTCTTTGTTCTGTAAAAGGTTAAACCGCTTGACGAAATGCTCGATGAGAAGCGGCAGGTCCTCCATGCGCTCGCGGAGTGGCGGAACCTGTACGCTGACCACGTTAACGCGGTAATAGAGATCATCACGGAACTGATTCGATTTCACCAGTTCCCGGAGGTTCTTGTTCGTGGCGGTGATGAGCCGCACGTCTGCCCTTACAGGCTGGGTTGCACCCAGGGGTTCGTAGACGCGCTCTTGCAGAAACCGCAACAGGCGGATCTGTAATGCCGCGGAGACGTCGCCGATCTCGTCAAGAAACAGCGTACCGCCTTCCGCTGCCGCGACGCGTCCCGGCTTATCCCGCTTGGCGTCGGTGAAAGCACCGGCCCTGTAGCCAAACAATTCCGAATCCAGGAGCGTGTCTGGAATCGCGCCACAATTGACTGCAACAAAGGGTTTCTTAGCGCGAGGGCTCAGGCTGTGAATCGCGCGGGCAAACAGTTCTTTGCCAGTGCCGGTTTCGCCTTCGATCAGGACGGTACTCGAAGTCTCTGCAATCGCGGGCAGGATGTCGAACAGCTGCCGCATCCGATCATTACAGCTTACGATGTCTTCACAGCAGTAGTCGCGCTCGATCTGCTTACGGAGTTGCTCTATCTTCGTGAGGTCTCGGAAAGACTCCACGCCGCCCACGACGTTGCCGTCCTGGTCTTTCAGCACAGCGGTGGAGATGCTGATCGGTTTGCGATTACCGTGGGCGTCAAGAATCTTGACTGGTCTGCCGACGACCGAGCAACCGCTCTCCATGCTTTCCCGAAGAGCGCATTCCCCCTCGCAAATGTTGGCCCGGAAAATGTCGGTGCAAGCTTGCCCGAGCGCCCGTTCCCGAGGAATCCCAGTAATCGTTTCCGCGGCGCGGTTGAAGAACGTGATCCTGAAATTACGGTCAACCGTGAACACACCTTCGGTAATGGAATCCAGAACCGTGGCTGTTACGTCGACTTCAGTCTTGCCGGACATCCGCCACCCGCTTTCACTTCGAATACGGGAACACACACTCGGTCTGTGGTGAGTGATCCACATTTTATTCTGGTTTCCCGCAAATCCACGGATGTATTTTTCTCAACTCCGCTCTAACAGCCCGTAACAGCCCCCCGGTACAACCCTGCGCATCTCCATCTGAACGAGCTCGCTGAGACTCTGCGAATTCCGCGGGTGATCTCATGCTGCCGGTGCGTGCATCACCGACAGTCCGACGGCAGCTCGGACGTTGTCACGCCAGGGTCCGGCCTCTTATTAGCTCTTTGACCTTTGCCAGCAGTTGGTCACGATCGGGCGGCTTATCGAAATAGCCGGCCGGTGGAGGAACCTGCCGGCGCGTTTCGATGAAGCGCTTAAATTCGTGCGATATGCCCGTCAGGACAACGACGGGGATGTGTTTCGTCTGCGGATCTCCGCAGACGTTGCGGTACATTCGCACGCCACTCTCTTCCGGCATAGAGATGTCGAGCAGAATCAAATCCGGCAGCTCTGCTTTGGCTTTGGCGAAGCCTTCTTTGCCATTCATCGCCTTAATGACTGAATAGCCGTTATCTTCCAGGAGCGTGCCGATGAAAGTGAGAACGTCCTCTTCGTCATCAACTACTAGAATCCGTCCTGCTAAGTTTTGCGTCATTGGGTTAGCCTACCTTTTCTTCAGCGCTTCCAGCGCCCGCTTTAGCGTCTCACGGTCAGCACCAGCCAAGGCGGTGCCAAGCTCCGAGCGCAGTTCGTCATCCTGTCCCAGCGTTTCGGCGTCCAAAGATTCCATTCCGAGCAGAGTGCGCACGGCCTTTACGTAGGAGTCCGGCCGCACGGGCTTTTCGAGATAAACGCCCGGTCCGGACATAGTCATCTCCCTGAAATCCGCCCTGCCTGATTCGTCCTTTGCATGGCCGGTGACAATCAGGACGGGAATCTTGGACAACTGTTTATCCTTCTGGAGATCGTGGTAGAAGCGCGCCCCAGAGTGGCGAGGCATCACCAAGTCCAGGGAGATCAGGTCGGGCGCATTTCGCCTGACCGAATCCAGCGCTTCCAGCCCGTCGCAGGCCGTCTCAACCAGGAATCCGGCATCTTCGAGGGCAGCTTGCAGGTATTCGCGGACATCAGCCTCGTCGTCCACGATCAAAACTCGCTTCGAGCTTGTGTCAGTCATGGTTTCTGCTCGCTCGACCGCTGCGCAGACGCTCTCGCCTCGCGTGCGATAGCGTCGAGACGCTCGCGGGAAAGCCGAATGCGGAAGGTGGATCCTTGTCCGGGAGTCGAATCGACCTCCATCCGACCGCCGTGTTCCTGCACGATTTTTCGTGTCGTCAGGAGCCCCAAGCCTGTCCCCTTGGTGCCCTTGGTTGTGAAAAACGTGGTGAACAGCTTTTCCTTGAGTTCCTCGTCTATGCCGCTGCCGTTGTCGGCAACTTCGAATATCAGATCGCCCTCATCGTCGCGAGTGCGCAGTACGACTTTGCCGGCCCCCTCCGTACGCATGGCAGCAGCATCAACCGCGTTGGAAAGCAGGTTGGTGACGCAGGTCTCCATGCCTTGGCGATCCAACGGAGCAGGGCTCACATGGGGGTCGGCTTCCAGGGACAATTCAACGCCTTGCATGCGAGCGGCGTCGAGATAAAGATTCACGATGTCATGAACCAAGGCATTGGGGTCCGTGGGATGGAGTTCGGGTATACGGCCTTTCGCAAAGCTGAGGAAGTCTTTCACCAGGGCGGTAGTTTTTTCGAAGTTGCGATGCAGCATTTGCCAGCCGGCTGTGATTCGCTTGGTATCGCCGTGTGACAGGCCGCTATCCACCATGTACATCCCGCCCTCGACTCCCATGAGGAGATTCTTGATGGTGTGTGCCAGTCCGGCCACGGTCTGACCAACAGCAGCAAGACGCTCGGCCTCGAGTTTTTCCTGTTCCAGGCGCTTGATTCCGCGCAGATCCTCGAGAAAAGCTGCACAGCCGAGGTGTTGCCGCCCACTTCTTAGCTCCACGGCTGAAAAATGGACCGGAATTTCTTCTCCTTGTGTCGAACGGATAGCAATCTCCGGCAGGTCCAGGAGTTTTTTCTCGCACGCCTCGCATTCCGACAGTTCCTGCGGCAGCAACTCCTTGAGCCGGGCTGCAGCGGGGAGTTGGAGAGCCGTCCATCCTAGCAGCTCGCGAGCCGCGGGATTCATGAGCTTGGGATTGCCGGTTGGGTCTACCGCAAGAATGCCAGCAGGAGAGTTCTGGATCAATACCTCGTAGAAATCCTGGGTCTTTCTGAGCTCGTGCTCCAACTCATAAACCTGGGTGATGTCGGTCGCCATCTGCATAACATGCGCCACTCCCTCGTCGCTGCGCGATAGCGGCGAACTGGTCACGAAATAGTACGCGGGCGACCCGTCGGGGTGGACCCCAACCTCACTGGACACGTGTTCAGCACCGTCGGCAAAGGTCAGAACAGCGGTGCAATTGCGGCAGGGAGTCTTGCGCCGTTTGCAGACCTGATAACAGCACTTGTCCTCCGGCTCGCCGAAAGTTTGCCGGAATCGCGCATTCACACGCACCAGGCGGAAGTTTCTGTCGATGATAAACGCGGAACAAGGTACGCGTTCGAAAAGCAAATCGTATTGCCGCTGCCAGGTCCGGGTTTCCGTCAGGTCCGTTGTCATCTGGACGACGTGGTTGATCGCTCCAGACTTGTCTTTCAGGGGCGCCAGGTGCAATACGTACTGGCAGGTCCGTCCGTGCCGATCGATTCCGGTCTCATCGGAAACGCGCAGACGTCCGTCTTCAAAGGTGGCGTCGGACTGGCAGTTATCGCATATCTGCGACTTGCCCTTGTAGACCTCGTAGCAGTGTCGATCTCGCCAATTGCCGAAGTATTCCTCGAAGTTTTCATTGGCCGCCACGATCTTGTGATCGCGGTCAATGACGGCCACATTGAACGGAGCCTGCGACATGCTCCTGCTCAGGAGCAGGCCCACTTCGTGTTGGGTACGCCGCAACGTCATTTTGTACCTGCATCCGGGGGCGGCAGCACCACGTTGATCGCCGTCAATCCACGGCGGCGGAGAACGATCTCACGGGAATCAATAACCTCGCGTTTTTCCTTGTGGCACCAGGCGCAGCGAGGCATTTCGGGCTTGTTGTTCTCCTTCGCCTTCTTGACGTGACATCCGATACACAGCCGGTGCATCGCCTCCGTGTAGGCGACGGCCCGGTATTGCTTCACCTTGATGGCAGCGCCGGAGGGGACCAGGTTCTGGTGGCACTTGTCGCAGGCGACGGCGGTGGCCGCCGCGCGCACCTTTCCCTTTGCGTGACACTGGTAACATGCCACCCTTCCCCCGGAGGGCGACGCGTGCCAGTCGTGCCGGAATGAATCGCTGGGAAGGTACATGTCGCGATGACAGCGGGAACACGCAGTCCCCTCGTCCCTGGGCAGATTCATGTGGTGGCATTTCACACACGATTGTTTGTCGCCTTCGCGCTTCTCGTGCTCGGCGTGCTTGAACGCGACGCCGAAACCGTCCATGTTCCCATCGACAAAGAGGATGTCGCCGCCCCGGGCGCGACGAACGGGCGTCGGTTCCAGGCCGCGGATCTCCGCCGCCTGCACATGCAGAAACCCAAGCCCCAAAGCCGCCGCGACAATGAATGCCATGGAATACGTGGTGCGCGCAGCTACGCCCGGAACGCCGAGCCAGGTGTCGTCCACCGGATTGAATTCCGGCAGCTTCACGGGATCCTCGTCGGGATCGGCAGGGCGCTGTTCCCAGATCTTGAAGCGTTCCACCATGAACAGGAAAGCCAGCACAGCGGCGGAGACCACACCCACGCTGATGGCAATCTCTCGCCAGGCGGGCAAGTAGAAGGCGCCATCGGGCCGGAGGTGAGCGACGCCGCCGACGTCGATTCGGTTCAAAACCACGCCGAACACGACCAGGGTTGCTGTCGCCCATTGTCCCGCACGGCTCTTCCGGAGGCGTGAGTTCCAGAACAGCGCAATGGGCACGACCGCCATCACCGCCACTTCGATCCAGAACCATGCGGTCCGCCAGTTCGACACCAGGAGTTGTCCTGCCTGGTGGCGAACCAACAAGTCTCCAAATCGCGCTGCGAGATAGACCAGCAACACCCAGCGGCAGGCGCCGGCAAAGGAAGCCAATACTTCGGACTCGGGCTTGCGGCGGTACAGGTACGCCGTTACGTGGCTCTCGAACATCACCATGGAGAGTCCCAGCGCGATGGCCGAGATGAGAAAGAGGATCGGCAGAATCGGCGAGTACCACAGCGGGTGCAGCCGCCAGGGCATGATCAGGAACAGCGACCCGAGGGAGGACTGGTGCAGCGTGGACAGTCCGATGCCCGCGATCACCAGCGGCAAGCGAGCTTTCACCAGCACCGCGCGTATCTTGGCCAGCCGCGGGAAGTCTTCGGCCGGGACCGGGAAGAATTCCAGCGCTAGCACCGTCAGGTAGAGCATCACGCACCAGCCGACTTCAAACAGCGGCGAGTGCGGGTTCCAGTACACCATCATGTGCCAGATATTCCACGGCAAGCCGAGATCGAAGAGCAGCGAAATGGCGACGGCGACATAGCCGAGAAAGGCGGTCAACACCGCAGGGCGCACGACGGCATGAAAACGGTCGAGCTTGAAAATGTAGACGGTCGCGGTAACGATGAAGCCGCCGGCGGCCAGCGCTACTCCGGCCATCACGTCGAACCCAATCCAGACCCCCCATGGATTGGCATCGGAAAGATTGGTGCTGCTGCCGAGCCCGAACAGAAAACGTGGCACTGCGACCGACGCCGCCAGGCCGAGCAGCGCCCAAAGGACGAATTTCAGTCTGCGAACCCTATTCATCCGGTTCGTCCTTTTGCATGTTCATCCGCCGGTCAATGATCCAGTGCACGCCTGCCACTACCGCCAGCACGCCGCAAAAAGTAAACGGCACAGCTTCCATTGCCAGCGCGGTAGTGGATGGCAGAGGCCTGGTGCCCAGCGCATGGCCGCCGGTCAATAACGAGAGATCGACGTTGGAGATGTAGAGCACCGAGCTTCCGCCGACGTCGTGTTCGCCCCAGACAGTGTTGACATAAAGGCCGGGATTTTCGCGGATGCGCCGGTGCGCTTCAGCCAGCAGTTGATCGCGGTCGCCGAAGATGGTCGCCTTGGTAGGGCATGCCTCGGTGCAGGCCGGCTGGCGCCCCGCTAGGATGCGGTCGTAGCACAGGATGCATTTGCGGACGTACGGGACGGCAGCATCCCAGTCGTACCGCGGAATGCCGTAGGGACAGGCCATCATGCAGTAGCGACACCCCATGCACTTGCTGCTGTCGTATACAACGGCCCCGATATCGGTTTTGTGGAGGGCGCCCACCGGACAGACGGAAGCGCAAGCCGGTTCCAGGCAGTGCCGGCACTGTTTGCGCACCAACGCCTGTTTCGGGCCTTCGACAATCGAAGTCCAGTTCCTGGCTGACAGGCCGTCGTCGAGATCCCAGCGGCGGGGGAGATCCAGCGGGAGCTTGTTTTCCTTCTTGCACGCGGCCACACATTCGTGGCAGCCGTTGCACTTGGTCGTATCGGTCAAAATCGCCGCTTTCATTTCGCAGAGACCTCATCCGAAGCGATTACCGCAGTGACCCGTGCGTCCTTCACCCAGGTGGGGCGGCCCGCGTAGCCGAGCGTGGCGGCAACCTGGTCGCCGGCGCCGGCCGGAAATTTCCACGCCACAGCGGTGACCACATGAGACAGCGGGGCCAGCACGCAGTGCGCGATTTTCGTGAACGGAATCAACAGCATGATCAGGTCGGCCGAGTAAACGTGCACCAGCATCATTGCGTCATACGTCGTCGGACGGATGGCGAGGTTCGAGCAAACGTAGCCGGTAATGAACGGCACGACCAGCAGCAGCGGCCACACCAAATCCTGCCGGCGGCTGAGCTTCCGAGCGGCCGGATTGAGCAGCCGCCCGCAAAACAACCCCAGCCCGGCGATAATCACGACGCAAGCAAGGTAGTTCGCCAAACGCTGCGGAATTGCCGGCCACGCGAACCGGACGCCGTGCTTCCACAAAACCACGTGTGCAGCTAAGAATAGGGGGACGAGCAGCAGCCCCACATGAAAGAACAACGAAATCGTGCTGTAGACGGGCCGCTTTCTCCACAGCCGGTTGATCGGAAATAACCACGCGATCGTCTGGTTTCTGACTTCCCGCCAGTTGACGATCTTGTCGGGATTGCGGCCGTACGCCTCGGCCACTCCGATGAAGGTGAGGACAAAGATCCGCAGCAGTCCGAGCAGCATCAATGCAAACGTGATCCGGAATAACGGTCCACGTCCGAATTCAATCCACGATTCCACTTCCACCACCTCAAATCAGTCGAAGATGATGGCCTTGTACAGCAGGTCATGCAGTCCGACGATCTGGCAGTCGATCCCATGCTCTGTCACCAGCTCACGCAGTTGCTTTTTGCAATTCGCGCACGGGGCAACGCAGTACTTTGCCCCCGTTGCCCGGATCTGATCCGCTTTCGCCCTGCCTCCCACCAAGGTGCGATAAGGCTGGATCTCGTCGATCGAGACCGTTCCGCCACCACCGCCGCAGCAGATGTTGTCGCGCCGGTTCGGCGTCATCTCGACAAAGTCACTGCAGATCGCCTTCAGAAGCTCGCGCGGCTGCTCCACGATCCACCCCGGGCGCGCGATGTTGCACGGATCGTGATAAGTGACGCGCTCCGCAATCGTCCCGGGCTTCAGTTTCAGCCGGCCGTCCTTCCACGCTTGATGCGTGTACTCCATGATATTGATGACCGGCAGGGCATCCCTCCCGCCGCAAAAGGTCGGGTAGAAGTACTTGGCGCTGCGCGAGGCGTGACCGCACTCGCCGATCAGGATCTTGCGCACGCCCAGGCGCTGTGCTTCCGCCTGGATCTTTTTCACCACGTGTTCCAGAACCTGGTCGCTGTAGAACAGCCCGTAGTTGATGCCGTCGAAATATCCCGTTCCGATCGTCCAACTGTCGCCGGTTGCGCGAAACACGGCGCCATTTCCCATCAGCGTCTCGGCTTCCATGAGGAAGTCCGACACGGCGGGAACGAACAGGTATTCCGCACCGGGCTGATCGACCGGGAACGCCACCTCAACCCCAATTCCGTCCTTGAGTTCCTCGCTCAGGAACTCCAGCGTGTCCAACAGCGCGGGCACTGGAACCGCGGAGGTGTTGCCGGTCGCTCCCACCAGCTGCTCACGAACGCTGACCACCAAGGCGCGGGGGGCGATTCCGATTTCAGAAAGGATGTAACGTCCAAGATGAGTGATCAGGCCGTGATCGATCCCCATCGGGCACTCGAAATAACAGCGGCGACAAGCCGTGCAGTTCCAGAAAGACTCGGCCATCTCCTGGATCTTTTCGTCGGTCAATCCGGGGTCGCCCAGAAGGCGGGCACGCAAAATCCCCGATACCGTGAAATGGCGGCGGTACACAGACAGCAGCAACTCCGACCGGTGGCAGGGTAGATCGTCGGAATCGCTTGTCGCGAGGTAAACCTGGCACTTCACCGAGCAGCGCGCGCACTTTGCGCTTACCCGGACATACTGGTCCAACGCTACGCGGTAGTTGGTGTGTTTGAGAATGGCAGCGAACGCCTGGAGAAAGCGCCGCGGCCGGTCCGCAACTTCAAAGTCCTCCACGTGGTAACGCACTGGGAGGCGCTGCCGGCGGACTACGTCCGGCTTCCTGGACGAACTGAATGCCTTTGCTCGTTCTTCCGTACTCAGCGGCTGCATGTGCCCTCGGTTACTCTTAAATCACATCTAGGTGTAATATGCGTCTAGTCGAGAGCATACCGCGACGAATCCTTCGCCGGTGTGACCTGGATCACGGCTCGCTGTCCAACGCGCGTTCAAGACTCGTATTCAGCAATGAAGAGCCGGCCGCCGGGCTCAAAGGGCTGTTGTCATCACTCCCTGCCGAACGCCACCTGTAGCTGCCCAGCGAGCGATCTCGCCCATGGCGTGGCTGGCAGCGTCGACTTGCCCCTCGGGGTTGAACGCCCCGATCGAGAACCGCACTCCACCGTGCCGCTCCAATGTTCCGAGTTGTTGGTGCACAAGTTGATCATCCGTGCGTTTTCTGCCCAAAGCAGCCAGGCCAATCCCCGCGAGAGTTCTTGAGCGCGCAAGTAAGAGAACGCCTACTGGTTGGATGGCGATACTAGGGTCGAGACTCAGGACTGGGATTCGCATCACGACGTGATGCCGCTCGACGCTGTGCTCGAGGCGGAGGCCTGCTCATCTGACAAGCACACGAAAATTTGTGCCCTGCCACCGATTGGTGTCAGGCGAGAAGAAAGTAAATTCGACTGCGCTCTCCGGCGGAAGCGTCTGCGTCGCCAGATCTACCGTGTACATGCCCAGGCCGGTGTCGCGCATTGGGCTGTCCTCGGCAGTCTGCCAGCCGGTTGTCGTCCAGTGCACGACCGCAGGTGAGAGCAACTCGATTCGCAGCTTCTTCCCGACCTCTAGGGAGCGGATCTTGTTGTTAATGCGCCAGACGGCGTAGGGCGAAACCCGCTTCTGCACGATGTAACGCTTTACAGGCTGCGGCGGCTGATCAAAAATCCCGCCGTCACGCAAGGAGCGCAGCAGTTTAATGTGCTCGGCATGCGCCCACACCAGCGGGCGAGCCGAACCGGAAGGCCGGCCGAAGAACAGTTCCCGATCGGGAATGTCGAGTGCATCCCAGGTCTGCTCGGGAACCATGCCGCCTTCGTCGGCCGAGTGCTCCAGGGTACGAAGCAGTCTTTCAGCTTCGTCGCGGCGGCCGGCGGCCAGTTCGTAATGCGCCCGCTCCCCGGTGAGCAGGGGCCACGCGCGACCGATGCCGGTGCCGTCGAAAGCCGATCCGTCCTGGTGCTCGCCGTAGCCGTCGTCGTTGTACCGGTGCCACAAGGGGCCCTGCGGCATCTCCACCTTAAGCAGCGCATCGACGATCTTCAGCGTATTCAGGATGCGCGTGTCATTGGGTGCACGCAGTCCAAAGCGCACCAACGCCAGAAAATCCGGGCTGATGATGTGCTCCGCCGGTTCGGAACTTGCGCCCGGTGGCCGATTTTTGATGGGAACGAATCCCTCGTGTGGCGAGGCCGCATCCGCCTCTTCGGGCGGAGCGATACGCACGTAATAACCATCGACTGCGTGCTGCCGGGCCAAATCGGAACCGGTCACGTAAACCCAGCGCTCGATGCTGTCGTTCCAGGCGTCGGCGGTTTCGCACAGATAAGCGGCGGTCGCAGGCTCGCCATGGAGTTCGGCCAAGTCGGCAGCGACCAGCAGGGCCGCAACTTCGGCGGCCAGCGTGAAAGGCGAGTAGCCCGGATCTTCTTCCCAACGGTCCTGCTGCGTGACCGGGCCATTGCAGACTATGTAGGCGGCGGCGCGTCGCACCATCGGCCAAAAACGTAGCAGAGCGGCTGGGTCGAGAGCGCCATCGCGCCGCAGCAGATCCACGAGCAGGATCGGGAAGGCAGTCTCGTCCATCTGGACGCCGTTCCAATACGGAGTGCCGTCCAGCCACATATTCTGCGCCCAGTGGCCGTCGGCATCCTGCGTGACCTGGAGGTACTGAAGTACGCAGATGGCTTCGTCGCGGGCGCCAGCGGCGAGCAATCCGCCCACGGTCTCGACCAGATCCCGAGGCCAGACCAGGTGATAGCCGCCGAGGTCTTCATCGCCCTTGGCATTTCCCCATGGGATGGAGAGACTGGCAATAATTCCACCGGGGAAAGCCTTGGACTCGTGAGCGCGGAGAACAGAGGCGCTCACGCGGTACAAATCCCGGCCTTGCTTGTCCGTACTTAAGGGGAGCAATGACTGCTGCCACTTCTGCCAGCCTTTCACGTACTCCTCGGCCGCCGTATCGAATCCGTCCAGAATGCTGGCCAGCGCGTGTTGCGCGGCTTCCGAGGAATTGCCGCCGAACCCGAGCGCGAGGATAAACTCGCCGCTTTCAGCGTGCAGATCAATTTCTCCGACCAGGGCCACGTTACCGTTTTCTGCGCGGGAGTAAGACCACGTCAAACGCTTGTTGCGGGCAAGGTCCTGCCACCCATCGGAATAACCAACGAACCCCGCCGACATTCCCAGCCAGGGAACGGAGCAGGCCAGCGCCAAGCCATTGCCGTCGCGCTCAGCCATGAGCATAGGGACGCCTTTGTAGTCGCCGACCCAAGCGGTGTTGTTGCTGCCGCAGTTACCCAAGTGCGGCGCCAGCAGCGCGCATAAGTGGTAGTCGCCCAACGAGTGTTGCAGCGCAGTAAATCGGAGGCGTTGCAGCACCACATGTCGACGGGGATCGGTCAAGACTGCCTTCTCAATGCGGTAGCGGCCCTGCAGGCAGGTATTTACGAACCGGTAGGCGGGAACGCCAGGCGCGACCGTGTTGACCTCGGAGCGCGTGTGGCGCCTCTCCTCGGAGAAAAAGCTGCTTCCGTCAGTAACGATGAACCCGAGATCGCGGATGCAAGCCTTGTCCACTCGCGGGAAGTAGACCTCGTTAAGGATGCCGTGGCTGAGGGTGAACCAGACGCGGCTCTCCCCGCTCAGCGCAGTTCCCACGCCGCTTTTCGCACTGGAAGTCCAGCGGGGCGGAATGCCAGGCCATCCAGGAGCGTTCGCGTCAGTCATGACCGTTTCCTTCGGCGTTCATGCGTTTTTCCATTCCACAACCGTCTTGATTTCGTCCTGGTCATGGTGCTGGAGCGCGACCTCGAAATCGGTGAACTCATGGCGGTTGGTGATGAGAGCCGTAACGCGGTCGCCCCAGCGACTATAAGCCTGAGCAAGATCGCTGACCGCGGAATGGAAATGATCGGGCGCGGCATTCACGCTCCCTACCATTACCTGATTACCCAGCACCAGCCGGCGAATCAGTTCGGCGCCGGACAATTGAATAGGACGATCGCCAAACGGTATGCCGGTCAGCACGTAGGCGCCATTCACAGCAAGGGCATCGATCAAGTCAAAAGCGAGCAGCGGAATCCCCGTCGCCTCAAAGATGAGTTCGCAGGGACCGATTTTCTCGCTCAGTTTATCGGAGCCGACCTGACGCCCATCGACGTAGTGGCCGCCGATCATGGTCAACCAGCGGGGACGGACGGAATCGGCGTCCACGATATCGAGGCCGAACACCTCGGCGCCGCGCAAGCGCAACGCCAGCGCCGCCAGCAGGCCGATCGGCCCGAGCCCGGCAACGAGACAGCTCCGTCCGAAAAGCCAGTCGGGCGTGGCAGGTGCGTCGGGCAAGCGTGCCGTCTGTAGTTGTATCGCTTCCGCGATGGCTTTCTCGGCAACCGACATGGGCTCAGTAAGGACTCCAACCGGCTCCAGTTCCGGCGGAACCTTGATGACGTATGGTTCGCGGTCCACGGCAAACTCTGCCTGGTAACCATCAAGTCCCCAGATGCCACGTTCGAAATACTCGCCGGTACGGCACATGTCCGAACGGTTCATTAAGCAGGGCAAGCACTTGGTACAGCCGCGCCGCACGGTGAAGACGGCGTAGTCGCCGGGCTTGACGCGCGTGACCGCGCTGCCGGTTTCCACCACCTGCCCGAACATCTCATGCCCGATGACAAGCTCGGTCTGGCCTTGTGGTGCCTTGGCGCGGCCGCCGAGGGACTCGTCACGATCCGTGCCGCAAATTCCGACCCTGCGCACGCGCAGCTTGATCTCATCGGGTGCGGTGATGAATGGTTCGGGACGCTCCACCAGACGAATGGTTTGCGTTCCGGGCACAACGGCGATGGCTTTCATGTCTGGACTCCTGCATCAGCTTCCGCAAGGCGCGAGCTACGGCTGCGGACGAAAGTTAGCACCAACCCGAGCACCGTGCCCGCAATGGCGAGCTCCAGAGCGGCACGATAGCCCCACCGGCCTGCCACCCATCCGCCCACAGCAGCTCCGATTACACCGGCGACCGCTGTAGCGGCGTTGAAAATGCCGAGTCCGCTCCCCTCGCCGACAGGTGAGATGCGGGCCACCAGTCCCATGCTGCTCACGCTCAGCAGCGACCAGGCGATTACGATGACCGCAAATCTTCCAGGCGTTCAGGTGCGAGCGCAGGCTTCATCGTCGTCAGACGCATAGAGCGAAGCAGTTGCAACCGGTGCGATGAACACTGCATCTCACTATTCGGTACAACTCAGGTGCTGAAGATGCGAGTCAAGCCGTTCATGAGTGTGGCGATCGTTGCTACTGTTCTCATGAACACGAGTGTCGCCCGCACACTGCTCGCGCAACCCAGCGGGCTTCACCCCGTCGCCAGCAATGCAGCCTGTGTCCAGGGCTCATGCAGTGCGTACGACACGCCGGAGTTAGCCCTTGTGCCCGGCGCCCCAACGCTAGCTGCTCCCGACATGGTGGCCGGGTTCACCTTCCTTGTAGCTCCCACCGCTCCGGCCCATTATGCAGCATCACGTCCCGCTGGTCGTGCCCCTCCGACGGTCTGAACAAAACCTCACTTGCATCTTCTTGCCGGCCCTTAGGTCATTCCCGACGGGCGGCGCTACTTCGTGGGCGGGCTTGCCCAGCAAGCAGGCTACAGTCCGAGCACGCATTGGGAAATGAACTTGGCCGCCCCACAACAATAAATGTTCACAACCGCATGGAGACTTTATGTTAAAGCGCATCGCATGGGTAACTACATTAATCGCCAGTCTGGTGATGCCGGCCCTGGCGAGTTCTGACCGCGGCCAAGATCTCGACCGGCTGCAAGCGTCCGCTCAAGTCTTTCGACAGATTATGGATACGCCCGACAAAGGCATTCCTCAGGAATTGCTCGAGTCTGCCAAGTGCATTGCCATCGTCCCCGGGGAAAAACAGGCCGCTTTCATAGTCGGCGGCCAGTATGGCAAAGGCCTGGCGACCTGTCACACCGCACGCGGCTGGAGCGCTCCTGCATTTCTGGCGGTTGGCGGGGGCAGCGTCGGCTTTCAAATCGGAGGTTCGTCCAGCGATGTGGTCATGCTTTTCATGGATGACAACGGCCTACGGCATCTGCTCAACGATAAGTTCAAAATCGGAGCGGATGCGACGGCCGCTGCCGGGCCCGTAGGACGCCACGTCTCGGCTGGCACGGACGTTAAGCTCCACTCCGAAATCCTGACCTATTCGCGCAGCCGCGGCGCCTTTGCCGGCGTCAGCCTGGATGGCGCCGTCGTTCAGGCCGATCGCAGCGGCGACCGGGAGCTGTACGGTCGCAAAGTCAGCCGCCGGAAGATCCTGGACGGAGCCGTTGCTGTTCCTCAGGTGGCGCGTCCGCTGCTTAAAGAAATCGCGCAATACGCGCATCGGGCAGCGACTGCAAAGATGGAGCAAACGAAGTTTCAGACGAAAGGAAGGTAGATCATGAACGAAAGCAAGGTAAGTTCTGGAGTTAACGCGTTGGTTGCGGCCTACAACGCCCACGTCGAAGCCGAGGAAGCGGTGAAGGAGTTGCAGAAATCGGGATTCGACATGAAGAAGCTGTCGATTGTGGGCCGGGACTATAACACCGAGGAGCATGTCGTTGGCTACTACAACGCAGGCGACCGCATGAAGTACTGGGGGAAAATGGGAGGCTTCTGGGGCGGCATCTGGGGGCTTCTGTTCGGGGCGGCTTTCTTCGCTATCCCTGGCCTGGGGCCTGTACTGGTGGCAGGGCCGCTCGTGGCTTGGATTGTCGCTGGCCTTGAAGGCGCCGCAGTAGTTGGTGGAGTCAGCGCTGTAGGTGCGGGGCTATACAGCATCGGCATACCCAAGGACAGCGTGCTGAAATACGACACCGCGCTCAAAGCAAACAAATTCCTTCTTCTCGCTCACGGTACCGCAAAGGAGGTAGCGATGGCGAGAGACATTATTCAGAGGACCCAGGCCGCGGACATCGACGTGCATGCAACCGAAGTTCAGGCAGCGGCATAGAGTTGGCTGTCACTACGTGACAACACCCGGCGTCCACACGACGCCGGGTGTTGCGTTTCCCTTCAGCTCCGAGACGATGGGGAGCAAGGTCAACGTCTCCGACATCAACCAGTGTCGCGTGATCCGAGTAATCCACGACCGGCTTAGACTAGAGATAGCCATATCTATTGGGTCAGTAGCGATGAGCCATGACTCCGCAGTGGATGAGGGCAGGCGTTCGGCCCAAGTGGCTAGGGAACGGTCTGTGACACGGCGATCCATTGTCGTCGGAGTGATTTCGCTGGCGACGCTTGGTGGCGGGCTGTTCAACCTCTATTCGGTTATCGGTCCCCCAACCCCTGCACGACCATGCGCCGATGATCCTCGAATCCTAACACGCTGCACTCCGGGTAGCAGGTCGTTGCGTGGACCGGCAAAACCGAGCCGTTGCAAAGGGCGGCGAGACTGTTGCCAATACAATTCGCAAGCACCGTGGGGCGCGGAGCTTCACGAAAGCCAGGCGCCCCCAGGTGGGTTGCACTGCCGAGCCCTTTCTCAGCGGCTCACGACGCCAGCTTCAGTTGTCTTGCTTGCCATCGCCGTGACCCTTGGCTGCGAATACTGGAACTCGTAGCCGGTCTTCATGTCGGGATAGAAGAAGCCGGTTAGTCTGCTTGCCGAACCCGGCGCAACTTTCGACAAATCCAGCCGCGCGTGGTCGGAGCGATGTGAGCGCGAAACAGGGATAACCACAAAGAAGCCGATTGGTTTGCTGCCATCGGCAGTCGAGATCTCGACCACATCGTGCTCCAACCCGGCGAACTTCATGTCATACTTGCCGGGTTTCAGCACACTCCCGGGCACTTCGAGTGGGGCGTTCTTGATGGTCACGATCATCTCCTGATTACCTTCGTCAGCTCTGGCGCTGGGCACGAGCGGCGCGCCGAACAGCGCGAGACAGAACACGAGTGCTGCTAACTTGCGATTCATAAGTCCTCCTTCAAGGACGTTTCCGACTGCAACGCAGCGGAACAATTGGCAATGCCTGCGTTTCGTTTCCCTGCTCACGCAAGCGCCGGTCCGTTTGCCCGGAGGCCCGCGAGACAATCGGCAGGGTGAATTGCTCGTGATGCCGCGATTACGGGAGGATCGACGTTATTCAGATCGTCGGAGGAGGGCGTATGTAGTGCGGGAAATCCCGGAAGTAGAGAGGCGCCAGAAGCGCGGCCGCAGGAATAGATCTGCAAGTGGCGTTCGGTGGAACCGGTGTCACCGCGGCTGGGACTAGGGCGCTCTCTGGCGAGTCGCACAACCAGCACGGCCCAGCGATCGTAGCCGGCGCTTTGGTAATGACGTGCTGGAACTCAGTGGGTTCCGAATGCAGCGCCCTCAGACCACCGATCGCCAGCACCGCAACCAGGGCTGCCAGGCTGGTGATCGCTTTGAAACGGCCATGCAACATGAAGGGTACGACCTAAACTCTCAGATGTCAGCGCTCTCAACCTAGTTGCAATATGTTTGAAACTATCTTGCCGACTCTCGGTCTGCGTTACCCGGTGCAGCAACTCACGGTTGGCAGCTGTACGAATTTACTGTTGAGGTGGTGGCGGCAACAACGGCCTAGGCAACTGCTCAACCATAAGGCGGCGTCGGCTTTCAATTCGGAGGTTCGTCCAGTGATCGACAACACCCGGTGTCAAATACACGGATCATGATGGCACTCGGGCTGCCATGAGCATACGAAGCTCGAGGTCGTGCGTGCCGCACTGAACCAAGGCTCAGCAACGCGACCGGAAGCGCAGTAGGCCGAAAACTTCTTGCGGCCTACCCAGAAACGCAACCCTGGTAAGTGATTGAAGAGCGGTGGGCCCGCCAGGATTTGAACCTGGGACCAATGGATTATGAGTAGTCAGAGCTGGCAGTGCCAGTCCTAAGTTTCACCCTACCAATCAATGACTTACCGGGGTGGCATTATCGAGGTGTGCCGTAAAGTGTGCCGTGAAATTTTTCGGCCCTCATCATCCTCTCGGCTCCAGATTGTTCCGAATCAAGCGAAGTCATCGTTTGCGCTTGTTCAATTCTTCGAGCGTGCGCTTCAACTGTTCCAGCTTCTGTCCCGCCTCGCCGAGCTTGCCTTCCGCCGTGAGGCGTTGGTAGTCGGCAAGATCCTTGGCGGCTTCCGCGATGAGCGCATTGAGATCGGCCGCCGGCTGGGGCGTGGTGGCGGATGCGGGGGCACGTCGTGCAGGCTCGGCGGAGGCGGCCGCGGCGCTGGTCGAGGAAGCGGCTCCGCCAAAAAGAGCCGCCATGGCCGACTCGAAAGTAGGCCCATAGGCGAGGCGATCCTGCAGAGCGAGCACCACGAGCCGCAACTCCGGCATCGGACTCCGCTCCGCTTGCAGGTAAATCGGTTCCGCATACAACAGTCCGCGCCCCGATGGAATCACCAGCAGAGTTCCGCGGCGCACGTGGGAGCCTTGCTGATTCCACAGCGTTAATTGTCCTGAAAGCTGTGCGTTCTGATCGATGCGCGCCTCGACCTGCAGCGGCCCGTCGACCAACCTGGTTTTGGGAAAGTCGTAGACCGCCAACGTACCGTAATGAGCGCCGTCGCTGCGGCCGGCGATCCAGCCAATCAGATTGTTGCGGTTAGCCGGCGTGAAGGGCAGAATCTCGACGAACTCCACGCCGGTTTCGCCCGGCAGTCTCATCAGCACGAAGTTCGGCTCCATGGCCTGGGTAGCCTGCTCGCCGCGCGCGTTCGTACCGACTTCGCTGGCGACCGTCCACAAGTCTTCGCGGTTGTAAAACACATCCGGCTCCGTCATGTGATAGAGGCCGTAAACGTCCGCTTGCAGCTTGAGCAACAGCTCGGGGTAGCGCACGTGTTTGCGCAACGCCGGCGGCATCGCAGCTGCGTCTTTGAACAGGCTGGGAAAGATGCCGCGGTAGGCTGCGATGATGGGATCTGTGGCATCAAACACGTAGAAGGTCGTCGTGCCATCGTAGGCGTCAATCACCACCTTCACGCTGTTGCGCATGTAGTTGATGAGATTCTCGCCGAGACGGTAATGCCGCGAGTACGGATAGACGTCCGAGACGGTGAATGCATCCATGATCCATGACAGCCTGCCATCGTCGCCGACCACAATGTACGGGTCCGGATCGTAGGTAAGAAACGGGGCCAATGTCGAGACGCGCTCGCGCACGTTGCGGCGCATGAGCAGCCGACTCTGCGGGTTGACATCGTCGCTGAACGGCAGCTTGGCGACATCGCCGCGGCCGAGCGCAATCAGGATGCGGCGCAGGAAACCGCCGAGAACGATGCCTCCATTACCCTCGTAAGACGTCAGGCTGTTGGTCTGGCCTTGCGGGTAATTGAATTCCTTCTGCCGCGTTTTCACGTACACGTCGTTGTTGGTCATCTCGCCGAAATAAACCTCGGGGCGCGTCACAGCCAGGCCGCGCACCGTGCTTTGGACGGGCATGTTGCTCAGAATCAGGGTCGGCAGCCCTTCCGGCGTGAAGCCGTTGACCGGGTTCATGGTGACGCCGTAGCCGTGGGTATAAATCAGCTTCTCGTTGATCCAGTTGCGGCTGCTCTCGGGCAGCTTGTCGACGCTCAGCTCGCGGGTGGCGAGCATCACTTGGCGCATGGCGCCGTCGATTTCGTAGCGATCGATGTCGATGTCCGGGAAGTCGTAGTAGGTGCGGATTTCCTGGATCTGACGCAGCGTGTCCTGGAGAGCATGCCAGTCCCACAGCCTGATGTTCTGCAGCGTTGCCTGATTGTTCGCCAGGTCGATGGCCTCGGCGGTCGTCTCGGCGGGGAACTCGCGCTGCGAGACCCGGTCCAATCCGTATGCCTGGCGCGTCAGCTCGATGTTGTGGGCAATATAGGGCCGCTCGCGCACCAGCTCGTTCGGTTTGACGATGAAGCTGGTGACATACCAGGCGATTAGATGAAGCGCAAAAAAACAGAGCGCGGCGGGAACGACAGCAGCGACTAGCCAGCGCACCCGCGGCATTACCATCACCGCGTTGACGCCGGCCATCAGCGCGCCGAGAAGAAGCGCGACACAGACGACGAGCAGGCCCGGGAGCAGGACATGGGCGTCAGAATAGGTCACACCGGCGAAGATCGTATGATCTTCGAACAATTGCTCGAACCGCCCGAGATAGGCGCGCATCGCGAGGGTTAGCAAGAGGAACGCAAGCGCGATGGAGAGCCCGCGCCAGGGCACGGGGATGTAGATGCCCTGGCTTCCGGCTAGTGCACGGGCGCCGCCGGTGATCACTATGAAGAAGACGGCGAGCACACAAACCATCACCGCCAGCGTCAACAGCCACCCGGAGACCATCTGCCACACCGGAAGGGTGAAGAGATAGAAGTTCAGCGGCTTGCCAAAGATCGGGTCCACAACGCCTCCCGAGCTCCGCGGCGCGTACCAAAAGAGGGCGAGCGCCGGCCACTCCACCATCATGGCGGCGCCGGTTACAGCGGCGATCAGCAGAGATGCACCGCCCCCCAGGATGCGCAGGATGGAGCCGACCGGCAGCTTCAGCTCCTGACCGCCGATGAAGATCGTGTGACCGCTCGGCATATTCTGGAGGTAAGCCCGCTTCATTGCCAGGAACGAACCGTACAGAATCAGAAACGTCGCTCCGGTAAACGCGGAGAAGACAACCGACTGAAGACGCAGCGTCTTCCAGAACACGTCGGCGTAACCGAGGGAACCGAACCAGAGTGCGTCAACGTAATAGGACAACGCCGTGCGGCCTCCGAGGAGGATAGCGGCGAGAAGGACGAGCAGGAGAATGAAAGGGAGGCGGCGGCGACGACGCGGCTCGGACAATCGCGGCCACTCGATGGAATGGGACATTACTCTACCTTTTCCTTTTGGATTCCGAAAACAGTGAGCATTGTACGCATTTCACAGGGGAGGAGCAGCGTGCTGTGCTCATCATCACGGTTTCCAGTCCGTTGAAAAAAGCTCCTGTGTATGACGAAATGGTCGTCCAGATGAACAAATTGGGTTGGGCAGCTAATGATCTTCAGCTCAGGACGCGGCTGTGCCCGTAGCGGGAGCAGTTGGGGAGAGCCAGGGGTGTGAAGGCGGGCAAATCAAGATACAGCTGCCAGCCGGAGGCCTGAGCATGACCGTCCTCATAGCTGAACCCGCCTTAACTTTCCGGAAAACGCGGGTCAATTAAGGGTCACGTAAGATCGCGCCACTTCTATCCTCTTGATTCTCAAGCGTTCCCGTGGATGGTCATCTGCGCCGCAAAGTTGGGTGATTTTGCAGCATATCCCTAGTGTCGTCCGCAAAAAGTCCGTCCGCACATGAAAAGGTGCAACTGTCGCGAGCGCTGCTGACGTAAACTGTCACTTCCCGGCCGCAACTCGAAGGCTTCATTTCCAACCGTACATGCTCAGGATCGCACAGCTCCTCCGATCGTTGATTTCTATCCTTATTACTACAGGCGCCGAGGGCGTGGAGTTCCTGCGATTGGCGGTCTCGTCACGGGCTGAATTGAGTGCCGAGGTGCTGTTCCTTCGCAAGCAGCTCGCCTTCTACCAGGAACACCAGGTTCATCCCCGCAAGCTCACCGACGCGGCTCGGTTTTCTTTGGTGCTGTGGTCTCGGCTAATCAACTGGAGGGAGGCATTGATGATCGTGAAGCCGGAGACGCTCATCGGCTGGCATCGCAAGGGGTTCAAGCTGTTTTGGCGGTGGAAGTCGCGGCTGGGGCGGTTGCGGATCCCGGAAAACATCCGCGAACTGATCGTGCGCATGGTGCAGGAGAACCCGACCTGGGGCGAGGAGCGTGTGGCAGGGGAGTTATCGGTGAAGCTCGGGATCTTGGTTTCTCCACGCACGGTGCGGGCCTACTGGCCAGAGAAGCCGGGTCTCAGAGGTCCGCGGAGGACCGCTTCTCAGCACTGGCGGACGTTTGTCCTCAATCACGCCAAGGCCATCGTGGCCGCTGATTTCTTGGTGGCGATCACGGTAGGCTTCCGAGTGCTGTACGTGTTCATGGTGATGGAGGTGGGCCGCCGCCGCATTCTGCACTGTAACGTCACCGCCCATCCGACCGCAGCCTGGGCCCTGCAGCAGTTTCGAGAAGCCATCCCGAGCGACCATCCCTACCGCTTCCTCATCCACGATCGTGACTCGATCTTCTCGGCCGAGGTCGACGACGAGCTGAAGGCGTTCGGACTAAAAGTGCTGCGCACTCCAGTGCGGGCGCCGAAGGCCAATGCCTACTGTGAACGGCTGATGGGAACGATCCGCCGTGAGTGCCTGGATTACGTGATCCCATTGAGCGAGAGGCATCTGCGGAACATCCTGAGAGAGTGGGTTGCCCACTACAATGGAGGTCGACCTCACCTGAGTCTGGGTCCGGGAATTCCAGATCGAGAGAGGACTCCGGTGATCGGCCCTCGGGTTGGTAGCCACCACTTACCCAGCAATATTCGGGTGGCTTCGCGGTCGGTTCTGGGCGGTTTGCATCACGAGTATCGGTTGGAGACAATCGCTGCTTGAGGCGAGCCATGAAGAGATCCCGCACTCTGATCACTCCTCCGTTGAAATGGCGGGCGCCCACAGCAGCTCCTGTTCCCCCTCCGATTATTCCAGTGCTGGCCGAGCGCGGCGGCACACAGCTCAAAGTGCCCCGCCCGGTTCTGCTGGTGGACACGCGGGAGCAGAACCCGTTTGATTGTTCACGTTTCGTGCGCTGGTTTGCGGGCATTGAAAAGAAGGCTCTCAAGCTCGGCGATTATTCCGTCGCCGGTCAAGAAGACCTCTGTGTGGTGGAGCGCAAAGACCTGCCAGAGCTGGTCCACTCCTTCACCGTCGAACGTTCGGTTTTTGTCCATCGTCTGCGGCAGATGGCCCGCTATCCCCACCGGCTGCTGGTGATCACCGCCTCCCTGAGCGAGGTGAAATCCCCTTATGCCCACTCGAGATCTGATCCCAATCGCATCACGCAGTCGCTGATTGCCGTGCTTGCGCGACTGCAAGTGCCGTTTCTCTGCACGGAGACACACGAGCTGGGCGAGGAACTCGTCGCCTCGTATCTGTATCAGGTCCACCTCTACCATTGGCTCGTAGCGAACGATTATGGGCATTTTCTAACCGACAACGATCTGTGATTCCCCGATACTATAGGACGACCAACCGATGACAGCCGGAGGCCGGGCAGGATCTCTGCCCAGGGACCAGAGGAGGTTGGCAACGAGAGTTGCACCTTTTGCGCGCGCACGGACTTTTTGCGGAACACAGCCATAAGTGTGCCGTACGTTTCGGTCCCATATGCGCTAAAGTGCGCCTTTTCAATACCTGGTCAAAACGCTTCCGTGCGGGCTTGGTTGTGGGTAAGCGATTGATTCTTTGGTGGGCCCGCCAGGATTTGAACCTGGGACCAATGGATTATGAGTCCACTGCTCTAACCGCTGAGCTACGGGCCCGCCAGCCAGAATCTACCATATCTCACGCCGCGTTTCGTTTTCGCTGCCCGCGCCCCGCCTCGGGTTACACTGCTTCCGGGTGAAGCGCCTCATCATCAACGCCGACGACTTCGGCCTCACCGCGGGCGTCAACCGCGCCATCGCCGAGGCGCACCAGCGCGGCGTCGTCACCTCCGCCAGCATGATGGCCGGGGGCGCTCAATTGGACGAAGCCGTTGCCCTTGCCCGCACTTTGCCACAGCTTTCGATTGGCTGTCATGTTGATCTGATCCAGCTTAGTCCCGTGTCCGCGCCCGGGCAGATTCCGACGCTCACCAACGGCGCGACTTTCCGGCCTGGGTTCGTGCGCTTTGCGCGTGCCGCCCTGCGCAACCGCTTCTCCGCCGCCGAAATCACCTGCGAAGCGGCGGCGCAGATGGCGAAGCTCCAGTCCGCCGGCCTCGCGCTCACCCATTTCGACACTCACAAACACACCCATCTATTTCCGCGCGTGCTGCGCCCTCTGTTGACGGCGGCAAAAATGCGCGGCATCCGCGCGGTGCGCAACCCCTTCGAACCCGGCCCCGGAGTCCGGTTTTCCCAGGTGTCATTGCGGCCCAAATTGTTCAGCCGCTATTGTGCGGTGCGCGCATTTCAGTCCATGGCAGGGAAGTTTCGCCGCATCGTTGAGGCGGAGGGCCTCGCCACCACCGACGGCACCGTCGGGATCGTCCTCACCGGCTTTCTCAACCGGCATCGGCTGGACACGCTGGTTCGCCGCATTCCGGAAGGCACCTGGGAACTGGTCACCCATCCCGGTTATAGCGACCCCGCGTTGCGTCCGTTGAGCGCCCTCACCGCATCGCGCGAAACCGAGCTTGCGCTGCTGACCTCGCCCAGCACTCGCGACCTTCTGAAGGAATGTGGTGTTGAATTAATTTCCTACCGCGACCTGGTCACCGCTGCCACAGCCCCCGGAGCCTGACCCGCGCAAGAAAAACGGCACAGCCTTCGCCGTGCCCTGAAACTGAAACTGAAACTGAAACTATTCCTTCTTCGCCGCCTTCTTCACCTTGGTCCCGCCCTTTTCTGCCACTGCCTTTTCTCCAGCGGGTTTTTCCTCGGCGCGGATCACCTGCGTGTCTGCTCCGAACGGTTTGCGCGGCATCATCTGGTCGCGCATCGCGGCGTTGTACACGAACGAGGCCATAATCACCGCCGCTTCCATCAGGTCGTCCTTCTGCGCCCGCTCATAAACGTCCATGTTCGAGTGGTGCGTCCGCGAGCCGTACTCCAGCGGGTCCTGGATGAACTGAAATCCCGGCACGCCCACTGCGTCGAACGACAGGTGATCGGTCCCGCCGGTCATGCGCATCGTCACCGTCCCCGCGCCCAGGTCGCGGAACGGCTCCAGCCACGACTCGAAGATCGGCCGCACCGACGCATTCTCCTGGGTGTAGATGCCGCGGATTTTTCCCGACCCGTTGTCCAGGTTGAAGTACGCCGACACCTTGCCCCACTCCGCCTTGGTCACCACCGGCCCCGTTTCGCGCCGCATATAGGAGGGCAGCGCGGCTTCGCTCGGGCTTTGGTTCGGCGGCGGCTGGCGTTCGCCGATATGCTGTGCCACGTACGCCTTCGAGCCCAGCAAGCCCTCCTCCTCGCCGCTCCACAGCGCGATGCGGATGGTCCGCCGCGGCTTCACGCCCAGCGACTTCAAGATGCGCACCGCCTCCATCGCGACCGCCACGCCGCACCCGTTGTCGGTGGCGCCGGTCCCGGTGTGCCACGAGTCGAGATGCCCGCCCAGCATCACGATCTCGTCTTTCTTGTCCGTGCCCGGTATCTCCGCCACCGTGTTGTACGCCATCGGATCGTCATCGTAGAACTTCGTTTTGACCTCAACTTCCAGCTCCACCGGCACGTCGCGATCCATCAATCGCATGATGCGCCCGTAGTGCTCGATCGACATCACCAGGCTGGGCACGCCCAGCGGCTCGTCTTTCTTGTACGCCTGCGTGCCCTGGACGAAGATGGTGCCGCCATCGCCGCTGCTCGGCTTGATCACCGCCGCAACCTTTTCGTCGGTCAGGAATTTCACCAGGTCTTTGCGGAACTGTAGGCGCCGGACCATCTCCTCGCGTGACGGCCGTTCGTATCCGCGCCGCATCGCCGCCTGGTACAGGTAAACCTGCTCCAGGCGCTTGTCGTCGTAGCGCTGCATTTCCACTTCTTCGTGCGGCTTCACCTCGCGCATTTCGCCCAGCAGCACGATCTGGCCCGCCAGCTTGCCGCGATATTTCTCGAAATCTTCCTTGCGCTCGAGCTTGGCGCGCACCACTCGTCCGCGCAGCATCCCCGGCGTCGATGGCGTCCACGCCTCCGGCTGCGCAATCAGCATCGCCACATCCGGCGACACCATGCGCACGAACACCGATTCCTCCGACCACCCGCGCCCGAACGGGCCGTAGCTCTCCAGGTGAGCGTTCGCCAGTCCCCACTTTTCCAATTGCTCGCGCGTCCAGTCATTGGCCCGCTTCATGTTGGGAGAGCCGGTCAGCCGCGGGCCGATCCGGTCCGTCAGCTCGCTCAGCGTGTCCATCACCTTGGAATTGTGGAATCCTTCCTGCCGGATGCTGGTAATGGTGTCCAGGTCAACGGTTTCAGTTGTCGCCGTAGCCGCGCCGATGGCCGGAATCGCCATCGCGGCGGTGATTGCAACGGCCAGCGCGGCTGCCGCATAAGAAAGCCTGTTTCGCATCATCAATCGTCCTCGCTTCTGTTCATGAGGAATGCACAGTATCGCTTGGGCCCGCGTCGAGCCTGATTTCATCATGGGGTGTTGACGTGAATCAACGATGTTAATCAGCAACTCGGTTTGCGGCAACGCTGTTTACACGACTTTATTTGCATCACCGATTGTGCAAACTGGCCCTGATTGGGAACCGTGCAGGTCTGGGCATGCCGGCATTTTTCTGTGGAAAACTATCCTGCTCCTCCGGCATAAAATGGGTGCATTGTAGCAGCGTACGCTCTCGCAACGAGTGGGGCTGGAATAACTCCGGTCCTGAGGCTTCGGTTCCCCACTGATGTCGGAGGCCTCCATGCTGTCGAAATGCGCCAACCCCGTGTGCACCACGCCGTTCCACTATCTCCGCGACGGCAAGCTGTTCCAGATTGACACCTCGCTCAACCGCCCGCAGAGCGTGGGGCCGCAGTTGGTCGCCGAACCCGGGCAGCCTCACCGGGTCGAGTTTTTCTGGCTCTGCGCCGAATGTTCATCCACGATGACGCTTGCCTTCCAGCGCGGGAAAGGCGTGGTCATGGTGCCTCTGCCGGCCGCGGCCGCCCGCCACGCCGCCGCCTCGTAGGGCCAACCCGGCGCGTGGACCCTAGGGATCAGAAAAATTTCTTGATGGTCCGACGGGGGTCCCCGGGCGGTGCGCACGACTATCCGTGGCCCGTGCGGGAGGTGCGGGTCAGGATAATCCATTCCTTGCCGATGTCGAAATCAGAACCGAACTACGCCGCCTGCGCCTTGCGCAGCATCTGAAAGAATTCGCCGACCAGGTTCGCGTCCCACAGTCCCGCCGCAGCCTCCTGGCGCATGGTTGCCGCCGCTTGCTCGTGGGGCAGCGCCGGTTTGTAGGGGCGCGCGGTGATCAGCGCGTCGTGGACATCCACAATCTGCAGGATACGCGCCAGCAGCGGGATGTCTTCGCCGCCGAGCCCGTCGGGATAGCCGCTGCCGTCCCAGTGCTCATGATGGCTGCGGATGATGGGCAGCACCATGCGTAGCGACTTCAGCGGCTGGCAGATGGTTTCGCCGGTGATCGGGTGCTGCTTCATGATCTGCCATTCCTCGGCCGTGAGGTCGGTGCCTTTTTTCAGGATTTCGTCCGGGACGGTGATCTTTCCCAGGTCGTGGAGGTACCCGCCACGCCGCAGCGCAACCACCGCCTCCTCGCCGAGTTTCAGGTGGCGCCCCATCGCGCTGGCGTAGCGCGCCAGCCGCTCGCAGTGGCCCTCGGTGTAGGGGTCGCGCGCCTCGACGCTCAGCCCCAGCGTGCACAGCACGTCTTCGGCGCTCTCCAGTTCGTCGGTGAATTCCTTGAGCTTGAGCAACGAGCGGACGCGCGCGAACAGCTCTTCCGGAAAGATGGGCTTGTTCAGGAAATCGTCGGCGCCGGCCTCGATGCCGCGGATCTTGTCTTCGCGTTCGGTCAGGCCGGTAATCATGACCAGCGGGATCAAGCGGGTCATGGGATCGGCCTTCAACTCGCGGCACAGATCGTAGCCAGACTTGCCCGGCATGATCACGTCCAGCAGAATGAGGTCGGGCAAATGGGAGCGGATTTCCTGTTCGGCATCGCTGGCGTTGTGCGAGACGCGCACCGCGTAGCCGCGCGTCTGCAGCAGTTGTGCCATCAGCGACGCGTTTTCCACGTGGTCGTCAACCACCAGGATGCGCGCCACGCGCTTCTGCTGGAGAACGAAATTCATGTGTTCTGTAGTTGACGAGAGGAGTGCTGGTTTTGGTTGCATCCGCGACCCGCGCTGGGCAATTTCTTTCCTGTCATATTTTATGCTCCCGCGCCGGATCATGCTGTGAAACTTGCGATTTTCCTCCGCCCGGGACTAGGCTTTGCGCATGCGCCATGCTTGCTTCATCACCGTCGCCTGCCTCGCGCTGGCCGTGCTCGCCGCGGCCGCGCCCCGGCAGCACGTTGTCACCTTTGGCAAGTGGATGCCGGTGAAACTATTCCTCGGTCCCGACGAGGACAAATCGGTGGACATCAAGATCCGTTCTTTGTACGTGGATGGCCGTCTGCGGGAATTCACCACCGGGGATCCGCACGACATCACGGAGCGCGTCTTCGTCGTCCGCCGCGCCTACCGTCTGAACGACTGGCTCCCGTCGGACCAGGGCACGGCGCACAAGTGGAAATGGCAGCGCGGCGGGTGGTTGCTGGTGGACCGTGACAGCGGCCGGGTCAGCCAGCTCAACCTGCCGAATTTCGATGCGTTCTATTCCCTGGCAAGCTGGTATCGTGATTATGCCGCGTACTGTGGGGTCTCCGACGACGGCGCGAAAGTGTTCGCCATCGTGGCGCAGTTGGGACGCAAGAAGCCAATCCTGAAGCGCGAGCTTGGGGCGGCGAAGGACGCCGACATGCCCGACGCGCAGTGTCTCGCTCCCGATTGGCAGCGGCAGCCGGTGCGGGTGACGTTTTCCCCCGCCGGCGCCCCGAAGCTGACTTTCAATATCCGCGGCCACGCCGCCGATCTCGCGCCGATGACGAGCGAGTCTGGAGACGAGGAAAAATAAATCGTTGTCGGTTATCGGTTCTCGGTTATCGGCAGCTGATAGTCGCCGTGTTTTTTGGGGCGGACAACCGACAACCGAGAACCGAAAACCGACAACTGAAACTGAAACTGAAACTGAAACTCTCTTGAAATCCCTCGACGAGTATCTCCGCGAAGCCGAAGTCGCCCACGGCCACCTCTGTGCCGGGCAGGTGCTGGGCGTGCGCATGGCGATGCTCGGCCTGCACAAGCTGGGCATCGAGGACCCGCGCGGCAAAGACCGCAAGCGGCTGGTGACCTTCGTCGAGATTGACCGCTGTGCCACCGACGCCGTCGCCGTCGTGACCGGCTGCCGCCTGGGCAAGCGCGCGCTGAAATTTCGCGACTGGGGCAAGGTCGCCGCCACCTTCGTTGACGTTTCCGCCGGCCGCGCCTATCGCATTGCCGCCCGCGAATCGTCCAAGGCCCTGGCCCGGAGCCTGCATCCCGAGATCGAAAACAAGAACCAGCAGCAGATGCTCGCCTACCGCGAAATGGCGGATGACGATCTGTTCGACGTGCAGGCCGTCACCGTGGAACTTCCGCCCGAGGAATTTCCCGGCTACAAGGGCGAGCGCGCCGTGTGCGCCCGCTGCGGCGAGGGCATCAACTTCCGCCGCGAGGTGGTCCGCGATCACCAGGTGCTGTGCCGGGCCTGCGCCGGAGAGGCGTATTACCGGCCCGCGTAGCGTAAGTGCTTGTGTTGCATTTTTGATTTAGTGATTGCTGATTTAGTGATTTGCCTGCGGAACCCACGCGAACCTCGGACAATCACTAAATCACAAATCACTAAATTACTAAATGAGTTTGGGTTTCGCCGCGGCCGTGCCTGCTGGTGTCCAACGTGTTCGGCGCCGCTCGCAGAACGCCACTGCAAGCGGGTGTGCTCGCGTTGCGGCTTCTTCCTCAGTTGTTCTGATTTCTACTGATCGGCGCCGTGCGCCGGACCTTGCGGTTTTTTGGAGTGGCCGTTCGCCTGCTTCCACACACGTTCCACGGTGTCCTCAATCAGCGGCAGCGCAGGGGAATCGCTGCCCGGATGCAGTGCCGTCGCCAGAGCGTAGTTCCAGCGTTCCGCGCGGGAGAACTGCTTCGTAGGCCGGCATTCCACTTCGCCGGCATAGACGTATCCCACCCACAGCAGGGCGGAGAGGTTGTACGCCACCATCTTGCTCAGTTGAAAGAAGCCCTGGGACCGCATGCCAAAATTGGCGAACACAGCTACGGCGATCAGATCCACGGCGGCGATGAGGCCGAATCCGAGCGCGATGCCGAAGATGCGATGTTGCAACGTGATGCCCAGATAAGCGGAGCAAAGCAGCATCAAAAGCACCAGGCCGCACTGCATGATCTCGACGCTGCGTACGAAATTGAGGATCACCGCGACCACATGCCAGCCGGGCAACGATCCTGAAGTGGATGCCATCAGCACCGCCGCCACGGTCAGTACCAGCGCGGCCCAGCGGAACAGTACGCCGCCAAATTCGCGCAAGTCGGCAAAGGGCCGGAAAATGGCGGTGAAAACCTCGCGGAGCACGCCAAAGCTAAGGGCAGTAAAGAGCGCTGCCGTCGTCCAATACGAATAGAAATATTGGACCGGCGAGCGATGGTAAAAATAGAAATCGGTGGCGAAAGTCCCGACCTGCAATAGCGCAAACGCGAAAAAGATTGGCATCTCACGGTGCAACTTGCGACGCAACATCAGTGCCGCAAGGCACACAAATACCGCCACCGGTGCAATCCACAAAGCGTAATAAACAATCCGAAGTGACATGGCGTGGGAGGAGCATAGCTCCGCCCGCCGCTCACGAGCAAGCTTTTTAATTACCAAAGGTTACGACAGTAAGTAACTACCTGGCCGGCGGAATCGGTGGCTTGCAGTCCGGAGACCACGGATCGCACAAGGGGGCCGGGCCTCCGCCGCCGGCAACCATGACCGGAGCATTCTGCTTGGCATTTTTCGGCATCACAGCGGCTGACAATCCGAGCAGCATTAAAACAGCAATGGCACCACGAATGGCGGACTTCATTGAGAGCCTCCTGAATTGGGCTTGGGATTTGGGCAGGAAAGCATACCTGAAAGGCGACAACTTTCAGCACTGAATTTTCAGTACAATCTGATTTGCTCAGGGCGCTGCCCGGGATGCGGGCACAGGCGCCTTCCGCAAGCGAGCTTGCAACACGTTTCGGAGGTCCAGCCATGCCAACTACCGCCGACGCAGTCGAACACCACATCACCCAGATTGGCGAGCAATGGGCGCGGAACTGGAACGCGGGCGACCTGGACAAACTCATCCAGGCGTTCGCGCCCGATGCCGTCTACATGCCGCCCCATCATGCCGCCGTGCACGGCCGCGATGCCATTTACGAATACCTGAAAACGCCGATGCGGCACGGTGTCGGCGAACTGACCTACGAGGTCACTTTCGTCAAGCACTCCGGGGACCTGGCCTACGACGTCGGGCGCTATACGATGTCGGTGCCGCGGGCCGGCGGCAAGCGCCAGGAGCGCGGTAAATACCTCACGGTGTGGCGTCGCCAATCCAAGGGCGAATGGCTCATCGTGGCCGATACCTGGTCGAGCGACTTACCGGCTGCCGGCTAGGGCTAGCGGCTGGTCGCCAGCTTGGTCAATCGGTCTCTCAGTCTTTCGGTCGATCCGCTGCCGTCCTGCATCGAATGACCGACAGGCCGAAAGACCGATTGACCGATGCACAACTTCCATCACAGTTCAGAGAGGAGACATCATGCAGCGCAAAGGCAGTGCGGTGTGGAACGGTGGATTGAAAGACGGGAAGGGAACGGTGTCGAGCGCCAGCGGTGTGCTGTCGAACACTCCCTATTCGTTCGCCACGCGATTTGAAGGCGAGAAGGGCACCAACCCCGAGGAGTTGATCGCGGCGGCGCACGCCGGCTGTTTCTCCATGGCGCTGTCGGCGCAGTTGGGCAACGCCGGGTTGAAGCCGGAGCGGATTGCCACCGAGGCGACGGTCACGCTGGAGAAACTGGAGTCGGGCTTCGCCATTACGCAGGTCCATCTGCAAACCACGGCGCGCATTCCTGGTGCTACGCCGGAAGCCTTCCGCCAGGCGGCGGACAATGCCAAGGGCGGCTGCCCCGTTTCCAAGCTGCTGAACGCCAAAATCACCTTGGACGCCAAGCTGGAAGAATCGCGGGCGGCGGACTAGCCGGTCTATCCGTCGGTCCGTCTACCGGTCTCTCGGTCTCTCGGTCAGGTCGCTTGCCGGATGACCGATAGACCGAAAGACCGAAAGACCGGCCGACATCTGTTGAAACACTTATCCCTCCGTCCTACAATTTCCGCTGCTTGGGGCGGGGGATAGGTGTGTATGAAATTTGTCCGCTGCGTTTCATCGCTGCTCTTTTTGCTCCTGGTCACCACGGTTGCCATGTGCCAGGCGCTGCCGCAGGTGGCATCGCTGCCGCGCGATCCTCTCGAGCCTTCCACCGGCGCGACCTTCGTTCCCGACACTCCGCAGCAGCGCGCGTTGGTGCTGTCGCTGGTCGAACGCGCACGCCAGAACAGCGATCTGCACATGGCGACCATGGCGCCGTTTACGCTCAAGCTGTCGTTTAACTCCGGCGGGCAGTCGAGCTACACCGGCGCCGGCGACATGGAAGAAACCTGGCTCTCAGGGCGGAGATGGCGCTGGTCTTCGCATCTGGGCGCCTTCTCCATGGTCCGCATGGGCGGCGGGGGTGTCGCGTACGACGAAAAGACGCCCGGCCTTATCCCGATGCGCATCCACATGCTGCGCACGGCGGTGTTCTGGCCGGTGCTGGGTTTCTCGCCGGGCGCATTGATCCGCATCACTTCCACGAAATGGAATGGCTTGGATCTCATGTGCGTTCTGCTCTCGCGTCAGGACAATCCTGCCACGGCAACGCAGGGACGGCGCTGGGAGGAGATGGAGTATTGCATTGATGTTAATGACGGCCTGTTGCGGCTCTATTCCGAGGCGCCAGGGATCTACGTCACCTATGACTACCGCGACGCGCTGCACTTCCACAATCGTGTGCTGCCGCGGGAAGTCACGGTTGTGGAAGGCGAAACCACCGTCATCTCGGCGCGGCTCGACAGCATCACCGACCCGGTTTCCAGCGATGCTGCCTACTTCGCGCCCACCGAGCAGATGAAGGCGCGCGGTCCGGGAGCGATGCTGATGACGCCCGGGCGCTTTCCGCTCTCGGTTCCGCTGTCCGCCGGCCCGGTCGGCAGCGTTCAGCCGGTCATCGTGGTCGCCGAAGTCGGGGAAGACGGCAAGGTGCTGGAAGCCGAGGTGCTGCAGGATTCCAATCCCGCGCTCAGCCGGCAGGCGCTCGAGGTGGTCAGGAAAGCGAGTTATTCGCCGCAGAAAGAGCACGGCGTTCCCCAGCAGAGGCAGTGGTATATCAACGTGCGGTTTGGAGGCTGATCGCTGCCGCCATGACCGGGAGAGAACAACTCGAATCGTTCATCTCCCGGTACACGCCTGAGGTGGCGGCCTGCGCTCGCCGCGCGCTCACCAGGATGCGCCGGCGTTTGCCGGGCGCGGTGGAACTGGTTTACGACAACTACAATGCCCTGGTAATCGGGTTCGGCCCCAGCGAACGCGCCTCCGAGGCAATCTTCTCCATCGCCCTGTACCCGCACTGGGTCAATTTGTTTTTTCTCCAGGGAGCCACGCTGCCCGATCCCGCCGCCCGCCTTCGGGGAAATGGAAAAATCGTCCGCAATATTGCATTGCGCGATGCTACCGAACTGGATGAGCCGGAAGTTCGCAAATTGATCGACCAGGCCGTTCGGCGCGCGCCAAACCCCATTGACGGCCGCCGCCGGCGCCGCCTTGTCATCCGATCGATTTCGGCCAAACAGCGGCCTCGCCGGCCGGCAACAAATTTCCAAGCGGTGAGCGTTTTCCTGGTGTCCTGTCCGGTTACGCGGCATCCCCATTCGCCGCAACTGCGCCCATTCCGCTAACCATCGTATTCCGATATAACGAAGGGTCGTGTATTTTTGTCCGCACGATGCCACCCGACCCCGTCTGCCCGCACTGTGGTGAACCGCTGCCGTCTGGTGACCCCGACTGTCCGTACTGCGCCGGGCGCAAGAAAGTGCCGCTGCACCATCGCGAGCCGTTGGTGATCGCCGCGGTGGTGATTGTCGCCGCTTAGAGCACGAATGAAACACCCGCACAATGCTGCTGAAATGGCTGCCTGTTTACGGCTCGGTTAAAGCCGTGCCCCTCCCAAAGCTATTCTGAAACCAGCACTACAAGTTCTGATGGGAAGGGCGAACCGGCACCCCCGCCCTGCCGGAGCGCGGGGGTGCGGTCGCTCTATTTCTTGGCCATGGAGTAATCGCCGGTGCAGTCCCAGGTGGTGGACTGGTCTGGATTGCCCATTCCCTTGCAGTCTGCCGCTGGCCTTGGCGCCCTTCATTTTTCCCACGCGATGAACAAGGGCGGCCGTCCTGCCGACGGCCGCGTACAAGGTCTACTTCAGGGTCTGATCCCAGCTCTTCTTGCCATCAGGATCGTGCCAGCCTTGGAAACGAAGGGCGCTGGGTACTTCACGCACCTTCCAGTATCCATTGTTGGCGCTGACATACATCCGAAGCGACTCGAGGATCCTGCCGTAGTCCTTCCGCTCTTGTTCGCTGAGTGTCGCATCGGAGACCCGAGCGTTCAGGAACTGACCGGTCGCATCCCCGAGCAGCGCCAGGTCGCGCTGAGGCCACTCCACCAGCACCATATCGTTTTCGGGATTCGTGTCAGGGTCGTTGGCCGTTAGAATCTGCTTCAGCTTGGCGCCTTGCTGCCGGAGGTTTTCGCCATAGGACGATACGACGTGGTCGCGAGCAACGCTCATGGCAAGCGCCTGCTGGGCCGGGCTCAACTTGTTCCACACCTTCTTATTGACGATCATGTAGGTGATCAGGAACGGCTGGTGCCAGCCAGGGAAGTGCATGTAGCGATTCCCCACGGTACCGGGATTTCCCTCAGGTAGTCCAAAAAGCTGGGTAAAGTCATCTAGGGGAGTGGCCATTTCGTACGCATGAAGCTGGCCGTCGGCCACGGCCTTGACCAGAGACGCGTTCCCGGAGATGGCTTGGACAAACTTGATGTTCTTTTTTGGAATCACGCCCCCAGCTACCAGGTTGTCGCACGCGCGATCGATCACGTACTGAGCCGGTGGCAGGTATCGGAATGTCCAGTTCTGCTGGCATAATCCGGCCAGGCCGATGCCGGGTTTCGATCCGACATTGCCCACCGGCAGCTTGAAGTAGCCGGAGCCCTGTTGACTGCTTGCGACAATGGGAAAGGCCACAATGTTCTTGCCGCTTTTATCAAGGATTTGCTGCAGCAGGTCGAGTCCCGTCGAGGCGCCGTCATCGACAGACTTCCCGTAGAGGAAGCCCATGAACTCATCGAAGTTGGGGCCGAAGGGAACTCCCGAATTGTAAATAAACCCCCATGCCGGGCTGAGGTCCCCGCCGGAAACATAGGCAGCGTCGAATCCTGTTCCCCCCGCCAGGGGCCCCCCTGCAGAGACGGCGTCCACAATATTCTTGAACTCTTTGGGAACCGCCGGGGTGGGCGCGTACTTGGTGAAATTAACCCGTCCCTCCTTACCGAGAGCGGTAGTCGAAATGCTTAATAGCTTGGCGGCATATTGATCTGCCGGAGGGCCGATTGCCGCCCAGCCACTGAAACTGCGAAAGGAAATATCCTGCGCCAGAGCGGATTGCGCCGCCAACAAAGTAGCAAATACAAACACCGCAACAGCGGAACCGAAAAACGATAGGTGTTTTGTGTGAGATGTCATAAGTTCGTTTCCTCCTGTTTGACTGGATTGGGTCTTCTGACATTGGAAATTCTTCCCGGTTAATACCCATAGCAGAACAACAGGCGGAGCCGACGGCGCCGAATGTCGGCGGTTGGTGAGGTGCGTCGCGGTTCAGCGTATTGAGTTGTCCTGTCGAGACTCGTGCGACCCTGGGCCGCGGCGGCTCTAACGATTGGGCAATCGTTCTGAATTGAGAAGATGATCGTACGCGAAATTCTCATAAGGATCGCGGGCCGTCAATCCTGACGAAACATTCTTCCGTGAGTGCGTGCCGAAATGGGAACTGAACTCAAAGAAAGAACTAGCCCAAATGCATGGCAGGAAAACTCTGAGAGCCATAGTTGAGATTCACGGTCGCGGCTGTTCTTTGCATCACGCGGAAGTGGGAGGGCCGAAACTGGCGTGAACAGCCTATCACCAGTTTGGCCGATTGGAACTTTGGCCGGTTGGACGAGACTCGGTAGATCGCTAGATTCTCCCCGGAGCGCCCAGCAGCCGCGCCGGGAACGCGATGATCGCCCACAGCAACTTCAGCACCCCGTCCACCGCGATGCCGAGAATCCGGAACGGCAGCAACAGGAGCCAGACGAGCGGATATAACACCAGCGCCAGCAGCGCCACCGGCCAGCAGAACACGAAAAGAATGCACCACAGTATGAATGTCAGCACGGTCGATCTCCTGCTCCTAGATACGCGCAGCGGTCCAGACAGTTCCGAAAAAGTCCCGAGTCCCGAGTCGCGAGTTTAAGAACGGCATCTCCGGTTCTCGCTCGGGACTCGGGACTCGCGACTACTATTCCTTCTAGCTCGGGACTCGCGACTACTATTCCTTCTAGCTCGGGACTCGCGACTACTATTCCTTCTAGCTCGGGACTCGCAACTACTATCCCTTCTGGCTCGCGACTCGCGACTCGGGACTCGCGACTTCTATCCCTTCCCCTTCATCTCGCCCAACTTCCGCAGCGATTCCGCATAGGGCGCGCGCGCCACCCCCAGCTCGGTGATAATTGCCGTCACGTACTGATGCGGCGTGACGTCGAACGCCGGGTTCTCCACCTTCACTCCGGTGGGCGCAATCTGCCGGTCGCCCATGTGCGTAACCTCGCGCGCCGAACGCTGCTCGATGGGAATGCGGCTTCCGTCCGGCGTCTCCAGATCGATGGTTGAAAACGGCGCCGCGACGTAGAAGGGAATTGCGTGCTCTTTGGCCAGTACGGCGACGGTGTAGGTGCCGACCTTGTTGGCCACGTCGCCATTGGCGGCGATCCGGTCCGCTCCCACCACCACCGCGCCGATCTTGCCCTGCTTCATGATCGCGCCCGACATGTTGTCGGCGATCACGGTGGTGGGAATTCCGTCCTGCATCAGCTCCCAGGCGGTCAGGCGCGAGCCTTGCAAGAACGGCCGCGTCTCGTCGGCGAAGACGTGCAGCTTCTTGCCTTGCTCCACCGCCGCGCGGATCACGCCCAGCGCCGTTCCGTATCCGCAGGTTGCCAGCGCGCCCGCATTGCAATGCGTGAGCACGCCGCCGCTGGCCGGCATCAGCACCGCCCCGTGGCGGCCCATGGCCTCGTTGGCCGCGATGTCTTCCAGGTACATCTGCCGCGCCTCGGTGACCAGCGCCTGCTTCAGTTGCGGCAGCGGCAGCTCGCTGGCTTCCTCGAACTTGCGCTCCATGCGCCGGATGGCCCAGAAGAGGTTGACGGCGGTGGGGCGCGTGTCGCCGATGGTTTCGCAAATCTGCTCGAAATCGCGCCGCAGTTCCGAGAGGTGGTCCGCGTCCGAATCCCGCACCCCGAGCGCGATGCCCATGGCGGCCGCCACCCCGATTGCGGGCGCGCCGCGCACCGTCATGTTGCGGATTGCTTCCGCCACCTCTTCGTAGGTGCTCGCAGTGACGTAGGTCTCTTCGGTCGGCAGTTTCCGCTGATCAATAAAGCGGACACCTTCTTCCGTCCATTCCAATGTCTTGAACAAGTTCCGCCCTTTTATCTCACAGAATTATCGTTCCGCCAGAATTTGTCATTCCGACCCTGAGCGAAGCCGAAGGGGAGGAATCTGCTTTTTCCGAAACTGAAACTGAAACTGAAACTGAAACTCACTTGCGCAGCTTGTTCAGCCGCAGGTGCTCTTCCCGGATCTCGGCAGCGGTAAAGATGGATGCGAACGGCGCCGGCGCCGCGGCTTGCTCCACGTTCGGCCGTCCGCCGGCCTCCTCGCGCTCCACCAGGCACAGGACGCCGATTACCTCGAACCCGAACTCGCGCGCCGCCTTGATCGCTTCCACCGTCGAGGCGCCGGTGGTGCAGACGTCATCCACGATCACCACGCGCGCTCCCTTCTCGCGGAATCCCTCGATGCGCTGCCCGGTGCCGTGTCCCTTTTCTCCCTTGCGGACGATGAACGCGTGAATCAGCCATGCTTCCTGCGTTTCCGCCGCCTCACGCCCCGGCCGCCGCGACTGCACCTGCTGCGCGGTCAGCATTGCGACCGACACCACAATCGGATCGGCGCCCAGCGTCATGCCGCCGATGGCCTGCGGCGTCCAGCCGCGCCGGTACAGCTCGTCCACGAACGTCCTGCCGGTGAGCCGTGCGCCCTCGGCATCGAGCGTGGTCGCGCGGCAATCGATGTAGTAGTCGCTGGTCCCGCCTGAGGAAAGCTTGAACTCGCCCAGGCGGAAGGACTTTTCCGCCAGCATGGCAAGCAACTCTTGTCGTGCCACGATCATGGTCAACAAAATACCACGCGCCGCGGTGGCCGCGTTCAGGACAGTCTTTCGAAATGCCGGAAGTGGTCGCTGGCCAGGTACAGCAGGCCGAACAGGGTGCCGTTGTAGCCGACGTGAATGAGGAACGTCGTGGCCACCGACTGCGTGCGCGCTCGCACCAGGGTCAGCACGACGCCGACGAAAAACAGCAGCAGCAGCGGCGCCCAGGCGTGGGCCAGTTGCGAGGCATGGATCGACGCGAACAGCGCCGAGGTCACCACCACGCCCGCCGCCAGGCCCCAGCGGCGCGCCACCGCGGGATACAGAAACCCGCGGAAAAACAGCTCTTCGACCAGTGGGGCGAAGGTCAGCCCGAAGGCGGCCATCATGTACGCGCCCAGCACGTCGCGGAAGTACCGGTCGATGGGCAGCGACTTCGGAATCGGCAAAAGCGCCGACGCGCTCTGCACCAGCAGCGCCAGCGCCGCGCCCAGCGCCATCCACCCGAACCAGGTTGCGTGAGGCCACTTCCAGCGGATCGCCGTCCAGTAGGGCCGGCCCCGCGACCGCACCAGCCACACCATGTACGCGATCACCACCAGGTACGCCGCAAATTGCGCCGGCACCACCACCCGCGCGTTGCGCGCCAGGTCCGCCGGCGACGGGCGCGCCGGGCCCGCAAAACGCAGCGCCAGCCCCAGCGCCAACGTGCTCAGCAGGCCGATGGCGATCATCGCCACCACGGCGATGCGAACCACCTCCCAGATTCCCCACTCCGGATTTTCGCCAGCCTGGATCCCCGGCCCGGCGACCTCCGCTGCGCGCTCTTCGCTCACCGGCGCGGGCATTTCCCGTTCGGGAGAAAGAGGATTTTCACCGTTGGACAATCGCTTCCGCCTCGATCACAACTGTACTTGGATGCAATGCGGGCGGCAAATCGAGGTTGACGTTTCGCACCGCTCCGCTTTCCGCTACACTGGTCGCACTCCACCTATGGTTCGTTTGTACTCGATCCTTGCTTTCGTCCGCGGGCGTTTTGCCGGCCGGTTCGTTATTCCCGTGCTGTTGGTCGGGGTTGCCGTGCTGCTGACGATGCAAGTTCCGGACGTCGAACTGCATTCGTTCTTCAGCATTTTTCTGGCGGCGGTTGCGGTTGCGGCCTACGTGGGCGGATGGCAGGCGGGCGCTATTGCCTCGCTCTTTTCATTGATCGCGAGCGACGTGTTTTTCCTGTCCCCAACCTGGGCCACGGCCGCTCAGGGCAGCGTCATGACGCGCGTCCGTGCAGCGCTGCTGATCGACAACCCCAGCGACTGGGTCCGCCTGATTGCCTTCGCCTTTACCGCATTTATTATTTGCCTGCTGGCCGCGCTTATCGAGCGCAAGGAGGAAGCCTTGCATGGGGCGCAGCAGTTCCTGACCGAACAGCAGCACGAGATGGAATTTCTCAAGAACACCGCCAAGATCTGGTCATGGGAATACGATCTGCAAACCCATCGCATCACCTGGACGAACATGTACAGCCTGGTAGTGCTGCGCCGCGAGGAGCCGCTGGAAAGCTGGTTGGATTCCATCCATCCCGACGACCGCGTCCGCGTCAAGAATGCCCTCGACCGTGCGCTGGTGGAAGGTGAATTCGAGGCTGAATACCGCATCCTGGTGCACGGATCCGAGCCGCGCCGCATCATGGGCCGCGCCGTGCTTTATTCCATCGGCGGCCACATTACTGGCTTGCGCGGCATCGAGATTGATCGTGAGTTGCGCGCCGCCGCCGCTTCCCCTTCGCCGGTTTAAATCAGCGCCGCCCGCCGGGCGAAATATTCCGCCAGCGCCTGCCCGGTGTACGACTTCCTCAGCTTGGCCACCTGCTCGGGCGTGCCCTGCGCCACGATCCGCCCTCCCTCCTCGCCGCCCTCCGGACCAAGGTCCACGATCCAGTCCGCGTTGGCGACGACATCGAGGTTGTGCTCGATAATAATGATGCTGTTGCCCAGGTCGGTCAGCCGGTGCAGCACGTCCAGCAGTTTGTGTACGTCATCGAAATGCAACCCGGTCGTCGGCTCGTCCAGCAGGTAGAGCGTGCGCCCGGTTTGCCGTTTGGAAAGCTCGCGCGCCAGCTTGATGCGCTGCGCCTCGCCGCCCGACAGCGTCACCGCCGACTGCCCCATGTGGATGTACCCCAGCCCAACGTCCACCAGCGTTTGCAGCTTCTGCCGCACCTGGGGGATGTTCTCCAGCAGCGGCAGCGAGTCCGAGACCGGCATCTCCAGCAGGTCGGCGATGGAATTGTCCTTGTACTTCACCGCCAGGGTCTCGTGGTTGTAGCGTCGCCCGCCGCACACCTCGCACTGGACGTAAACATCGGGCAGAAAATTCATCTCGATGCGGCGTTGCCCCTCGCCCTGGCACGCTTCGCAGCGGCCGCCGGGCACATTGAACGAAAAGCGCCCCGCCTTGTACCCGCGCTCGCGCGACTCCGGCAGCATGGCGTAGAGATCGCGGATATGCGTGAACACGCCGGTGTACGTCGCCGGGTTGGAGCGCGGCGTGCGCCCGATCGGCGACTGGTCGATGCGGATGACCTTGTCAATGCTCTCCGCGCCCGCAATGGATTTGTGTTCGCCGGGATCTTCCCGTGACCGGTAGAGCTGTTTGGCCAGCGCGCGATAGAGAATGTCGTTCACCAGCGTGGATTTTCCCGAGCCCGAAACCCCCGTCACCACCGTCATCACGCCCAGCGGGAAGCTTACGTCGAAGCCCTTCAGATTGTTTTCGCGCGCGCCCAGCACGGCGATCGCACTGCCGTTGGTGTGGCGGCGCTCCGCCCGGTGCGGAATGCTTTTCCTGCCCGAGATGTACTGCCCCGTCAGCGACTCCGGCGCCTGGATGATTTCCTCCGGTGTGCCGGACGCGACCAGCGCCCCGCCGTGCCGCCCCGCGCCCGGTCCCAGGTCCACCACGTAATCGGCGCGGCGGATGGTCTCCTCGTCATGCTCCACCACCAGCACCGTGTTGCCCAGATCGCGTAACGACTCCAGCGACTGCAGCAGCCGGTCGTTGTCGCGGTGGTGCAGCCCGATGGACGGTTCATCCAGCACGTACAGCACGCCGCGGAGTTTCGATCCGATCTGCGTTGCCAGCCGGATGCGCTGTCCTTCGCCGCCCGACAGCGTCGCCGCCGAGCGGTCCAGCGAGATGTACCCCAGCCCGACCGCGTTCAGAAATTGCAGGCGCTCGGCAATTTCATTCACCACCCGCCCGGCAATCTGCGTTTCACGCTCGCTAAGCTTGATCTGCGGCACTGCGGCCCCGGCGCGCGACACCGGCAGGGCGGTGAAATCGGCGATGGACATTCCATTCACCTTCACCGCCAGGCTTTCCGGCCGCAGGCGCTTGCCCTGACACGCGGGACACTGCGTGGCGCTCATGTAGTTCAGCAGCCACTCGCGATAGCTTTCCGACGTGGACTCTTCCAGCGTCTGCCGCAAAAACGCCAGAATGCCGCGCCAGCCGAGCCGCGGCGCTCCATTGGACTCCGCGCCATAAAGAAGATAGCTCTGGGCTTTGGCCGGAAGTTGCTCGAAGGGCAGGTTCAGGTCAATGCCCGCCGCGGCGGCCGCGATCTGCAGCATGTGCTGCAGATTCGCGGAGCCTGAGCCCGGCCCCAGTCCGCCGTCCAGCAGCGGCTTCGACCAGTCCACGATCAACCTCGCGGGATCGAAATCGTACTTGCTGCCCAGCCCGTTACATGCCTTGCACGCGCCGTAGACGCTGTTGAACGAGAACGACCGCGGCTCCAGCACCGGCACGCTGATCCCGCAATCCGGACACGCCAGCCGCGATGAATACAGGTGCTCCTCGCCGCCCACCACCGCCACCTGCACCAGTCCGCCCGCCAGTTTCATCGCCAGCGCCACCGATTGCTCCAGCCGCTTCTCGATTCCCGGCTTCACCAGCAGGCGGTCAATGACCACTTCAATGGTGTGGTTCTTGCGCTTGTCGAGCCGGATGTCGTCTTCCAGGCTGACCAGTTCGCCGTCGATGCGCGCCCGCGAAAACCCGTGCTGCGCCAGCTTCTCCATCTCTTTCTTGAATTCGCCTTTGCGCCCGCGCACGATCGGCGCCAGGATCATCACCCGCTCTTCCGGCTTCAGCGCCATCACCCGCGACACGATCTGGTCCGCCGACTGCCGCGAAATCGGCTGCCCGCACTTCGGGCAATGCGGCACCCCGACCGACGCGTACAGCAGCCGCAGGTAGTCGTAAATTTCCGTGATTGTGCCCACCGTGGATCGCGGGCTGCGGCTGGTGGTCTTTTGCTCGATGGAGATGGACGGGCTCAAGCCGTCAATTGCATCCACGTCCGGCCGCTCCATCTGGTCGAGGAATTGCCGCGCGTAGGCCGACAGCGTTTCCACGTACCGCCGCTGGCCCTCGGCATATATGGTGTCGAAGGCGAGCGAGGACTTGCCCGAACCGCTCAGCCCGGTCACCACGGTCAGCGCGTTGCGTGGAATTTCGACGTCGATGTTCTTGAGGTTGTGCTGCCGTGCCCCGCGCACCGAAATCTTGGTAATGGCCATGAATGACTTATGTGGCTGGGTGCCCCGCATCTGCCCGGGTTTGGCAGATGTAGGTCTATTCGCCGCCGCCGTGCGATTCCATTCCGCGCCCGACCCGCGGACCATGTCCCTTGGAGATGTGGACGGTTCCCCTAAAAGGTCCCACAGTGATGAGGCGCAACTGTACTCCGTATCTTAGTTGCCAACACTAGCCAGCGTCAACGGGAGCTACAGTGTTCAGTCCGTCGGCAACTCCGGGCAATCGAGCGCCGGTTCTTGGTCATCGACCGTCGGCCCAAGCCTGCCCCGAGCGAAGTCGAGGGGACCAACGACGCTGTTATGACCGAACATTGTTGCCAAACGCTGCGCGACGCGGTGGACGGAGACGCGCTTCTCAATCAGCCGCTGCGCACCATGCACGGTCGCATTCTCAACGAAATCGATTCCGACTATGCCGTGCGCTCGCCCGAGGACCGGCCCAATCTGTACCCGATCAACTTCTGTCCGTTTTGCGGACGAGCGGTTTCGCGGACCATCTGGAACGCGGAAAAGAAAAAATAGTTTCTCAGTTTCTTGGTGGAAGACGATGGGCAAGAGTTCCGACAACCGATCGTGCGACGCTTTTCCGCTCACCCGTGAGCGGTTCGGAGGCGTCCGGGGTGGCACATCCGGAGTTGCCGGTTCCCGCATCCTAGGAAAGGTCGGTCGGACGTGAACCCGTTGATCGTCGTTCTCACACTTCTCGTCACCATCGCTGCCGCGCTCGCCCTGGGCGTGGCTCTCGGCTATGCCGCCGTCTACACCATTCTCCGTGCCATGCGACGACAGTCCCAGACCGTCACCGAACACACCCTCGCTGCCACCCAGGCCAGCGGCGACTAGCGTGGAATTGCTCGCCTCTTGAACTTGATTGTCTTTTGGGTTTGTCATTCCGACCCTGAGCGAAGCCGAAGGGGAGGAATCCAGGGTTTTCTGAAACCGAAACTGAAACTGAAACTTCTTACTCCTGCTGCGGCTGGCGCCGGCCCGGCTGCTGTTGTTGCTGTTGCTGCATTCTTTGCAGCTCCTTCAGCAACTGCTCGGGCGACTTCACTTCGCGGGGCTTTCCCTGCTGGCCCGGTTCCGGGTTTGGCTGTCCGGTTTGCTCAGCTCCCGATACTGCTTGCGGAGGCGGCGGTTGGTACACGGGCTGGGGTTCTGCCGCGGCCTCATCCTCGTCGGCATTGATTTCCGGTCGCCCTGCACCGCCGGCGATACCCGGCATAATCATTTGCTGGCTGCCGCCTGGTTGCTGGTTCGCGGCTTCGTTCCCAGGTTTCCCGCCGCTGCTTCCGGCATGCGGCGTAAGAATTATTTCCGACAGCTCGTCCGGATCGGTGGGCGAGCCAATAAAGATGTAGTCGTACCGCGATCCCTGCAGCAGCGACGCCAGCACATCGCGCGGATTCCCCGGCCCGAGCTGCGCTGCGGCCCGATCGTTGGCCGTGTCCGCCGGCATCTCCACCCGCGCTCCGGTGCGTGCGCGCACCGCCGTCAGGATCGAGCTCAACGTCGAATTTTGCGCCTGGATGCTGAGCTGCCCGTTCTGATACGTAACCTGCGGCGCCACCGGCGTCATCTGCTCCGGGCGCGGCGGCGCCACCACCTGGGGTGGCGCTTGCGGTGCCGTTTGCGGCGACGCTTGCGACGGTGGCTGCGCTGCCGGGGCCTTCGGCGATTTCACGATGGTGCGCGTCGCGCGCGGTCTCGCCGGCCCCTGCCCCGGCCCTTGCGCCAACCCGCTTGCGGTTAGCCCCGCCGCCAGCCCCATCAACGCCACTGTGCGAATTATCTTCGCCATTTGGGAAATTCTACACCTTTTCTACGATGCCCATTAGTGCCCGTTTTGGACCTTTGCGATGGCAATTTGAACGTCTGAACTGCCGGAATCCAGCATCCAATCCTGCATAGCGTCATACTGATGACTGAGAGCCCCATGATCAGCAATTCGTTCCGGCGGCGTGCCTCGTTTCTTGTCCTGCTCGTCGTTGCCCTCGCCGGCCCGCTGGCCGCGCAGAACTGCCTGACTGCCGACGATCTCGAAGCCGGCGCCCGGTCCGCGCTCCAGAACACCGCGCAGCAATTTTTCCGCATGTCCGCCGCTGGCGACTATGCCGGCCTGAAGGCCGCTTCCGTTCCCTCGCTGGCTTCCAGTTTCGCCGGAGTCGAAAGCGCCGTCACCGGCCACAAGCCCGACTTCACCGGTGCTCAGGCCACGCCGTCGGCCATTTACGTGTTGGAAAACGCGGCTAAAGCGACCATGGAACGCGCCGAATACTATTGCGGCGTCTTCAACTCGCAAGACCGCGTCCTGTTCGTGATTCCCAACCTTGCGCCCGGACGCTACGCCGTGGTCACCGAGGACGTGAGCGGCGGCCGGCAGCCGGTAAAGCTCACCTTCGTCTTGCAGCAGCAGGGAAACCACTGGGCCCTTGCCGGCTACACCGTCAAACCCACGCAGGTCGCCGGCCACGATATGAGCTGGTATCTGGCGCAGGCGCGCCAGTACAAATCCCGCGGCCAGAACCTGGCTGCCTACCTCTACTACCTGGAAGCGTGGTACCTGTCGCAGCCGGTCGAAATCGAGTACACCGTGCAGCAGGACAGGCTGGCCGACGATATGCAGCAGGCCCGGCCCGCCGATTGGCCCTCGCCCAGTCAGCCCATGAACCTGATGGCCGGGGGCAAGACCTACCGCGTCACCCAGATCTTTCCCGATGGCGTGGGCAACGATCTTGACCTGATCGTCAAGTACCAGGCCGCCACCGACCTCTCCAACACCGCCGCCGCTTTCCAGGACAACATGGCGGTCATCAAGGCAGTCGTGGCCAGGTATCCCGAACTCCGCGACGCCTTCGCCGGCGTGGTCGCGCGCGCCGTGGACTCCTCCGGCCGCGACTACGGCTCCCTGCTCGCCATGAAAGACGTGAAGTGACCACAAGGGTGGAGCCCGCTCGCCCTCGAGCGCGGCAGCGTGAATCGCTGTCAATTCGCACTTCCGCAAGAACTAGTCGAACCGCAAAGGACGCAAATGTGCGCAAAGTCTTTTCGCTCCCCTTTGCGTTCCTTCGCGTCCTTTGCGGTTAAGTGTTTTGGCTCGTTACCCGCAACCGCCAATCGCTAATTGCTAACTGCTAATTGCTCGCACTACAATCATCTGTTTTCCATTCCTCATCCGGACTTTCCTATGAATAAAGTCGTTGCCAACGCCGACGAGGCCATCCGCGACCTGCAAGACGGGGCCACCATCCTGGTTGGCGGTTTCGGCCTCTGCGGCATTCCTGAAAATCTCATTGCTGCCGTGGTTCGCAAAGGCGTGAAGGACCTCACCACCATCAGCAACAACGCCGGCGTGGACGATTTCGGCCTCGGCCTGCTGCTGCGCAACAAGCAAATCCGCAAGCATATCGGCAGCTACGTCGGCGAAAACAAACTGCTGGAGCAGATGGTCCTCAGCGGCGAACTCGAGCTGGAGCTCAATCCGCAGGGCACGCTGGCGGAACGCATTCGCGCCGGCGGCGCCGGCATTGCCGCCTTCTTTACCCCCACCGGCTTTGGCACGATGATCGCCGAAGGCAAGGAAACGCGCCAGTTCGATGGCCGCAGCTACGTCATGGAACGCGCGCTCCGCGCCGACTTCGCCTTCATCAAGGCTTGGAAGGGCGACCACTGGGGCAACCTGGTGTACCGCAAGACCACGCGCAACTTCAATCCCATGATGGCCACCGCCGCCCGAGTCACCATCGCCGAGGTGGAGGAACTGGTCGAAGTCGGCCAAATCGATCCCGACGACGTCCACACCCCCAGCATTTACGTGAAGCGGATTTTTCAGGGCGCCAATTACGAGAAGCGCATCGAGAAGCACACGGTAAGAAAGGCGTCTTGAGCCGGCAGTCGTTAGTCGTTCGCAAACCGGCTAACGACCAACGGCTAACGACCAACGGCGAACGACCAACGACGAACGACCATGCCCATGCCCGAATCCACCGCCGACGAAGTCCGCACCTCGGTCCTGCGCTACCTGCGCATGTACGAGGAAGGGAACTTCACTCTCGGCGACCTGGCAGCGGAACTGGCGGTCATGACCAGCGCCTACGAGCACGCCATGGGCGGCATCGCGGATTCATTCGGCGCGCTGCTTTCCACCGCGTCCAATTACCGCGCCCAATCCGCCGCCGATGCCCGCGCCTCGTATTCAGATTTCGAACTGGCTTTAACCGAATTCCGCCGCACCGAAGCGGCCTGGTGAACTAGAAACTAGAAACTAGAAACTGGAAACTGACATGGCGACACTGCCCAAAGCTCCGAAGGCGCAAGACACCACTAAGCGCGACCGCATCGTCCGCCGCATCGCCCAGGAACTGCGCGACGGCTATTACGTCAATCTCGGCATCGGCATGCCCACGATGGTCGGCAACTGTGTCCCGGAAGGCATGCACGTAGTTCTTCAATCCGAGAACGGCATGCTCGGCATCGGTCCCTACCCGGTCGAGGGCCAGGAAGATCCCGACCTCATCAACGCCGGCAAGGAGACCGTCACCGAAATTCCCGGCACCTCGTATTTCTCCAGTGCCGATTCCTTTGCCATGATCCGCGGCGGTCACGTGGACCTCAGCGTTCTCGGCGCCATGGAAGTGGATGCCGAAGGCAATCTCGCCAACTGGATGATCCCCGGCAAGATGGTCAAAGGCATGGGCGGCGCCATGGACCTGGTCGCCGGCGCGCGCCGCGTCTTCATTGCCATGGAGCACACCACCAAGGACGGTCAGCCCAAGATCCTCAACAAGTGCACCCTGCCGCTTACCGGCGTCAAGGTAGTGCACCATATCGTCACCGAGATGGCCTACATCACCGTGACGGACAAGGGTTTATTGCTGGAAGAGGTTGCACCCGGCCTGACCGCCGACGACGTGCAGCGCGCCACCGAAGCCAGGCTCATCGTCAGCCCAAACCTGAAAACGATGGGTGGTTAGTTTGCCCGACCTGACCCTCCGAGCATGGTGCCCCACATCTGCCCGTTTTTTGGCAGATGTGGGATTAAGAACAATCAAGTCGTAGCCTCGTGAACTGGAGCGCTGCCCTCAAGCGCGATATCCCCACCCTCGACGCCTGCCTCCAAACCAGCGCGGCGTAGCGCATTATATGCATTGTCTCGGCTGAACGTTTCTGCGCTTCTCGCAACTAGAACTGGTTTCAAAAATCGGTTCTTGGGAAGGGCACGGCGGAACCTGTCCTGAGCGAAGTCGAAGGAGCCGTGCCGCTCGAGGCCGCAAAAATAGGGGGCTTTAGCCCCTGAGGGACATTCCTCCTGAGGCCAATCAAAAAGAGCGCGGGCGGCCATAAGGGTGTGGTGGGAGCCGCCCGCGCACTAGACCCTAACCCGAGGAGAGTGCCGGGAGAGGGTTACCTCCTGCCCAGGTGAGTAGCAGGAGAACTTGAGATCTTGTGCGCTAACTAAATGGGACGGGCGGCTAGCAGAGCCGGGCGGTGGTCAGGTCGACGATGTCGGAACCGCTGGTGAGCAGGCGCTCAGGCTTTTCCATCAGCCAAAACGTACGCGTGCAATCTACGGCCGCGGTGAACAAAAGGGCGGATACGGGGGCGACGAAATGCGGCGGCTGGACCATCTGCTTGGAACGCATTGTGGTCAGCGGCGATGGGACGAGCGGCGACACTAGGATCAGCAAGACGGCATACGCCATCACGATCGCGGTAATCCATTGCGTGCGCCCCACGGACATACTCAAACATACATATCCTCGACTCGCGTCGCGGTCAAGGGCAAATTGTGAGTTCCGGTCCGGGGCACCGGGTCGTGGCACTTTTGGGCCAAAACAAGTTTTAGGGCTTGACCCGATGCCTGAGACATGATCACGCGGCTTTGTGCCGTTCGTCACCCACTGCCTGGGCCCTTGGTGGAAAACCCGGTAGGTCCGTGTCGCCGGTAATCAGCCGGGCGGCGCGCTCGTAGGTCAGGTACGACCACGACCATTCCAGCATCACCAGCACGCGGTTGCGGAAGCCGATCAGGAACATGATGTGCACGAACAGCCACAGGATCCAGGCGATGAATCCGGTGACATGGAATTTGCCGAAATCGGCCACGGCGGCGGCTCGGCCGATCGTCGCCAGGGTACCGCGGTCTTTGTAGCGGAATGGCTGGCGCGCCATCCCGCGCATCGCGCGCCCGATGTTGCCGGCCACAGCGCGGCCTTGCTGCATCGCCACCGGCGCCAGTCCGGGCAGCGGCTTGCCATCGTTGCCGGCCAGGCTCGCCAGATCGCCGATGACAAACACCTCGGGATGTCCGGGCACGCTCAGGTCGGGCTCCACCAGCACGCGACCGGCTTTGTCGGTCGGGCCGAGCATGCGGCCCAGCGGCGACGCCGCAACGCCCGCGGCCCACAGCGTTACCGCCGAGGGCAGGACGGTTTCGCCCAGCATCACGCGTCCAGGCTCGACTCCCGTGACCCTGGTCGAGGTCCGCACTTCCACGCCGAGCTGCTGCAGTTGCTGCAGCGCGCTGCGCGACAGATCTTCCGGATAGGCGGGCAGCACGCGCGGCAGGCCTTCCACCAGCACCACGCGCGCCATGCGCGGATCGATGGCGCGGAAGTCCTTGGCCAGCGTGCGCCGCGCCACTTCCGCCAGCGTCCCTGCCAGCTCCACGCCTGTAGGGCCGGCGCCGATGACAACGAAATTCAGTGGCTCATGCGTGCCGGTGGCGATCGCTTGCCGTTCGGCCAGTTCGAAGGCCAGCAGCACGCGGCGGCGAATCTCGAGCGCATCCTCGATGGTCTTCAATCCGGGCGCGGCGGCGGCCCACTCCTCGTGGCCGAAATAGGAGTGCGTCGCGCCGGCGGCGACGATCAGGTAGTCGTACTCGATCTCGACGTCGCTCAGCTTGACGCGGCGCTTTTCCAGGTCGAAGCCGCCGACCTCGGCCATGAGCACCGAGACATTCTTGTAATGCCGCAGCACGCCGCGAATGGGTGCGGCGATTTCTCCGGGCGACAATCCGGCGGTCGCAACCTGGTAGAGCAGCGGCTGAAAGGTGTGGTGGTTCTTGCGGTCAAGCACGGTCACCGAAACCGGCAAGCGCGCCACGGCTGCCGCCGCGGTCAACCCGCCGAATCCTGCGCCTACGATGACGACTCTGGGCTTCGCCATACTCATTGGATGGAGGCCCAAGGCTTCAGGCTTCAGGCTAGTGCGCGGCGGGCGAGCGCTGGTAGATCGTGTAGTTATCAAGGTCTTCGGTTTTGGTGAAGTCTTGGAGCAGCAACCCAAGCAATCGCTGCCTGTCCTCTACCGGGTCGGCTGCGAGTTGCAGGTCGCGCTTGACTACCAGCCAGCGCACGTTGCGGGCGCGAGCCATCTCCACGACTTCTTCCGGACGGTAGGGATTCACGGTATGGTCGAACATCAGCACGGGGAAACGGGGCGCCCGGCCGGTGGCGTAATAGAAGAGGTCCTCGCCGGGGATGATCAAGAGCGCGTCTTGCGCGGGGATGTTGGCGTTGGCGTAGGCTACCAGTTCGTCGAACTGCGGAAGCCAGGGGCCGCGGACGGACAATTCGCGCAGTGCCGGCAACTGCGAGTGTTCCACCTCGCCATCGGCCACGTTTGCGTAGTCCAGGCGCTCATGGCTCCAGACATAGTTCCCGCCGGAAATGATTAGCGACAGCGCGACCGCCAGGGGCAACTTCAACTCGACGACGTGATGCTGCATCGGCGAGGTGGCGAGCGCAGTGATGACTCCGGCGATGAGCACAATGGCGAGCGGCCAGATTGCGTAGGTCGAACCCCATAACTGTTGCGATAAAAAGGCGCCGTGCACGGTGGCGATCACGATGAACGGCACCACCAGCGCCATGCCTTGACGTCGCCGGACCTCGCGCAGTGACAATACGAACGAAACCATCAGCACCAAGGGCCAGAGCGACAGCAGGCACTCAGCTTGATCGGAAGAATCCGTCTGGGTGAGCACGCATGCCGCGGTCCAGGCAAATGGAAGGACCAGCAGAACTCCCGCCAACACGCCCAACCAGCGGCTGGCGCGGGCACGCGAAAGCAGGAGCGCTCCGGCCGCAAACGAAGGCAGCCACCAAAGCAGGAGGCGGTTGTCGTAGACCGACAACATGTCCATGAGCGACGGCATTCGGCGCGCCGCCGCAAATTGGACGGTCCAGTGCCGATAGTTTTCCAGTCCAGCGGTGCCATGAAGCAGCAGCGCCGACAGACCGAGGCCCACAGCGGTTCCCGCCAGGATGAAGGCGTACCCGCGGACGGATTCTGTCCGCCGGGTTGCGATTGCCATGAGAACCACGATGGCCACCACGGCGCTGCCCAGGAATGCCAGGCCGGTGTTTTGCTTGACGAGCGCCGGCACAACCAGGACGATGCCGGCGACGAAGCTCAAACCGGCAGGGAAGCCTTTCTTCTCGACGTGCAGGAGCAGGAGTAAGCAAGCGAGGACGGCGAAGGTGCAGTCGCAGTCGTAGAACGGGTGCGGAAAAATGCAGTAGATGCCCAGGACAACGAGCGGCGCGCTCAGGAGAAATGCGAGCAGCCGCGGACTTCGTGCCGGCCGAGCCAGGTACAGAAGGATTCGCCAAGTCAGGAGCGTGGCGATGCCGCCAGCGACAGCAGCGTAGATGACGTGATGAACGTAGATCCTTCCGGTGAACTTGATCAGCGCCGCTTGCGCCAGGAAAGTCAGGGGCGGATAGGGCAGCGGAAAATCTCGGTAGGGCATCTGGCCGAGGGAAATGCGCCAGCTATTTTCCAGGATGTAGCTGAGGTCCCACAACACAGCCAGGCGGGAGTTCTGCCACAGCACTACACCGGCAGTCGCGAGGAAGAGCAGCGAGGCCGCGAGGACGTCCGGCCAGCGGCGACGGTCGGTTTGGCGATCAACGTTGATCGGGACATGGTAGCGGATCAGGCGTCACCACCCGTTCCCATCCTGCCAAATGCGTCTAAGGGTGGCCAATGAGTAAGGAGCTCACTTCAGTGAGAAGCCCGCGACGGAGCACAGGATGACTTGAGTGCCTGATTGCGCGGTGGTATGTTGTAGGGCTTCGCGGGCGACGCCATGTCAGACAAGCCGCTCCAATTCTCTCCTGCTGTGTCCACCCTGGACGCTTCCACGCCGGTTTCCATGCAGCGCATCATGCTGGCGACTGACTTCGACCCAGTGTCGGAATCGGCGCTGCATTACTCGCTGTCCATCGCGCGGCGCTACGGATCGAAGGTGTACCTGCTGCACGTGGTCGCGCCGGAAACGTTCCAGTTCCTGGCCGGCGACGCCCGCCAGCGCGCGCTCGAGGACGCGTGGCGCAACGCGCAGCGGCACATGACCGACCTGCTGATCGCCGGGCACCTGGAAGGCGTGGACCACCAGGTCCTGGTGGAGCAGGGCGATGTGTGGGACGTGCTCTCGCACAAGATCAACGACCTGTACATCAATTTGCTGGTGATCGGAACGCATGCGCGCGGGCGCGTGGGCAAGCTGCTGCTGGGGTCGGTGGCGGAGACGATTTTTCGCCAGGCGCCATGCCCGGTGCTGATGGTGGGGCCGCGAGCGGTGCAAGTGAGCGAGCGCACCCCGCAGCAGCCCATCCTGTTCTGCACCGGATTCAGCGCGCACTCGCTGAAAGCCGGGGGATATGCGCTGTCGCTGGCGCAGCACCAGGGCGCGCAATTGCTGATGATGCACGTCAGCAAGGAGACGCCGCAAACTCAGGCGGAGCGCCAGCGGATTGTGGACGAAGGCAAGCAGCGGCTGGCTTCGCTGATTCCCGCCGGCATGCAACTGGCGGCGCCGCCGGACACGATTGTCGATTTCGGGACCGCCGCCGATTGCATCCTCAATGTGGCGCAACAGCGCAAGCCGGGACTGATCGTGCTCGGAGTACGCCAGCCGGTGGGCTTCGTGCGCCGCCTGAAGTGGGCGACGGCCTATGAGGTCGTGGCCAACGCGCCTTGTCCGGTGCTGACGGTCAGGATGAGCGAGCCGGAGTAGCCTCCAGTCCCAGTCGCCAGGTTGCAGGCGCGGAGCTCCAGTTGGCGCGTTTCGACTCAGGCGCTCGTGGCGAAGTTAATAAGCCCATTTAAGAGGCGGCCCACCTCGGATACAAGCTCCGTCAACCTTGGATTGTCGGCAACGGGAATGTACCCGAGGTGATGAGCGATGCGAATCTGCGTTTCGAGCTCGTGAAGTGAACCGCGCGAGTGGTGCAGAAAGACTGCAAAATCCTTGTCGGTTGACCTCCCCTTACCTTCCGCAATGTTGCTTGGAATTGAAACTGCGGCGCGACGCATCTGGGAGACCAGGCCGTACATTTCGTCTTTCGGAAAAGCTCGCGTCATGTCGTAAATGACATAGACGAGATCCATGGCCTTCTGCCAAACCTTTAAGTCCTCGTAGCTTCTGCTCCTAAGGATTCTCCAACAAAGCGAAGTGGTATTTTAGGTGTTGTCCCGCTTCGACTGGGCTTTCAGGAAGAAAAGTTCTGACACCCATACCAATTTGGAATTCGAATATGCTTGGTGACCCGGTACGCAAAGGTGCAAATGGGGCCGGATTCCTGGCGCCTGCAGCCTGGCGACTGGCGACTTCAGCAGTGCCGTTGACCTATGTGCTGGTCGGCATCAACGTTCTCGTTTTCCTTGCCATGGTGGTGAAGGGCGCTTCGGTGATGCAGCCCACCTCCGACCAAATTCTGCGCTGGGGAGCGAATTTCGGGCCGCTCACTCTAACCGGGCAGTGGTGGCGGCTGCTGACGGCGATGTTCGTGCACATCGGCCTGGTCCACCTGGCGCTGAACATGTGGTGCCTGTGGCAACTCGGATTGTTGGCGGAATACCTGTACGGGCCGAAAACTTTTCTGGCGTTGTACATGATGTCGGGACTGGCGGCCAGCATCGTGAGCCTGGCACGCAATCCCCTGGTGGTGTCGGCGGGGGCATCGGGCGCGATCTTCGGCATCGCGGGCGCGCTGATTGCGACCTTGTACCTGGGAAAATTGGCGGCGCCGCGAGGCGCGTGGCGCACCAGCCTGATCAGCCTGGTGGCGTTCGCGGGGTACAACCTGGCATTCGGATTTCTAGCAAGAGGCATCGACATCGGCGCGCACATCGGAGGCCTGCTTTCCGGGCTGCTGCTGGGATCGGTGTTGAGCGTGGATTTCCGGCGGCAGGCGCCGCGCCTGTCGCGCATCAGGCCGATGGTGTTTCCCGCATTTGCCATCGTGCTGCTGGCGGGCGCGGTGGCGGTGCGTTTTGCGCACATGCCGGTGGTCCGGTTGGAACATGCCGAACAGCAATTGCGCAAGGGCGACAACGCGGGCGCTTTGCGTGAGTTGACCGAGGTGGTCAAGGATCGGCCGAATTACGTGCCGGCGTGGATGCTGCTGGGCAACGCGTACCTGCGCACGCAGCAGGACTCGCAGGCGGAGGCGGCGTTCCAGCGCGCGGCGCAGTTGAACCCGAAGAATCCGGCCGTGCTGGCGCAATTGGGCGTGCTGTATTTGCGCGACAAGCGTTATGAACCGGCGCGGCAGGCATTTCAGCAGCTCACGGAGTTGAACCCGAACGATGCCGAAGCGCAGGTCAATCTCGGGGTTGCGCTGAACCAGCTGGGCCACAGCGACCAGGCGCTGGCCCGATTCCGCAAGGCCACCGAGCTCAATCCCAACCTGCCGCTGGCCTGGTACAACCTCGGGCTCGGCTCGATGAATGTGCAGCGCTACGACGACGCAGTGAACGCGTTCTCGCGCACCACCAAGCTGGCGCCAAAGGATGCGGAAGCGTGGATCTGGCTGGCCAACGCCTACCAGGCCAAGGGCATGACCGAGCAGGCGGACGCGGCCTATTTGACCGGCTATAAGTTGCGGGCGGCGATGAAGCCGCGGGCGCGGTGAGATCGGCGTCGTTGGTCGTTGGCCACTAGCTGTGATGTTTCAAGAGGTTGTCCATGGCGAAGTTCCCCACCATCCTAGGGCCGAATCTTGCTCTCCTCGCCGATGATCTGGCCGTCGCGCATGTGCAGGATGCGTCCGGCAAAGGCCGCCGCCTCCAGGTTGTGCGTGATCATCAGCACCGTCTGGCCGAAGTTCTGGTTGGTTTCGCGCAGCAGGCGGAGGACGATCTCGGAATTCCTGGTGTCGAGGTTGCCGGTGGGCTCGTCGGCGAGCACGATGGCCGGCTTGTTGATGAGCGCGCGCGCCAGGGCGACGCGCTGCTGCTCGCCGCCGGAAAGCTCGGAGGGACGATGGTCGAGCCGGTCCGCGATGCCGAGCAACTTGGTGATTTCGTCGAACCACTTGCCGTCGCCGCTGTCGCGGCCGGCGATGTCCTGCGCAATCTGGATATTCATGCGCGCATTGAGGGTCGGCAGCAGGTTGAACTTCTGGAACACAAAACCGATCTTGCGCTTCCGCATGCGGGTGCGCTCGGCGTCAGAGAGGCGTGCGAAGTCGTCGCCATCAACCATGACGCGGCCGGAATTGGCGTACGTCAGCCCGCCCAGCATGTAGAACAAAGTTGATTTGCCGCTGCCGGAAGGTCCGACCACGGCCACGAACTCGCCTTGGTTGACGCTGAAAGAGACGCCACGGACGGCGGGCACGTCCACCTTGCCGACGCGATAAATTCGGGTAACGTTTTCGACTTGAATGATCGGCGGCATCAGCGCAATTCCTGATCTTACCATTACGAATGCGCCGCCCAAGCCGGCCGGGCTTCGCGATATAATCCGCGCGCTGAAGCGCCTCGCGGGAAGGTGAGCGATATGGCTTTGCAGGTGGAAGCGCGTCACGTGGGCAAGGTCACGGTGGTGAAGTGCGCCGGCCGGATTGTGGCCGGAGACGATGCCGAGCACCTGCACAAGGAATTCGGCAAGCTGCTGCCGGAACACAAGCATTTCGTGCTGCACCTGGGCGAGGTGAATTTTGTGGACAGCAGCGGTCTGGGCCTGCTGGTGCGCTTGGCGGCCTCGGCGCGAACCGCGCGCGGCGACCTCAAGCTGTGCAACGTGACCAAAGAAGTGGCGCACACCCTCAGCATTACCAACCTCAACCGGCTTCTGGAGGTGCAGGAATCCGAGGTGGACGCGGTCTCGGCGTTCTACCAGCGGGGAACTGCCAAGGACGGCGCGTTGCGCTCGGGCAAGACGGTGGTGTGCGTGGAACAGTCGGCGAACGTGCTGGCGTATGTGCGCGAGGTGCTGCGTCACGCCGGGTACGATCCGCTGACCACGCCCAATGTGTCGGATGCGCGCATCTTGATCAAAGCGGCGAGGCCGGCGGTGGTGATCCTGGGGCCCAACGTGATGGTCCGCGGCGGCGAAAAAAGCGATGCGCTGCGACACGTGCTGGCTGGCATCCCGACCATCGAACTGGGAAGCGCGTTCTCCACCACGGACGCAGCCGAAGCCGCGCGGCAGGTGCTGGAGCAGGTGAAGGCCCATACGGCGGAGAATTGAAGATTGAAGATTGCAGATTGCAGATTGCAAGACCGAGGCGGTGCCCAACCGAAAACAATGCGAGTGTCATCCTGAGCGAAGCGTCGCCCAACCGAAAACAATGCGAGTGTCATCCTGAGCGAGGCGTCGCCGCGACGAAAAATAAAACAAGTGTCATCCTGAGCGAGGCGTCGCCCAACCGAAAACAAAACCAGTGTCATCCTGAGCGAGGCGTCGCCGCGACGCCGAGTCGAAGGACCCCTACGTCGCCCACAGCGCCGGCCGATCAATAGGCATTTCCACCCGGAATCTTTAATCGGCAATCGAAAATCGGCAATCGACAATGTTGTTCAACCGATCTCCCCAATCCTGCGTCGCGCCTCGCCAAGCGCTTCGCGTACTCGCCCAGGGGCGGTGCCGCCGGGGACGTTATGGCTGGCGAGCACCGCCTCAAGTTTTAGCGAATCGAAGAAGTCGCGATCGAATTCCGGGCGGAATTGTTTCAGTTCTTCCAGGCTCAGCCCATCCAGTTCACATTTCTTCTCCAGCGCCAGCCGCACCGCCTGCCCGACGGCGGAATGTGCCAGGCGGAAGGGGACCCCTTTTTTCACCAGGTAACGCGCGGCGGCGGTGGCGTTGAGGAAGCCGGCGCTCGCGGCCTTTTTCATGCGCTCGGTGTCCAACGCGACGGCGGTCATAAAGCCGGTGGCGATGGGGAGCGCGGCCAGAACGCTGTCGGTGGCGGCAAACAGCGGTTCCTGCGCTTCCTGCAAGTCTTTGTTGTAGGCCAGCGGCAAGCCCTTCAGCACGGTTTGCAATGCTGTGGCGGCGCCGAGAGTGCGGCCGGCTTTGCCGCGCAGCAACTCCAGCGCATCGGGATTTTTTTTCTGCGGCATGGCGCTCGATCCGGTGGAGTAGGGCTCCGGCAACTGCACGAAGCCGTACTCGACGGTTGAAAACAGCGCCATCTCCTCCGCCCAGCGGCTCAGGTGAAGAGCCAGCGAGCCCAGCGCGTGCAGGTATTCCAGCTCAAAATCGCGGTCGCTGGTGGCGTCCATGCTGTTGCCGGAGATGGTCCCGAAGCCGAGTTCGGCGGCGATGGCGGCGCGATCCAGTTCCATGCCCGGGCCGGCGATCGCGCCCGAACCCAGCGGCAGCACGTTGGCGCGGCGGCGGCAGTCCGTGAGACGCGCGGCGTCGCGCAACAACATTTCCACCCAGGCCAGCAGCCAGTGCGCGACTAACACGGGCTCGGCGCGCTGCATGTGCGTGTAGGAGGGCATGACGTCGTCTTTGTATTGCTCGGCCTTGGCTACGAATGCGGAGGCCAGCGCGGCGATGGCGGCAAGGATGGCATCAATGCTGCGCCGCGTGTAAAGGCGGAGGTCGGTGGAGATCTGCTCGTTGCGGCTGCGGCCGGCGTGCAGCTTGTAGCCGGTATCGCCGATCAGCGACACCAGTTCCTGTTCCACGAATTGGTGGACGTCTTCGACGCCGGGAAAATCGGCGGCATGGGGCGCTGCTTTGGCGGCGATCTTGTCCAGCGCTTGCAGGACCGAGGCGAGTTCCGGCGCCTTGAATACGCCGGCCTGGGCGAGCGCGCGGGCGTAGGCGCGGCTGGCGGCGAGCTCGTCGGGAAGCAGGCGGACGTCGAAGGCGAACGAGCGCTGCCACTGCTCGAATTCGGGATCAAGCGGCTCGCGGAAGCGGCCGGACCACATCTTTTTCATAGGCTCAAGGCGCGAGGCTCAAGGCGCAAGGTAAGCGCGATTGCCCCACCCTTATCTCGCCCGGGTTTGGCGAGATAGGGTGGGGAGGTTGTAGATTCTCGCATATCGGTGACGAACTTTTTCCAAAGCCGAACGCCTTGGGCCTTGCGCCTAATCCGCCGCCGTGGTCGCCTTCAGAAACTCCTTGCCGCGCACGCGCTCCGACACCTCTTTCTTATGGCGCAGCGGCGCCTGCACCCGCGCCGGCAGCCCGAGGATGCGAATGAAGCCTTCCGCGTCTTTCGGATTGTAGCCGTCCATGGTGAAGGCGGCGAGACCGGTCTGGTAGAGCGAGAACTCGGATTGCCGTCCGGCGACGCTGATGTTTCCTTTATAGAGCCTGAGCGTTACCGAGCCGGTGACGGTCTGCTGGGTTGAGGTAATGAAGGCGTCGAGCGCCTCGCGCAGCGGCGTGAACCACAGGCCGAAGTACACCATCTCGGCGTACTTGAGCGCGATCTGCTGCTTGAAGTGCATGACCTCGCGATCCAGGCACAGCGATTCCAGTTCGCGATGCGCGGTCAGCAGCAGGGTGCCGCCGGGCGTTTCATAGCAGCCGCGGGATTTGATGCCGACCAAGCGGTTCTCCACCAGGTCAACCCGGCCGATGCCATGGCGCCCGCCGATGGCGTTCAGTTCTTCCACCAGCGCCACCGCATGCAACTTCTTGCCATTCACCGCGACCGGCGTGCCCTGCTCGAAGTTGATGGTGACTTGCTCGGCGCGATCCGGCGCCTGCTGCGGCGATACCGTGATCTGCCACATGTCGTCGTTGGGAGAATTGTTGGGATCCTCCAACTCGCCGCCTTCGTGGCTCAGGTGCCAGAGATTGCGGTCGCGGGAATAAATTTTCGCGCGGCTGGCTTCCACCGGAATCCCGCGCGCCTCGGCGTAATCGAGGCAGTCCTCGCGGGAATTCAGCGTCCACTCGCGCCACGGCGCGATCACCTTCAGCGAGGGCTCCAGCGCCTGGTAGGCAAGCTCGAAGCGCACCTGGTCGTTGCCCTTGCCGGTGCAGCCATGCGAGACCGCGGTTGCGCCTTCGGCGACCGCGACTTCCACCTGCCGCTTGGCGATGACCGGCCGCGCCATCGAGGTCCCCAGCAGGTAGGTGTACTCGTACACCGCGCCGGCGCGCAGGCAGGGAAAGACGTAGTCGGCGAGGAATTCCTGGCGCAGGTCCTCGACATAGACCTTGCTGGCGCCCGTCTTCTTGGCTTTCTCGATGACCGCCGGGAATGTCGTCGCCCTGGCCGACGTCGGCCACCATGGCAATGACCTCGCAGCCGTAGTTTTCCTTCAGCCACGGGATGATGATGGATGTGTCCAAACCACCGGAATATGCCAGCACGACCTTTTCAGTCATCTGTGCCCCACCTCAACTGATTGCCAGTTCTCAACTGATTGCCCCACCTCAACTGATTGCCATTCCTCAACTGATTTGTCATTCCGACCCTGAGCGAAGCCGAAGGGGAGGAATCTGCTTTTACTGAAACTGAAACTGAAACTGATAGTGAAACTCGAAACTGCCGTTACGCTCTTCCCGCACGCATCCCCGACGCCGACTTCGCGCTTTTTCGCGTCCCCGCCAGCAGCACCAGGATCGCGTTCTGCACGTGCATGCGATTCTCGGCTTCGTCGTAGACCACCGACTGCGGCGAATCCAGAACTTCGTCGGTGACTTCATGGCCGCGGTGGGCCGGCAGGCAATGCATGAACACCGCGTGCGGCGCGGCCAGCGACATCAACGCCCGGTTCACCTGGAACGGGCGGAAGATGGCGTCGCGCTGGCCCGCTTCACTCTCCTGGCCCATGCTTGCCCACACGTCGGTATAGACGGCATCGGCGCCGGACACGGCAGCCTGCGGGTCGCCGTGGATTTCGATGGTCGCCCCGGTGCGCGCGGCGATCTTGTCGGCCGCTTGCACCATGTCCTTCGCCGGCTCGTAGCCTTGCGGCGTTGCCAGGGCGAAGTGGCCGCCCAAATTGGCCGCCGTCAGCATCAGCGAGTGCGCCACGTTGTTGCCGTCGCCGACAAACGCGACCTTCAGCTTCTTCAAGTCGCCGAATTTTTCCAGCAGCGTGTAGTAGTCGGCCAGCGCCTGGCAGGGATGCTCGCGCTCGGTGAGCGCGTTGATCACCGGCACGTTGGCGTTGGCCGCCATCTCGGTGACCGTCGAGTGCTTGAAGGTGCGCAGAATGATGCCCTGCACCCAGCGCTCCAGGTTGCGCGCCACGTCGGCGGCCTTTTCGCGCGACTCGATGCCGCCGGGGCACTCCATGAACAGCGCGTGCCCGCCCAGCGAGTTGATGCCGGCTTCAAAGGTCACGCGCGTGCGCAGCGAGGGCTTTTCGAACATCATGGCGTACTGCTTGCCCTTCAGCGCGCTGCTGAACATCGCCGGGCGCGCCTTGATGTCTTTGGTCAGCCCGAAAATTTCGTGCACTTCGTAGGGCGACAGATCGCCGATGGAGAGCAGATCGGTCTGCTGAAAGATTGCGGGGGCGGAACGCGTCGCCTTCGCTGGCAGTGCCGGACGCGCGGTGACCATGGGTGACTCCTTCAATTAGTCTTCATTCAGTCGTCAGTCTTCAGGAGGCAATCGTCGCTGTTCTCACGACTGAAGACTGAAGACTGACGCCTGAAGACTGCTTACGCCATCTGTTCGCGAATGCGCTTGCCGAGCTGGCGGCGGCTCTTGGTGTCGGAGCTGATCACCACGATGGTGTCATCGCCGGCGATCGTGCCCACCAGTTCGGGCCAGCTCTCGGCGTCGATCGCCCTCGCCACCGGCTGCGCGCTGCCCGGCGGCGTTTTCAGCACCAGCAGGTTTTGCGCCTCGCGGACATCCACCACGAACTCGCGCAGCAGGTGCGACAACGAGGGCGTGGGTACGGCATCGCCGATCGTGCCCGGGGCGGCGTAGCCGTCCGCGGACTTGACCAGGCCCAGTTCCTTGATGTCGCGCGACAGCGTCGCCTGCGTGACCTTCAGTCCCTGCCGCGTTAGCCGCCGCACCATTTCCTCCTGCGTGACCATGGGCTCACTCGAAACCAGCTCGAGGATCCGGTGGTGCCGCAGGGCTTTGGGCGTCGAACGCATGTTTATGCACGAACTGAATAATTATGCGGTCGCGGCATGGGGCTGTCAACCGAAAACGCGCTCCCGGGTGGAAGCGCCGGGCGGAACCTGTCCCGACCCTGAGCGAAGCCGAAGGGGAGGGAGCCCGGCGAACAAGCGGGTGGAAGCGCCGGGCTTTAGCCCGGCGAATAAGCGCCATAAAACTCTCAGGGCTTTAGCCCTGGAATCGCGCAGGCCCGTGCCCGCCTGCGCGTTGTCCAATCCGGTCTTGCCGGGTTACGCTTGCTGTTTGCATGGGAGGATTCCGGGATGAGGTTGTGCCGCCGTGCCCTGTTGCTGTTTCTGCTGCTCTTCAGCCTGAGCGCTCCTGGCGCAGACATCGGCAACGCGCTTCCAGGTCTCGTTTCCCGCCTCGGCGCACGCCCAGCCGATTACCGGGCGCGTTCTTGTGATCATCACCCGTCGCGACAGCCCCGAGCCCCGCCTGCAGGCGGGTTGGTGGTTCCAGCAGACGCCCATCTTTGGCGCCGACATCCACCAGCTTCAGCCGGGGCAGGCGGCGGTCATGGACGCGGCCACCCTCGGCTATCCCTTCAAATCTGTGATGCAACTGCCGCCAGGCGAGTACTACGTCCAGGCGCTGATCAACGTCTATACCGAGTTCCATCGCGCCGACGGGCACACCATCTGGGCCCACATGGACCAATGGGAAGGGCAGCAATTCAACAAATCGCCGGGCAATCTGTACAGCGAGGTTCAAAAGGTGCGCTTGGATCCCGCCGCGGGCTACGACGTCAAGCTCGAGGCCGGCAATGTGATCCCGCCGGTCGAAGTCCCGCCGGACACCCAATACGTGAAGCGCGTGAAATTCGCCAGCAAGCTGGTCAGCCAATTCTGGGGCCACCCCATGTACATCGGCGCCACCGTGCTGCTCCCCAAGGGTTACGACGAGCACCCCAACCAGCGCTATCCGGTGATGTACATCCAGGACCACTTTTCGCTGCGCGCGCCCTTTGGATTCCGCGATGACGGCGACGATGAGGATGGCTGGCCATCGCGGAATGAGGCACGCCGCTTCAGCCAGGCTTGGTTGTCCAACAATTTTCCGCGCATGATCGTGGTCACATTTCAGCATCCCACGCCGTTTTTCGACGACTCCTACGCCGTCAACTCGGCCAACCAGGGTCCCTACGGCGACGCCCTCATGCAGGAGCTGATCCCCTACCTGGAGACGAACTTCCGCATCGTGCGCGAGCCCTGGGCGCGGGTGTTGACGGGCGGGTCCACGGGAGGGTGGGAATCGCTCGCGCTGCAGGTGCTGCATCCCGAGTTTTTCGGCGGGACGTGGACGTTTTTCCCTGACCCGATCGACTTCCACAATTATCAACTGGTGGACATCTACCAGGACGACAGCGCGTTTGAAGCGCCCGGGTTCGAGTACATCCCGCCGGAGCGGCCGATGATGCGCAGCTCCGAAGGCCAGGTGCTGGTCACCGTCCGGCAGATGAGCCTGCTGGAGGAGGTGCTGGGCACCCACGGGCGCAGCGGACAACAGTACGAGGAGTGGGAGGCGGCCTACGGGCCGGTGGGCCCCGACGGCTACCCGCGGCCGCTATGGGACAAGCTGACCGGCAAGATCGATCATGAGGTTGCCAACTACATGCGCGATCACGGATTCGATCTCACCTATGACCTGGAGAAAAACTGGTCGAAGATTGGGCCCAACCTGGTGGGCAAGCTCCACCTCTTCTGCGGGGACATGGACAATTACTACCTGAACCTGGCGGTCTACCGGCTGGAGAAGTTCCTCACCAGCACAAAAGATCCGTACTACGCCGGGTCCTTTGACTACGGCCGGCCGATGAAGGGACATGGTTGGAATCCGTACACGGCTACCGAGCTGGTGAAGGTGATGGCGGACGCGATCGAGAAGAACCGGCCGAAATCCGCGGCAGCCAGATAGGCCCCCGGCAAGCGCCACCGATGATCCGAAACGCCAACCAGTGCCAGATCGGGTTTAGTCACCGCCGAAAGTGACGCCCAAACTTGCTTCCAGCGTGGTTCGGGGCTAGCGTGAAGTAGGTCGGACACCACTTGCCGTGGAGGTGTCCCTTGTTCGTGCTGTGCTCCACAACCCGCTTCGGACCCAAGCTCCCAACCAACCAAGACTCTGTTTGTTCCGGAGCTCGTGTGTCTCCACGGTGAGGGAGGACGCCATGAGGAACATGAAAATCATCGTCGGCGCGGTCACGGTGGTGTTGATCGTCCTGCTGACCGCGGTTACGTCCCGGAAACAGCCCGACTCGCTCAGCTATAGCGCCGGCAATGAATTCACCGCCGCCGGCACGGTGGAGGATGTGCAGGAATTCTATTGCCCGGTGACCGATGACCGCGGCACGCATGTCGTGCTCAAGACCGACCGCGGACCCATCCTGGTGCACGTTGCCATTTCGCGCTTCCTGCGCGAGCACAAGTTTGCCATCCAGCCCGGAGAACGCTGGCAGGTGACGGGCGCCAAGGTCCGTTTCCAGGGCAAGGAGGGCATGATCGCGCGCGAGATCATCCGCGGCGACGAGGTATTTACCATGCGCGATACTGCGGGGAAGCCGCTCTGGTCGAATTGATCGGGAGTTTCAGGCGTTGCCGGTGGAGCTGCGGAGCACTTCGCGGAAGTGCTCAACTTCTTCGCGCTCGCCGGCGTTCTCGGTAAGAAATTCCAGGCCGTAGTAGTAGCCATAGCGGTTGCGCACCGAGGCCCAGACGCGCAGCGCATCGGGTGCGTAGGGTGCGGTAAATTCCAGCTCGATCTGGTCGCCGAGATTCAGTTCCACGCCGGCGAAGATGCACATGCCACCTTCATTGAGCTCGGTGCCGCGCCCGTTGATGCGCGCCGTGAGATCGCCGCGATGCACCACCAACCGCACCGGAACGCGGATCTGGTAGCGCTTAAACCTGCGTTGCGCCTCGAACGGCCCGGGAGAGTGTGCCGCTGCAATCATGCATGAATACTAGGCCGGATGCCGGCCGAAGGCGAGATTACGTCGGTTGCTGTCCTTCTGGCCGGGTTATGCCCGGCGGCGCTGAATCCCAACCCCATGCCTGTTAGATTCAATGGTTGCATTAGCGACGTCCATAGCCCCTTGCCCCTGGCCGCTATCCTCTGTTTCCCAATTTGATTTCCCGCACACCACGAGGTGACGACGGGCACTGCCGGGCGGCCCGACGCCGGAGGAAATTAGTAGGTTCGACATCTGTCACTTCCGAACAGGAGACGCACGCATGGCAACCCTGGCAGTCAAGAAGGCCGACCTCGCCGGACCGGGCATCGGCGACTACACCGAACTGGAAAAGATCCTGCCCAACGATTACCGCTCGCTGCTCGCGCCGCGCGAAACCCAGAAAGCGATCTTCGCCGCCAAGAACTACATCGAGGAAAACCTCTGCAAGGAACTCGATTTAATGATGGTCACCGTGCCCCTGATCGTGGACGTGGAAAGCGGCGTCAACGACCTGCTGGACCGCGACGGCTCGCGCACTCCCATCCAGTTCCACATCTCCAACGATTACGACAAGCACCCGGTGGATGCGCAGGTGGTGCAGGCGGCGACCAAGTGGAAACGCATGGCGCTGCGGCAGTTCGACTGCAAAGTCGGCGAAGGCATCTGCACCGACATGCGCGCCGTGCGCAAGGACTACTTCCTCGATCACGATCACTCCTGCTACGTGGACCAGTGGGACTGGGAGCGCGTCATCCGGCCGGAGCAGCGCAACCTTGCGTTTCTGAAGGAAGTCGTCGGCCGCATCTGGAAAGTGCTGGTCGGGGCGGAGAGCTTCGTCCAGGACATGTTCCCCAAGCTCAAGGACCCGCGCTATCCCAACCTGCCGGAAAAGCTGACCTTCCTGCACGCCGAAGAAATCCTGGAGATGTTTCCCGACCTGCCGCGCAAGCAGCGTGAGACCCAGGTCCTGCAGAAGTATCCGGCGATTTTCATCATCGGCATCGGGTGGCCGCTCAACGACGGACTGCCGCACGAGAACCGCGCCGCCGATTACGACGACTGGGTCACCGACACGCGCCATGAAACCGGCAAGAACACGCACGGGCTCAACGGCGACATCCTGGTGTGGAACCACGTGACCAAGCGGCGTCACGAGCTGACGTCCATGGGAATCCGGGTGAACGCCGAGACGCTGAAGCAGCAGCTCGAGTTGTCGAACCTGACCGATTTCCTGAAGTTCCCTTATCACCAGGCGATCGTCAGGAACGAGATACCGCTGTCCATCGGCGGCGGCATCGGGCAGGCGCGCACCCTGATGACCCTGCTGCGCAAGGCGCACCTGGGCGAGGTCAGCGTGACCGTGTGGCCGAAGATCCTGAAAGACATGTGCGCCAAGAAGAACATCTTCGTGCTGGAGTAAGACAAGTGGTCAGTGGCTGGTGGTCAGTGGCCAGTACAAGGGTCCTGCTACCGACCACTAGAACTGGTTTCAAAATCCGTCCTTGGGTAGGGCACGGCGGAACCTGTCCCGAGCGAAGCCGAGGGAGCCGTGCCGCACGAGGCCGCAAAAATAGTGGGCTTTAGCCCCTGAGGGACATTTTCCTGAGGCGACAATGTATTCTCGAAACCAGTTCTAGTCACTGACCACTGCCTTTCCGACGCGTATAATTCATGCTTCCCGCAAGCCACAAATAGAGGAGACGTGTGTCATGAGGAACTGGCTGTGCTGTGCATTCATACTGTCCTTCGCAATCCTGGCCCAGGCGCAAAAGCCGTTGCTGCTGCACAAACCGGCGGCCGGCGCGTCGCAACTGGTATTCAGTTACGGCGACGATCTTTGGAGCGCGCCTCGCGACGGCGGCCCGGCCCACCCGCTCACCACGGGCGTCGGAACCAAGACCGACGCGGCGATCTCTCCCGACGGCAAATGGATCGCCTACACCGGCGCCTATGAGGGCAATGCGGACGTCTACGTGATGCCGGCGAGCGGCGGAGTGCCGGCGCGGCTGACTTTTCATCCCGTGGCCGACGTGGTGGTCGGGTGGACGCCCGACAGCAAGCAGGTCCTGTTCCGCTCCTCGCGCAACAGCTACGCCGGATTCGACCGCCTGTTCACGGTCGGGTTGGAGGGCGGGCTGCCGCATGAAATTCCGCTGCCGGAAGGCGTGATGGGATCGTTCTCGCCCGACGGCAAGCAGTTGGCGTACGTGCCGGTGTGGAACTGGCAGTCGGGCCGCGCCTGGAAGAACTACCGCGGCGGGCGCACGGCGCGCGTCTGGATCGCGGAATTGTCCGATTCCAGCGTCATCGAAATTCCTCGCGAGAACAATTCCAACGACTTCGATCCGCTCTGGATCGGCGAGAAGATTTACTTCCTCTCCGACCGCAACGGCCCCATCACCATGTTCGTGTACGACACGCGCAGCAAGAAGGTGGAGCAGGTGCTGCCGCCGACCTCCGATATCAAGTGCGCCTCGGCTGCGCCGGGGGAAATCGTGTATGAGCAACTCGGTTCGTTGCGCCGGCTTGACCTGCGCAGCGGGAAATCAGCGGCGATCACCGTCGAGGTGGCCGGCGACCTGCCCAGCTTGCGGCCGCATTATGTGAAAGCCGGCGACCACATTCAAAATTACGCCATTTCGCCGACCGGGGTGCGCGCTGTTTTCGAAGCGCACGGGGAAATCTTCAGCGTTCCGGCGGACAAGGGCGATATTCGCAACCTGACCAATACCACTGCCGCGGCCGAGCGCGACCCGGCGTGGTCGCCCGACGGCAAGTGGATTGCCTACTTCTCCGACGAGAGCGGCGAATACGCGCTGCACCTGCGCTCGCAAGACGGCACGGAACTGAAGAAGATCGGATTGGGCGAGCCGCCGTCGTTTTACTACGAGCCCAAGTGGTCGCCCGACAGCAAGAAGATCGCCTACACCGACAAGCGGCTCAACCTCTGGTACGTGGACCTGGCGAAGGGCTCGCCGGTGAAGCTGGATACGGACTACTACGAGGCGCCGTTCCACTCCTTGGACCCGGCATGGGCGCCCGACAGCAAGTGGATCGCCTACACCAGGCAGCTTCCCAGCCACATGCGCGCCGTCTTCGTGTACTCGCTGGAGAGCGGCAAAGCGCAGCAGATCACCGACGGCATGAGCGACGCGCGCTACGCCGCCTTCGACCGCGACGGCAAGTACCTGTACTTCACCGCCAGCACCAATGTCGGGCCGACCAATGGCTGGCTCGATCTGTCCAGCTTCGCGCGCCCGGTGACGCGCAGCGTGTACGTCGTCGTACTGCGCAAAGACCTGCCGTCGCCGATCGCGCCGCAGAGCGATGAAGAGAAAGCGGCGGCGGAATCGAAGCCCGAGGACAAACCGGCGGGCGTCGCCATGCAGGCATCCGGCAGCGAAGAAAAGGGCGCCGCCAGCGACGAGAAAACCGCGGACAAGAAGCCCAGGCAGCCGGTAAACGTCAAGATTGACTTCGACAACATTGACCAGCGCATCCTGGCGCTGCCCATCCCGGCGCGCAACTACGCCGGGCTGGAGGCGGGCGCCAGCGGCATGATTTATCTGGGAGAGCGGCCCGTGGTGCCAACCGCCGGCCCGGGAGGCGCAAGCGCGACCGTGTACCGCTTTGAACTGGAGCCGCGCAAGACCACCAAGCTGCTCGACGGCGTGACCGCGTTCACGCTTTCTTTCGATGGCAAAAAGATGTTGTACCGGCAGGGCACAGGGGAGCACGCCAAGTGGCTGATCGCCGGCGTCCCGCCGCCCAGCAAGTCGGGCGAGCCGCCGAGTGCCGCCGCCGAGCAGGGCCCGCGCATCACCGGCATGCCGCTCAAGCTCGATGACATGGAGGTCTACGTTGATCCCCGCGCCGAGTGGCAGCAGGAGTATCGCGAAGTGTGGCGCATCGAGCGCGACTTCTTCTATGACCCGAACCTGCACGGCGTGAACCTGAGCGCGGCGCAGAAATATTACGCGCCTTACGTCGAGGCGGCTGGCCAGCCGCGCCGATCTGGACTATGTCTTCACCGATATGCTCGGCGAAATGTCGGTGGGGCACATGAACGTGCGCCCGCCGCAGGCGCCGCGTTCCACGCAGCCCAAGACGGGGCTGCTCGGCGCCGATTTCAAGATCGAGAATGGCCGTTACCGCTTCGCGAAAATCTACCAGGGCGAGAACTGGAACCCCGAACTGCGCGCGCCGCTCACCGAGCCGGGCGTCAACGTTAAGCAAGGCGATTACCTGCTGGAGGTGGCGGGACGCGAGCTGAAGGGATCGGACAACCTTTTCAGTTTCTTCCAGGCAACGGCGGGCAAGGCGGTGGTGATTAAGGTCGGCAGCGATCCCGGCGGCAAGGGCGCGCGCACCGCCACCGTGGTTCCCATTGATAACGAAACCAACCTGCGCAATCGCGCTTGGATTGACGCCAACCGCCGCAAGGTCGAAGAGCTCGGCGGCGGGCGCGTGGCCTACGTCTATCTGCCCGACACAGCCGTGGGCGGCTACACATATTTCAACCGCTACTTCTACGCGCAGATCAACGCCCAGGGCGCGGTGCTGGACGAGCGCTTCAATCGCGGCGGCCAGGCGGCGGACTACATCATCGACAATTTGCGCAAGCCGCTGATGAACTACTGGTTCACCCGCGAGGGGCATCCGTTCACCACTCCGGTGGGTTCGATCTTCGGCCCCAAGGTGATGGTGACCAATATGTACGCGGGTTCCGGCGGCGACGCCCTGCCCTGGTACTTCCGCCACGAAAAGATCGGGCCGCTGGTGGGCACGCGCACCTGGGGCGGGCTGGTCGGGATTTACGATTACCCGCCGCTGATGGATGGCGGCTCGGTCACGGCGCCGCGGGTGGCGTTTTACAACCCGCAAGGCGAGTGGGACGTGGAGAACGTCGGCGTGCCACCCGATTACGAGGTCCCGTTTGATCCCGCGGCATGGCGTCTGGGCCGCGATCCGCAACTGGAGAAGGCGGTCGACCTGGTACTGGACCAGTTAAAGAAATCGCCGCCCAAATCGGTTGATCACCAGCCCTTTCCCAACTATCACCCGGCCAAGGGAACGTCGGCCGGCAGCGGGCGCTGACAAAACGCGGCAGGCTCAGCCTGCCAGCATCATGTGCAGGTGAAACTTTCCTTGCTTCTCGGTGTTTGCAAGCTCATTAGCCCGGCCACTGGGCTAGCTTGCGCGCCACAGCACGGAGCTAGTCTCCGCATTTCCGTTTTGTGAAGGTGTCATGCGACGCAGATTGACCGGCTTTTTCATTCTCCTGCTTTGGTCACTGGTAACTTTGTTATTTCCGGCATTGCTGCCCGCGCAGGTCCACGACCGCATCGTTCAGCCGATCCAGGTCAGCGAGAGCCAGCCGGTGCGCGGCAACGTTCATCCCTTCGCCCGAACCGAAAACGATCAGGGCGAGGTCGCCGGATCCATGATGCTGAACCGCATGGTGATGACGTTCAGTCCCAGTGCGGCGCAGCAGGCCGACCTGGACGCAATCCTCAGCGAGCAGCAGAATCCGCTTTCACCCTATTACCACCAGTGGTTGACGCCGGAGCAGTTCGCCGACCGCTTCGGGCTGAGCGCGGGCGATATCGGCAAAGTCGTTGACTGGCTGCAGGGCCAGGGATTTTCCGTGGATGAAACCGCGCGCAGCCGCTCCTACGTGGCTTTCAGCGGCACGGCGGTGCAGGTGGAAGCCTCATTCGGCACGCCCATCCATCACTACCTGGTGAACGGCGAGTTACATTACGCCAACGTTTCCGACCCGAAGCTGCCTTGGCCGCTGGCCAACGTAGTTATCGGCATTCGCGGCTTGAACGACTTTCGTCCCAAGCCGCGCGGTGGCGTGGCGCAGTTCACCTCCAGCATCAGCGGCAGCCATTTCCTTGCGCCCGACGACTTCGCCACCATCTACAACCTGAAGCCGCTGTACACCTCCGGGATTGACGGCACCGGGCAGAGAATCGCCGTCATGGGCCAGACCGACCTGATTCTGTCGGACATCTCGACCTTCCGCAGCGTTTCGGGGCTGCCGGCGAGCCCGCCCACCGTGATCCTGGTGCCGGGTTCGGCCGACCCCGGCGTGGTGAATGGCGATATCGGCGAAGCGGACCTGGATGTGGAGTGGTCGGGAGCGGTCGCCCCCAAAGCCACCATCGTCTACGTCAATTCCAACAACGGCGTGTTCGATTCGATGAATTACGCCATCTCGCAGAACCTGGCGCCGGTGATCAGCATCAGCTACGGCGATTGCGAGCCGAACTTCAGCCCCTCGGACATCACCATCCTTATATCCTGGGGCCAGCAGGCAAACACGCAGGGACAGACGATCGTAGGTCCATCCGGCGACAGCGGCGCCGCCGATTGCGACTACCCGCTCACTGCCACTTCGGTCGTAAGGTCGGCAATCCACGGACTGCAAGTGGATGTGCCCGCGGCGCTGCCCTACGTAACCGGCGTCGGCGGCACCACCTTCAACGAGGGCTCGGGGACATTCTGGAGCACGACCAACAACGCCAACAACGGCTCCGCGTTGTCCTACATCCCGGAGACGGCTTGGAACGACACCGCTTTTGAAATCGCTCCCCCACAAAACAGATCGCTGGCCGCCACCGGCGGCGGTGTGAGCAAGCTGTTCCTTAAGCCCAGCTGGCAAGTCGGCACGGGCGTTCCCAACGACGGCCGGCGCGACGTTCCCGACATTTCCTTTAATGCTTCCATCGATCACGATGGCTACCTGTTCTGCTCGCAGGGGAGCTGCGTCAACGGGTACCGGGCAGCGGACAACAGCCTCTTCGTCGTCGGCGGGACATCGGCAGGGTCGCCGGTCTTCGCCGGAATTGTGGCGCTCATCAACCAAAAGATGAATGCCGCGCAGGGAAACGTGAACCCGCGCCTGTACCAGTTAGCGGGCACTTCCACCGACGCATTCCACGACGTCCCCACCGGAGACAACAAGGTGCCGTGCACCGCGGGAACCACCGATTGCCCCACGGGTACCACTTCGATCGGATACAGCGCCGGCGTCGGCTATGACCCGGTCACCGGGTTGGGTTCGGTGAATGCATTCAACCTGGTCATGGAATGGAGCAGTTCGACCCCGGATTTCCAGGCCGGCGTTTCGCCCTCCAGCTTGACGTTGACCGCCGGCACCACCGCCAATGTCGGCACATCGACGCTGACGATTTCCGCGCTGAACGGCTTCACCGGAAGCGTCAATCTGAGTTGCACCGTGACCTCGTCGCTGCCCGGAACCACATGCTCGGTTTTGCCGGCTTCGGTGACCAACTCGGGGACCGCCACTGTCACCGTCACCGCTCCCACAACGCGCGCCAGCCTGCGCCCGCCACGCCTGTTTCCGCGCTTCTTCCCCTGGACTGACGGTTCGTTCGCCATCGCCATGGGATTGATGCTTGCCGGCAAGCGGGAGCGCACGTCGAAGAAAACTAAGATCGCAATCCTGGCCGTGATGCTGATCATCGCAATCGCGATCATGATCGGCTGCGGAGGCGGAAGCGGGAGCAGTACTACATCCAGCGGTTCGGGCACAACAACAACAACCGTGCAAACCGGCACGGTGACGGTGACGGCCACCAGCGGGGCCCTGAGCCACGCCACCTCCATCACGGTCACTGTGAATTAGAACTGGTTTCAAGAGGTGCTTTTGGGAAGGGCACGGCGGAACCTGTCCTGAGCGAAGTCGAGGCGAAATCCCGAGCGCCAGCGAGGGACCTCATTGCGAGACTTTGGCGGAAGCGTGTCGGAGTCGAACCGACCCTCGGCAGCGCAAAGCTGTCGAGCGCTGGTTTTGAAGACCAGGAGGATCACCGGACCCCATGCGCTTCCGTTTGGCTCCAGGCGCCGGTTTGGCAGGCTGTCGGCGGGAGAGTGATCAGCTCATCGTGAGTGTAGCGCGCGCGGGCGCGCCCGACAAAATCGGGTCATGTCCGCGCGCGTCCAGCTTTTGGCCATCAGAACGTGAACTTCGCCGCCAGTTGAATGCCGCGCGGGCCGCCGCCTCCCAGGAACGGGTTGCCGACGCCCACGTCGCCGGTGGCGCCCAGCACGAATCCGCCCGTGGTGATTTCACGATTGCCTATCGGTGCGCCGGCCGGTGAACCGGCCAGGGCCCAATTGCCGGTCTGGCCGGCGTCGGCAATGAAATTCGGCAGGAACGGGCTGGCGAAGTTCGGATGATTGAGCACGTTGTAGATCTCGACCTTAAGCTGCAGGACGGCGTGCTCGCTCAAGTTGAAGTTCTTGTAGATGCCGAGCTGCCAGTCCCGGTACGCGGGGCCGCGCAGGGAATTGCGTCCCATGTTTCCGAAATGCCGCGTGCCCGGGACGCAGTCGGCTGCCGTGCCCGTCGGGACTGCCACATTCACCGTGCAGGGAATCGCAAACGCGCTCATGTCGAGGTAGTTGAACGGATTGTGCGAGTGGAACACGATGGGGCCCACCACGTCAGGCCGGTCAAATCCTTCGCCGCTGCCGCTGAAATCATCCTGGAAGTTGTAGTTGAGCTGGAACGGCTGGCCACTTTGCAGCGTCAGCGTGCTGTTCATTCCCCATCCGTTCTTCAGCCACTGCGCGCTGCCGCCCTGCTTCGGAAATTCGTACCCGAAGATCCAGGTAAAGCGCTGGGGAACGTCGAAGTTGGACGGGCCGTATTCCAGGTTGGGCCGCGTGCTGTCATTCGGTTGCGCGGCATTGGGCTCGAAGTCCTCGCCGTCGCTGGCCGTGTCGAAGGAACGCGACCAGACGTAATTCAGGATCGACGTGATCCCGTGCCACCCGTTCACCCGCAGGCTGGCCTGCAAAGAGTTGTAGTTGGAATGTGCCGTCGTCTCCTGCTGCAGGATGTAAAACGCCCCGTAGGTATTGTTGCCGAACGGACGCGGAACGCCGTAGCTGCTGACGCCGTTGGCCAGGTCCCACGTGGTGATATCCGACTGGCTCGGCTGGTTGATGTCGCGGAAGCGGAACAGCCGGTGCCCTTGCGAGCCCACATAGCTGACCTGCAACATCACCTTGTTGGCAAGCTGCTGCTGGATGTTCACGTTGTAGTTCTCCATGTACGGCGTGCGGACGTTGCGCGCCACGGAGAAGATGTCGCATTCGAAATTGCATGCATTGGTCGCCCCATACACCGGCACTCCCTTGACGATCGAGGCGGCGGCGCCGGCAGAATAGATTGGCGCCGGCCCGATGGGGTTATACGCCGGACCCGGATCGAAGTACGGCGGGTAGGGCAGGTGGCCGAGGAAAAAATCCTGCGAGAACGCGTCGTAGAACATCCCGATACCGCCGCGCACCACCGTCTTGCCCTTGCCGGTGACGTCCCATGCGAAGCTGGCGCGGGGCGCGAAATTCTTGTAATCGGGCCGGTACAGTTGCTTCAGCCCCGGTGATCCGACCTGCGTCAGCGTCACCGTTCCCGCCGCCAGGTCGGTGCTGGTAATGTTGCTGAGCAAGTTGTTCTTTTCCCCGACAACGCCAAAATAATCCCAGCGCAATCCGTAATTGATCGTCAAGTGCGGTGTGGCGCGCCAGCCGTCCTGGATGAAAAAGCCGAAGCCGTTTTGATACGTGTTACGCCGGGTGTTGCCGAGATACTGGAACCCGCTGGAAATCGTGCCCGTGAGGAAATCGGAGAGCGAGACGAACTTGAGTCGGCCGCGCGAGTAGCGGTCGAAAAACTGCGACACGGTGGTGCGCCGAACTTCGGCGCCGAACTTAATATCGTGGCTGTTGTGTTTCCAGGAGAAGTTGTCGAGCAGTTGGTAATTGGAATCGACTCGGCCGCGCGGGTCGCCCTGGTTGGCGCCGAGCTGCGAGAAACCGTTGACCAGCAAGATCGGCAGCCCCTGGTCGGGAATGCCCGTGCCCACGTTCAGCCCGATGGAGCTCGGCTTGAACGCGCGGTCCTGCGCCAGGAAGTCCTCCACGAAACGGTTCCAGCCGAAGCGCGTCTCGTTCACTTTCGTCGGCGAGATCACTTTCACGAACGACACCGAAACCAACTGCACCCGCGTCGGCGTGTCGGTGTTGAAGCCGGGAAGCTGGCCTCCGCCCGCGGTCAGCGCCAGCGGGAACGACTGGTCGCTGTCGCCGAAATAATAGCGGCCGGTCAGAACGTTGGACGCGTTGAAGTTGTGGTCAATCTTGGCGATCATGCTGTCAATGCGGTTCTTCGAGGGCGACGTCAGGGAAGCGTTGGGCGTACCGTGGCAGCCCGTGTCATCCGCTACCGCGCCCGGAATATTGGGCTTCGGCCACGGATTCCGCGCCAGCAGGGCCGCAATCGCCGGGTTGGTCGCGCCGCCGTCGGCCGCAATCTGCGCCGGATCGGGCACGCACGCCAGGGTCACGACGCCTACCTTTTCGCGCTGCCCTTCATAGTTCACGAAAAAAAATGTCTTGTTCTTGACGATCGGCCCGCCCAGCGAGCCGCCAAACTGGTTGTTCTGAAACTGCGCTTGCGGCTGGCCCCTGAAGTTGAAGAAATTGCGGGCGTCCAGCGCGTTGTTGCGGAAGTATTCGATCAGCGAGCCGTGCAGCTTGTTGGTCCCGCTTTTGGTGACGATATTGATCACCGCGCCCGCGTTGCGCCCGTACTCGGCCTCGAAGTTGGAGAGCACCCGCAATTCCGCAACCGCATCCACCGGAAGGATGGTGGCGGGCGTCCCGAACACGCCGGCTTCATTGATCGCCGGGTCATTGCGGTAGCCGTCGTTCATGTCGGTGCCGTCGAGCAGGAAGTTATTGGAGCGGCCCCGGGCGCCGTTCATGGAAAAGATTCCGAACGATCCCGGCGAGTCGGTGATCTGGTCTGGCGAACCGGAAATGCCGGGCGTCAGAAAAATCAGTTTTTGATAGTCCCGCCCGTTCACCGGCAGGTCTTTGATCGCGCTGGCGATGTAGGTGGTGCCGAGCGTATCGCTAGTGGTTTCCACCTGGGGAAGCGACTCGGCGGAGACCTCAACTTTTTCCGTGACCGAGCCCGGTTTAAGCTGGGCGTCGACTCTGCGTTCGCTGGCCACCGTGACATCCACCCGCGTCACCCAGGTCTGAAATCCTGAGTGCGAAGCCGTCACTTCATAGGTGCCGATCGGCAGTTCAGGGATGCTGTAGCTGCCGTCGCCGCTGGTCTGGGTAGTGCGCTGCAGTCCGGTCGCCGTATTGCGCGCGGTCACGCTCGCGCCGGTGAGCACGGCGCCCGTGCTATCGGTGACGCTCCCCAGAATCGTCCCGCGAAATGTCTGCGCAGCCAGCGATACGGCGCCGCACAGTAGGAATGCCAGCGTGAGTCGCAACCTCATGTTTGCTTCTCCTTAAAATGATTGAGGAAGACAAGGTGCCCGGTGCCGGGTAAATTCCGCCCCTAGGGTGACTGACGCGCGTCCGGCCGCTGCTCCGTGACAGCCGCACATCAGGTATTGGTTCCGGATGCGCGGGATTATTGACGACCGGGATTCCCCCGGTCAAGCCGCAAATGCGTCGTCTTGCGATGTCACTGCGAATGTCCGGCATGGTCGCGGGAGTCCGCCGGGAACCAGCCGAGCGGACGCGCCCATGCACCCGCGCGATAACCTCGGTGGCCTCGCGACTCGCATATAATCCTGCTTCAAAGCGGCTATGCAAACTCCGCGATGGTCCCGCCTGCTTGGCAGCGACGCGCTGCTGCGCTTCAGCTTGATTGCCGTTATTGCCGCCTACGCTCAAACCGTAAATTTCGGCTTTGTGTATGACGACTTTGGGCTGATCACCGCCAACCCCTGGCTGCAGTCCTGGTCGGGACTCAAGCTGATTTTCACTCAGCACTCCTCCGCCTACCTGGACACGGCCATGCCCGCCCGCCATTACCGCCCCATGTACCTGGCGTGGTTGTGGATGGTGCAACATCTGTTGGGCAGCGCGCCCGGCTGGTTTCATGTGGCGGCGGTTTTGACCCACATCGCCGCCGTCTGCCTCGCCTACCAGCTTGCCAGGATGCTGCTGCAGAACGCTTCTGCGGCGGCGATTGCCGCGCTGATCTTCGCGGTTCATCCGACAAAAGTGGAGAGCGTAGCCTGGATTGCCGGCGCCACCGAGCCGCTGCAAGCCGTTTTCGTGTTCGCCACGCTCATCGCGTACATCCACGCGCGTAACCAGCCTCGCCGGCAGTGGCCGTGGCTGGCGGCATCGGCAGCGTGCTTGGCCGCCGCGCTGCTGACCAAGGAAACCTCCGTCGTGGTCCCGGCGATCGTCATCGCCTACGAAGTGATGCTCCCGCGCAGCCATGAGCAAAACGCCGGCTGGCGACAGGTGCTCCTTTGCCTGGCGCCGCTGTTCTTTGTCGTGGCCGCTTTCCTCGTCGTACGCACTGCGGTATTGCACGGATTCGGAGATACCGCCGTCCCCAGATCCCTGCAACACGTGCTCTTGAACGCGCCCCTCGCCTTCTGGTTACTGGTCAGGCAGATGGTGCGGCCCTGGGGACTGAGCGCGTTCTATCCGCTGGTCAATATTGCGCAGTTTTCCGCGGCTTACGTTTTGTTGCCCGGCGTGGCGCTGGCAATCGCGGCGCTGCTGTATTGGCGCTGGACGCGGGACCTTCCGGTGCTGAAGTTTGCCGCCGCCTGGTTCCTGCTTACGCTGCTGCCGGTCATCGGTGAATTCAGTTGGGTGCAACTGCACGACCGGCATCTCTACCTGCCATCGTTCGGGATTGCGCTGATGCTGGCCGTGTTGTTGCAGCGTGCGGCAGGATGGATCCATTTCCGCTCGGAGCACGCTCCTGCCATCGCGGCCCTGGTCATTGCGGCGGTGCTGGCGGGCATCACTGCCCGCGAGGCGCGGTTCTGGGACAGCGACCTCGACGTCTGCGAACGCGCGGTTGCGGTGGCGCCCGCCAATCCCGACGCACTCAGCCTGCTGGCCGACACCTATGATGCTGCCGGAGCGCCGGACAAAGCCGCGGCCACCCTGCATGTCGCGTTGCGGTACTATCCGCGGTCGGCGAAGTTCAACTTCGCCCTGGCGCACCACTATTACACCCTGCGCCGCTACGCCGCTGCCCGCCCCTACCTGGAACGCGTGCTGGCCATCGGCGGCGACAACGACACCCGCTCCACCGCGCTCTACGAACTCGCCGTGCTGGAGCAAACCGAAGGGAAGCGCGACGCGGCCGAGCAGCACCTGCGCGAAGCCATCCGCCTTGCGCCGCACATCGCCGGGTACGAACGCGCTCTCGCCACGCTGCTGCGGGCGCCCGATCCAGCGACCGAATCACCGGCGGTGCGCTCCGCCGATCGCAAGCCGTGATCTCCCCAAAAGTGCCATTCCGCGCCGGCGGCTCCGTTCGGCGCCTCACCTTTCTGCGCCTTTTCCGAAGTGTGCGAGTCTAATGGAGCGTTGGCCCTGCCTTGCAAACTGGCTTCTCAGGGGCGCACTGCTTTCCCGTGCGCGTTGCCATGTCGAGTTACGGGGTCGTCAAGATTAAAGGAGGCGTGCAATGAGTCTGAAGATTGGTGATGTAGCTCCCGATTTTGAAGCCCAAACCACCGAGGGCCGCATTCGCTTTCATGAATGGATCGGCGATTCCTGGGCGGTCTTTTTCTCTCACCCCAAGGATTTCACGCCGATTTGCACAACCGAGCTTGGCTACATGGCCAAGATCAAGCCCGAATTCGACAGGCGCAATACCAAGATTATCGGGCTGAGCGTGGACCCCGTGGACAACCACAAGAAGTGGGCCAACGACATCAAGGAAACCCAGGGCCACGCGCCCAACTATCCCATGATCGGCGATACCGACCTGTTAATTTCCAAGCTCTACGGCATGCTGCCCGCCACCGTTGAGGGCTCATGCGAGGGCAGGACGGCCGCCGACAATTTGACGGTGCGCAATGTATTCGTGGTCGGTCCCGACAAGAAAATCAAGCTGATCCTCATCTATCCCATGACCACCGGGCGCAATTTCGACGAGGTGTTGCGCGTGATCGACTCACTGCAACTGACGGCCAGGCACAAAGTGGCGACTCCGGCGAACTGGCAGCAGGGCGACGACGTGATCATTGCCGGCTCCGTGTCCAACGACGATGCCAGGAAGATATTCGGCTCGTGGAAGGAACCGCGGCCGTACATCCGCATCGTTCCGCAACCGAAAGAAGCGGCTGAGAAGAAGTCGGCGTAATGGTTCAAGTCTTGGGTCGTCAGTCGTCGGTCTTCAGGCCTGGCGACTGACGACTGGAGACTGGCGACAATTCCATGCCTACGACCCCACGCCGGTTTCAGTACGTGCAGATAGACGTCTTCACCTCGCGTCCGCTCGAGGGCAACGCGCTCGCCGTGTTCACCGACGCACGCGGGCTCAGCGACGCGGAGATGCAGGCGCTGGCGCGGGAGACCAATTTTTCCGAGACCACGTTTGTTCTCCCGCGGGACGCGGCCACCGAACGTGAGCGCGGGCGCCGTGTCCGCATCTTCACCACCCAGGAGGAACTTCCGTTCGCCGGACATCCCACCCTGGGTACAGCGACCGTGCTGCGCGGCGCGGGTGGCGCCGGCCTGGTCGAACTGGACCTCAACGTCGGCAAAATTCCCGTCCGCTTCACCACCGGCGCTGATGGCCTGGTCTTCGGCGAAATGCAGCAGCGCGATCCCGAGTTCGGCCCCCGCCACGCTCGCGAGGACGTTGCCCGGGCCTCGGGCCTGAAGCTGGACGACATCGCCGACGACCTCCCCATCCAGACCGTTTCCACTGGCATGGCCTTCACCATCGTGCCGGTGCGCACGCTCGCGGCTATGCGCGCGCTGCACCCCGACTTGAAGGTCGCTGCCGAGTACCTGGAACGCAGCGCCGGCAAATTTTTTTATTTCGTGAGCCGCGAAACCCTGGACAAGTCCGCCCGCCTGCACGCGCGCATGATCTTCTATAACGGCGAAGACCCCGCCACCGGGTCCGCGGCAGGCTGCACCGCGGCGTGGATGGTCGCGCACGGCGTCGCCCAGCCGGAGGAGAGCGCCGCCATCGAGCAGGGAATCGAAATCATGCGGCCGAGCCGCATCGTCGTCCGCGCCGGACGCGACGGTGACCGGATTGTCACTGTGCGTGTCGGTGGAAATTCTGTGGAGGTCATGCGCGGCGAACTGGTTCTCTGACGCGCATGCGCGCGCGATGCCTTCCAGCGCGGCAATCCGCCACCTGCCAAAATAAAATTCTTTTTCAATAGCCGAGATTCCTATTATCTTTCGCGCCACTTTACAGCGCGTTCGTCTGCCCGTAGGATGCGCACTGTTTTTATTTGCCCTGTTGATACAAAAATTCTGGAAGTTCCGCGCCTCGGCGCCGGCGCAAGTTGCCGCCCTGGGTGCGGCTCCCATAGCATCTTCGGAAGGGCCATGAAGCCGAAACGGACGATTCTCTGCGTCGATGACAACGAACAATCCCTCTCCATCCGCAAGATCATGCTGGAAACCCGCGGTTATCGCGTCGTCGCCTGCCACAACAGCCTTGACGCGCTGGAGCAATTCAAGCAAGGCGGCATCGACCTGGTCCTGTCGGACCTGATCATGCCCGGGCTCGACGGCCACCGCTTGATCGAGGAGATCAAGAAGCTTTCCCCGCACACCCCGGCCATCTTGTTTTCCGGCAAGGTCAAAATCTACGAGCGGAACCTGCACGCCGATGTCTTTCTTCCCAAGGGCATGTACGCGCCGGTCGAACTTTTGGAGCGCATTCGCTTGCTGCTGGTTCGCAAGCGCGGCCCCAAACGCATCCTGCCCTTCAGCATGACCACCGGGGGCCGGCCCGGAGCGGCAGCCTCCTAAGTCTTTCGGTCTTTCAGTCTTTCGGTCTTTCAGTCATTTGGATTTGTCACTCCAGACTGAAGAACTGACTGACCGATCGACCGACCGACCTTCCCCCCACTTGCCGCGCCTGCCCTCTCGTCGCTACCATCTACCTGCGTCTATGCGCCGCGTCTCGCTGGAAAATCCCGCGTTTTACATCAACCCCCAGGTCTCCTGGCTGGCCTTCAACCGCCGTGTCCTGGAGGAGGCCGAGGATGAGCGCAACCCGCTGCTGGAGCGGGTGAAATTCCTCGCCATCACCGCCAACAATCTGGACGAATTTTTTGAGGTCCGCATTGCCGGCCTGGTGCAGCGCATTGAAGATGGTTACACCGAGGCCGGCGCCGACGGCCTGGAGCCCAGCGAGGAGCGCGACCGGCTCGCGCGCGAGGCCCACGAATTCGTGGACGCCCAGTACCGCTGCTGGAACCAGCAGTTGCTGCCCGCGCTGTCCGAGCACGGCGTCCGCGTGCTCTCCCTGCACGATCTCAATGCCGAGCAGGAATCGTTCATTGCCGAATATAACGAGCGCGAGCTCGACCCGCTGCTCACGCCGGTGACGGTGGACCCGGCGCATCCCTTTCCGCGCGTCATCAACAAGGCGCTGTGCCTCGCCTTCCTGCTCAAGCGCCGGCGCCGTGCTGCCGGCACCTTCATGGGCGTGGTCACCGTCCCGCGCTCGCTGCCGCGCCTGGTCCGCCTGCCCTCGGAAGAAGGCAGCGACAACTACATTTTCCTGGCCGATCTCGTCGCTTATCACGCCGCCAGCATGTATCGCGGCTACGACATCCTGAGTTCGGCTGCCTTTCGCGTCACCCGCAACAGCAATCTTTATTTGCAGGAAGAGGAATCGCGCAACCTGCTGGAGTCGGTGCGCACCGAGTTGCACAACCGCCGCCGCGGGGACGCCGTGCGCCTGGAAATCGAGGCCGGCGCCGACCCCGAGATCATCGAGCGCCTGCGCACCACTTTCGAGTTGGAAAACTGGCAGGTCTTCCAGACCGATGGGCCCGTCAACCTGTCGCGCCTGTTCACGCTCCACCAGCAATCCGACCGCCCCGACCTCAAGTTCCGCCCCTTCGTTCCGCGCCAGCTCCACCTCACCGCCAAGTCGCGCGACCTCTTCGAGGAACTGCGCCGCCACGACCTGCTCCTGCACCACCCCTTCGACTCCTACGACACGGTGGTGGGATTTATCGAGGCCGCCGCCGCCGATCCGCGCGTGCTCTCCATCAAGCAAACGCTCTATCGCACCAGCGAGGATTCACCCATCATGCGCGCGCTGGTGGAAGCCGCGGCCCGCAAGGAAGTCACCGTCGTGGTGGAACTCAAGGCGCGCTTCGATGAAGCCTCCAACATCACCTGGGCGCGGCACCTGGAAGATGCCGGCGTGCAGGTGTTCCACGGCTTGGTCGGGCTCAAGACGCACTGCAAGCTCGCCCTGCTGGTTCGCCGCGACCCCGATGGCGCCACGCGCAGTTACGCCCACCTCGGCACCGGCAACTACAACCACGTCACCTCGCGGCTTTACACCGACCTGAGCCTGCTCACCGCCGATGCGCGCATGACCTCGTCGGTGCACGCGGTGTTCAATTTCCTCACCGCCTACGCCGAGCAGAGCGACTACGATCCCCTGCTGGTGTCGCCGCTCGACATCGCGCAGAAGACCATCAACTTCATCGACCGCGAGGCCGACCACGCCCGCCACAAGCGCCCCGCGCGGATTGTCGCCAAGATGAACGCGCTCACCGACAACCAGGTCATCCAGGCGCTCTATCGCGCCTCGCAGGCCGGCGTGCCCATTGACCTGATCGTGCGCGGCATGTGCTCGCTGGTTCCCGGCGTCCGCGGCGTCAGCGACCGCATTCGCGTGCGCAGCATCGTCGGGCGGTTCCTGGAGCACTCGCGCATTTTTTATTTTCTCAACGGCGGTGAAGAAGTTGTCTGGATCGGCAGCGCCGACTGGATGCCGCGGAATTTGTATGATCGCGTTGAAGTCCTGTTCCCCGTCTCTGACGCTCTGCTTTGTCAGCGGCTCAAGCAGGAGGTCCTCGCCGCCTACCTCGCCGATACCGTGAAGGCGCGGTTCCTGCAGCCCGATCGATCCTATGTTCACGCCGGCCAGTTGCCGCAGGCGGCGCGCAGCGCGCTGCAATTGCCGAAACTCGAATTCTCCGCCCAGGATTTCCTCATCGGGTTGGCGGAGGGGCGGCAGACGGTGGACAATATTCCCACGCGAGCTGCCAGGCGGCGCGCGCCTCAAGCCCGCAAAGTGCGATAATCCTCATCGCTGAAACTAACTGAAACTGAAACTCGAAACTGAAACTGAAACTGATTCATGCTCGTCTATTTCCTTCGCCACGCCTCTGCCGGTGTCAGCAAGAGCGATCCCCTCAAGGATGAAAAGCGTCCCCTTGACCGCGACGGCGTCGAGCAATGCGGCTACGTCGGCCGCGCGCTCGCCGTCCTGGAAACGCACGTCGATGCCATCATCTCCAGCCCGCTGAAGCGCGCCACCCAGACGGCCGCGCTCATCGCCAACGAACTCGCCTACGAAGGCAAGATTGATCTCGATCCCGCGCTACGACCCGGCGCCACTTTTCCTCAGTTCCGCGACCTGTTGACCAAGTACGGCAACCAGGAAGCGATCATGGTGGTCGGGCACAACCCGAACCTCAGCGAATTTCTCGGACGCTTGATTGGCGGGGGAAGCCGCGCCGGCATTGATCTGAAGAAGGCGGGCGTGGCGCGCGTCGAGGTCAACCACCACCGCGGCGTGCTCCACTGGTGTCTCACGCCCAAGCTGGTGCGGACCTTGACCGAAGCTTCGCCGCCGCCCGCAAAGTCCGCGAGAAAGTAGAACTGGTTTCAATAGTCGTTCTTGGGAAGGGCACGGCGGAACCTGTCCCGCAAGAATACTGGTTTCAAAAATCGTTCTTGGGAAGGGCACGGCTTCAGCCGTGCCGCGGAGCCCGCAAGAATACTGGGCTTTAGCCCCTGAGGGATTAACCTCCAACGCCCTGACCGACTTTCGAATCCAGCTCTAACAACCGCTCAGATTGTCGCGCCATTCCGCAGCTTCGCTGAAACTGAAACTGAAACTTTCACACGATCTCCATTTGCAGGTCCCGCCCAAACACCGCGCGAAAATACGCGCGCTCTTTCTTGAGCGCCCATAACTCCAGGTCGGCGCCGGTGGCGCGACGGGCGGAGATTCGCAGCACAACCTGGCTTTCTCGCGCCCGCGACCGGATGGAGGTGACGGCGCGCCGACGTCCCTGGTTGAGCGCCCGCGCCACCCGCAGCAACGCCACCGCCTTGGGCACATGGTCGCGGTCCTCGGGTTCAAGCGTTTTCACCAGCTTGTCCCCTGACGATGGCAGCGCGCTGCCCAGGTAGCGCGTGATCGCCGCGATCACCCGCCGCTGCGCCGGGGTGTAGCCCAGGATTTCCGAATTGGCGATCAGGTAATAAGCATGGCGATGCCAGCCGGTGCGGTTCACATACACGCCCATCTCGTGCAGGATCGCCGCCGCCGATACCCATTCCTCGTAATCCGCCGGCAAGCGGTGCACACTCTTGAGTCCGGCGAACAACTGCAACACCAGGCCGCGCACATGCTGGGCCTGCTCCATGTCCACGCGGTAGCGTTTCGCCATGGCCACCAGTGCGTCCCACCGTTCCGATTCCAATTGCTGCGTGCCCTTCGCGGTGCGCGTGTAGTCGGCGGCCATCTGCGCCAGCAGTCCGTCGCGCAGCCCGAGTTCGGAATAACGGAACCCGCCCAGGTCGCAGCGCTGCATCAGCTCGGTGAACACCGCCGCCCCCGCCAGGATGATTTCTCCCCGCCGTGTGCCGATGCCGGGAATCTTGATGCGCTGCGCGTAGCTCATCCGGCTGAGCTTGGCGGCCAACCGGACCAGCGCGCGGGTCGGCACCATGTTTTCTTTTCCGGGATTCTTCAACAACGACTGCGCGCTGGTCGCCAGGGCCGCGGCCGTGCCGGAGGTCGCGATCACCGCCTGCGGCCGCGCCGCCACGATCTTGCGCGTCACCCGGTGCACCTCTTCGGCGATGTAGCTGTGCAGCCGTTGCAGCTCGTAATCCTGCGGCGGATCGTGGTGCAGAAATTCCTGCGTCAGCCGCACCGCTCCCAGCGGCAGGCTTACGGTCTCGCGGATATGCCGGCGCGCCGACACCGTCAATTCGCAACTGCCGCCGCCCAGGTCGATCAGCAGCAGCGGCGACGCCGTCACTCGCAGGTTGGTGATGATGCCCAAGTGGATGAGCCGCGCCTCTTCCGTTCCGGAGATCACTTCCACCCGCCAGCCGGTGCGCATGTGCACCCAGTCAATGAAAGCTTGCGCGTTGCGCGCATCGCGCAGTGCGCTGGTCGCGACCACCCGCACCTGCCCGTCCCCGTGTTGCTGCACCGCCTTGTGAAAGCGGCGCAGTACCTTGACCGTCTGCGCCATCGCCGCCGGCGCCAGCATCCCCGCCTGGAACACCGATTCGCCCAGCCGCACCACCTCGCGGTCTTCGTGCACCGGCCGCAAGCGCTGGCGTACCAGGCGCGCGACCTTCAGTCGTACCGAGTTGGCTCCGATATCAACCGCGGCAAAAGTGGGCATGAGGAAGTTTCAGTTTCAGTTTCTAGCACAGGGTTCAAAAGTCGTTTTTGGGAAGGGCACGGCTTCAGCCGTGCCGCCGAACCCGCAAGAATACTGGGCTTTAGCCCCTGAGGGATTAACCTCCGACGCCCTGGCCGACTTTTGAAACCAGTTCTAGGAATAATTCCGCTTTCAGCTTCGACCAATGAATCCGTTGTCAGTTTCGAGCAATCAATCCGCTGTCAGTTTCCGCAATTACGCCATCCTTCGAACTTCCGTTTCGAGCAATAATTCCGCTCTCAGTTTCGCGCAATGACGCCATCCTTCGAACTTCCGTTTCGAGCACGGGCAAATGCAAACGCGTCCCGAATGGGACGCGATGAGAATAGCCCGGCGCTTCAGTGCCGGGTAGTCGTTTTTCCAGTACGCCCAAGTCCCGCTAGGGACGGCTGAAAAACTGCAACCACCGCTGCCGCCCGCTAATTGCTAATTGCTAATCGCTAATCGCTGCTTCACGCAATCCGCTTCACACCCGCCGCCCCTGCCGCCTTGCTCGGAATCGCCGGTGGCAGCGGCATTGCCGTCTGGCGCTTCGGCGTCGAGACGCGCTGTACCCGTCGCTCCGCCAGCATCGCCCGGTACTCTGCCAGCAGCGCACGGCGCGCCTCCTGGCAGACGCCGCGTGCCTGCACGAACTTGGCATTGGTCACGTTGCGCAAGGCGGCGACCAAGCCGCTTGCCAGCGCGCGCGAAAGCAGCGACTCCGCCGTTTGGGTGAGCGTCTGCCAATCGTGCCAGTCCCCGGCCGCATCCTGCATGCGCTTCAACTGGCCCACGATGCGCTTTGCCTCGGGAACCTTTCCCGCCATCTCGGCCACGTAACGGATACGCTTGCAGCGCGTGCGGTAGGCGTGCAGGTTCTCCGGCGTAAGCGTTCTCACCTGGCGTGCCAGCGAGGAGATCATGCGCAGCGGCGCCGCCACCGCGTCATCTTCACGCGCCCCCGCCGCGCTCGCCGCCGGCTCCGGCTTCGCGGTGGCGCTGACGCCCGCCGACCAGCGGTGAAGCGCCTTGCGCACCTTCTGCACGTTCTTGTCGGCGAGCGCCTTGGCCAGCCCCTGCTCGCGTTGGCTGCGCTGCTCGCTCAGCGCCTGCATCAGCCGTGCCTTGCGCTCCTGCTCGCGCCCGATCTTCAGCTTGCGCAGGGCTGCGATCTGGACGTCAATGTCGCGCACGCCGCCGGCCTTCCGCCGCAACCGCTTGAGGCGCTTGCGCAGCTTGCACTCCTTGCGGTCAGCACCACTGCCCAGCGTCTCCAGCAGTGCCTCCAGCCGGCGCGCGGTGGTGCGGATCAGGTGGACGCGCTCCGGTTGCGGTTTGGCATGCGTCTGCGCCAGCAACTGGTCCAGCTTTCGTATGAGCGCGAGCGACCTGGCGTTATCCACTGTCACGATCTTTCCTGACGTAGCTGAGCAGCTTTACCGCGGATTCAACAGATGTCCACGGGTCGACGCGGATCAAGAATATTTTGGATTCCGATCCGTGCTCATCCGCGGCAATCCGCGGTTAATTCAGCCTCTTTTCGATCGCATCCGCGATCGTCTTCACCACTTTCACGCGCGCGAAGTACTTGTTCTCCGCCTCCACCACCGTCCACGGTGCGTACGATGTGCTGGTGTGCAGCAGCATGTCTTCCACCGCTTCCAGGTAGCGGTCCCACTTGGCGCGGTTGCGCCAATCCTCTTCCGTCAACTTGTACGACCGGAACGGGTCCACCTCGCGGCTCTTGAAGCGGCGCAGTTGCTCTTCCTTGGAGATGTGCAGCCAGAACTTGCAGATCACCATGCCGTACGACGTCTGGTGCGCCTCGAATTCATTGATCTCGCGGAAGGCGCGCCGCCATTCGTCCTCGTTGCAGAAGCCTTCCACCCGCTCCACCAGCACCCGCCCGTAATGGCTGCGGTCCCATATGCCGATGTGCCCGGCGCGCGGCAGATGGTTCCAGAAGCGCCACAGATAATGGTGCGTCTTTTCCTCGCCGCGCGGCGCCGCGAATGCCGATACCGTGAACCCGCGCGGATCCAGCGTTTCCGTCACCCGCTTGATCGCTCCGCCCTTGCCCGCGGCGTCCCAGCCCTCGAACAGGCACAGCACCGGCGCCTGCTGCCGGAAAAGATTGAATTCCAGTTCGCGGATCCGCACCTGCGCTTTTCCAATCTGCACGCGGTACTGCGGCTCCGACATTTTCCTGTTGGCGTTCAGCTTCTCAAGCATGGGCCGCCTCCGCCTTCCGCCGCGCCGCCGGTTGGGTTCGCTTCGCGCCGGTGCCCTCCATGGCGGCCTCGTCCTTGTCCTTGATCCCGGCGCGCAGCGCCTGCATGAGCGGTTGCGCCACCGCCGAGCGCGACACGGCGCCCGGCGCCGCCTTGCGTTTCGCCAGCGCTTCTTCGATCTTCTCCACCAGGGTTCGGAACACCTTGACGCGCGCCCAGCGCATGTCGGTGGCCTCCACCAGCGTCCACGGCGCGTGCGGAGAGTCGGTCTTCGCCAGCATTTCTTCCACCGCGGCCGTCCACTTGCTGTACTGCCGGTGATGCCGCTTGTATTCCTTGGTGATCTTCCATTGCAGCGCGGGGTCGCACAGGCAGGCGCGGAACCTCTTCTTCTGTTCCGCCTTGGAGATGTGCATCCAGAACTTCAGCAGGATCTGTCCATCATCGGCCAGCCAGCGCTCGAACTGGTTGATCTCTTCGTAGGCCTGCTTCCAGTCTTTCTTGTTGCAGAGCTTGTCGCAGCGCTCCACCAGGACCCGTCCGTACCAGGAGTGATCGAACACCACCATCGCGCCGTCATTGGGCAGCGCCGTCTGATACCGCCACAGAAAATGGTATCGCTTCTCCAGCGACGTGGGCGGCGTTCCGGGTTGCACCCGAAACAGCCGCGGGTCCAGCTTCTCGGTGAGCTTTTTGACAATCATTCCTTTCCCTGCCGTGTCCCAGCCCTCCAGGCAGATGGTGACCGGGACTTCCGCCTCTTTCGCCGCATACTGCAAGCCGCGCAGCCTCTCCTGCAATGCGCCCATGGTCTTGGTGTAGGCGGGCTTCGACAGCTTTTTCTTGAGATCGACAGTTTCCAGCATGACGCCTCCTGGCGGGGCGCAGAACACAAGGGGCCGATGTTTGGGGGTGGTGAGAATACTATCCGAAACTCCGCGCTTTTTCACTGCTCAGCAACCCGGCTCGCGTTATCGGACGTGCCATAATGAAACCTACTGTTTTTTGTCATTGCTCGCCACTCGGACTCGGGACTCCTTGCTCGCCACTCGCGACTCGGGACTCCTTGCCGCCCACGTAACTCTTCTCCTCCCAGCGCATCTTATGAGCGTGACCCGATTTCTTCGCATCGGCTGCTATGTTATTGCTGTCTACCGTCTTAGCTGGTGGCGTCGAGCCCAGCACGAAGCCTGACCGGATTCCCGTTCTGGTCGAACTGTTTACCTCCGAGGGCTGCTCCAGTTGCCCGCCCGCCGACGCTCTGCTGATCGATCTTGATCTGCGCCAACCCGTCGCCGGCGCCGAGGTCGTCGCTCTCGGCGAACACGTTGATTACTGGAATGAACTGGGATGGAAGGACCGCTTCTCCTCGTCTGACTACACCCAGCGCCAGGGCCGCTACGCTGCGCGCTTCCACCTCGGCTCGGTTTATACCCCGCAGATGGTCATCAACGGCCGCACCGAGTTCGTCGGCAACGACACCGCACGCGCCGCGGCGGCCATCGCCGGCGCAGCCCACCGCCGTGACACCCAACCTGGCATCGCGATCGCTGCTGTCGGAAACGTGGTCGATGTAAACATCACCAACGCCGGCCCGCACCCGCTCGATGTCCTGCTCGCCATCACGGAATCGGATTTGAGCACCCAGGTCGGCCGCGGCGAGAATCACGGCCGCCTGCTCCGCCACACCGCCGTGGTGCGCGACCTCCGCAAAATCGGTAAGACTTCCTCCGGCCAATTCGCCGTCCCGCCCGCAGCTTTCCCTCAAGCCGGACTGGCGCCACGACAAACTTCGCGCCGTCATCTTCCTTCAGGACCCTTCCACGCTGGAGGTCACCGGCGCCGCCCAAGCTCCCTGGAAATAGCTGCTTCAACAATCTGTAGGCCCCGGCGCCCTCGCCGGGGCTTCCGTTCAATCCACCGCAATCACCGCTGCAGCGGGCGCCCTCGCGTGTGCCGGTTCATGCAAATTCGAGCAGCTGTCATCCTGAGCGAGGCGTCGCCGCGACGCCGAGTCGAAGGACCCCTACCCTGCCAACCGCGCCGGGGCGATCAATAGGCATTTCCACCCGGAATCCTCAATCGGCAATCGGCAATCGAAAATGTTGTTCAACCGATTACCGACAACCGCTCCTCAACGCTTGTCATCCTAGCGAAGTCGAAGGGCGCCCTCGCGTGCACACCGAAAACCGACGACCGCCAACCGAGAACCTACCCGAATCGCCGCTTGAATTATTTTCCCAACTCGCCTTTAATGCCAATCTGTGTCCGGCGTTCAGCCCCACATCGTCGCGAAACCGCCTTTGTCCGGGGCTGAGAAGGAACGCCTTTTCGTCGCCGCCCGTGAAGTCCTTACCCGCGCCTATGCGCCTTATTCCAAGTTCCATGTCGGCGCCGCCGTGCTCGCCGCTTCCGGTGCTGTCTATGCCGGCTGCAACGTCGAGAATGCTTCCTACGGCCTGACCATCTGTGCCGAGCGCTCCGCCATCTCCGCCGGGGTCGCCGCCGAAGGTGCGTCCTTCAGGATTCGCGCCGTCGCCGTGTTCAACGGTAACGACGCCCCCTGCTCCCCCTGCGGCGCCTGTCGCCAGGTGATCTTCGAATTCGGTCCGGATGCGGATGTCATCTTCCAGGGCCGCCCGGGTTTGGAGCACTCCACCGCGCGCGCCCTGCTCCCGGCGGGTTTCACGCTGTGAGCGCTGGCACGTACGGCCCCGGGGCCGCGGGACGCGCGCGCAGCGTGCGCGTGGTTGACGTCATCCGCCGCAAACGCGACGGCGGTGAACTCACCCGCGACGAAATCAACTATCTCGTCTCCGCCTACACCGCCGGCGCCATTCCCGATTATCAAATCTCCGCCTGGCTGATGGCCGTCGTGCTGAAGGGCATGACCGACGCCGAATTGGCCGCGCTCACCGAGGCCATGCTCCACTCCGGCCAGGTGCTCGATCTCTCCGACATTCCCGGGCGCAAGGTGGACAAGCACTCCACCGGCGGCGTCGGCGACAAGACCTCGCTGGTGCTTGCGCCCATCGTCGCCGCGGCGGGCGTGGCCGTCCCCATGATCAGCGGCCGCGGCCTCGGCCACACCGGCGGCACCCTCGACAAGCTCGAGTCCATCCCCGGTTTCAACGTCAACCTCTCGCTCGACGAGTTCCGCCGCGTACTGCGCGAGTGCGGCTGCGGTCTGATCGGCCAGACCGCTGAAATTGCTCCCGCCGACAAGAAGCTCTATGCCCTGCGCGACGTCACCGGCACCGTCGAAAGCCCTTACCTGATCTGCGCCTCCATCATGAGCAAGAAACTCGCCGAAGGTCTCGATGCCCTGGTTCTCGATGTCAAGACCGGCTCCGGCGCATTCATGAAGAAGGAACAGGATGCCGTCTATCTCGCCGAATTAATGGTCGAAACCGGCCGCCGCATGGGCAAGCGCATGATGGCGCTCATCACTGATATGAACCAGCCACTCGGCCGCGCGGTTGGGAATGCGAACGAAGTCGCGGAATGTATTGACGTGCTGAAGGGCAACGGCCCGGACGATCTGCGCGAGCTTTCACTCGTGCTTGCCGGCTCTATGTTCTACCTTGGCCAGCGCGCCGGTTCTTTGGGCGAAGGAAAAAGCCTGGCGGAGGAGATGATCCGCAACGGAGCCGCGCTGGAGAAGTTTCGGCGCATTGTCCAGCTCCAGGGTGGCGATGCCACGGTGGTGGACGACCCCGGGCGCCTGCCGCGCGCGCGCCACTCGGTCGAGATCACCAGTCCTTCAGCCGGTTACGTCAGTTCCATCATGTGCGAGCAGGTCGGGACCGCCTGCGTGGTGCTCGGCGGCGGCCGCGAGAAGAAAGAAGACACGGTGGATCCCGCCGTCGGTATCATCGTCCGCAAGAAGTTGGGGGACGCGGTTGCGCAAGGCGAGCCCCTGTGCACCGTACATTACAATTCCGACGCGCGCCTGGATGAGGCCCGCCGCCTGCTGCTGTCGGCCTACACCATGGCGCCGCAGCCGCCAGCGGACAAGCCCCCGCTGGTCCACCGCGTCATTGGCGAGTAGCGATTTGATGCAGTGGGGAAGGGCACGGCTTTAGCCGTGCCGACACGCTGCCCTTAATGATTGTCATTCCGAGCGGCTTTAGCCGCGAGGAATCTGGTTTTCGCTGAAACTGGATACCAGAAACTGGAAACTTATGTATCGCTTCGTCGGCATTCTCGGCTTGTTCTCCATGCTCGGCCTCGCCTTTGCGTTTTCCACGGCGCGCCGTGCCATCCGCCTCAAGACCCTGGCCTGGGGCGTCGGACTGCAATTTGCCTTCGCTTTTCTGGTGCTGCGCTTTGACGTCGGACGCCTCGCCCTCGCCAAGGCCGGCGCCGGCGTCACCCGCCTGCTCGATTTCTCCTTCGCCGGATCGCAATTCATTTTTGGCGAACTCGGCAGGAAGATGTCGCCCCAGGGCTTCATCTTCGCCTTCCAGGTGTTGCCGACCATCATCTTCATCTCGGCGTTTTTCGCCGTGCTCTACCACTTCGGCATCATGCAGTTCGTCATCAAGCAGTTCGCCAAGGTGATGAAGCTGATGGGCGCCAGCGGCGCCGAATCGCTCGACGTTGCCGCCAGCATTTTCATGGGGCAGACCGAAGCCCCGCTCAGCATCCGCCCGTTCCTGCCCTCGCTCACCCGCTCCGAACTGATGACCGTCATGACTGCCGGCATGGCGCACGTTTCCGGCGGCATCATGGGCGCCTACATTCTCTACGGCATCGAGGCCAAGCACCTGCTCAGCGCCGTCATCATGACCGCTCCTGGCACCATCCTCATGGCCAAGATGCTGGTGCCGGAAACCGAGGTCCCGCTCACCGCTGACCGCCAAGCTTCCGGTGCCGCCGACGCCGCCTCCGCCGAAGCCGCCGCCGTCCCCGCGGAACTTGTAGATGTGAATCACAAGGATGAGAACGTTCTCGGCGCCATCGCCCGCGGTACCATTGACGGCTTGCACCTGGCGCTCAACGTCGCCGCCATGCTCATCTCCTTCCTCGCGCTTATCGCGCTGGTCAACGGCATCTTCGGCGGCATTCACAACCACTGGGCGAGCTGGTTTCCCTCCAGCCTGGAGAAAATTTTCGGCGTCATCTTCGCGCCCGTCGCCTTTGTCATCGGTATTCCCTGGCGCGACTGCCTCGCCGTCGGCAATCTCCTGGGCACGCGCATGGTGATCAACGAACTGGTCGCCTTCGCCAACCTCGGCCAGATGAAGGCCGCGCTCGACCCGCGTTCGTTCACCATTGCCACCTTTGCGCTCTGCGGATTTGCCAATTTCAGCTCGATTGGTATACAGATTGGCGGAATCAGCGCGCTGGCGCCCAACCGCCGATCGGACCTGGCCAGGCTCGGCTTCCGCGCCATGCTGGCCGGCACCATGGCCAACCTGATGTCCGCCTCGATTGTTGGAATTCTGATGAAATGAGAAATTGTCGATTGTCGATGGTCGATGGACTTATTGCGAATACTTCTTAGCCATCGACCGTCGGCCGTCGACCGTCGACCATTATGAAACATGCCCCCGAACCTGCCCCCCCGCCCGCCGACGACTTCACCCGCGCCGGAGAAGCCGCTGATTTTCTCCGTGCACGCACCAAGCTGCATCCCAAGGTCGCCCTTGTCCTCGGCTCCGGACTCGGCTCCTTCGCCGATCAACTCGCCGCCGCCGTCTCCATCCCCTACGCCGACATCCCGCACTTTCCCAAGCCCACGGCCGAAGGTCACGCCGGCAAGTTGGTGATCGGCAATCTGGGACATGTCCCCGTGGCCTGCATGCAAGGCCGCGTTCATTTGTACGAAGGCCACAGCGCGCGCGACGTCGTTTTCCCCGTGCGCGCCCTCGCCCGCTTGGGAATCAAAGGCTTGATTCTCACCAACGCCGCCGGCGGTGTGAACGCATCGTTTTCCCAGGGCTGCCTGGTCGTGCTCAAGGACCACATCAACTTGCAGGGCGTCAATCCGCTCATCGGCGCCAACGACGAGCGTTTCGGCCCGCGTTTCCTCGACATGACCCAGGCCTACTTCCGCCCCTATCGCCAGATCACGCTCGAGCAAGGCAAACGCCTCGGCATCGAAATCTTCGAAGGCGTGTACGCCGCCTTATACGGCCCGATGTACGAGACCCCGGCCGAAATTCGTTTTCTGCGCACCATCGGCGCCGACGTCGTGGGCATGTCCACGGTGGCCGAAGTCATCGCCGCGCGCCACCTCGGAATGCGCGTGCTCGCCATCTCCTGTGTGACCAACATGGCCGCTGGCATGCTCGACCAGCCGATCAACCACAAGGAAGTGCTCGAAACCGGGGAGCGCGTGAAAGGGAAGTTCATGCAGTTGCTGGAAGCCATCATGCCGCAAGTGGAAGATTTGGCAGGATCGTAGCTTCTCGATCTTCTCTTTCTCGATCAATTTTTGTAGTGTTGTCATTCCGACCCTGAGCGAAGCCGAAGGGGAGGAATCTGCTGTTTATTTTTGCGAGGCACCCGCCTTAAGCTCAAGGTCTTAACATTTCGAGCCTTTGCTCGCGACTCGGGACTCGCAACTCAGAACTGACCGAAACTGAAACTATGTCCGCCACCCACATCATCGCGATCGCCGGCCCTTCCTGTGCCGGTAAAACCGAACTGGCGAAGCGCCTCGCGCGCTCCCTCTCCGCGATCATCCTGTCCATGGACGCCTACTACCGCGACCTCGCCTTCCTGCCGCTGGAATCGCGCGGCAAGTTCAACTTCGACATCCCCGACTCCCTCGATCACACCCTGCTGCGCGAACACCTCACTGCCCTGGCCGCCGGCTTGCCTATCCAGCGCCCCGTCTATGACTTCACCGTTCACACTCGTTCCTCGGTCTGGGAAACCGTCACTCCCGGCCCCTTCCTGATTCTGGAGGGCCTCTTCGCGCTCTATTGGGACGACCTGCGTCCCCTGCTGACCACCAAGGTCTACGTGGACGCGCCCGATGACGTCTGCCTGGCGCGCCGCCAGGTCCGCGACGTTCTCGAGCGCGGGCGCACCGCCGAATCCGTGCACAAGCAGTACATCGAAATCGTCCGCCCCATGGCCGAGCTATACGTCCGTCCCACCCGCCGTTTTGCCGATGTCGTAGTTTCCGGGGAAGTGCCCCTTGATCAGTCGTCCGCCGCCGTGCTGGCGCACGTGAATGCCGCTCGACCCGCCGCGGCCCCGGCCTCCGGCGCGAAACCGTAGTCACTACGCCTCATTCGATCGCCCCTTTTGTCCCAATACGCTGCTCGGTTTCCGTGCGTGAGCCGACGCCCCACCCTTGGCATTCACAAACAATTAATTCTCCGCGCTGTTCACAATTGCCCCGCTGCATGATATGTTTCCCGCCGCAAAACGGTTCTCTCCTGCTTCGCGTCGGCAGTTTGCGGTCAATCGAGCAGGACGGCCTGCGAAGCCGGTGACGGTAACCTGCGCATGGCTGTGGGGACATGCATTGTCAGTTGGGATGAATTGCAGCCAAAACGGTGCATCTTTGCACCTGGCAATACAAAGTTTTGTAGGTGTGCCTGTGGTTATTTCAAAAACGGAAGGCATTTACGCATTCTTGAACAGCAACTGCCATTCTTTCGCACCTTTATCTTTTCGCTGCTTTGGTTTGCAGCGTGCATACAACATCTCTTCCAATTCCACCCATGCAAGTCAGTACAGCGCCGCCGACTCATATCCGCGATCGACCGTGCAGCGCAGAACTTATAACTTGAGGAGCCAAAAACGTATGTTTTCGCGCCAATCTTCTGGTCAGACCTCCTCCGGGTTTCTTAGCCCGGACAGCGTATGTCGAACAATGTGGCTACTCGCCGTGTGCTTGCTGATCTGCGCCGTCGCCTTCGCGCAGTCCACCACCGAGGGTGCCATCAGCGGAACCGTCACCGATTCAACCGGCGCCGTCGTCCCCAACGCCACCATCGTGGTGCACAACAGCGACACCAACGCCGAGCAGACGACCAAGAGCGACGCCTCAGGCAACTATCGCGTTGGCAGCCTGCGGCCTGCGGTTTACAACGTCACCGTCACCGCGGCCGGTTTCGCTCCCTACAAGTCCCAGCAGGTGATCGTCAACGTCGGCACCGTGACCGACGTCTCGCCGAAGTTGAATGTCGGCAGCGCCGCCGAGACCGTCACCGTCAGCGCCGAGGCCCCTCAAATCAACACCACTTCGGCGGACTTCGCCCCGATCGTTAACGAAATCGCCGTCAGCAATCTCCCGATCAATGGCAACCGGTGGTCGAATTTTGCTCTGCTCACGCCCACCGTCATCAACAACGGCGACGGTTTCGGTCTGATCAGCTTCCGCGGCATGAGCGTGCTGCTGAACAACAACACCATTGACGGTGCCGACAACAATCAGGCCTTCTTCGCCGAAGAGCGCGGCCGTACCCGCGCCGGCTACTCCAGCGCCAAGGCCGCCGTCCAGGAATTCCAGGTCAATACTTCCAACTACTCCGCCGAGTACGGTCGTTCCGCCGGCGGCGTCATCAACACCGTCACCAAGAGCGGCACCAACGCCTTGCACGGCGAGATGTATTTCTACGATCGCGACAACTCTTGGGGCGCCTTCAACCCGTTCACCAGGCTGGCGGTTCAGAGTTCCCCGGGCGTCTACACCACCGTCCCTTACAAGCCCAAAGACTGGCGCAAGATTTCCGGCTTCGCTATCGGCGGGCCGATCAAGAAGGACAAGCTGTTCTTCTTCTTCGCCTTCGACTGGTACAAGCGCGTCTTCCCGGGCACCAGTATTCCTTCCAATCCCACCAGCTTCTTTGCCGCACCTAGCGCCGCCGACGCTGCCACCCTTGCAGGTCGCCTGGGCATTCCTGTGGGCACGGCAACCGACGCTGCCACGGCCAACACCGCCTACGGCAAGTACTTCAGCGCTCTCAATGGCCTGGCGAGCGACATGGGCCCGGTGCCGCGTGAAGGCCAGCAGTTCATCATGTTCCCCAAGCTCGATTGGCAGATCAGCAACAGGAATCGCCTGTCCCTTTCTGGCAACCGCATGCGCTGGCATTCACCCGCCGGCATCCAGACCCAGGCGACGAACACCTATGGAAACACCAGCTTTGGCAACGACGATGTGAAAGATACATGGGTCATTGCCCGGCTCGACAGCTTGATCAGCGATCACTGGGCCAACGAACTCCGCGGCCAGTGGGGCCGCGATTTCGAGTTCCAGTCGCCCCAGACGCCGAACGCCTTCGAACAGAATACCTTGGTCGCGCCTACAACCGGCCCGGCCGCCGGCTACGTCAACCCGTTCAGTCTCCCCGTCAAGGTCAGCTTGTCGGGCATGACCTTCGGCGTGGCTGAGTTCCTCACCCGTCCCAAGTACCCGGACGAGAAGCGTACCCAGATCGCCGACACCATGACCTACACCTTCGGCAAGCACACCATGAAGTTCGGGCTCGATTACAGCCACGTCAACGATCTGAGCCAGAACCTTCGCTACCAGTTTGGTGAATACTCTTACAGCTCGATCCTCAATTACGTTTCCGATCTCAACAAATTCCAGAGCTGCACGGGGACCCTCCCGTGCTACAGCTCCTATAGGCAGGGGTTTGGCCCGCTTGGATTCCAGTTCAGCACCAACGACTATGCGTTTTTCATTCAGGACAGCTGGAAGACCACGCGCCGCCTGACTTTGAGCTTGGGAATGCGCTGGGAATATGAGAAAACGCCCAAAGCCTTCTCCAACCTCGTCAATTCTGCCGTGCCGCTGACCGCCAAGATGCCGAGCGACAAGAGCAACTTCGGTCCGCGCATCGGCTTTGCCTGGGATGTTTGGGGTAACGGCAAGACCTCGCTCCGCGGCGGCTGGGGTATTTACTACGGCCGCGTGATCAACTCCACTATCTATAACGCGCTGACCTCGACCGGCATCCTGACAGGGGGCCAGTCGCTGTTCCAGTACACTTCTGCCGCCGCCGGGAATGCTGCCGGGGCGCTGTTCCCGAAGATCCTCGCGACTGTGCCGACCGGCGCCAGCAAGCCGAGTCTCTACTACTTCGATTCCCATTTCCAACTGCCCCAGATTCACCAGGTCGACCTCACCTTCGAGCACGACCTCGGGTGGAATACCGTGGTCTCGCTGGCCTATCTCGGCAGCTTTGGTCGCCAACTGCCCAGCTTCATGGATACCAACTTGGCATTGCCCACGAGCAACATTACCTACACGGTCAAGGACCCGCTGAAGGAGGGGCCGCTCTCGGGCACTTACACCATTCCGCTCTACACCACCCGCCCGAACGCCAGCTACGGAGCGATGACCGACATCTTCAGCGGCGTCAGCTCCAGTTACAACGCGATGGTCTTCCAGTTGAACCATCGCATGAGCCACCACATCCAGTTCGCTTACAACCTCACCTGGGCGCGCTCCTTTGACTACGCCCAGAATCAGCAGACCTTCACCGATATCAGCGATTTCCTGTTCCCCGGCACCCCGGGGGCTGTGGCGGCCGCCTACGGCCGGTCGCAGTACGACGTTCCTCTGCGCATGGTCTTCCACGCCGTCGCCATGTCGCCCTGGCATAAGACCGGTCTCGCCGGCTTCTTCGAGAACGGATGGCAGATCGCTCCCATCTTCCAGTGGCAGGAAGGCTTGCCCTACTCCTTGCAGGCTAGCGGCAGCGCCGCGATCACCAACGCCGCTGGCGGCATCAATGGCTCCGGTACTGGTTCCGGATACACCTCGGGCCAGGGCAATTTCTCCGGGTTCAACTACATCCCCGGGATCGGCCGCAACACCTACCGCGCTCGCAATAACTATGGCGTGGACTTGAAGATTTCGAAGTCCTTTACGTACAAGGAGCGCTACAGCGCCGAGTTCTCCGGCGAGGGCTTCAACCTCTTCAACCACCAGAACGTCACCGGAATGCAGAGCACCGGCTACCTGCTCGGCGGGACAGCGGCTGCGCCTACGATGACCTACTGCGGATCGCCTGTGACCGCCGGCGGCTTGCCCAACCCTGGCGGTGCTCCGCCGTGCAACAGCGGTTTGGCCAACACCATCACCAACACCAATAGCAACTTCGCTTGGACGCCCCGCCAGATCCAGTTGGGCATTCGCCTGAAGTTCTAGCGTCAGTTCTTCAGAACGCGCGGCGGCTTCGGCCGCCGCGTTTTTTTCTGGAATTATTCGTGGTTTGTAGGCCCCAGCGCCCCCACCGGGGCCGCCCTTGAACAAAGCGGAATCGTCGCTGCGGCGCGCGCCTAAGCCTGCCCTGAGCGAAGTCGAAGGGCCCGCCGCAACCCGCAACTCACAAAGTTCTCGCCGCCGCGCAGCAATGCTTTTGTTATTCTTACAATCTCTTCATGGTCCAACTGCTCATGTCCCGAAAACTGCGCGCTTATCTTGTCCTCGTTCTCCTGCTGCTTGCCCAAAGCGCCGCCGCTGCCGATGCCCGCGACCTCAAGCCCACCGTCATCCTGATTTCCATCGACGGCTTCCGCTACGACTATTTCGGCAAGGCCCCGACCCCCAACCTCGGCTCCCTCATCGCCCGCGGCGTGCGCGCCCGCTACATGGTCCCGTCGTTTCCCACCAAAACCTTTCCCAATCACTACACCATCGTGACCGGCCTCTACCCGGCCCATCACGGCATCGTTGGCAACAACATGTGGGACGACGGCCTCCGCGCCACCTTCAAGATGTCCGACCGCAAGCAGGTGCGTGACCCCCGCTGGTGGGGCGGCGAACCCATCTGGGTGACGGCGCAGAAGGCCGGGCAAAAGGCTGCCCCCATGTACTGGCCTGGCAGCGAAGCGGCCATTGAAGGCCTCCTGCCTACCTACTGGGAGGCCTTTGACGACAAAACCACCTTTGAATACCGTGTCAGCAAGGTGCTCTCGTGGCTCGATCTGCCTGCGCCCGAGCGCCCCACGTTTCTCACTCTCTACTTCGAGAACGTCGACGAGGCTGGCCACGATTTCGGCCCGGACTCACCCCAACTCCTCGCCGCCGTCGAGCGCGTTGACCAGATGATCGGACTCCTGCTTTATGGCCTGAGTGCCCGCGGCATCGCAGACCGGGTCAACATCGTCGTCGTTTCCGATCACGGCATGGCTGCCTGTTCCCGCCAGCGCCTCATTATGCTCGACGACTACGTGGACCCCTCGAATGTCATCGTTGTAGACACCACGCCCGTGTTGGCCGCCAAGGCCAAGGACGGCAACCATGCGGCGCTGGTCGCGAAACTCAAACTCGTGCCCCATCTCACCGTTTACACCCCGGAGACCGTGCCCCAGCGACTGCACTACAGCGGCAATCCGCGTATCACTCCTGTGATTGCGGTCGCCGATGTCGGCTGGACGATCACCTCGCACGATTACGTCGCCAAACATCCCGACCGCAAGTACGGCGGCGATCACGGTTATGACAATGCCGCCCCTGAAATGCGCGCCATTTTTGTCGCCGCCGGTCCCGCCTTCAAGCCGCACCGTACCTTGCCGGGTTTCCCCAATGTCGACGTTTACCCCCTGCTGGCATATCTGCTCAACGTCGCCCCCGCCCGTAACGATGGAGACATAAGGGTCTTCAAGCCCGTTTTGCGCCTCAAAACGATAACCGGTCAACGCCTCGTCAATCGCTAATTGCAGGTGCCCCACATCTGCCTGCCGGTGGCAGATGTGGGTACAAAATCGACAATCGGCAATCAGCAATGCCTTTCGGCCTTAATTTTTTCCATCCCTCGCCTCCCCCGCGCATCTCAAACTGGGTTGGAGGAAACATTATGGCTAATCCCGTCGCCGAGAAGGCTGTTGCTCACGAACTGCCCGCTCTCCCCTACGACTTCGCTGCGCTTGAGCCCCACATTGACGCGCAGACCATGCAGATCCACCATGACAAGCACCACGGCGCGTACGTCACCAACCTCAACGCCGCCCTCGATAAGCATCCCGACCTCAAGTCCAAGTCGGTCGAAGACCTGCTGCGCAACCTCGGCTCCATTCCTGAGGACATCCGCGCCGCGGTCCGCAACAACGGCGGTGGCCACGCCAACCATTCCATGTTCTGGAAGCTCATGAAGCCCAATGGCGGCGGCAATCCCACCGGCGACGTTGCCGGCGTGATCGGCCAGTTCGGCGGCTTCGACCAATTCAAGGAAAAGTTCAACGACAACGGCGTCAAGCGCTTTGGCAGCGGCTGGACCTGGCTGGTCCGCACCAGCGCCGGCAAGTTCGATCTGGTCAGCACCGCCAACCAGGACAGCCCGTTCCTGGACGGCAATTTCCCCGTCTTCGGCAACGACGTCTGGGAGCACGCCTACTATCTCAAGTACCAGAACCGCCGCGCCGACTACCTCAAGGCCTGGTGGAACGTCGTCAACTGGGACGAAATCAACCGCCGCCTCAAGCAAGGCCGCTAATGTATCAGGGCACGACTTCAGTCGTGCCGCCAGCTGGCAACTAGCAAAGTTTTGTTGTGGGGAAGAAAAAAGCCCGGCCGCTCTTGGCCGGGCTTTTTCGCTATGAACTCACTACAAGCTTTGGTTGAGGTTGGTGGGCTCCGGCGCCCTCGCCGGGGCCGAACTCAATCAGCTCAAGATCGCGGCTGCGGCGGGCGCCGCCGCCCGCCGCAACTGAAACTGAAACTACTGCTCTCCTCCCGCCTTCTCGACGATCGGCTTGCCTTCCGTGTCCTGTGCCTCCACCGTGCCCAGATCCAGTTTCTTCAGATCGGGTTCGATCTTGGCGCGGTCTCCGGCCACCACCACCACCATCTTGTCCGGCGCAAGGTACTTCTCCGCCGTCCTCCTGACATCGGCCGCGCTCACCGCCCCGATCTTCGCCGGCAGCCCGCGGTAGTAGTCCAGCGGCAGGCCATAGACGAACAGGTTCGACATCGTTCCCGCCGTCCGGCTGGTGGTCTCGAATTCCGCAGTCAGCCCGCGCTCCAACGTCTCCTTGGCCGCCGACAGCTCGTCCGACGATACTTCCGTCATGCGCATGCGCTCCAGTTCGGCAAAGACTTCCTTCACCGCCGGCGCCGTCACGTCCGTCCGGATCATGCTTCCCACCACGAACGGCCCGGTGCCCCGCCGGAACTGGAATTGACTGAACGCTCCGTATGTGTACCCGTGCACCTCGCGCAGGTTCATGTTGATTCGGCTGGAGAACATTCCCCCCAGGATATCGTTCATCACCGTCACCGGCACAAAGTCTGGATGACTGCGCTGCAACCCGACCTGCCCGATGCGCAGCGCGCTTTGCGGCGCGTTCGGCTTGTCCACGATCACCACCCGCCGCGAAAGCGTGCTCGACGCCATCGGCGGCTTCGACGCCGTCGCCTGTCCCGTCCATCCCCCGAAGTATTTCTTCCCCAACGCCTTCAGTTGCGCCTCGGTGACATCGCCCGCTACCACCAGCGCCGCGTCCTGCGGCGCGAACCCGCTCTTGTAGAATTTCAACATGTCCTCGCGGGTGGTTGCCGTGGTCGACGCCGGCGTTCCCGTTTCCAGGAACCCGTACGGGCTCTTGTCGCCATACACCTCGTGCATGAACACCCGGTTGGCCAGGATGCCGGGATTATCGTTCTGCTGCAGCAGCGTCGTCATCCGCCGTTTCCGCACTCGCTCGATCTCTTCCTCGCGAAACGCCGGATGCAGCGCCACGTCACCCAGCAGCTCAAACAGTTTGTCCGCATTCTTCGTCAGCGCCCCGCCCGTCACCGCACTCGCGTCCGCCGACGATCCCGCATTCAGCGACGCCCCAATCTGCGCGATGTCGTCCGCCAGTTGGCCGGCCGTGCGTTTGTCCGTGCCCTCGTTCATCACCTGCGCCGTGAACGACGCCAGCCCCGACCGGTCCGCTGGGTTTGCCTCGCTCCCGCGCAGCACCGTCAACTGCGCCGTCAGTACCGGCACCTCGTGCTGCTCCACTAGGTACACCTGCATGCCATTGGGCAGCTTGAATTCTTTCGGCACCGGCAATTGCAACGCCGACCTCTTTCCCGGCTTCGGCTGCGTGTTGCGCCACTCATCGCCGCCCGGACCGCCCGGCATCTTCTCCGCTGTCTGGGCCGGCGCCGGCCGTGCCGGCACGTCCTCAATCACCTTCTCGCCCGCCACGCCGTACACCACCACGCGCGAGTTCGCCGTCAGTGTTTGCGACAGCTTCTGCACCGACGCCGTGGTCGCGTTGTTGTACCGCGCCAGGTCTTTCGCCAGGTATCCCGGATCGCCCGTGTAGTGGTTGTAGTGATTCAGCAGGTCGGCCTTGCCGCCGAACCCGCCCAGCCGTTGCAGGCCCTGGATGGTGCGTGTCTCGATCGTATTCCTCGCCCGCTCCACCTCCGCCTGCGTGACGCCTTCCTTCTGCACCGCAGCCAGCTCTTCCTCGATCGCCTTTTCCAACTCCTCCGGCTTAACTCCCGGTTTTGCCGTCGCCGTGATGATGAACAGCGATCCCAGCATCATGTTTTCCTGATCCGCATTCACGTCCTGCGCAATCTGTTTTTCATACACCAGCTTCTTGTACAGCCGGCTCGACTTTCCTCCGCCCAGGATACTGCTCAGCAAATCCGCGTCAGCGTCACCCGGCTTGTAAATCGCCGGCGTCAGCCATGCCATGTACACCCGCGGCAACTGCACCTTGTCGGGGATCACTGCCCGCCGTTCTTGCGTGATCGGCGGTGTCAGCGCGTCAATCTTCGGCACCGGAGGTCCTGCCGGAATCGCCCCGAAGTATTTCTCCATCAGCGCCTTCACCGCTTTCGTCTCGAAATCACCCACGATTGCGATGGTCGCGTTGTTCGGCGCGTAATAGGTCTTGAAAAAATCGCGCACGTCCTTCAGGTCCGCCGCTTCGATGTCCGCATGCGAACCGATCACCACCGCGTAATAGGGGTGGGTTTTCGGATACACCAGGTGGAACAGCCCTTCCTGCACCAATCCGTAAGGCTGGCCTTCCCGGCTCTGACGCCGCTCATTCCGCACCACGTCGCGCTGGTTCTTCAGCTTGGTTTCGTTCAGGCCGTCCAGCAGCCATCCCATGCGGTCGCTCTCCACCCACAGCGCCGTCTCCAACTGGTCCGAAGGCACCGTCTCGAAATAATTCGTCCGGTCGAACCCGGTGGTTCCGTTGCTCTCCGTTGAGCCGATCCCTTCGATCACCTTGTCGAAGTTTCCCACGTGCTTCGATCCCTGGAACATCATGTGCTCGAACAGGTGCGCGAATCCCGTCCGCCCCGGCCGCTCGTTCGCCGGCCCGACGTGGTACCACAGGTCCACCGCCACCAGCGGCAGCCGGTGATCTTCGCTCAGGATCACCTGCAGTCCGTTCGCCAGTTTGTACGTTTCATACTTGATGGTAGGGAACTGCTGGGGTTGCCCCACCCTTGTCGCTGGTTGCCCCACCCTTGTCTCGCCCGCTGAAGCCTGCCCTGAGCTCAGTCGAAGGGGCGAGACAGGGTGGGGGTTTTCCTGACTCCACACCGACGCGCTCAGCGCCACGAGCATCACGACTGCCAGAACGAACTTCCACGCCCGTCCCGCTTGTCTCATAGAGAATCTCCTTAGTGCTGGAATCGCACGGCTTCAACCGTACCAATCAGTTTTTCGGGAAGGGCACGGCTTTAGCCGTGACCGAGGCGCGAAGCGCCGAAGCCCCGAGGAATCTGCTTCTCCTGACCACTAGCCACTGCTGTACAGACGAATCCTCAGTATACAAGCGCCAGGCGCGACGTTGGCGGCTTCCTCCGGTCACACTCGCGCCCCGGGCACACGTACCCTCTCCCCCTCAAATACGCATTCTTAGACCGTGCCGGTTCCATTTCGTCACCACAAATTAGGGGACGAATCGCGTACCTGTGCCAGCCGGGATAGACGAATTTATGCGGGTGTCATCCTGAGCGAGGTCCAAAATGTAAGCGGATGTCATCCTGAGCAAGGTCCAAAATGTAAGCGGATGTCATCCTGAGCGAGGTCCAACGCGCCCCGGGGTTGGGCGCGTTGCGACCGAGTCGAAGGACCCCTACAAAGCCAGTATCGCCTGCGCGGTTAAGACCCTCTCTCACTCAACTCCCCCACAATCGACAATCGACAATCAACAATGGTGTTCGGCCCCGATCACCCGATCACCGGATCACCCGATCACCCGATTGCTTCACCACCACCCCATCTTTCATCACAAACTGCACCTTCTCCAGCAGCGTTATGTCAGAAAGCGGATCTCCCGGCACCGCCACAATATCCGCCAGCTTTCCCGGCTCAATCGTCCCCACATCCGGCATTCCCATCAGCGCCGCCGCATCCACGGTCGCCGACCTTATCGCCTGCGCCGGCGTCTGCCCGTACTTCACCCGCAGCCCAAATTCCTTCGCCGGATTGATGTTCCAGTCGAACCCGCCCGCATCCGTCCCGAACGCGATCTTCACTCCTGCCTGCTGCGCCCGCCGGAACGTATCCTGCGACACCTTCACCATGTCCAGCCACACCGGCGCGCCCGCCTTCGCCCGGCCTTCCGCCACGTACTCGCCCACGAACAGCGTCGGCACGTACCAGATTCCCTTGGCCGCCATCGTCTTCAAATCCTCCGGCGCAATGTAGTCCCCGTGCTCGATCGAATCCACTCCCGCCTCCACCGAGTTGTGCACGCCGAACATCGCGGTCGCGTGCGATGCCACCTTCCGCCGCTGCCGGTGGGTCTCGTCCACGATTGCCCGCAGCTCATCCAGGGTGAACGTCGGCACGTCTTTCAGGACGTTTCCCTCCAGGTAATAAGATCGGTCGCTATAGATCTTGATCCAGTCCGCCCCGTGCGATATCTGCTCCCGCACCGCCTTGCGGCAGTCGTCCGCCCCATCGCAAAACTGCACTCCGTGCGGCACCTGGATTTCCCAGTTGTATCCCTGCAGCGGATACGCACCGGTCACGTTCAGCGCCCGCGTCACCACCTGCATCCGCGGACCGGGCACGATGCCGTTGTTAATCGCCTTCTTGATGTCCACGTCGGAATATCCCGCGCCCTCGGTCTCCAAGTCGCGCAGAGACGTGAACCCGTAATTCAGCGCCTTGCCCGCCGTCGCCGCCCCCACGATCGCCCGGTACGGGTTCGACTGCTTCAGCAACTGCACGTCGTAATCTTCCGCCGTGATGTCCCCCTGCAACAGCACGTGCGTGTGCGTATCAATCAATCCCGGCAGGCACGTTTGGATCTCAGATCAATCTGCTCAGAACTTGGAGGGAGCTGATTGGCTGCGTTACCGACGAAAACGATTTTGTTGCCCTTTACGATGATGTCGATGCCACGCTGCACCGTTCCGCTCTTCACATCCAGCACCGCGCCACAGCGCAACACGATCGGTTTTTCTCTCGCTACTCGCGACCCGGGACTCGGGACTGCCTGCGCAAACGGCTTCTTCGGCCCACATGCCAATAACATCCCGACCAGAATGATTGCAACCGCTGTGTATCTGTGCCTCATTGTTTCCTCCCTAACCCTTCGCTAAACTCGAACATCTGCGTTCCGACGAAAAAATAACGCCTGTCATCCTGAGCGAGGTCCAACGCGCCCCGTTTTTTGGGCGCGTTGCGACCGAGTCGAAGGACCCCTACTCCGCCCGTAGCACCCGCATGATCAAAGCGCACCTCAACCCATCTCCCGACCGGCCTTTGTGTCCTTCGTGCCCGGAGCCTGCCCCGAGCGAAGCCGAGGGGTGGTTGATGGTTTTTCCCAATCGACAATCGACAATCGGCAATGCTATTCCGCCCCGCATTCTACCCGACTATCCCCCAGCCCCTAGCCACCAGCCGCTCTCCTGTGGAAATCTCCCGCAAATCCGGTCCGAAATCGCCCCCTGCGCGCCCCGCTCGATGCACCCCCAATGCACCACTTTTCTGCCTTGTTCTCGCCCCCAAAACGCCCTAAATTCCTCTTACCGCCATTTCGCCCAGCCAGGGCCCCAGCCGGTCAAGAACCGTCCCATGAGTCAAGTGTTATTTCATTCCCGGTTTGTGCCAGAAACGAAGAAAAACTACAATATATTGTGCTGTGATCTTGACAGGCACAACATACAGGCGTACTGTGGCATCCCACAAAGGGTCCGAGAGGCAGGAAAACTCCCTCCCGGGCCCGGCGCAAAACGGCGGCCCAGGTGACCTTGCGACGCTGCTTTGGGCCTGGTAAACAGAGAACCGAAAACTGAAGACTGAGAACCGATAACAGGACCGCGCGCGAAGGAGAACCCCATGGCTGACGTCACCGAAACAACTACCACCACCACCACCACCACCGGCACGACCCCCAAGACCAGGAAAGCCCCGGGCCTCTCCTTCCGCCGTTATTTTACTCAGCCCGACATATCGCCCTACGACGCTCTGGAATGGGAACTCCGCACCGCGCAGATCACCGACGCCGAGGGCAATGTCATCTTCGAGCAGAAGGACGTCGAGGTCCCCAAGGACTGGTCCATGACCGCCACCAACATCGCGGCCAGCAAGTACCTCCACGGCCGTCTCGGGACCAACGAGCGTGAAACCGGTGTCCGCCAGCTCGTTTCCCGCGTCGCCGAAACCATCCGCGACTGGGGCATGGCCGGCGGCTATTTCCGCTCCAACGAAGACGCCGCCGTCTTCCATGACGAGCTTTGCCACATCCTGCTTCGCCAGATGGCCGCCTTCAACTCGCCCGTCTGGTTCAACGTCGGCTGCGACCGCATCGAGCCCAGCGCCGACGGCTCCAACTGGCACTGGAACCCGCTGACCCAGAACGTCGAATTCGCGCCCTCCGGCTACCGCAACCCGCAGTGCTCCGCCTGCTTCATCAACTCGGTCAAGGATTCGATGGACTCCATCATGAACCTGGCCAAAACCGAGGCCATGCTCTTCAAGTGGGGCTCCGGCACCGGCACCAACCTGAGTCCGCTTCGCGCATCTCATGAGACCTTGTCCGGCGGCGGCACCGCCAGCGGCCCGCTCAGCTTCATGCGCGGCTTCGACGCCTTCGCCGGCGTCATCAAGAGCGGCGGCAAGACCCGCCGCGCCGCCAAGATGGTCATCCTCAACATCGACCATCCCGACGTCCCCGCCTTCATTGATTGCAAGATGACGGAAGAGAAAAAGGCCCACGCGCTCATCCGCGAAGGCTACGACGGCTCGAACCCGGATTCGTCCGCCTACTCCTCCATCTTTTTCCAGAACGCCAACAACTCCGTCCGCGTCACCGACGAATTCATGCTCGCCGTCGAGCGCGACGCCGACTTCACCACCCACAACGTCCAGGACTCGACGCCGCACAAAACCTACAAGGCCCGCGATCTCCTGCGCAGGATCGCCGAAGCCACCTGGCACTGCGGCGATCCCGGCATGCAGTTCGACACCACCGTCAACCGCTGGCACACCTCCAAGAACACCGCCCGCATCAACGCCAGCAATCCCTGCAGCGAGTACATGTTCCTCGACGACTCCGCCTGCAACCTGTCCTCGCTGAATCTGATGAAGTTCGCGCCCAACGGCACTTTCGACATCGAAGCCTACCGCTACGCCGTCGACATCATGATCACCGCCCAGGAAATCCTCGTCGATTTCTCCGGCTACCCCACCGAATCCATCGCGCGCAATTCCCACGACTACCGCCCGCTCGGCCTCGGCTACGCCAATCTTGGCGCGCTGCTCATGGCCTCCGGCCTGCCGTACGACTCCGAAGCCGGGCGCGACTACGCCGCCTGCGTCACCGCCATCATGTGCGGCGAAGCCTACCTCCAGTCCGCCCGCATCGCCGAATTCTGCCCGTCTTTGGAACCCGCCGCGGACCGCACGAAATCTGCCTTTGCCGCTGGCGACCGGAGACTGGCGACTGGCGACTCTGGTGGCGCCGCCCCCGGCTTCTACCTCAACCGCGAAACTTTCCTGGATGTAATCCGGATGCACAGGGCTTCCGTAAATAGCATTGGATCCTCTGCGTCCTCCGCGTCCTCTGCGACAAAGTCTTTGGTCGACGCCAGCAAGCAATGCTGGGACGAAGCGCTCTCCCACGGCGAAAAGTTCGGCTACCGCAACTCCCAGGTCACAGTTTTAGCCCCGACCGGCACGATCGGCTTTTTAATGGATTGCGATACCACCGGCATTGAGCCCGACCTGGCGCTGGTGAAGTTCAAGAAGCTGGTGGGTGGGGGACTGATCAAGATCGTGAACAACACCGTGCCGGCGGCGCTGTTCAAGCTCGGCTACGCCCCCGAGCAGGTCAGCGCCATCGTCAGCTACATTGACGCCACCGGCACCATCGAAGGCGCGCCCCACATCAAGGACGAGCACCTGGCCGTCTTCGATTGCAGCTTCAAGCCCTCCAAGGGCACCCGCTCCATCCACTACATGGGACACCTGCGCATGATGGCCGCCACCCAGCCGTTCATCTCCGGCGCCATCAGCAAGACCGTCAACCTGCCCGAAGCCGCCACCGTGGAGGAGATCGCCGAAGTCTACATCCAGGCCTGGAAGCTCGGCCTCAAGGCGGTCGCTATCTATCGCGACGGCTGCAAGAAGTCGCAGCCCATGGTGGTCAAGGGCGACAAAGAAGATGGAACGCGTTCGCCCTCGAACGCGATTAACGACGCGCGTTCGTCCTCGAGCGCGACCAGCAACGCACCCTCCCCCGAGCACCCGATTGACTCCCGCGATGCCGAAGCCCCGCCGCCCGCCCACCGCCATCGCCTGCAACTGGAGCGCGCGTCTTTAACCCACAAGTTCAACATCGCCGGACACGAGGGCTACATCACCGTCGGCGTTTACCCCAGCGGCCAGCCGGGCGAGATCTTTATTACCATGGCCAAGGAAGGCTCCACCGTCAGCGGCCTGATGGATTCCTTTGCCCTGGCCATCTCCATGGCGCTGCAGCACGGCGTCCCGCTCAAGCTGCTGTGCGAAAAGTTCAAGCACACCCGCTTCGAGCCCTCGGGCTGGACCGGCAACGAGAACATCGGCTACGCCACCTCGGTCATGGACTACATCTTCCGCTGGCTGGAGCAGAAGTTCGTCACCGGCCAGCAGCAGTTGCTTTTTCCCGGGATGAGGGTGCCTCCCCATGAGCAACCCGCGCTGCCGGAGAACGGTGTGTCAGATGGAGCGCGTTCGCCCTCGAACGCGAATGACGGCGCGCGCTCGCCCTCGAACGCGTCTTCGCTCGCGACTCGCGACTCGGGACTCGGGTCTCGCACCCCCCACCCCGCCGACATGCTGAGCGAGCTGGTGGACATCGGCGACGCGCCAACCTGTTCGTTCTGCGGCTCCATCATGACCCGCAACGGAAGCTGCTTCCGCTGCCAGAGCTGCGGCTCAACCAGCGGGTGCAGCTAAGGACTGATAAACACAGAGACACGGAGACACAGAGGAACACGAGGTGGTTTTTGGGGAAGGGCACGACTTTAGTCGTGCCACAAAGGGTCACAAAGGGATTTGGGCTTTAGCCCCTGAGGGTGTTGTTTTCCGCGACAACAAGCGTCCCTCAGCGGCTAAAGCCGGATTTGTTTGGCGGCGGAATCGGCACGGCTAAAAGAGCCTGCCCTGAGCGCAGCGAATGGGTGCCCTTCCACAGCCCCTTTTGGATTTGTCATCCCGAGCGAGGGCACACGCCCGAGGCGAAGGACCTCGTGGTTCTTAACCACAGAGGACACGAAGGCACACGGAGGACGCGGAGGATTTGGTGGAAGCGCACGGCTTTAGCCGTGCGAACAGGGGCATAAGAAAATTTGGGCTTTAGCCCCTGGGGTTCTTCTTTGCGCGACACAAAAACGTTTCTCAGCGGCTAAAGCCGGATTTGTTTGGCGGCGAGATCGGCACGGCTGAAGCCGTGCCCTTCCACAGGCCCCTTTTGGATTTGTCATCCCGAGCGAGGGCGCACGCCCGAGGCGAAGGACCTCGTGGTTCTTAACCACAGAGGACACGAAGGCACACGAAGAACACGGAGGATTTGGTGGAAGCGCACGGCTTTAGCCGTGCGAACAGGGCGGAAAGAATCTGGGCTTTAGCCCCTGAGGTCTGGTTTTCACGACACAACAACGTCCCTCAGCGGCTAAAGCCGTATTCTTGAGGCGCGGGATCGGCACGGCTAAAGCCGTGCCCTTCCACGGCGCTTTTGTTCCGATTTCGTAACAGACCACAGATGGCCCGGTCGCCAGGCCAATAGAAGACGTACTGTGTGGGGGCACGGCACGCCGTGCCCCTTGTGCTCAATGTGCGGTGCCACCATGACGCGCAAGGGTTCGTGTCGTTGCTGCAGGTCGTACGGGTCAACAAGTTCGTGCTCATAGTGCGTTGTAATATCAGGACATCCGCAGAATGTTACTGAAACTGACAACGAATCTGTGGTAACAAGGCCCGGTGACAGAGCCGGGCCAATCTTTTTCACGAGAGAGGGACGGAAGCTGACTGTAAATGCAGCATTACAGCTACGTACCACTGATGGGCGCTGTCTAGCGTCCGCCCCGACGCTCCGCACGATGGCCAATAAGCCGCTTGTCCGCTGGGCTGGAGGCAAGCAATGGCTGGCACAGATTGCACCCGTACTCTTGCCGACGAATTTTAGCGGACGATATTTCGAACCCTTCTGTGGTGGCGCAGCAATGTATTTTGCGCTCTCACCGCAACCAGCAACCTTGTCGGACGCAAACGGGGAACTAATTTCCTCCTATAGGGCTGTTCGCGACGATCCGCGTGGGGTCATCAAGCTGTTGCGCGGGTATCCGCACGTTTCTAGTTATTTCTACAAGGTGAGGCGGTGGAGGCCGCGTAGCCGTGCCCAGGTCGCGGCCCGCTTCATCTACTTGAATCGCACTTGCTGGAATGGCTTGTACCGAGTAAATAGCAATGGCGAATTCAACACGCCATTCGGTCGCCGTGAGAATCCTGACATTGTTGATCTAGATTCGCTGATGCGCACGTCGCAGATGTTGCGGGCGGCTACGCTCCTGCATTGCGATTTCGAAAAAGCCGCGCGGCGCGCGGAAGCAGGGGATTTCGTGTATTTTGATCCTCCGTACATCACCGGACATCAGAACAACGGATTCTTGATGTACAACGCCCACCTCTTCTCCTGGAGTGATCAGGAGCGACTTGCCAAAACCGCTGTTGGACTCGCACAAAAAGGCGTGTTTGTGCTCGTCACAAACTCCGATCACCGGCAAGTCCTTAAGCTCTACAAAGGCTTTCATCATTACCGGGTCCGTCGTCCCAGTCTAATAGCCGGGCTGATCGCGTCGAGAGGTATTCGCACCGAAGCTGTTCTTTCGTCCTATCCCCTGCTAGGAGTCAAGTCCGAGGTGTTGTAATGCCGAAAACTGCAATCACTCCACTTCAAGAAATCTCTCCGTCGGACATCGTCCCAAATCCTGAAAACCCACGTCTTGTATTCAGAGAAGAAGAGATGTTGCAGCTCATGGAGAGCATTCGCGAAGTTGGAATCAAGGTGCCGATTTCTGTGTTCTCTAAGGACGAGACGTTCGTCCTAATCGATGGCGAACGACGCTGGCGTTGCTCAAAACGGTTGAACATGAAGTCGGTCCCCGCCATCGTACAGCCAGAGCCCGCACCTCTCGAGAACATTCTCATGATGTTCAACATCCACATGGTTCGGGAAGACTGGGACCTTATCGCAATGGCAAAGAAGATTGGCCAAGTGCGATCTATGCTGGAAACACAAGGCCGCAGCGTTGATCCCAAGGCTCTTTCTGCACTCACGGGCGTAAGCCTAACTAGCGTCAAGCGGTCACTCGAACTGCTCGACCTGCCAGACAAATATCAACGCATGCTGTTGAAAGAAGCGGAGAAACCCAAGTCAGAACAGCGGATCAAGCCTGACCTTTTCCTGGAAATCTACAAGTCCGCTGCAACGATCCAGAAGTACGTTCCGGAAGTATTTGAAGAGGTCAGTAGGACCGCGTACGTGGATGCAATGGTTAAGAAGTATGCCGACCGTGTGATCGACAACGTCGTCGCGTTTCGAGATGTCAGTAAGATCGCTCGTGCTGATCGCGCCGGCGGAAACCGCGCTGCAGCTGTCCCAGCAATCGTCAACCTTGCCACCAAGCGCGGTTACACAATCGACAAGGCTTATGAAGACACGGTGGAGAGTGCGTATGAAAGGCGTGATCTGATTTCGCGGATCACAAGTCTAACGGAACGATTGACTGCCTATCGCGGTAAGCCGACGAACGACATGCGTTCGGCTCTGAAAGAGCTCCGTGCTGAAATCGATGCTGTCGTGAGCCGATAACTTATGAACTTCCAGTTCACCACGGAAGAGGCACGAAAACAGGCCCTCGCCGTCGCTCGTCATTTCAAGCGCCTCGCGGCAGAGGTGGATGCAGAAACCCCGTTCTCGGAAGACGCTCCATATACGACGAACTTATATATTGCGCAGGATAATTCCATTATCCTCGTCGATGCCCAACCACAACTCATTTACCATGCTGAAGTCCAAGCTCTAGCTCGCTGGTTGGCAGCTCGACGTGAAAACGTTGAGCTTTACTTGGCTGCGCCCGAAGACTCGGTGGTACAGGCGGGCTCGATTGACAGCATGCGCGGAGACGGGGTGGGCTTGTTGCTCATCGATAGCAAGAGCCGGATACGCATCTCACATCCTGCCCGCAACCCTGCAAGGACGATCCATGTTGAACCTACTTTACGCTTGGGCAGGTGCGAGGGAGAGGTACGCGCGGCAATTCAAAAATACAACCGCGTGGATCGCGCTGACGGTTTTCGGGATCTCTGTGACATCGTGGAGCGCGAAACCGACAGATTGATTCGGCTTGAGGAGCGGAAAGGAGGTCTCACGATGGGCGTTGCGGAGATAGACCGGATGGATTGGGCGGGGCAAATCAACACACTGGCTTCTGACAAAGCGCACAACAAGAAAAGACTGGTCTCTGATAGTCTTAAAGACGACCTTCATTCGTTCCGCAACTCGAGAAATCTCTTCAAGCACCCAGTCAAGTCGTATCGAGAGGCCGACGATCGTGAGCGGCAGCTTATGGATAAAACCCTACTTGGTGCGAGGCTAGTGCATGAATTGCTCACGGTCATGCGGCGAGTCAAGTAGACCGACTGGGCGGGTCGCCCACCCTTCCGCCCGGTTTTTGGCGAGAGTGGGGATACTCGTTTTCCCTCTGTGTCTCCGTGCCTCAGTGGTGAGCTATTTTCTGGTTCCCATTCTGGGAATCGCCCCCAAGAAATCTTCAAGAACCCCCTTGACGTCACAGACTCCCTCACCCCACCTGCGCTAATCTGAGATTCGCCGAGCAATGCACTGAGGGAGAAGTATGCCCTGCGTGTTGCTCGCCTCTTCACTCCCGCCCCACCCATCCCCACGCACTCGTCAACCCACGAGCCATCAGCCGCTGATCGCTCATCCCAAGCGTCACCCCCCGCCCTGAATAAGCTAATGGCTAAGAGCTAACAGCTAAGAGCTTTGGCGCGCTGCCGCGCGCCCCGTGATCTCGGGCCTAACTCATTGATTCCATTATGAAGGGAGTACGGGGTCCATGCACCCTGATCAGCAAGTAAACGCCACCCAGTTCGACGCCAAGCACCAGCCGCCGCGCTGCCGCCACACGCTGCTCTCCGGCCAAACCTGCGGCCAGCCCGCGCTCAGCGGACGCGACCTCTGCCGCTTCCACCAAGCCGTCGCCCCGAGCCGCCGCGAATTCATCCTCCCCATCGTCGAGGACGCCGCCAGCCTTCAACTCGCCCTCAACCGCGTCATGCGCGCTCTCGCCGACGACCTCCTCACCTACAAGAAAGCCTCGCTGCTCCTCTACGCCCTGCAGATCGCCGCCTCCAATTTCAAGCGCCTGCGTGAAGAGATGCAGGAGGTCACCAACTCCGCCGACATGGCCAACGAAAAATCGCTGATCAAGGATTTGCTCAAGGTATTGCAACTCCCGGAAACGGAGTACGAGCGCCTCGCCGAAGAGAGCGCGGCTGAGATGGAACGCCAAGGCCCGCCCTCAGGCACCTTCACCATCAAGGCCTGCGCCAGCGACGACCGTTCCCAACCACCACCTACCAGGTACGGCAAACCGTGTGTGCCGTCCCTACCCGCCGGAGTGCAGGATAGAATGACGTCTGCAGTCATGTCCGCGCCATTGAGTGATGGCACAGGCCCGCTATGTCTCGGTGTATCAGGTGGCGCGAAGCCTTAGGGTTTGAAGCGATGGCCTGCAAAGTGGAAGGATGTACCCGGTCGACCTACGCCCGCTGTGCGAAATGCGGTGGGGAAGTTTGCGGCCGTCATGCAGAAGACTGCGAATGCTGTGATAAACCATTCTGCCCAATTTGCTACCGGCAGCACGTTCGCGAACAAGAAAGCTATTGAAGAGCCCGAGCCCCGTGTTTACCCCCCGTGTTTACCCCCGCCGACCACGACTCGATGAGTCTGGGGCGCTTTCCGAATCCGCGCAATCCGAAGAACCAGTATTTTCGCTACCTGGAAGCGTGGCATTTCCTGGACAACAGTTGTCAGTCGCCAGGTTTCAGTTGCTAGCAGGCGCTAAAACGGGCTGGAGCGCGCAACGGCGGTCTAATACACACGCGCGTCCCACAGGTCGCGATCGGCCTGTTTTTCGGCCTTCTTGGCTTCTTTCTTGGCGTTCATCACGGGCTTCAGAAGCGGGATGATGTCGGCCAAGGGCTGGGCGTCGTCGCCGGTCAGCTTCTTTTTCAGGTCGCTGAAAGGGATTTCCAGGTTATGCGCAACATGGATCGCCGCCCCGCAATCGCCCATGCGCTTAAAACCCGAACAGGCCTGCTCTGCTTTCATGCCCGTGGGCAGCAGAGTAGCCAGCTTGCCGCTGATCTTGGGGTTCCAGTTCAGGATCCTGTCGGGCGGCTGCTTGTAAGGATCGGGCTGTGGTGTTGCGGAACTCATGGATCCGGCACTTTGGCCTTGCATCGTAGCCGATGCGCCTGTTCCTTGCCTGCGGACCTGACCGTACGCCGCCAGACCAGCGGCCAGCAGAAATACAAAAATGCAGGTCTTCATGGTGTGCTCTCCGGGTGTGAATGGGCCTGAATGGCTATCATATTATCAACCCATGTTGCCGGGCCAGGTTGCGTGGATCTCGGTACAGGCGCGCCAGGGAGTGCCGAATCCGAGCTTTCGGGTAAACTGCTCGACCATTATATCCACCATCGCCACGGTGGCGCGGCTGTATATCTATCCGGTCAAGTCCATGGCGGGCGTTCAGGTTGAAGAGGTGCACGTCGGGGTGAACGGGGTGCTGGGCGACCGGCGGTTTGTTAGCACCGAAAACCGACCACCGAAAACCGACAACCGGCTGGTCACACGGAACTCGCGGACTTATTTCAAGCCCAGCTCGCCATCGTACTGTCGGATCACCCCGTAGCACTCGCAGGCGGAGGATTCAAGTTTCTTGCGGTTCACGATCTTCACTGCGCCACGGGTGTACTCGATGAGCTTCTTCCTCTGCAAAACACCCGCAGCCAGGCTCACGCTGGGTCGATCGGTCCCCAGCATGGTTGCGAGAAAATCATGGGTGATGGGCAGGGACACTGCAGCCACTCGATCCTGAGTCATCAGCAACCACCGCGCCAGGCGCTGCTCAATATCGTGCAGCCGATTACACGCGGCGGTTTGCGCAACCTGCATTCCCTGAATTGCGGCATAGCGGCCCAACATCAATTGCAGGTGGGGAGCGGATTCCAAAGTGTTTTGCAGGGCTCCCACCTCGACCCGAAACCCATCCCCCGTGATTTGGACCACCGCTTGCAGCGGGCTCCTGCTCAGGCCCACAGCCGCCAGGGTTCCGGTAAAGCCCTCATTTCCAACGATGCCGGCTTCGGCCGTCTTTCCATCCTTCATGACGACGACCAGAGAGATCAAACCTTGATTCGGGAAATACGCAAATTCCAGCTTGCCACCCGCTTCGTGAACCACGAGATGGTTTGGCAAGCGGACGTATTCGAGATGAGGACGAAGTGCGTTGTAGTCGCTATCGGAGATCGAGAGAAGCATTTTGTTGCTGACGGGCTTACCTGCGGTATTCGTCCGCTCGCCGGACAAAGCGACTTGGAGGTCTTTCTTCGCCACAATCCACAACCGAAAACACTCCCGGACGAGAGGATGAATCCGCCCGTCATGATGCGAAACAGAAGCTGTGTTGATTCGCTCGGAAAATTATACAGGGTCCAAACACGACGCTTCCGTAGGGCATCCTACATTGGCTTCACCGCTGCCACCAGCCAAGCATCGCGATGCACCAAACGCGAGACCAACCGCCTGCGCGATTCCCTTACTGCAAACGTGTTTCCGAACTCGGGCGTTCGCACGAACAGGAAATCTTCCAAGTCTGTAGGATGCCCAACAGACTATCCAAATTGGCACATGTAGACTTCGCTCGTTACTCCTACACATCTTCCGCTGCGCCCAGCGGTTTCTGCTGCCATCAGGCAGTACGCCGTTGCCGCAGGAGACGCTATGGCGAATCAAATCGTTTCGTTCCTTGACGCGCAAGCGCGTACCAGGCATGCGGTCGGACGGCGATGCGGCGCAGCGACAAAGGCGGCCATGAGCCGGAAACTGGTGTGGATTGAACAACAGCGTTTTCGGGGTTTTGCTTGCTCGGAATGTGGCTGGCGGTTCAAACCTGCTGGTGCGCCCACCGGCACATCGTTCGATGAAATGATGCACAACTTCGAGGTGCAGCGCGACCAAGCGTTTACATTGCATGTTTGCGCCGATCACCCAAGGGCCAAGAGCGCAAGCTCTTAAATAACTCAGACCGCGACCCCATCGGGCGATCCGAGTCGCGAGTGCTGCC